>NZ_JAIUGP010000004.1:0-411976 GCF_020164655.1 Mesorhizobium sp. AD1-1
CCCCCCCCCCCCCCCCCCCCCCCCCCCCCCCGCCGCTCTAGGCGGCCGGGCCTGAAATATTGACTCTTCTTGGGTGCGCCAATGCCAAAACTATCGTTGGCGCCCCGTGCAGCATCACCTCTTTTTCGAAGACGAAGCCACATTTCTCCAGCACCCGTCGCGAAGCCGGATTGGAGGGGCGGACGAGGCCGACAACCCGATCGGCACGCAAGGGGCCGAACGCGGTGCGCAGTGCTTCCGTCACCAATTCCGTGGCATAGCCATGTCCCCAGCTCGCCGGATGAAGATGATAGGACAGGTTCAGACCGTCGAAATCCGCCGATACCGTGACGCCGCCGAAGCCGACCAGCTTTTCATCCGCCTCGACCGCCCAGCGGCCAAAGCCGTGCTTGTCCCAATGACCGATGTCGCGCGTCAGCCGCGCGGCGCTCTGCTGGGCTGTATCCGGGACAGGGTCCGGACGATGCGCAACAAGCTCCCGGCGCGAAAAGAGGTCGATCAGGAAATCCAGATCAGCCTCTTCTGGGCGGCGCAGCAAAAGCCGCTCGCTGCGTTGGCTGGAAGGCAGAGACGCATTCATCCGTCTTCTCCGGCAACCGGATCGGCGGGAGGCTCAGAGGATCTCCGTCTTGGCGATGTGGATGCCAAAACCTTCGAGGCCGACATAGTGGCGTTCGCGCGAGGCGATCAGGTTGATCGAGGAGATGCCGAGATCCTTGAGTATCTGGGCGCCTAGCCCGATCTCGCGCCACTCGTTTTCGCGGCGGCGCGCCTCTTCGTGATCCTCGCGGTCGCCGCTTGCCGGCCGCTTGCGCTCCTGATGCGCAACGCCGACGGAGCCTTCTCTGAGATAGACGATGACACCGCGCCTGCGCTCGCCCATTGTCTTCATGATGGCGTCGAGCCGGTGGCTGGTGCCGAAGACATCGGTCACCACATCCTCGGAATGCAGACGCACCGGCACGTCCTCGCCGTCACGAATGTCGCCGAAGACGATGGCGACGTGATGCATGGAGTCCCACGGCAGCGTGTAGGTGAAGACCTGTGCCTTGCCGCCGAGCGTGTCGATTTCCGAGCAGGCGACGCGTTCGACCAGCGTTTCCTTGCGCTGCCGGTAGGCGATGAGGTCGGCGACCGAAACCTGCTTGAGGCCATGCTCCTCGGCGAAAGCCTGCACCTGCGGACCGCGCTTGACGGTGCCGTCATCATTGACCAGCTCGGAAATGACACCGACCGGCGGCAGGCCGGCGAGCTTGCACAGATCGACCGCTGCTTCGGTATGGCCTGAGCGCATCAGCACGCCGCCTTCGCGCGCAATCAGCGGAAAGATGTGGCCGGGCCGGACGAAATCCGAGCCACCGACATTGCCGTTGGCAAGATTGCGAACGGTCAAAGTGCGATCTTCGGCCGAGATGCCGGTCGTGGTGCCATGCTTGAAATCGACGCTGACGGTGAAAGCGGTGGTGTGGGCGGAATCGTTGTCGGCGACCATGGGGGCAAGGTTCAGCCGCTTGGCTTCTTCGCGCGGCATCGGCGTACAGACGATGCCGGAGGTGTGGCGTACGATGAACGCCATCTTTTCGGGCGTGCAGTGGACAGCGGCGACGATCAGGTCGCCCTCGTTCTCGCGCCCGTCATCATCCATGACGACGACGATCTCGCCGCGTTCGAAAGCACGCAGGGCTTCGACGATTTTCTTCTGGTCGTAAGGCATAAGTGCTCGCTTTGCTCGCAGGGGAATAAGGGAGTAGGGCAGTAAGGGAGTAGGGAAAAGCAAAAAGATTTGGCCGGCCGGGCTAAGAGCGCAACATATTCCCCTATTCCCCTATTCCCCTATTCCCCTCCCCGTCTGTCCCCGATGCCGCAGATAATGATCGGCGATCGCACAGGCAACCATTGCCTCGCCGATCGGCACGGCACGGATGCCGACGCATGGATCGTGGCGGCCCTTGGTCATGATCTCGACGTCCTTGCCGTCCTTATCGATCGACTTTCGCGGGGTCAGGATCGACGAGGTCGGCTTGACGGCGAAACGGGCGACGATTGCCTGGCCGGTCGAGATGCCGCCGAGGATGCCGCCGGCATTGTTGGACAGGAACACCGGCTTGCCGTCATTGCCGATGCGCATCTCGTCGGCATTCTGCTCGCCGGTGATGCGGGCGGCCTCGAAGCCGTTGCCGATCTCGACGCCCTTGACCGCGTTGATCGACATCAGGCCGGAGGCGATGTCCTGGTCGAGCTTGGCATAGATCGGCGCGCCGAGGCCCGGTGGAACGCCGTCGGCGACGATCTCGATCACCGCACCGACCGAGGAGCCCGCCTTGCGGATGCCGTCGAGATACTGCGTGAAGACAGGAACGGAAGCCGGATCGGGGGTGAAGAACGGATTTTCCGCATCGCCGATGAAATTCCAGTTCCAGTTGGCGCGATCGATGGATTTCTCGCCCATCGACACCAGCGCACCGCGCACCACCACGCCGGGCACCACCTTGCGCGCCAAGGCACCGGCCGCCACTCTGGCTGCCGTCTCGCGGGCCGAGGAGCGGCCGCCGCCACGATAATCGCGCACCCCGTATTTGACGTCATAGGTGTAGTCGGCATGGCCGGGCCGGTACTGGCGGGCGATCTCGCCATAATCCTTTGAACGCTGGTCGACATTCTCGATCAGCATCGACACCGGCGTGCCGGTGGTGATCATCGTCTCGCCGTCCTCGTCGAGGATGAAACCTGACAGCACCTTCACTTCATCTGGTTCGCGACGCTGCGTCACGAAACGTGACTGTCCCGGCCGGCGCTTGTCGAGTTCGGCCTGGATCTCGTCGCGCGTAAAGCGGATGCCGGGCGGACAGCCGTCGACCACGCAGCCGAGCGACGGGCCATGGCTTTCGCCCCAGGTGGTAACGCGGAAAAGGTGGCCGAACGTGTTGTGAGACATGAAATGACCCTGCCCGGCATCGGAGCCGGCTGAAGATTGCGTTCTATTGGCGTTTTTCACAGGGGTCAAACTGTGATCTGGCGGATTTAGTTTTGACACATTCGGTTGGTTTCTGCTCTGCTCCATCCGCTGTTGAACAGCCCGCCGCCATGCCGGTGCAATGATAAAGAGGAACGATTATGCGTACCCTGATTAGCGCCGTTGCCGCCACGCTGCTGCTTTCCACCGCCGCTTTCGCCGGCCAGACCGAAGGCCTGATCAAGAAGATCGACAAGGACACGGCGACGCTGACGCTGGATGACGGCAAGTCCTACAAGCTGAACGCAGAGACCGATCTCGACGCGCTGAAGCCGGGCATGGACATCGTCATCGCCTACGATGTGACCAATGGCGAAAACGTCATCACCGACATGGAACTGCCGGACAGCTCAGCCAACTAGAGCTTCCAACCTCAATTGAATGCAGCGTTTGCGGTTCAGCTTTCGCCGAGCCGCCTGCGAAATGGCCTAGAGCGTGTCGCGTCTGAACGGATTTCAGGCGACCCGCTTTAGGTCTTTGTTTTATGTATGTCGTTCTCCCAAAACCGGGGCCACTTTTGGGCGACATGCATTAAAGCCACTCCAGACTCTTGCCTTCGAGCTTGAGCAGGCGATCCTGCGGTATTTCCAGGTTCGCTGCCTCGTCCTCGGCCAATCCCAGAACGAAACGAAACAAGGTGCGCATGACGCCGCCATGGGTCACGCATATCGTCTGGCGTTCGATCGCGTCGAAGCATGGCCTCACCCGTTCGAGCAGCATCTGATAGCTCTCGGCGCCTTCGCCGGGCGGCTGGAAGTTCCACTTGTCCAGAGCACGCGTCCCGCTTGCTCCGGGATACCGCGTCTCCAGCTCGGGAAAGGTAAATCCCTGCCAATCGCCGAAATTGACTTCGACGAGGCGCGGATCGGTTCGATAGGCATCCGGATCCAGCTTCATCGCGGCGCGAATACGCTGCATCGTTTCGCGCGTCCGTTTCATCGGACTGGCGACGAAGTCGAATTCCCAGGGATCTGGAACCAACGCAGCTAGCCGAAGCCCGTTGCCGGTCGCCTGTTCGCGGCCAAGAGCATTGAGATCGGTGTCAGCCTGCCCCTGAAGCCGCATTTCGGCGTTCCACGCGGTCTGGCCGTGGCGCGCGATATAAACCAGCGGGTACATCAGGTCTTCCGGTGCGGATCGGGACGGACGACGGTTGGGGGTGCTAGTCCTTGACCGTCGAAATATCAGGCGCGTCGACCGCCTTCATGCCGACGACGTGGTAGCCCGAATCGACGTGGTGCACTTCACCCGTGACGCCGCGCGACAGATCGGACAGGAAATAGACGCCGGAATCGCCGACTTCCTCCTGCGTCACCGTCTGCTTCAGCGGCGAATTGTACTCGTTCCACTTCAGGATGTAGCGGAAATCGCCGATGCCGGAAGCGGCAAGGGTCTTGATCGGGCCGGCCGAAATGGCGTTGACGCGGATCTTCTTGGCGCCGAGATCGACCGCCAGGTAGCGCACGCTGGCCTCGAGCGCCGCCTTGGCGACACCCATGACGTTGTAGTGCGGCATCACCTTTTCGGCGCCGTAGTAGGTCAGCGTCAGCAGTGAGCCGCCATCGGTCATCAGCGCCTCGGCGCGCTTGGCGATGGTGGTGAAGGAATAGACCGAAATGTCCATTGTGCGCAGGAAATTGTCGCGTGAAGTCTCGACATAGCGGCCGGTCAGCTCATCCTTGTCGGAGAAGGCAATGGCGTGGACGAGGAAATCAAGCTTGCCCCAATGTTTGGCGACATTGGCGAAAACCTCATCCAGGCTCGCCGGATCGGTGACGTCGCAATGGCCGGCGACAAAGGCGCCTAGCTCCGCCGCCAGCGGCTCGACACGCTTCTTGAACGCCTCGCCCTGATAGGTCAGCGCTATCTCGGCGCCATGATCGACGCAGGCCTTGGCGATGCCATAAGCGATCGACCTATTGTTGGCGACGCCAAGAATGAGGCCGCGCTTGCCGGCCATTAGGCCCTGTCCACCCGCCATGTGAGCGCTCTCCGCAAGATTTCAGCTTTGTGGGTTGCCCTATCGCACAGGCACAGAGCCCCTTCAAGCGCTCAAAACGGACAGTTCAGGGGACAAAAGCCGCCGATCAGCCTTTTTGGCTGCGCAACAGCGCTTCGAGTGCGCTGTCGCCGCCTTCCGGCAGCATGATACGCACATGAGCGTAGAGATCGCCGTGACCGCCGGCCTTTTCCGGCAGGCCTCTGCCCTTCAGCCGCAGGACCTTGTCGGAGCTCGACCAGGCCGGAATGTTGACCGCGAGCCTGCCGGTCGGCGTCTCGACAGGCACCTTGGCGCCGAGCACGGCATCCGCCAGTGCCACCGGCAGATCGGCGTGCAGGTCGCGGCCTTCGATGCGGTAGCGTGGATGCCGGCGCAGATGGATCTTGACCAGCGCGTCGCCTGGCTGGCCCGGCCCCTGCTCGCCTTGGCCCTTGAGGCGGATGGTCTGGCCATCCTCGACATAGGCCGGCAGCTTGACCGCCACCTTGCGGCCGTCGGGGAACATCGCCGTCACCTTTTCAGCGGTCGCCGCTTCCTCGATGGTGACGTCGAGCGTCACGTTCAGATCGGCAGCGGTCGCCTGCTGGCGGCGATCGCCCATGCCGGGACCGCGAGCGCCAGAAAAAGTGTCGCCAAAAATCTGGCTGAAGATGTCGCTGTTGCCGTCGAACGGATCGCCACCGGGTCGACCGGAGCGGAATTCGAACCGCGAGCCGCCCGGACCTTGCTGCCGGCGAAAGCCGCCAAACGGATCGCCGCCACCGGCAGCGCCCTCAAAGCCCTGGAATCGCGGCTTGCCGTCGGCGTCGATCTCGCCGCGATCGAAAGCGGCGCGATTCTTTTCGTCACCGACGATCTCGTAGGCCTGGTTGGCTGCGGCAAAACGGTCCTTCGCCTTTGGATCATTCGGATTCTGGTCCGGATGATGCTTTTTGGCGAGTTTCCGGTACGCCGACTTTATGTCTTTGGCCGATGCGTTCCTGGCAACGCCCAGCACCTCATAGGGGTCGCGCATGCTTACTGCCCTGGAGAAGAGTTGAGTCTCTGGTTGCCTCTTATATGCGCTCCCATAGGAAGAAATTCCAGTGCTGGAGCCGCATATCAGACGCGGAAAATCAGAGCGCCTTGAAGTCCTGCATGCGCCAGCCGCCGGCGCTGGCCAGGCACAGTTCGCCTTCGAACATGGCAACGCCGTCAAAGCTTTCGCGCGAGGCCTTGAAGCGGCGGCAGGTCTGGCCGTTGTCCTTCAATTCCGCCAGATCGGTGATGGAACCGCGCGAGCCGGTACCGGCATTGGCCCATGGGACGGCCTGCCCGCCGAGTTGCTCGATGTCGGCCGAGGAGACTGCATTGCCGATCGTCGTCTGGTCGGAGTCGCGATCCAGACTGGCCGGCGCGGCCGAGGCCGATGTGCTGCTGGTCAGGATCGAGCGGTCGACTTCGGCTTTTTCCAGGCTGAAGCCGCCGGCGCCACAAGCGGCAAGCGGCAAGGCGACCGCCACGATCGCGGCTTTCGCGCTGGCCGAAGCGATAACGCTCCATTGCCTGCTGTCAAAAGCTTGCGCGATAAGCGACAATCGGCAGCCTCCCCCTTGCTTCGTTAAGAATCTTGGCTTTGTAAGAATCTTCGTGACAATTTGAGAAAAACTATGAGTGACACTGAGTTAACAAGCGGTGACTTTACCGAGGCTGCCGAGCCGTTTCGCCTGTTTGCCGCATGGCTGGACGACGCCACGAAAAGCGAGCCGAACGACCCCAACGGCGTGGCCCTGGCGACCGTCGATACCGACGGCATGCCGGATGTGCGCATGGTTTTGCTCAAGGGGTTCGATGAAAGCGGGTTTGTCTTCTACACGAATTTCGAGAGCGCCAAGGGCCAGGAGATTCTTGGCAGCATGAAGGCGGCGATGTGTTTCCATTGGAAATCACTGCGCCGCCAGGTACGCATTCGCGGACCGGTGGAGATCGTCAGCGACGCCGAAGCCGACGCCTACTATGCGACACGGCCGCGCGGCAGCCGCATCGGCGCATGGGCCTCGAAACAATCGCGGCCGCTGGAAAGCCGCTTTGCGCTGGAGAAGGCAGTGGCCGAATACACGGCACGCTACCCGATCGGCGAGATCCCGCGGCCAAAGCACTGGTCCGGCTTCCGAATCGTGCCCACGACAATCGAGTTCTGGCACGACAGGCCGTTCCGCCTGCACGACCGGCTCGTCTTCAGCCGCAACGCGAAAGGCGCCTGGGACAAGACGAGGCTTTATCCCTGAAGAAGAGGCTCAGGCCTTCTTTCTCGTCATGAACGCGGTGAGCGCGGCGCGCGCCTCATCGGACTTCAGGCGCTCGCGAAAATGCTCGCTTTCCTCGCCGATGCGGGCGACGAGGTCGTCGCGCGAGCCGCGCATCAGGTCGCGCGCGATCTTCAACGCCTGCGGCGGCTTGGCCGCGATCTGGCCGGCGGCCGCCAGCACCGAGGCCTCCAGTGCTGCTTCCTCGACCACCTCGTAGATCAGGCCGGCGGCCTTCGCCCGTTCAGCCGAAAAGCCTTCGCCGAGGCCAAGCAGCGCGAAGGCACCCTGCTGCCCGAGGATGCGCGGCGCCAGGAGGCTCGATCCTGCCTCAGACACCAGGCCAAGGTCGACGAAAGGTGTCCTGAACACGGTGCGTGGCGTGGCGAAGGTCAGGTCGCAATGCAGGTTGAGCGTCGTGCCGATGCCGACCGCGATGCCGTCGACGCCGGAGACCATGGGTTTCTCAACCTTGGCCAGCGCCATCAGGAAGTCCCAGACTTCGGTGCCGCCGTCACCGCCGGTGGCGATGACCATGAAGTCGGCAAGGTCGTTGCCTGAGGAGAAGGCGCCGGGCACGCCGAGAAAGACATGGACGCGGATCGCAGGATCGGCGTCGCCTTCGGCCAGGGTTTTTGACATTTTCGCATACATGGCGCGCGTCAGCGCGTTCTTCTTGTCCGGCCGGTTCATGCGGATGATCTGGATGGCGCCCTGGCGCTCGACGAGGATATGGTCTGTCACGGTTCTTTCCTTGTGAACGTCAGGCGGAAATCAGCGTTTTTCCGGCAGCGGCGAGGCTTTCGGCGCCATCGATGACGCGCGCCCGCAAAGCGCTGACCTCGCCGAGCAGGTTTTCGGCGAAGAAGCGGCAAAGGGGAATACGGCCTTGATCGGCAAGAGCGCCGCGCGCCAGATAGGCGCCGCCGGCGGCAAGCGAGATCAGCCTGAGATAGGGCGTCGCGCCCGCCAGCGCCTCGTCCGCCCGGCCTTCGGCCGCCAGTTTCTGCAGGAAGCGGGTCGCTTCGCCGAGATCGCCAAGTGCCGCGTCGAGAGCGTCGGCGGTGCGGCCGAAACCCTGCAGGTTCGAGGTCCGCACCGCTGCGGCCATATCAGCCAGTTCAGCGATATAACCATGCACATGGTCGCCGCCGCCGAGCGGCAGCTTGCGCATCACCAGATCGATCGCCTGAATGCCGTTGGTGCCCTCGTAGATCGGTGCGATGCGCGCGTCGCGATAAAAGGCGGCCGCTCCCGTCTCCTCGATGAAGCCCATGCCGCCATGAACCTGGAGGCCAAGTGAGGCAATCTCGACGCCGATATCGGTCGAGAACGCCTTTGCCAGCGGCGTCAGCAGATTGGCGCGGTCGCGCCAGTGGGCCGCCTCGTCACCGGCGGAGACACGGGCCATGTCGATGGCGTGGGCACAGGAATAGCTGATGGCGCGCGCGGTTTGGGTCAGCGCCTTCATGGTCAGCAGGTTACGCTGGACATCGGGGTGATGGACGATCGGCGCCATACCCGTGCCAGTGTAGCTCGCTGCCTTGCCCTGCCGGCGCTCATTGGCATAGGCGATCGCCTTCTGCGTCGCGGCTTCCGCGACCGCTACCCCCTGCATGCCGACACAAAGCCGCGCATTGTTCATCATCGTGAACATGCAGGCGAGGCCCTTGTTCTCCTCGCCGATCAACCAGCCGATAGCGCCGGGCTTGGTGCCCTGGAAACCATCGCCATAGATCATGGTGCAGGTCGGCGAGGCATGGATGCCGAGCTTATGTTCAAGTCCGGAACAAAAGACGTCGTTGCGGGCGCCGAGCGCGCCATCGTCGCCGACCAGGAATTTCGGCACAAGGAACAGCGATATGCCGCGCGTGCCGGAGGGCGCATCGGGCAGCCGCGCCAGCACCAGATGGATGATGTTGTCGGTGAAGTCGTGCTCGCCATAGGTGATGAAGATTTTCTGGCCGAAGATGCGGTAGCTGCCGTCACCCACCGGCTCCGCGCGGGCGCGCAAGGCGGCGAGGTCCGAACCGGCTTGCGGCTCGGTCAGGTTCATCGTGCCCATCCACTCGCCGGAGACGAGCTTTTCGAGATACTTTGCCTTGAGGTCTGTGGAGGCGTGTTTGTCGAGCGCTTCGACAGCGCCCATGGTCAGCGTCGGGCCGATGCCGAAGGCCATCGCGGCGGAGTTCCACATTTCGAGCGCGGCAACGCCAAGCATGGTCGGCAGCGCCTGGCCGCCATATTCCTCAGGCCCGGAGAGCGCATTCCAGCCGCCATCGATCCAGCGGCGATAGAGTTCCTTCCAGCCGGGCGGTGTGGTGACGGCAGCGTCCTTCAGCACGGCACCTTGCCGATCGCCGATCGTGTAGAGCGGTGCGACCTCTTCAGTGGCGAAGCGGCCGGCCTCGCCAAGAACGGCATCGACCAGGTCATCGCCGAGATCGCCGAACCTGCCGGCATCGAGCGCCGATTTCATGCCGGCGACGTGCTTGAGCGTGAAGGCGATATCCTCGACCGGTGCCCTATACATGCCGCCCACTCCTCCTGATTGCATCGGCCTGCCCAACCCTAGAACCGGTGCCGCTGCAAAACCACCCGCCGTATCAGCGGTCTCCCATCTTCTTTTTACGTAAACGTCAAATTTTGTCACGCGGATTTTGCAATCGCGGCGGCGCGTATCACGCGGATTTTGCAATCGCGGCGGCGCGTATTAAGTTCAACCCATGCCGGATCAAGTCGACCGGCGATGCAATCAGAACCAGCCAACCGGAACAGCCCATGCTTGCCAGACCCGACGCCTATCGCTGCATCGAATGCGGCCTGCCCTATCGAGCGGAGGGGTTCTGCTACCATGGCGGCAGACTGGACCACGGGGCCGCCTACTGGTCGGATCGCGGCATATTATGCTCGCCGCAATGCTCACTCGCCCACCACCGCAAACGCGCCGCCGAGGGCACGCTACGGCAAGAGCCGGCTCCGGACCCGTTTGAATTCTAGCAGATGCGTCGCCAGCTTTTCTGAAGTCAGCCCCGAAAGTACTTCCTTAACCATAGCCGTTCAGGATTTGTCTTTGATCAACGGGGATTCCCTGTTTTGAAAAGGACGGCGCGTCTCCTTCGCCGCTTGAAGAGTGTCGTGCCGACGCCCTTCAAGCCATTGTTTCCTCCGCATGTCGTTGCCCCAAAACCGCTGCACACTTTTGGGCGACATGCGCTGGCGCTTCTCGCCTTGGCGGCGACGATGGCGCTGTCCACGGCGGCAAAGGCTTCGGATTTTTCCGAACCCTGGAAGAACGCCGACCGCGCTTTGGTGGTCGATGCCTACGAATACAATTCCATCGGTTGGGCCCAACTCGCCACCGACAAGCGGGTCGTCGGCTTCATCAACAAGGCCTCCGACGGCATGCCGCCGCCCTATTTCTGCCTGGGCAACGACATTGAGGTGAAGCTTTGCAAGGCGCTGTGGAAACGCCATGCGGTGACGCGCGAACTGTTCCAGACGCGCCGGGTGGTGGCCAAGGCACTCGGCCTGAAATGGGGCGCCTATCACCTTGCCCGCCCGGGCAATCCGGTCGAACAGGCCAACAATTTCCTCGATTTCGCCGAGCCTGCGCCCGACGATCTCATGGCTCTCGACATTGAGGGCAATGATCCCTCGCAATGGATGTCGCTCGACGATGCCGAGGAGTTCGTCCGCCAGGTGCATCGGCGCATCGGCCGTTTCCCGGTGCTGTACACCAACGGCAAGACCGCCCAGTACATTGCCGACAACAGCTACCGATACCGGCTCCTGTCGCGGCTGCCGCTCTGGTATGCCCGCTATAAGTCCGACATCGACGTGCATTTTCCGATGGGCAACTGGCAAGGCTACGCACTGTGGCAGTTTTCGGCGCAAGCCAATTGCGGCCGTTTCCGCTGCCCTTACAGGGTTGCCGGCACGCCTAACGACATAGACGTGAATGTCGCGCCGACCGACGCCGCCACGCTGCGCGCGCAATGGCCGTTCGGCGGGCTTATCGACGTGCCGCCGGACTATCTCGCCTCCATACCGCTACCGGTTTCACGCGAGGCCGGCCTCGCCGGCAATGTCACCATCACCTATGCGTCTGTGGCCGCGCCGCCGACTTTCGAGGACATGGTCGCAGCGTTGGGCACACGCTGGTCCCGTTTCCGCGACGGCTTCCGCATGCCGGTCGTGAAGACGGTGCCCCGGAGACCGAGTTTCGGCATTGTACAATATGTCGCCTGGAAGCGGACCGAGCGGCGTTCGCCCGCACAACTCGACGCTGCCTTTGCCGCTGCCGATCCGCTCAGCACCGCTTCCACCGAACTCGATCGCGGCCAGCGGTAAGCCAACGCGGACTTCAGTTTCCCTGTTCGCGCGCCACCGCCTGCCAGCCGATATCGCGGCGGCAGAAACCGTCCGGCCAGTCGATGCGGTCGAGCGCGGCATAGGCTCGTTTCTGCGCCTCGCCGACCGTGGCGCCTGATGCCGTCACGTTGAGGACGCGGCCGCCATTGGCAACCAGCGCGCCGCCATTGATGGCGGTGCCGGCATGGAACACCTGGACGCCGTCGCTTGCCGCGTCTTCGACGCCGCGGATGACCGAGCCCTTTTCCGGCGTGCCGGGATAGCCTCTCGCCGCCATCACCACGGTCAATGCCGCCTCGTCGCGCCAGCGCACCGAAGTATGTGCCAGTTGGCCGTCGGTTGCCGCGTTGAGCAGGACCAGCAGATCATCCTTCAGCCGCATCATCAGCACCTGGCATTCCGGATCGCCGAAGCGGGTGTTGTATTCGATCAGCTTCGGCCCCTTGTCGGTGATCATCAGCCCGGCAAACAGCACGCCGGAGAAAGGCGCGCCCAGTTCGGCCATGCCGCGCATGCTCGGCTCGATGATCTCACGCATGGTGCGCTCGACCAGTTCCGGCGTCATCACCGGTGCCGGCGAATAGGCCCCCATGCCGCCAGTGTTCGGACCGGTGTCGCCGTCGCCGACGCGCTTGTGATCCTGCGCGGTGCCGAAGGGCAGTGCGGTGGTACCGTCGCAGAGGCAGAAGAAGCTCGCCTCCTCGCCGGTCATGAATTCCTCGACCACAACTTCCGCGCCGGCGGCGCCGAAGGAACCATCGAAGCAGGCATCGAGTGCTGCCTGTGCTTCACTGAGCGTCATGGCGACGGTGACGCCCTTGCCGGCAGCGAGCCCGTCGGCCTTGATGACGATCGGCGCCCCGGTCTTTTCGACATAGGCTTTGGCCGAGGCCAGGTCACTGAAACGGCCATAGGCGGCGGTCGGGATGTTGTAGCGGGCGCAGAGGTCCTTGGTGAAACCTTTCGAGCCTTCCAGCTGTGCCGCTGCCTTGGAGGGACCGAAGACGCGGATATTTTCGGCGCGCAGATCGTCGGCAATGCCGGCGACCAGCGGGCCTTCCGGACCGACCACGACGAGGTCGATTTTTTTCTCCCGGCAGAATGCGGTGACCGCGGCGTGATCGGCGATGTCGAGCTTGACCAGTTCGGCCTCGCCGCCAATGCCCGGATTGCCGGGGGCGGCATAAAGCTTCGTCAGCAGCGGCGACGCGGCGATCTTCCAGGCGAGCGCATGTTCGCGGCCGCCGGAGCCCAGAAGAAGAACGTTCATGGCCACCTCTTGATGCCGAATTCTGCTCTGGCGGCCATCTGATGGCGTTTTCTGCGCTTCCCGTTCTACTGCGTGCAGTAGAACTGAGCTCACGGACCAAATGTCCGCTCCGCTACGGTTCTCGAAACCACCACCATATGACTCGCCAGAGCGAATTTCGAAACAGTCTCTTGGAGACCCGCTATTGCTCTCCGGGCGACGGGTCAAGGCATCAGGGTGTTTAGATCGCAATTGCGCACGGGAACGTTATCCCCGCCGCCAATTTTCTGGCGATTCGCTAGGCGGAGAAAACCACCGGAAACCAGTCCTCGCGCAATCTCTGCCCCGGCTGCATGCCATGGCCGTGATAGGGCGGCGAGGTACGGCCCGGCCGCTCGACATAGCGCGCATCGTCACCGACCCAGCGCAGCGACAGCGCCCGGCGCCGCGCCGCGGTCATATTGCCACGCGCGCCATGCGCGGTCCTGAAGTCGAACAGGATGGCGTCGCCCGGCTCCATTTCCCATTCGAGCACCTTCATCGACGGATCCTTGTCGGGATCGGGCACCGGCAGATAGTCGCCCTCGCCGGCATAGAAATTGCTATCGTCGAGCCAGCGCACCGGCAGGATCATCTTGTCCCATTTGTGCGAGCCGGCGATCAGCCGCAGCGTCGCCTCTTTCACCGGGTCGATGGGTATCCAGAAGCTCACCGTCTGCTGGCCATCGACGAAATAGTAGGGGATGTCCTGATGCCAGGGCGTCGGCTTCTGCGTGCCGGGTTCCTTCACCAGCACATGATCATGGAAGAACTGCGCGGTGCGCGACTGCATCACCGCCGCCGCCAGTTCGGCGGCGGGTGAGTCCCGTACCAGGCTGACGAATTCGGGGATGCGCTCCCAGTTGCAGTAGTCATCGAAGAAACTACCGCGACCGTTGGCTATGTCGGATGCGGTGGCGCTGCGGTTCTGCATGTTGCGTTCGATGCCGGCGGCAATCGTGTCGACCCAGCCCTTGAAGGCGCCGCGAATGCAAACAGCGCCGTCACGCTGATAGTCGGCAATCATGGACGCGCCGATCCTGGTGGCGTCGAGGGTGGCAGTCCGGGAAGCCATGGCGTTCTCCTCTTGGAATAAAGCCACTATCGCAACAGCTATTCATTCGGTAAAATAATAACTTTCGATCTGACATATAGAGTGCCTCTATGAGTGTGACTCTCACGCAACTACGCTATCTGGTTGCCGTGGCGCGTCACGGCAGCGTTACCGGCGCGGCAAAGATGCTGAACGTCTCTCAGCCGTCGATCTCGGTGGCCATCGACGCGGTCGAAAAGAATTTCGGCCAGAAACTGTTCGTCCGCCAGCGGGGAAGCGGCGTGTCGCCGACATCGTTCGGCCGCGCCGTCGTGGCCAAGGCAAGGCAGGTTCTCACCGAAACGGAGGAACTCATCGGCCTGGGTTCAAGCAAATCGGCTGTCAGCGGCGAGTTGGTGTTGGGATGCTTCGAGGATCTGGCGCCTTTCTTCGCGCCGGCTTTGATCCGCGCCTTCTCCGAACGCTATCCGGCCGTCAAGATCGTCGTTCGCGACGAGACGTTCGAGACGCTGGGTCGACGGCTGGGTGACGCGGCCATCGATCTCGGCCTGACTTATGATCTCAGCCTGCCGACGCATTTCGCCCGCATCCTGCTGCGTGAACTTCGCCCGCACGCGCTGTTGCCGGCAGGCCATGCCCTGGCGGATCGCCCGTCGGTCAGCCTTGCCGATCTGGCCGCCTATCCGCTGATCACCACCGACCAGCCGCACAGCTGGCAGCATATGCTCGACCTGTTCCGCAGCCGCGGCCTTTCGCCTGTGGCCGACATGACGACAAGCTCGTTCGAACTGCAACGGAGCATGGTCGCCAACGGCTTCGGCGTTGCGGTCAGCTACACCCGCCCGCATGGCGACCGCAGCTATGACGGGCTGCCGCTCATCTGCAAGCCGCTGTCCGATCCGCTGCCCATGCAGCGGATCCTGCTCACCTATGACACGCATCAGCGTGTGTCGAATGCAGCGCTGGCCTTCGTGGAGGTGGCCAAGGACTGGTTCGCCACCCGCGACATCTTTGCCTCGTGAAAGGCTGACGGGCGCCGCGTCTCCGCTTGCCGCTTGACGGTTTCCGCCGCTGCTGCCACTCCATGGGCATGGAAACCATCCAGTCGAAAGCGGCCCAGGGCCGTGTCGCCGATGCGCCGAACGGCCATTGGGTCTACCGCGTGCTGCCGCGCTCGATATGGCCCTATGCGCAGCTTGCGCGGTGGGACAGGCCGATAGGCTGGCAACTGCTGCTGTGGCCGTGCTGGTGGTCGGCGGCCTTGGCGGCAAGCGCCTATCCGCGTCCGGGCGACCCGCTGCTCTCACTGCTGCCGGCGCCTTTGTATCTTGTGCTGTTCCTGGTCGGGGCCATCGCCATGCGCGGCGCCGGCTGCACCTACAACGACCTCGTCGACGAGGACATCGACAACCAGGTGGAGCGCACGCGCTCGCGACCGCTGCCGTCAGGCAAGGCGACGCGCCGGCGGGCATGGCTGTTTCTCGTCCTGCAGGCCCTGGTCGGCCTCGTGGTGCTCATCCAGTTCAACAGCTTTGCCGTCCTGCTCGGCATCTGCTCACTGGCGGTCATCTCCATATATCCGTTCATGAAGCGGATAACCAACTGGCCGCAACTGGTGCTCGGCCTTGCGTTTTCCTGGGGCGCGCTGATGGGATGGGCGGTCGAGTTCGGCGATCTCGATGGGCCTGCTGTCATGCTCTATATCGGCTCGATCCAGTGGGTGATCGGCTACGACACGATCTACGCGCACCAGGACAAGGAAGATGACGCCATTGTCGGCGTGCGCTCGACGGCACGCCTGTTCGGCGACAACACCAAGGCCTGGCTGGCCGGACTTTATGGCGGCGCGCTGATCTGCTTCGCCATCGCCTTGGCGTCGGCGCAGGCGCCGGTGGTGGCGCTGGCCGGGCTGATCGCCGCCGGCGCCCATATGGCGCGGCAGATCGCCGTGTTGGACATCGACAATCCGGACCAATGCCTGCGCCTGTTCAGGTCGAACAACCAGGTCGGCTGGCTGATCTTCCTCGGCCTGATCGGCGGCGCTGTGTGGGTGGCTCTGAAGCCGCTGGTTTAGCGTGCTTTTTCCCTTCTCCCCTTGGGAGAAGGTGGATTGGCGCGCAGCGCCAAGACGGTTGAGGGGTGCTGGACGGAGTGCCGGCGTTGCCAAGCTGGAACACCCCTCATCCGACCGAGCTTCGCTCGGCCACCTTCTCCCACAGGGGGAGAAGGAAGATCCATCCTAATCCCTCGAAATAATCTCCTGGCCGTCGATGACCAGCCTGAGACCGAGGTCGCCAGCTCTGCGGCGAGCGAGGAAACGCGGGCGGCGCGTGTTCGAAATCCGCCCCTTGCGCCGATCCTGCGGCGGCAGCGTCTTGATGGCGGCGCCGAGCGATTCTTCCAGGGTGCGGGCAACGCCGTCCGATTCGATGAGCAGCATCGGCAGGCGGTAAGCGTCGGCCCAGGCGCGCCAGTCGGCTGCGACATCGTCGAGATCGTCGGCCACCAGCAGCGGCACCGACAGCATCGGGTCGTTGTGCAGGAGTTCCAGGGTCACCGTGACATTGCCGTCCGGATCCTCCATGGCGCGGGCGGCAACGCCGCGGAACGCATTGGAAGGCAGAACGATGATCGCGGGCAGGCCGCTCATCTCGAGCAAGCGGCGGATCACGGCGCCGCGCTGGTCGATGGTGAAGGTTACATCGCCGTAGTCGTCGCGAGTCGCGTAGCTCACCACTTGCGGCAGGCGGAATGGGTCGAGACGCATGTTGCGTCCCGCCCAGACTGGCTTCAGTCCGGTGTTCATAGAGTGGCCTTCCTGTCTGTCTCCTGAGAGCCGGTGTCCGGTTCTCTCCGGGCCGGTTTTTCCAGCCTCGTTTGTATGGAGACAGTAGCGCGGGCTCCTTACCGCCCCGCTTAAGAAAGTCGGTTAAATTTTGCTGATCTCAGGGATGGTTATCGGAATCCCACCAGCCACAAGATGTCGAAAGGATCAGATAACCTTACCCGGATTCATGATGCCGGCCGGGTCGAAAGCGGCCTTCACCCTTCGCATCAGATCGATCGCCATCGGCGGCGCGGTGGCGATCAGTTCGTCGCGCTTCAACTGGCCGATGCCATGCTCGGCCGAGATCGAACCGTGCAGGCTGCGCACCACATCGTGCACCGCCTTGTTCATGGGGTGATAGAGAGCGAGGAACGCCTCATCGTCGCCGTCGACGGGCCGGGAAATGTTGTAGTGGAGATTGCCGTCGCCCATATGGCCGAAGCAGACCACGCGCGCGCCGGCGCTCACCGACGCCACCGCGCCGGCGGCTTCTTCGATGAAACGCGGGATCGAGGCGATAGGCACCGAAATGTCGTGCTTGATCGAGGCCCCCTCCGGTTTCTGCGCCTCGGGCAGCAGCTCGCGGAAATTCCAGAAGGCATCGCCCTGCGCGAGACTCGCGGCAATGACGGCGTCGCCGACGAATTCCTGTTCGAGGCCAGCCGAGAGCACATCCTCGATCAACGCTCGCGAATCTTCCGACGAACGGCCTGATGAAATCTGCATCAGCACGTACCACGGCCAGTCCTCGATCAGCGGCCGCACCACACCCTGGGCATGCGCCAGGGTGAAATCATATGGCCGCCTGCCGATCAGTTCGAAAGCGGTGAGTGCTGCCCCGGCACGGTCCATGGCCAGGCCGAACAGCGAAAGTGCCGCCTCGGGCGACGACAGGCCGACGAAGGCGACTTCGCGCCCCTTCGGCTTCGGGAACAGCTTCAGCACGGCGGCGGTGATGACGCCGAGCGTGCCTTCGGCGCCGACGAACAGGTTTTTTAGATCGTAGCCGGTGTTGTCCTTCTTCAGCTTGCGCAGGTCGTCGAACACCTCGCCGGTCGGCAGCACCACCTCGACACCGAGGCAAAGTTCACGCGCATTGCCGTAGGCAAGCACGCCGGTGCCGCCGGCATTGGAGGAAAGATTGCCCCCGATCTGGCAGGAGCCTTGCGCGGCCAGCGACAGCGGGAACAGCCGGTCGGCGGCGTCGGCTGCCTCCTGCAGCGTCTGCAGGATGACACCGGCCTCGACCGTCACCGTGTTGGACAGGACATCGATCTCGCGGATGCGGTTCAGCCGCGACAGCGACAGGACGATTTCGCGCCCGGACCTGTCCGGCACCTGCGCGCCGACCAGCCCGGTGTTGCCGCTTTGCGGCACGATCGGCGTTCCCGTCTCGGTCGCCAGCCGCATGATCCGGCTGACCTCGTCGACGCTGCCCGGCCGCAGCACCAGCGACGTCGCGCCGTGCCAGAGCCCACGTCGCTCAATGAGGTAGGGCGCGATGTCCTGCTGATCACGCAGCGCATATCTGTCGCCGACGATCGCAGCGAAGCGATCGATGAGGGCGGGATCGAGTGTCTCTGTGATTTCGATCATGGGGGAAACTATGTTGCGGGTTGCGTGATGTCACGAGGGGCGGCTGCACGCGACAGCCGATCGTTGATCGCTTCGCCGAGCCCGTCGCAGGGAATAGGCTCGACGGCGATGGTGCGCGCGCCGCTGCGGTCGAGTGCCTGCATACAGGCGAACAGATTGCTCGCCGCTTCGCGCAGGTCACCGGTTTCGGACAAATTGAGGAAGGCTTCGGCGCGGTGCCAGCCTTGTGCCCTCTGGCCGCCGAAGCCGAGCAAAGCCTCGCCCTCGCCGACCGTGCCGGCATTGAGCCGCATCGCGGCACCTGGCGCATAGTGCGAGGCAAGCATGCCCGGCGCCTCGATACTGGCGGTGCCGCCGCGCAACAATTCCATGCCGATGGCGGCCTCGATCTCCTCGGCAGCGATGCCGCCGGGCCTCAGCAGCCGCATTCTTTCCCCCTCGGCCTTGAGAATCGTCGATTCCAGCCCGACCGGGGTTGCGCCGCCATCGACCACCAGCTTTATCCGCGCACCGAGATCGGCTGCCACCGCTTGCGCGGTCGTTGCGCTGATCCTGCCGGATGAATTGGCGCTGGGCGCGGCAAGCGGGCGGCCGAGCCTGGCGATCAGATCGCCGCCAAAGCCCCTCGGCATGCGCAAGGCGATTGTATCGAGCCCGGCGGTGACGAGCGGATGGATGCCGTTGCCGGGCCGTTGCGGCAGCACCAGCGTCAGCGGACCGGGCCAGAACGCGCGCGCGAGTTTCTTCGACAGCGGATCGAACAGCGCGAGGCGCTCGGCCATCGCCATGTCGGCGACATGGGCGATCAGCGGGTTGAAGCGCGGCCGCCCCTTGGCTTCGAAGATGCGCGCGACGCCGATGCCGTTGGTCGCGTCGCCAGCCAGCCCGTAGACGGTTTCCGTCGGGATGGCGACGACATCGCCCTCCCTGAGCAGCGCCAGCGCCCGCTCCAGCGCCTCGCCCGAGCCAAGTATTTCAGCCACTCTCGTCACCTCACAGATGCGGGGTGCGTAGTACGATGGCGGCCATTGGGCAAGTCGGCTGTTGGGTAACCGTTTGTTGGCGAGCAGGAGCATTGGCGATTTATCAATCCCTAAAATGCTATGGTTCCACGAAAGCCGGCATCAATTCCGGCCTGCTATCGAACAGCTTCTGGGCAAAGGGGAGCGACATCAGTGTCTGCGCGTATCCTGCTGGGTATCATTCTTGCTGTTGCGGCCGGCGAAGCCCAGGCGTCATCCCTGGTTTTTCCAGGCACGCCATCCTCCACACCATCGATCGTCAGGATCGGCGCTCCCAACCAGCCTGGAACCGTCCATGCGGTCAACACCAGCGATGCGCGGTCGGTGATGGCAGTAGGGGAAGCGCCGCCCGACGTCACCGATGAAAAGGTAGCGGCGATCCCGGACAAGCCCGCGACCGGACACGGCTTCCAGCCAGGCCCGATGGTCATCCGTGGCGGCGTTACCGGTCCCGATTTCCCGGCACCCGCGCCAACCGCTGCACCAGCGACCGGTGCCGCGCCGGCCGCTGGCACCGCGCCGGCAACGGCCACCGCTTCCGCTGCCCCCTCAGGGAACGCCGAGAACAAACCCGCCCCGCCGAGCGCTCCGGCCCCGGCAGCAGGGCAGCGCATGCCTCCCAACGGCTACACCAAGTAGCCTCGGCTCAAAGACAGCCGACATCGATGGCGTGACTTGACGGCGATCTGGCGCCCGGCGCACCATTGCCAGGCAGTCCCCGTTCCAGGCATTTCTGGCAGACGGGATTTCATCACTAGGGGTAAAGGGGGGGCCATGAGAAAATCTGGAATCGTAACCGGAGCAGGCCTATTGCTGGCGTCACTGCTTGGCGTCGTCGCGGCTCATGCCGACGACATGCTGGGATCCTATGTCGCGCGCATTTCCGATCGCGACCATCAGGCGAGTGACGGCTATGCGCTGGACAATGCCGCGCAGATGGTGCGGCAGGACCGCGCCAACTGGCACAAATTCCACCGCCGTGACAGCGACGACGAGGCTGATGGCTGGTTCAGGACCAACGACCAGCGCGCCGACCTGCAACGCATGCTGGAGCGTGGCGGCGCGATGAGTTCCTCGACCAAGCGCGCCATCGTCAATGGCGAACCGCTGATCCAGGTCGATGTCTACGAAAACAGCGTGCGCGTCAGCATTCTCGAGAACTGACGGGCCGTCGCCGGGGCGGCTGACAGTCGGCTTCGGGGACGGCTGATAGCAAAAGGCGGCGCCTCGGCGCCGCCTTGCCATCGACGGAATCGGCGGCTGAAAAGATCAGGCCGCTTCTTCCTTGTCGTCGTCGTCTTCGGCCTCGCCTTCTTCATCTTCGTCGTCATCCGAGAGCGTGGCAGCTTCGGTGGACTCTTCGCCTTCTTCATCGTCGCCGTCTTCGTCGTCATCAGGCAGGTCAGCGGCTTCGATCGCTGCGGCGGCGGCATGATCGAGAATAGTTTCGGAAGCGGATTCAAGCGCCTCGGCGGGAGTTTCTTCTGTCACTTCGATTTCGTGATCGGAATTCATGGAAGCCTCCGTGGGGTTGGGGAACATGTCCCTTTTGCCACGGAGAGATCATCGCCATATGACTGTAAGCCGGCTCGAACGGCCGGTAGCAGAGAATATTTTCTTCGCCTTAACCTGCGATCCTGGAGAAATCCGCGACCTGACCCGTGGCCGCGCGGATGCGGGCGAGCAGCGCCAGGCGGTTGGCACGCACCGCCTGATCCTCATCGTTTACAAGAACATGCTCAAAGAATGAATCAACCGGCTCGCGCAACACGCTAAGCGCCAGCAGGGCGCCGGAAAAATCATCGTTTTGAATCGCTTCGCCGGCTTGCTTCTCAGCCTGGTTCACCGCCGCAAACAGCGATTTCTCGGTATCCGCGCGAAACAGCGCCGGCTCAACGGTTTCGGCGACCGCCGTTTTCTTTTTCTCCTCGGCAGCCAGAATGTTGGCCGCGCGCTTGGTGCCGGCGAGCAGGTTCTTGCCGTCCTCGGTGTCGAGGAAGGAGCCGAGCGCCTCGACGCGGCGGACGATCTGCAAGAGGTCGTCGGACTGCGGCGTGATGACGGCATCGATGAGATCGTGCCGGGCGCCCTGATCGCGGAGGTAGACTTTCAGGCGGTCGTGGAAGAAGGACAGAAGGTCAGACGCTTTCCCGACGATGGCTGCCAGCGCCAGTCGAATATCATTCTCGACCAATATTCTAACCACACCCAGCGCCGCTCTACGCAGCGCATAGGGATCCTTCGACCCAGTCGGCTTTTCGTCGATTGCCCAGAAACCGACCAGCGTATCGAGCTTATCGGCAAGCGCCACTGTGATCGAAACCGGATCGCTCGATACGCGATCGGACGGGCCTTGCGGCTTGTAGTGTTCCTCCGCTGCAGCGGCGACCGATGCATGCTCGCCCTGAAGCAGCGCATATTTGCGGCCCATGGCGCCTTGCAGTTCCGGGAACTCGCCGACGACTTCGGTGGTGAGATCTGCCTTGGCCAAGACGGCAGCGCGGCGCGCGAGTGCGGGATCGGCGCCGACGGTCGGAGCCAGTTCTTCCGCCAATCGCTTGATCCGCTCCACCCGTTCGCCCTGCGTGCCGAGCTTGGCGTGGAAAGTCACGCCGAGATGGTCGAGGCGGGCCATGCGCTGGTCGAGAGGCTTCTTGAGATCAAGCCCGAATTTTTCCGCCGATGCCTCGAGCTCAGCCAGGTCAGGCAAATCGCCCTGGTCGGTCGTCCAGAAATAAAGCGCGTCGGACAGACGGGCGCGCACCACCTTGCCGTTGCCGTGGGCGATCTCCTTGCCGCCATCCCTGGCTTCGATGTTGGCGGTTAGAATGAAGCGATTGGAAAGCGCGTCGTCGACACCCTGCGGCCGCGTCACAAAGCACTTCTGGTTGGCGCGGATGGTCAGTCGGATCACTTCGGCTGGAATGGCAAGGAATGCCTCCTCGAACTCGCCCATCAGCACGACCGGCCATTCGACCAGTCCGGACACCTCCTCCAGCAGCCCTTCGTCCTCGACCAGATCGAGCCCGTTGGCGAAGGCGAGATTGCGGGCGTCGGCAAGGATGATCTCCTTGCGGCGGTCGGCATCGAGCACGACCTTGGCCGCTTCCAGTTTGGAAACATAGTCGTCGAAGCGGCGCACCATGATCGCATCAGGCGCATGGAAGCGGTGGCCATAGGTGATGTTGCCGGAGCGGATGCCGTCGATCTCGAAATCGACCACGACCGGCTCCTCTGTCTCCGGGCCGAACGTGCACAGGATCGATTGCAGCGGGCGCACCCAGCGCAATGAACCTGGCTTGGCCGAGGCCGGCCCCCAGCGCATCGATTTCGGCCACGGGAAATTGCGGATGATATCAGGCACCAGGTCCGCGATGATCTGTTCGGCCGCCCTGCCCAGCTTCGAAATGTGGGCGACATAAAAATCGCCCTTCTTCGGATCGGAATGGACATGCGCCTCGGCGATCGAGGAAAGTCCGGCCTTGCGCAGGAAGCCCTGGACCGCCTGTTCGGGCGCCGATGTCGAAGGCCCCTTGATCTCTTCGTTTATATCCTTCGAGCGCGCGGTGAGACCCCTGATGTCGAGGGTCAGCCGCCGCGGCGTCCAGTACTCGCGCGCCGCCTCATAGGTCAGCCCCGCCTCGACCAGGCCGTCAGTCAGCATCTTCCTGAGATCGCCAGCCGCCTTGCGCTGCATGCGGGCGGGAATCTCTTCCGAGCGGAGTTCTAGAAGCAGGTCAGGCATGGATGGGGCTCACGCGGCAAAATGGTCCGGGCGGGGGCATAGCAACTCGGCTGGCCGCTGTCACCCTTTCCGCACGGGGATCGCCGATTTGCGCCCGTTTCCAGAAATTTTGGCCATCCTGTCGGGACGAGACCGCGCCACCCGTCCTTGGATCAAAGATTTCCATGAACCGAACGCAGCGCTGAAGCGACCCACGCTCAGGCAGGGAACATTTGGCTCAACGACCATGAAAACGGCATCCAGACTTCTGCAGATCCTCGCACTCGGCGCCTGCTTCACCGCGCAGGCTCACGGTGCCTTCTCGATGCCGGGCGTTCGACAGGCATTGCGCACAATCGACGGTGCCAGCAGCCAGAACATACTGCCGATCAAAGCTTCCTTCGAGATGATGAAGCGGGCCTGAGACTCAGGCCGCCAGGCCACCCGCCTGCGTCTTCAAAAACGCCTCACCGCAGGCCTTCGCCAGATTGCGCACCCGCAGGATGTAGCTCTGCCGTTCGGTGACCGAAATCACGCCGCGCGCGTCAAGCAGGTTGAAGACATGGCTGGCCTTGATGCACTGATCATAGGCCGGGAAAACCATGTGGTGCATCGGCAGATTGTCGTTCGATGCCGGCGCGCCGGCATCGAGCAGCGCCTTGCATTCGGTCTCGGCGTCCTCGAAGTGGCGCAGAAGCATCGCCGTGTTGGCGTGTTCGAAATTGTGGCGCGAATATTCCTGCTCGGCCTGCAGGAAGACATCGCCATAGGTGACCTTGTCGGCGCCTTCCCGGCCGTTGAAATTGAGGTCGTAGACATTGTCGACGCCCTGCACATACATGGCCAGCCGCTCCAGCCCGTAGGTGAGTTCGCCGGCCACCGGTGCGCATTCGATACCGCAGACCTGCTGGAAATAGGTGAACTGCGAGACTTCCATGCCGTCGCACCAGCATTCCCAGCCGAGACCCCAGGCGCCCAGCGTCGGGCTTTCCCAATCATCCTCGACGAAGCGGATGTCGTGCAGCAGCGGATCGACGCCGATCGCCGCCAGCGAGCCGAGATAGAGTTCCTGCAAGTTGGGCGGGTTCGGCTTCAGGATCACCTGGTACTGGTAATAATGCTGCAGCCGGTTCGGGTTCTCGCCATAACGCCCGTCCTTGGGGCGGCGCGAGGGCTGGACATAGGCAGCGTTCCAGCGTTTCGGGCCGAGCGCGCGCAGCGTCGTTGCCGGATGAAAGGTGCCGGCGCCGACTTCCATGTCGTAGGGTTGCAGGATGACGCAGCCATAGGCCGCCCAATAGTTGTGCAAGGTCAGGATCAGCCCCTGGAACGAGCGGCTGGGATGCATATGGGCGGGGATTTCAATTGTCACGGGTGGCCTCGACAGCACAGGCTAGCTTGCCGGCACGTCCTAGAGACACGGCGGCGAAGCGTCAAGCAAAGCACGACGATGCGGTTGCGCCGACATTATGGACAATGTTGAAAGCTTTGCAGGGGCTGGCCCATTGCCCATCTCTCGGGCCTGCGCTCTGTTCGCCTGTGCAGCAACGACAGCAGGTTTCAGCCATGCCCAGCCCGATCGTCATCCGCCCCGTTGCGCGACAGGATTTCGAGCAATGGCTGCCGCTGTGGGACGGCTACAATGCATTTTATGGCCGCTCGGGCGAAACGGCCCTGCCGGGTGAGATTACCCAGATGACATGGTCGCGTTTCTTCGATGCCTATGAGCCGGTCCACGCGCTGGTGGCCGAAAGCGAGGGACGGCTTCTCGGCCTCGTGCATTATCTCTTCCATCGCAGCACCACGGCGATCGCGCCGAATTGCTATCTGCAGGACCTTTTCACCACGCAGGCATCGCGTGGCAAAGGCATCGGACGGGCGCTGATCGAGGGCGTCTACGAGCGTGCCCAGGCGGCCGGCTCAGGCCGGGTATACTGGCTGACGCATGAGACCAATCACACGGCGATGAAGCTTTACGACAAGGTCGCCGAACACTCCGGCTTTGTCGTCTATCGCAAGCTCTTCTGAGGCAGCCAACCGAATACGCGGTTCAAACGAAAACGGGACTTCTGAAAAGAGCCCCGTTTGCGTTGAATTCAAATGGCTGACTTCATCCCTTCGGGGCGGGCACCGGCTCCGGCTTGACCTTCGGGGTCTCCTGCGCCGTGTTGGATTCGATCGGCGGCAGGCCCTTCATCAGCTTCTGCTGCAAGTTGGCCAGCACATCGGGATCCGGCTTCAGGTCGCGAGCCTGGTTCCACTGGAAGGTGGCTTCCAGCTTGCGGCCGACGCGCCAGTAGGCGTCGCCGAGGTGATCGTTGAGAACCGGATCTTCCGGCTTAAGCGACACGGCGCGTTCCATTTCGCGCACCGCGTCATCGAACCTGCCGAGGCGGAAATAGGCCCAACCCAGCGAATCGACGATGTAACCGTCGCTCGGCCTGAGGTCGACGGCCTTTTGAATCATCGCCAGCCCTTCCTTGAGATTCATGTTCATGTCGACCCAGGAATAGCCGAGATAATTCAGCACCTGCGGCTGGTCGGGGAACAGTTCCAGCGCCTTGCGGAAGTTCGGCTCGGCCTTGGGCCATTCCTTCAGGCGCTCATAGGCGATGCCGCGCTGGTAGAAGATGTTCCAGTTGGCTGCGGTCGGCGTCTTCAGCGCCTCGACAGCCTTGTCGTAGAGTGTGGCGGCCGAACGGAAATCCTCCTTCGAGGAATAGACGCCACCGAGCGCCAGATAGGCGCGCATGTCATTGGGATGGGCGTCGACGAAAGCCTTCAGATGAGTGATCGCTTCTTCGTGACGGTCGAGATCGGCAAGGTTGAGGCCGAGCTGCAGGTCCGAAAGCTCCTTCAGCGGCGAACCGGCGGGGATCCGGCGATAGAGCGCGATGGCGCCTTCGCCGTCCTTCAATTGCTCGGACACGGCAGCGAGTTGCACAAGGGCAGCGTCGCTATCAGGCTTCAAAGCAAGCGCATATTGCAGATAGAGGCGCACGAAGGGCTCGCCGCCGCCACGGTTGAGCGCGGTGGCGAGGTCGAGCAGGATTTCGGAGGCGCCATCGGATGGGCCGGCCACCAGGGGCGCAATCTTGTCGCCTTTTGCAATTCGGTCGCGCAAGGCGACGATTTCCAGCTTGCCAGGCGAAAACGCCTCGGCCTGATCGAGCACCGACAGCGCCTTGGTCTTGTCGCCCTTGCGGGCCAGGAACGAGGCGTAGGCCTGGGCGTTGCGCATCCAGGTTTCGGGAGCGGCACCACCGGCGGCGGTATCCTGCATGGTCGCGGCGTAGATCGCCTCGGCCTTTTCGGGCATGCCGGATGCATCAGCGATCAGGGCGCGGTGGAACGACTTGAACAGGCCGAACCAATCCGGCCCCTGCAGCTTGTCGATGGACGCCATCGCATCGGCAGGCTCGCCGGCGCCTTGCTGCGCCCAGCCGGACATCACCCCGGAGATCAGCCGGTCGAGATCGGATTCCAGCGACAGCTTGAGCCAGTACTGCGCCTTGGTGAAATCCTTCTTGTGGAAGGAATCGACGGCGAGCGCCAGCCGAGAGAAACGCTCGACGTCAGGCACTTCCTTGAGCTTGTCGGCATAGACCAGGGATTCGTCGAAGCGCCCTTGCGCGATCAGCGACAGCATCAGGCTCTGCTGCAGGCCGGTGTCGCTCGGGTCGAAGGCCAATGCTTGCTTGTAGTAGGCGATGGCGCTGTCGAGGTCGTTATCGCCTTCGGCGATCCGGGCTGCCAGATAGGCGCCCGAAAACGACGTGATCTTGACCGGTTCGGTGGTTTGCTTGGCATAGGCCGGCAAAGCCGAGATCGCCATGCCTGTCACAATTGCCAGCCTTGTCAGCCAGCGCGCACGTCCTTGCCGCATCGTATCCCTTTCAGCCAGGCGCCATCTCCGCGTCAGCGGGATCGGCGTAGACTCGATCTTTCCAGGCAAAGCATGGCCTTTTTGGGGTCGCGCTTCAATCCGCCTCGAATTCACAATCCGGGCACCCGATTAACAAATCATGGCGACAGGCACCAATTTTCCGCTCTTGGGATTTCGGCCATGGCCCTACGCGGCGCCGAATATATCACAGATTCGACGCTGAGGCTCCGCTTCGACCGCCAAGGCTCGGGCCAATATCAGCCCTTGCCTGGCGAGGCAGACCGTTGCACCAGCGTGTCGCTGTAGCCGCCGGCCGCTATCGTGCTGCACAGTTCGTTCCATTCGCAGCCGCCGCAGGCCTTGCGTACAAGGCCAGCCGAAAACGCCTGCCGCATCCGGCCCAGCATCGCCGTGTCGAGATCAACACAGGTGCCGACCTGGATTGGCCGTGCCAACAATTCTTCCACGTCCTGCGCGGCGAGCCGGTCCCGCTCGACGACGCTCTCGTTGAGGCAGTGCGGTTCCGGCTCGTCGAGCAACGGGGCGCAGACATCGTCTGGGCCGGAAACGAGGAGGACGTCCTCGCCCCGGCTCAGGCGCTCCGCTACGCGATCATAATTGGCGGTGAAGGCGGGGCTGTATCCCTTGCCCACATAGGTGAGCAGGCAAAGGAGGTGATGGGCGCGCAGCCTGATCGTCACGGATTGACCAGCTTGGCCTTGCCGCCGCGAAGCGCCATGAGCGTCGCGGCACCCAGCGCCGACTTGAGCAAGCCGCCGACGATGAACGGCAGGAAGCCGAAGGTAACGGCCTGTTCGGCTCCAATCATGACGGCAAGCCATGCTGTGCCCAGCACAAGGCAGGCAAGGTTGCCAAGCAGCATGGCGACGAAGGCAAGCATCACCCTTTTGCCGTTCCAGCCGCGTTCGGCCAGCCAGCCGACCAGTGCGCCGACAAGCGGGAAGGCGAAGAGATAGCCAGCCGTCGGCCCGACGAAATGCGCCGCACCCGCTGCCCCTCCGGACAGAACGGGAAAGCCGACCGCACCCTCGACCAGCCAGGCGGCGATGGTGAGCGCGCCAAGCCGCCAGCCATAGAGCGCGCCGACCAATGTCACGGCGAAGGTCTGCATCGTCACCGGGACCGGCACCATCGGCACTTCGACGTAGGATGACAGCGCCAGGAACAGGGTGCCGAGCACAACGGCTCCAATCTGCCAGGCAAGAGAACGATCCTGGAGCCGGAGCGGGCTGAACGACGGCTTGCTGGACGAGAATGCGACGTCTGTCATTGGGATTCCTTCGATCGATTTCAAATTATAGATAATTTCTGTTTTCGATCTATTATCGAATCCACACTTCCCTGGAGATTGCAAGCCCTGGCTTTGGCGGAGGCCGTCTAACCTACGATGGCGAAGGCTTCGCGCGTCGTTCCGGAAGCCGTCCTGACCGGCTTGCGGCCAATCCATTGGACGTGCCGCCCCAGTGTGACGGCCGCCGATTCGGTGTTTCCCTGCCGCAAGGCGGCGAGGATCGCGCGATGGTCCTGATCGGTGCGTGTCTCCCACTCCGAGCGCCATGCCGCGAACAGGAAACGGGCGCTTGCCGCGTGCAGATCGTCGATGGTGGCGAGCAGGCGCGGCATGCCACATGGCGACAGGATCAAGCGGTGGAAGGCGCGGTTGGCCTCTTCCCACGACCGGACATCGCGGGACTTGTCGCCAGCCTTGGACGCCTCCTCGGCGAGATCGAGAATGGCCGATGTCAGATGCGGCGCCGCGTGGCGCAGCGCCAGCACTTCAAGGGCGGCGCGCATTTCGGCGACTTCCTTGACCTCGCCCAGGTCGAAAGACGCGACACGCACGCCGCGGCGCGGTTCGCCGATGGCCAGCCCTTGCGCCTCGAGGCGGCGGAAGGCCTCGCGCACCGGAACATGGCTGGTTTGGAATTCCTCGGCGATGTGATCCTGCCGAAGCCTGGCCCCCGGCTCGATCGCACCGGAAATGATGCGGTCCGCCAGAACCTTGCTGATGCGCACCGCGATGGTGTCGTCTGTGCCCTTTGCCATGTTTTATAGATAATTTGCGGCAGGGCGGCTTGTCGAGACGGCGGGACCGAATTCCTAAACTTCCTCTTAGCGCAGGCCAGAGATAGCGTCGCGAAAGTCCAGCCTTTAGTTGACCCGGCTGATGCAGAAATCGATGACGTCGATCAGCGCCGATTTCTGCGGCGTCGCTTCGAGCGGCGCCAGCGCGTCGCGGGCAATCTCGCCGAAATGGCGCGCGCGTCCGATCGTGTCGGCAATGGCGCCGTGGCGGGTCATCAGGCCGGTCGCCTTTTCCAGGCCGGCGTCATCGGCGACATTGTCCTCGATGGCGCGCTTCCAGAAGGTGCGCTCGGCCTTGGTGCCGCGCCGATAGGCGAGAATGACCGGAAGCGTCACCTTGCCCTCGCGGAAATCGTCGCCGACGTTCTTGCCGAGATCCTTGCTGGTGCCGCCATAGTCCAGCGCGTCGTCGATCAGCTGGAAGGCCAGGCCGAGATTCATGCCATAGGAGCGCAGCGCCGCACGATCGTTGCGCGTCGCCTGGGCGATGACCGGGCCGACCTCGGCAGCAGCCGAAAAAAGTGCGGCGGTCTTGGCCTTGATGACGGCGAAATGCTCGTCCTCGGTGGTTTCGAGGTTCTTGGCGGCGGCAAGCTGCATGACCTCGCCCTCGGCGATGATCGAGGCTGCACTCGACAGGATGTCGAGCGCCTCGAGCGAGCCGACATCGACCATCATGCGGAAAGCCTGGCCGAGCAGGAAGTCGCCGACCAGCACGCTTGCCTGGTTGCCCCAGATCATGCGGGCGGTCTTCTTGCCGCGGCGCATGCCGCTCTCGTCGACGACATCGTCGTGCAGAAGCGTCGCGGTGTGCATGAATTCGACGGAGGTGGCGAGCTTGACGTGGCCCTCGCCGGCATAGCCGAACATCTGGGCTGCGGCCAGCGTCAGCATCGGCCGCAGCCGTTTGCCGCCGGACGAGATCAGATGGTTGGCGACCTCCGGGATCATCTCGACGTCGGAGCCGGCCTTGGACAGGATCAATTCATTGACGCGCCCCATATCGGCGGCAGTCAGATCGATCAGATCCTTGATGGAGGCGGGCTCCCGCTTCCCGTTTTCGATGTTGAGAACGACACCCACGACAATCACTCCCGTCTTGGTATAGAGCGTGCGACGGCACCCTTAGTCCCTGTATGGACTCTAGGGCGGCGGACATGGGCACGGCAAGTGGCGAATTGGCGCGGCGGCGGCGACAGAATGTCAACGACCCCAAGGGAACGGCTCTGCCCCGGAATCCCCTGCCCGTTTACATCAATAGCGCAAACTGCGAGTTTCATACGATGATAGAACTAGTCCGCACCAACGATGCCGTGATCATTTCCTTTGTCGAATCGCTGATGCGCGACGCCGGCATTGCCTGCTTTGTCGCCGACCAGAATATGAGCATTCTCGAAGGGTCGATCGGTCTTTTGCAGAAGCGCGTCATGGTCGACGCCGACCAGGCCGACGCGGCACGGCGCATCCTCAGGGATGCCGGCATCGCCAACGAAATCCGCGGAAAATAATGTCCGCCGCGCCCGCCGCCCTTGTCCCGGACACGCCGGCCCATACGGTCGACGCTTTCCATCGCGGCCGGTTCTGGCTGGTGCAGCCCAAGCAAGGCGGTCATCGCGCCGGCATGGATGCGATGATGCTGGCGGCCTCCGTGCCGTCCTCTCTTGCCGGTCGTCTCGCCGATTTCGGTGCCGGTGCCGGGGCCGCCGGCCTGGCGGTGCTGTCGCGCTGCCCGGCCGCTGAGGCGGTGCTTGTCGAACGCGCGCCGGAAATGGCGGCCTTCGCGGCAGCCACCCTTGCCCATCCCGGCAATGCCTATCTGAGCGATCGCGCCTCCGTGCTGGTCGCCGATGTCACCGTATCGGGCCGGGCGCGGGCGGCCGCCGGCCTCGCCGACAATGATTTCGACTTCGTCATCATGAACCCGCCCTTCAACGCTCCCCGGGACCGCGCCTCCCCCGATCGCCTCAGAAAAGAGGCCCATGTCATGGAGGACGGGGTGTTCGAGAGCTGGATCCGCAGTGCGGCGGCGGTGGTCAGGCCGCGCGGCGGGCTTGCCGTGATCGCCCGCCCCGAACAGCTCGGCGCCATTCTCGATGCGATCGCAGGGCGCTTCGGCGATGCCGAAATGCTCGCCGTCCACCCTCGCCCAGACGCCGCGGCAATCCGCATCGTTGTGCGGGCAGCGCTCGGGGCACGGGGAAAGCTTGCCATCCGCCCGCCCCTGATGCTGCACGCGCAATCAGGCAACGGCCCTGACGAGCGCAGCGAAATGATTACCAACGGCCTCGCCTCGCTGTTTGGAGATTGAGCTATTCTGCCTGGCCACATTGCCGTTGGCCGGGAAATCCCTACATGCCTGCAACCTATCGACCGGAGACCGCGCCCTCGTGAAACGCCTTATCAACCGCCTGCTGCCGAAATCCTGGCGCTCCACCGTCGTCACAATTCCGGTCATCCGGCTGCACGGCACCATCATGGCAGGCGGTGGCCAGTTCCGGCCGAGCCTGTCGCTGGCCTCCACCGCTGGCCTCATTGAGAAGGCGTTTTCCTACGACGCCCCGGCAGTCGCCATCTCGATCAATTCGCCCGGCGGCTCGCCGGTGCAGTCGCGGCTGATCTTCAAGCGCATCCGTGACCTGGCCACGGAAAAGAACAGAAAGGTACTGGTCTTCGTCGAAGACGTGGCGGCGTCGGGTGGCTACATGATCGCGGTTGCCGGTGATGAGATCTTCGCCGACCCATCCTCCATCGTCGGGTCGATCGGCGTGGTCTCGGCTTCGTTCGGCTTCCCGGAACTGATGAAGAAGATCGGCATCGAGCGACGCGTCCACACCGCCGGCCAGAACAAGGCGGTGCTCGACCCGTTCAAGCCCGAGAAAAAGGAAGATGTCGAGCGGCTGAAGGCGCTGCAGCTCGAGGTGCACGGCACGTTCATCGACCTCGTCAAGGAGCGGCGCGGCGCGAAACTGAAAGACGACCCGGACCTGTTCACCGGCCTGTTCTGGACCGGCATCAAGGGCCTTGAACTCGGCCTGGTCGATGCGCTCGGCGACATGCGCACGGTGCTCAAGACCCGTTTCGGGGCGAAAACCCAGCTCAGGCTGATCACGACACCGCGCGGTTTCCTCAGCCGCTTCGGCCTGTTTGGCTCAAGCAAGGGCTTTTCAGCGCCCGAGATCGCAGGCGCTGCCGCCAGCGGCCTGATCGATGCGGCGGAAGAGCGCGCATTGTGGTCTCGCTTCGAGCTTTGAAAACCCGGCAAAAGCGTCTAGCATGAGAGCTTAACCGACCCGACCGGCCACCTTCGCCGGCCCAGCGTGGGAGGAGTTTTGGTATGCCGCAGATCATTTTCTTCACCGTCGTTGGCGTCGCCGCCTATTTCGGCTACCGCACCTTCATCCGCGAAGCCGAACGCGTGACCGCCAAGGTGCGGCGTACCGAAAAGCAGACGGCCAACGGCGCGATGGGCACTTTGGTCAAGGATCCGAAGACCGGCGAGTACCGGCTGGCCAAGGACTGAGCACCATTTCGCAGACCATTGTGGACACCGACATCGGGTCGCGTAGCTGGCACGCGCACGCCAAGATCAATCTTGCGCTGCATGTCACCGGCAGGCGCCCTGACGGCTATCATCGGATCGAAAGCCTGGCGGTGTTCACGCGGTTTGGCGACAGGGTCGAAATTGCGCCTGCCGATAGCGATGAATTTACCGTGTCCGGCCGCTACGCCCCGGCTGTTCCTCTCGACGCCAGCAATCTGGTGCCTAGGGCGCGCGATGCCCTGCGACAGGCGGTCGGGCACGAGAGAACACCGCCGGTCGCTATCCGGCTGGAAAAGAACCTGCCGGTCGCCTCCGGCGTCGGCGGCGGTTCGAGCGACGCGGCGACCGTGCTGCGCGGGCTGGTGGAGACATGGGGCCTGGATATAGACGGCGCAGAGCTGGCGCGGATCGGCATTTCGCTCGGCGCCGATGTGCCGATGTGCCTGGCGGCAAAGCCGCTGGTCGCGCGCGGCATCGGAGATGAACTGTCGATGGTGCCGGATTTTTCGGCGCTTGGCCTGGTGCTGGTCAATCCGGGCACCCCGGTCTCGACGGCGGACGTCTTTGCGGCGCTTTCCCGGCGCGACAACGAGGCCTTGCCGCCGCTGCCGCGCAGCATCGATTTTCATAGCCTGCGCAACTGGCTGGAGATCACCCGCAACGATCTCGAGCCCGCCGCGCTGGCGATGCAGCCGGCTATCGGCGGGGCGCTTTCCTGGCTGAACAAGGCCGGATCGGGTTTTTCACGGATGTCCGGGTCCGGCGCCACCTGCTTCGGCCTGTTCGAAACCGGCAATGTCGCCAAGCGCGCCGCCGCCGAAATCCGCGGACGCCAGCCCGACTGGTTCGTCGCGGCGACGCGCAGCATCGCATCGGAGGGATCGGATGGCCAGAATTGACGAGAGCCGCTCCTTCATTCCAGTGCGCATCGCGGTGCTGACCGTTTCAGATACGCGCAGCCTCGCCGACGACAAATCCGGCCAGACGCTGGCCGACCGCATCACCGAGGCCGGCCATATGCTGGCGGCCCGCGATATCGTCACCGACGATCGGGAAAAAATCCGCGACACGGTTCTGGCGTGGTCGCGGGACAAGAATATCGATGTCGTCATCACCACCGGCGGCACCGGTTTCACCGGCCGTGACGTGACGCCGGACGCACTGGAGCCGATCTTCGAAAAGCGCATGGATGGCTTTTCGGAAGTGTTCCACCGGATCTCCTACGACAAGATCGGCACCTCGACGATCCAGAGCCGGGCGACCGGCGGCATCGTCAACGCCACCTTCGTCTTCGTGCTGCCGGGTTCGCCAGGCGCCTGCAAGGACGCGTGGGACGGCATCCTGAAGGCACAGCTCGACTACCGGCATATGCCGTGCAACTTCGTCGAGATCATGCCGCGCCTGGACGAGCATTTGCGGCGCGGCAAATCAGCTCCGTAAAGCCGAGGCAAGCGTCGCTCTCAGCGGATGACCGGCTCGCCATGAAACCGCCGGCGCGACGGCGGCGAGACGCCGAAGCCGACTTCCATCATCAGTCGCGGCGTGCGTGCCGGCACGGTGCCCATATGGAAGCCAAAAGGGTCCTCGACGAAACCGAGACCGGCCTCGCCGGTCAGCGTCACCGGGCTCTGCTCGCCATAGACATCCAGGACCTGTTGCGCGGGGTGGCCAACCAGAAGCGTGAGCTGGTGCTTGAGGCTGCGGCGCTTGTGGCTGCCCCTGACATAGACATGCGGACCGGTGTCGGCGTCGACCGGCTTGAGGTAGAAGAAGAATTTCAGCATGCGCCAATCATCGAGATCGAAATGATACTTGCCGAGCGAGGCGAGGTTCTAGTCGGCATCCGAAGCGGCACCGGTTGGAAAACTCCACCAGACGCGCGTCGTGATCAGTTTTGCCTGGCCGCCGAGATAGTGCGCGGCAATATCCAGAAGCAGCGGATCGCGCTGGATGGCAAGCGCCGCCGGGCAGTCGAGGATGCGCTCGAAAAAATGCCCGCTGAGCAGCGAGCGGCCAAGGCGTTTCTCGGCCTCGGCATGTTCCCCCGGCATGAATTCGAGACGGCGGTCGAAATTGCCGTAGCAAGGCGTGCGCCCGGCGAAGTCGGCGATCTCTTCATGGATATCAGGCGGCAGGACCAAGCCTGAGAACAGCCCGTCGGAGCGCAACGCATCGACGACCGCTCCCCGTTCGACACCGGCAAACATCGTATCCCCGGCATTGGCGACCGGGCGGGCGCGTTTTGCGCCCAGCCAATGCATGCGGCGTCCAGGCATTGTGCGCGCCAGCACGAACATCGGCAGCCAGGCGGGGTTTTCGCGCAGGTCCTTGAGATAGGTCGGAATGCGCACCGCGATGCGTCGCAACAGACTGCCGTCGCGCGCAATAGCCTCGAGACTGGCCGCGCCGGATGTGTCGGGGGTTGAAAGCTTCATTGGGTCCTCGGCTATGAGAGCACCACCGATGCCGCATCGGTGCTCGCCACTCGGCATGTCCCAAACCCAATTCCCGCTTGAACGGAAGCTAACCCCGCGTCAGATTTTGTGCAATGCACAATGGCCTGAGCAGCTGCAAAAAATCATGTCGAGGAGCGGCGTTCCTGCTTGGCGGGCGCCATCCAGATCTCGGCGTCGAGCCGCTTCATTGCGAGGCCGCGGGCGATGGCCTCAGCACTGCCGGCACTCTTGGCCGCGGCCGCCGCCTGACGCTTGCTGATCAGCAATCCGTCGGCCAGGGCGCGGTTTCCCGAAAAGACCCGTGCCAGGAATGGCGTGCGGCTGGCCCGCGTGCGCGAAAACCGTGCGGCCATGGTCTGCCTGGCCGTATGCGCGACAACCTCATCGATCCAGCCCTCCACCAACCGCGCGCCCGGTTCCAGGAGCAGCAACCAATCCCCCTTGGCCTGGCGGATGCCGGCAGCGACACCGCCGGTCACGTACTGACAGCCGGCATGCTCGGCCACACGATGCGTCTGGTCGGTGGAGCCTGTGTCGCAGACGATGACTTCACGCACCACGCCTTCGACCGCGCCGCCAATCAGCGAGGCGAGCGTGCGGGCGAGGCCCTCCTCGTCATTGCGGGTTTCGATGAGAACACTGAGCATCCTTAGCCGAATAGCGGAAAGCGCCGGACAGCGCCAGTTTTGCATCGCACCATAGAAAGTTCTTGCTTTGTTCTCATCGATGAAATAGGAATAATTTCATGAACAGAGCGATTCGACACAACACGGACAGTCCCTGGGAGCGGGCGAAAATGGAACAGATCGTGCGCGCCGACATTGCAGCTTTCGGAGCAGGAAGAGCCGAGATGGCCAATGCGATGGTCGAGCAGAGCGGCATGCGTGTCCGCCCGGACCGCAACCGCGGCAGGTCGGCCGGCATCAACCCGTCCGGCCGATTCGAGCCAGTCAGCCGGCACGTGTTCGACGATGGCTGGAATTCGCTGGAAGAACTGCCCCCCTTCAAGACCGAAGTGCAGGTCGAGAAGCCGCGCACCATCATCACCCGCAACGAATCGCCCGACATTTCCTTCGACCGTTCCATCAACCCTTATCGCGGCTGCGAGCATGGCTGCGTCTATTGCTTTGCCCGCCCGACGCACGCGTTCATGGGCCTGTCGCCGGGTCTGGATTTCGAATCGAAGCTGTTCGCCAAACCTGATGCGGCGCGCTTGCTCGACAAGGAGCTTTCGAAGGACAGCTATCAGCCGCGCACCATCGCCATCGGCACCAACACCGACCCCTACCAGCCGATCGAGAAGCAATACCGGATCATGCGCGAAATCCTCGAAGTGCTGGAAGCGCGCGGCCATCCGGTCGGCATCGTGACAAAGTCCGCCCTGGTGACGCGCGATATCGATATCCTGTCGCGCATGGCCGAACGAGGGCTCGCCAAGGTGGCGCTGTCGGTGACGACGCTCGACCGCATGCTGGCGCGCACCATGGAGCCGCGCGCGTCGACGCCGACCAAGCGGCTGGAAGCGATCCGGCAGCTTTCGGATGCCGGCATTCCGGCGTCGGTCATGGTGGCTCCGATCATTCCGGGCCTGACCGATCCGGAGATGGAACGCATCCTCGATTCGGCACGTGCGGCCGGCGCGCGCGAGGCGGGTTATGTGATCCTGCGGCTGCCGCTGGAGGTCAGCCCGATCTTCAAGGACTGGCTGCTGCGCCATTATCCCGACCGTTACCGCCATGTGATGTCGCTTGTCCGCTCCATGCGTGACGGCAAGGACTACGATTCGGAATGGGGCAAGCGCATGAAGGGCGCCGGTCCCTATGCCTGGCAGATCGGCCGGCGCTTCGAGATCACAGCCAAGCGGCTTGGTCTCAATGCCGAACGGCGCACGCTGCGGACCGATCAGTTCGTTGCCGCCGGGAAAGACCAGGTGCAACTGACGCTGCTTTGAAGAGACAATTCGTCGCGATGGTTTGATCCGTCGCGCACCAAGAATCCCGTCCGGCCTGCCCCGGCCTGCAGACGGTGCCCTCCCGGTCCGGCGCCCCACCCGACCCGGAGGGACTTGCGGAGAATCGGAGCCGATGCGAACCTCGCCGCAACATGGCTCGCGCGCGTTCTGATTCTCCGCCTCTCTTTGAGATCATCGAGAAGCCCGACTTCTCCTTCGAGACGAAGGCGATGGCGGAGGGCCTGTGGCCGGTCGCCGGGATGGACGAGGCAGGCCGCGGCCCCCTGGCCGGGCCGGTGGTCGCCGCAGCGGTGGTGCTCGATCCCGCCAACATTCCCGACGGCCTCGACGATTCCAAACGCCTCAGCCATTTACAGCGTGAGGCCCTGTTCCTGCGCATTCTCGGCTCCGCACAGGCGGTCTCGATGGCCTCCATCAGCGCCGAGGGCATCGACGGCAGCAACATCCTCAAGGCAAGCCTGGAAGCCATGCGGCGCGCGCTGGTAGGGCTGTCGATCCGGCCGAAGCTTGCGCTTGCCGATGGACGCGACGTGCCGCCGGGACTGCCTTGTGAAGGGCGCGCGCTGATCAAGGGCGACCAGCGTTCGCAGTCGATCGCCGCCGCCTCGATCGTCGCCAAGGTGATGCGCGACCGCATGATGTGCGGCTGCGGCAACCATCACGACCGCTACGGGTTCGAAGTCCATATGGGCTACGCCACGGTTCGCCATCGCACTGCGATCGAAGCGCATGGCCCGGTGGCGCGGCTGCACCGCGTGTCGTTTGCGCCATTCCGGCTGGGTGGGGCCGAGGTGGACGTGGTGGAAGAAGAGAGCTTCGCCGGGCTGGATTGAGCGACGACGACGACAAGCCAATCTCCCCCTTGTGGGGGAGATGTCCGGTAGGAGAGAGGGGGGCGCTGTCCCGCCGGCCTCTCAATCGATTGCAGTTATGCCCTCAGGCTTGTCCCGATAGACCTTAGGACAACAAAGGTTAGCGTTCCTTCACGCCCCCCTCTGCCCTGCCGGGCATCTCCCCCACGAGGGGGGAGATTGGCAGCTTCAGCGCCGCAACAAAAAAGCCGCCGGGTTGCCCGGGCGGCTTTCGATGACTGGCTAGACGAACCGCCTAATTCAGCTTCGACTTCACGTCCGCGAGCGAAGCCTTGAACAGATCTGCACCGGCCTTGGCGTCGATCTTGCCGGCAAGCAGCGCGCGTGCTGCCTCGACGGCGATGTCGACGGCGCTGGCGCGCACTTCGCTGATGGCATCACGCTCGGCCTGACCGATCTTCTGTTCGGCAAGCGCGGTGCGCCTGACGACATAGTCCTCGGTCTTCTTATGCGCGTCGGCGGCAAGCATGTCGGCTTCGCGCTTGGCGGCAGCGACGATGTCGGCGGCCTCCTGCTCGGCTTCCTTGCGCTTGCGCTGGTACTGGCCGAGCAGCTGCTGGGCCTCCTCGCGCAGCCGGCGCGCTTCGTCCAGTTCATTGCTGATCCTGGCGGCACGGGCGTCGAGCGCCTTGGCGATCATGCCAGGCACCTTGATGTAGACGGCAACGCCGAGGAAGATGATCAGGGCTATCGTGGCCCAGAGCGTCGCGAGAGATGTGTAATCCATGATGCGCTCCTCACCGGGCCACGGATTTGACCGCGGCCGCGATCTCGGCCTTGCTGGCCTTGCCGCCAACCAGAGCCTCGACGATCGCCGAAGCGGTGTCCTCGGCGATGCTGCCGACTTCCTTCATGGCATTGGCCTTGATGGAAGAAATGCGGGCTTCGGCTTCGCCAAGCTTCGCGTCGAGCGCGGCCTCGACCTTCTTGCGAGCGGTGTCGGCCTCGGCCTTGGCAGCGTCGTTGGCCTGCTGGCCGATCGCGTTGGCCTTGGTCTTGGCTTCCGCCAGTTCCTGCTCGTAGGCAGCAACGGCGGCGTCGGCCTCGCCCTTCAACTTGGCCGCCTGGTCGAGGTCCTGCGTGATGCGATCGTTGCGGACATCGATGATGCCGCCGACGCGCGGCATCACCACCCGCTTCAGGAAGAGATAGAACAGCCCGAAGGTGATCGCCAGCCACAGAAGCTGCGACGGGAACGTCGCCGGATCGAATGGCGGAAACGTGCCATGCGCTTCAGCAGGCACGCTGGTGCCGGAATGCGTGTCGCCTTCCGTCGCAGCGTGGCTGGTATCGGCTGATGGCGCGGACTCTTGCGCAAAGGCAGATGTCACGAACATGGACTATCCCCGAAATTCAGGCCCGCCGCTTGCGCGGCCGGCCTGTCCAATCTTCCCGAGTGCTCAGCCGAACAGGGCCAGAAGCGCGATGAGAAGCGAGAAGATGCCCAGAGCTTCGGTCACGGCAAAGCCGAAGATCAGACGGCCGAACTGGCCATCGGCGGCCGACGGGTTGCGCAGTGCGCCCGCCAGGTAGCTGCCGAAGATGTTGCCGAGGCCAATGCCCGCGCCACCCATGCCCAGGCAAGCGATGCCGGCGCCGATGTACTTTGCTGCTTCTGCGTCCATTTGTTCAACTCCTTTGGATCTAAAATTCCGTTGCGATTCCATCCGGCGCCAATGTTGGAAATCTTTGGGCCGGAAACTTTTGGACCTAGTGCCCTGGATGCAGGGCGTCGTTGAGATACATGCAGGTCAACACGGCAAAGACGTAGGCCTGCAGGAAGGCGACCAGCAGTTCCAGTGCCGTCAGCGCCACCGCCATCGCCAGAGGCAGGATCGAGCCGGCGACGCCAACCGCGCCGAGCGCGCTCAGGCTGACGACGAAGCCGGAGAACACCTTCAGCGTGATGTGGCCGGCGAGCATGTTGGCGAACAGACGAACCGAGAGGCTGACTGGGCGCGACACGAAGGAGATTACTTCGATCAGCACCACGAGAGGCAGCAGGAAGACCGGCACGCCGTGCGGCACGAACAGTTTCAGGAAGCCAAGACCATGCTTCATGAAGCCGTAGACGACCACGGTTGCGATCACCAGCACGGCAAGGCCGAAGGTGACGATGATGTGGCTGGTGACGGTGAAGAAATAGGGGAACAGGCCAAGCAGATTGGCGACGAGCACGAACATGAACAGCGAGAACACGAGAGGGAAGAACTTCATGCCCTGCGTGCCGGCGGCGTCGCGCAACATGTTGCCGACAAACTCGTACGCCATCTCGGAGACCGACTGAAGCCGCCCGGGAACCAGGCTGCGGCTCGACGTCGTGAGAAACAGGAATCCAGCCGCGACGATCACGGTTGCGACCATGAACAGCGCCGAATTGGTGAAAGACAGGTCATAGCCGCCGATGTCGATCGGAATCAGCTTGTTGATATGGAACTGGTGGATCGGATCGACCTTGTCAGCTGCCACGTTCAAACCCCGTCAATGCCGCGTACGGCCTCGTTACCATTACCGCACATGGTGCGCGGTCATTTCTTGTCGTCTTGGCCACGGCGCGATTTATCGCCCTGTCCAAATTCTGCCACGACGCCGGCGGAACGCATCACATTGAGCACTCCGGCGCCAAAACCAAGCAGCAGAAACACGATCAGACCCCATGGCGATGTCCCCGCCAGACGGTCGATGACCCAGCCGATGCCGGCACCCACCACCACCCCGGCGATAAACTCGCTGGAGAGTTTGAGCGCCTGACCATAACCGGCCACACTGCCCGCTTTCGCGTCGTCTTTCCCCTCGAGCCGGCCCGGCCGCCTTGTCGCAAGCGAAGCTTCAAGGTCACGGCGGCGGCGCTCAAGATCGTCGTCGCGGATGTCGGCTTCATGCTGATTGCCGCGGCCGGTTTCTCCGGTTCCGTCTGGCCCATTCTTGTCGGCCATCGCAACCCCCCTGCCCGGTCAGACCGTCACCGTCCGTCCGCTTCTAAAGTCGCCGGCAACATAGTTAGAGGGTTTGCGCCCGTCAAGCCACGGGCGGAAGTTCATTGCCATGTATTTTAGGCAATAAAATCAATGAATTACGAAGGTGCGACATCGTGCCCGCCAGGATGACGAGGATGCATGGCGCGAATCCCCCGCGCAATGGCTCTTTGATCGGCTGCGCGCCACATTAAGGATCAGCGGCTGCTCCGCACTCAGCTCCAGCCGCCGCCATAGGTCCGATAGAAGATATGCAGGCCGATCTTGGTCATCTTCTGCATCGTGCGCGCCCAGCCGGGATGGACATATTGGGCATAGTAGTGGGTCGACGATCCGACTTCCGGAATGAAGATCTTGCCGGCGGTGACGGCCATGGCGATCTCCTGGGCGGTCTTGTAGGCGGCTGGGCTATCGATGCGCTTCTTCCTGCCGTCGCAGGCGAAGGAGAACTGGCAACGGTTGAACCAGCTGTCGTTCTGGTAGACGACGCCGCAGATCGAATTCGGATAGGTCGGATTGCGGACGCGGTTGAGGATGACCTGGGCGACAGCGGCCTGGCCGCGCACGGATTCGCTCCTCGCCTCGAAATAGATTCCGTTGGCAAGGCATGCCTGCTCCTTCTTGGAGAAGACACTCGCCGGCAGCGGGTTCTGGATCCACGAATGATCGCCCTTGGCCATCGGCGGAATGAAGCGGCCCTCATTGGGCTGCTCGTCCTGAAGCAGGGCCTCGAAGGGCGATGCCTTGGCATAGTCCGGCTCGGATTGCGCATAGGCGGTGGCCAGCACATCCGGATGGTCGTTGTTGACCAGCGCCGCCAGCATGGCCGGCATGCCGGGATCCGGCTTCTTGTCCTCGCGCACATGGAATGCGGCGGCGATCTGGATTTCCTTGCCTTTGATCTGCGGCTTGGCGAAAGCCATTTTCAGGCCGCTGTCCATGCTGGGCCGGAGCAAGGAGGAGGTGCGCTCGAAGATCGAGCCGGCGTTGAAGTTCTTCGGCGGTGCGACGGGAGACATCTGGACGATGCGCCCTTTCTTCTCGGCACGCACGACGCGGTCCTCATCGGGTGTGGCGCTGACCTTGCCGCCCTTGCCACGAAACGACACGTTGCCGACACCGGCCAGATGGACGCCCGATCCGGAAATGGAGCCGGTGACATCGGAATCGACAAAGGGCATCTCGGCCGCATGGGTCGAGCCGGCAACGGATTTCTCGACATAGGAATTCCAGCGCGTGCTCGATGCTTCGAGGCCGGAAACGAGGCTCGTCATGTCCTGATAGGCGGCGACGGTCGGAAAGCCGATCCAGATGCCGAAACCGATGACGAGCGGACCCAGAAAGCCACGTTTTCTCTCACCGGCGGCGGCAACCAGCCGCTTCAACACACGTCGATGCACGGAACTCTCTCCAGGAACGCTACAGACCCCACTGGAGAGCAAAATGATGCATTAACCTTGATGGGACGTTAACGGATTCGATCGGGTTTTCCCGGTCGGCCCGAGGTCGTGGTTGCGAAGTCGGGCGATTTTGCGGCCGACTATTCAGGCCGGACGCAGGAAGATCGGCCGGGCGATCAGCGCGCAGATGGCGGCCGCCAGCCAGACGCCGGACCAGGACCAGAGGTGCAATAGCCCCGGAATGGCCACCGGCACCAGGAAGAAGCCGACGAAAACAAAGGTGTTGGCAAGGCTGAGCGCGGTTCCGACATGGCCGGCGCCGGCAAGGGTGGCAAGCTCGGTGTAGGCGACGCCGTGCCAGGCGGAGACAGAGATGCCTGCGACAATAAGCACGACCGGAAGAACCGCCGACCAGATGAGCTGGCCGCCCGGAATGGTTGGGCCGAACAGGACCAGCAGCCAAAGCATGGCGAAGGCAAGGGCGCTGAACGCGCTGCACAGGCGAAGAAATTGGCGGCGGTTGCCGTGACGGTCGGTGAAGCGGCCGCTCCAGATGCGCATGACCATGGCGCCGATCTGCACCGCGGCGAGGCTGGCACTGATTGCCGCCGTTCCCAACCCAACGAAGTCGTGCAGGAATACGGAGGCGAAGGTGAGCACGGCCACCTGCGGAAAGCAGAGCAGGCCGATGGCGGTCGCGATACGCCAGACGTCGCGATTGCGCAGCGGCGCCGGTCCGGCCACAGCCGAAGCGGGATGGCCCTCGCCCGCCGTCGGCGGCTCGTGCAGCCAGCGCCAGGCGAACAGGGCAGACAGAGCGGATGCACCCGCCAGGACCCCGAACACCGCGGCAAAGCCGAAAGCCAGCGCAAGCGAGGGCAGCACGAGCGCGCCAAGGCCGCCGCCAAGCGGCACCGCCGTCTGCCTGATGCTCATGGCGAAGCCGCGCTCGTTTTCCCGGAACCAGCCCATGATGGCGCGGCCGCTCGAACCGTTGACGCTGCCGCCGAGCAATCCGGTGATGAATAGGCTCGCGGAGAGCAGCGTGACATCGGGAGTACCGGTCCTTGTCGGCACGACCAGCATCGCCATGACCAGGAGCCACGCCGCCGTCGCGCCGAGCCCGATCAACAGCACGCGGCGGTCGCCCCAGCGATCGGTGAGCAAGCCCCAGGGCAGTTCGCTGAGCGCGACCCCAAGCCCGAGAAGGCCGAGCGCCAGACCGAGTTCGGCATTGCCTAGGTGATAGCCCTGGCGAAGAACGACCGCCGTCGCCGGGATGCCGGAGAACGTAGCCGAGAAGGCGGCATTGGCGGCAACGCCGATGCCCAGGACTTTCCAGCGATGGCCCGGCGTGAACACCCTCCCGGTGGAACCGGTATCTTCCAGAAGTTCCGACGGCTGCCGGTCGGTGCAATTGACAATGGCGGACATGACTTCATTTCCCGTGCTGGCCAGCGGTTCGGCCTTGACGATCCGTCCCTACCGCCATAATTTCGTCCTGAAAATCAGGAAGTTTTTAACTTACAATCCTGAAAATCGGGACTTCCAACATGCGACGCGTGACATTCGACCTCGACGTCCTGCGCAGTTTCGTCACCGGCATGGAGCTGGGTAGCTTTGCCAAGGCCGCTGACCGGCTTGGCCGGTCGACGTCGGCGGTCAGCGCGCAATTGAAGAAACTGGAAGAACAGGCGGCGACGCCGATCTTCCGCAAATCAGGACGCGGCCTCGCTTTGACCGAGGCCGGCGAGACCATGCTCGGCTATGCGCGCAGGCTGATCGAATTGAATGACGAGGCGGCATCCGCCATCCACGGTGTCGAGCTGGAAGGCTGGGTACGGCTCGGCTTGCAGGAAGATTTCGGCGAGGCGGTGCTGCCGGACGTGCTCGGCCGATTTGCCCGGGCGCACCCCAAGGTGAAGATCGAAGCCAGGATCGCACGCAGCCACGACCTTGCCGAAAGGGTCCTGTCAGGCAGCCTCGATATCGCGCTCGCCTGGCACTGCGGCGAAACGCTGCCCTACAGCCAGCATGTCGCCGATGTGCCGATGCGCTGGATCGGGCCGGCAAAGCGTATCGAGACCAGCCTGCGCAACAGTGAGCCGCTGCCGCTGGTGGCGCTCGAAGCGCCATGCCTTCTGCGCACGGTGGCAACCGAAACGCTCGACCGCGCCGGCCTGTCGTGGCGGATGGCCTTTTCCAGCCCGAGCCTTGGCGGCATCTGGGCAGCCGTGGCGGCGGGGCTGGGGCTGACAATCCGCACCGACATCGGCCTGCCTGCCAGCGTCAGCGCGATGACGCCGGAGATCGCCGGGCTGCCTGCATTGCCCAAAATGGCGTTGGTGCTGCACCAGAAGGATGCTGAACTGGATCCGGTGGCAGCGCGGCTGGCCGACATATTGCTGCAGGCGGCGTTGCAGGCGCTGCCACGGGACGAGCGGTTGAAGGAGGTCGCTTAGACAGCCGGAACAGGTATCCAGCGCCCGACCGCTTATTTACGCTTGTTCGACCTGCCGGCGAACGGATTGTCCGACGTGCGCAGCGCGATGCGGATCGGCACGCCGGGCATATCGAAGGCTTCGCGCAGGCTGTTGGAGAGATAGCGGACATAGGATTGCGGCATCGCATCGGGCCGCGAGCACTGGACAACGAAACCCGGCGGCCGGGTCTTGGCCTGGGTGACGTATTTGACCTTCAGCCGGCGCCCTGCCACGGCAGGCGGCGGATGGTGTGCCAGGATGCCTTCCAGCCAGCGGTTGAGCTTGCCAGTCGAGACGCGGCTGTTCCATACCTTGTGGGTCCTGATGACGGCATCCATCAGCTTGTCGAGGCCGCGCCCGGTCTCGCCGGAGACAGGTACGGCCTGCAGGCCGCGCGCCTGGGGAAGAAGCCGTTCCGTCTTCTCGCGCAGTTCGGCCAGAAGCTCCTGGGGATGGTCGATCAGGTCCCATTTGTTGAAGGCGATCACCGGCGCCCGGCCTTCCCTGATGATCAGGTCGGCGATCTGCAGATCCTGCTTCTCGAAGGGAATGGTGGCGTCGAGCACGATGATGACGATCTCGGCGAAGCGGATGGCGCGCAGGCCGTCCTGCACCGACATCACTTCGAGCTTTTCGTGAATCCTGGCCTTGCGGCGCATGCCGGCCGTATCGAACAGCTTCAGGCGGCGGCCATGCCAATCCCAATCGACCGAGATCGAATCACGGGTGATGCCGGCTTCCGGTCCGGTGAGCAGCCGTTCTTCGCCGATCAGCGCGTTGATCAGCGTCGACTTGCCGGCATTGGGACGGCCGACGACGGCGATGCGCATCGGCTTGGTGTCGTCATAGGTGTGCTCGGCATCCGGATCGGCGATATCCTCGCCGATCAGCACCTCGCCGGCAGCGATCTCTTCGTCTTTGCTATCTTCGTCTTCGCCGAAGGCGCGCGCTTCGCCGAGCGCGCCGATCACGGCGTCGCGCAAATCGGGCATGCCCTGGCCATGCTCGGCCGAAACCGGGATCGGCTCGCCAAGGCCGAGCTCCCAGGCTTCCAGCATACCGCCCTGGGCGCCCTTCGCCTCGGCCTTGTTGGCGACCAGCACGACCGGCTTGCCGGACTTGCGCACGATCTCGGCGAAGGTCCTGTCATCAGGCAAAAGGCCGGACTTGGCGTCGATGGTGAAGAAGATCAGGTCGGCCTCGCGGATAGCGATCTCGGTCTGCGCACGCATGCGGCCGGGCAAGGTCGAGGCACCAGCGTCCTCGAAGCCGGCGGTGTCGATGACATCGAAATGCAGGTCGTAGAGCTTGGCGGCGTGGACGCGACGATCGCGGGTGACGCCCGGCGTGTCGTCGACAAGCGCCAGCTTTCTTCCCACCAGCCGATTGAAGAGAGTCGATTTGCCGACGTTAGGTCTGCCGATGATGGCGACTTTGAAGGTCACGACGCACTGCCCGACCCGCGGATCAGCTCGGACATCAATGTTGCGCGCTCGCGGGTGTTGCGCGGGGCGCCGTCATCGGCGGCGATCTGGTCGAACAGTTTCAGCGCGTCCTGCGTCTTGCCTTCCTTCCAGGCGGAAAGGCCGAGCGCCTCGCGCGCCGTGTGGCGCAGCGTGTTGGTGTCGGATGTCAGCGCTTCGACACGGCTGGACACGTCGGCGAACGAGCCATGGTCGACGAGCAGCAGCGCTGCCCGCAGCCGCGCCATGTCGCGAATGCTCTGGGGAATGGCCGTGTCGGCGGCGACTTCGTCGAAATCCTTGACGGCGGCGGGAACGTCGCCCTTGTTCGCCTTGACGGTCGCGCCGCGCATGCGTGCGAGCAGCGGATAGGCGCCGTAGCCATCCTTCTCCAACTGATCGAGCGCGGTCAGCGCCTCATCGTTCTTGCCGTCATTGGCAAGCTTCAGCGCCTGCGAGAACGCATCGCCCGAGCGGTTGGCGCGCGTCTCGTCCCAATAGCGATAGCCGACGAAGGCTGCGGTGCCGAGCACCACGAGGATCGCAACGACAATCAGGGCTGGGCCAAAACGGTCCCACAGCGCCTGCGCCTGTTCGCGACGGATCTCGTCGTTGACTTCACGGATAAAACTGTCGTCGGACATCAAATCAAACCATTCCTGCCCGGTCGGGCCTTTGTCAGCCCGCGTTTTAGCGAAATTTTGCCGGCATGGAAGGGGTTCGACCGGAAAATCGCTATTGTCCGGGGCAAACGGATGTTTGCCCCGGACGAGCAGCCGAAGAGGCCCATCGCACCCGCGCCACATTTAGGCGATAGCCGGCTTGCAGACGTTCCCCGAGTTAAGATCAGATTTCCTATGCTTCGTCCGTTCCGCGTTGTTGCGTTTTCACTTGCCGCGCTCGTCACTGCCGGCGTGGCTCTGGCCGACCCGCCCGCGCCACCGGTGCCGGCAAAGCCCAAGCAGGTCGTCATCATCTCGTTCGACAGCGCCCGCGACATTTCGCAGTGGAAGCGCAGTCGAGCACTGGCTGAGCGCACCGGGGCACATTTCACCTATTTTCTGTCCTGCGTCTTCCTGCTGTCGACGGAAACACGCAAGGAATACACCGCACCCGGCAGAAGCGCCGGGAAATCCAATATCGGCTTTGCCGCCTCGAAACAGGAAGTCACCGACCGGCTCGAGCAGATCGGGCTTGCCGCGCATGAGGGCCACGACATCGCCAGCCATGGCTGCGGCCATTTCGACGGCAAGGACTGGAGCAAGGCCGACTGGCTGAAAGAGTTCGGTTCGTTCGAGCACATTCTCGAGAACGCCTATGCCATCAACGGCATTGCGCCCGAGCCTGAGGGCTGGCGCGATTTCGCACGGCATGCGGTTGTCGGTTTTCGCGCGCCGTATCTGTCGACGGGCAAGGCGCTCTATGAAGCGCTGCCGGCCGCCGGCTATCAATTCGACGCCAGCGGCGTCTCGCAGGGCCCCGCCCGACCGACGGCCAGCAACGGCGTCATGCACTTTTCGCTGCCGCAGATTCCAGAAGGACCGAAGTCACGGCCGGTGATCGCCATGGACTACAATCTCTATGTCAGGCATTCCGGCGGCTTCGAACGGCCAAGCCAAGCGGGCGAGTTCGCCAACCGGACCTATGATGCCTTCCGCGCCGCCTTCGACAAGCAGTATGCCGGCAAGCGCATTCCGCTGGAGCTCGGCTTCCACTTCGCGCTGATGAATGACGGCGCCTACTGGAACGCGCTGGAGCGTTTTGCCGGCAATGTCTGTGTCAAGGCCGATGTCGAATGCATCAGTTTTCGCGATTATGTTTCGCGGCAGGATGCTTCCCAGAAGCAAGCTTCGGTCGGCGGCTGAGCCGCCAACCCGGTTCGTTTCCAACCTCGATCTTTAGGCCGGATCCTCAGCGCCCTGCCTTGCCAGATAGCGCTGGTCGATATCGGGCAGCGGCTCGCCTTGCAGCGTCGCCTCGAAGGCGCGCAGGCGCTTGTGGACCGATTGCAGCTCGACGATGGTCGACCAGGAGGTGAGCAGAAACTGCAGCGAACCGGTCACCTTGCCGAATGCGTTCGAAATCTGGTTCAGCGCGCCGAACGTGATCTTGTGCGCCACCAGCGAGGGACCGAGGATCAGCAGCGAGAAAATGTTGTCGGCCTGCAGGTACGTGTAACGGACGACGTTGAAATAGATGTAGTGGAAATAGAGCCTGAAATAATTGTGGCGAACATTCTCGAACAGCTCGGCCGTGGTGGCCGGCTGGGCCCGGTCCGCGTGATCCTCGCCGTAGACGAGTTCCTTGCGGTAGGCTGCCTCAACGCGCTGGTTGCGGAACTGCAGCCCTGGAAGTTTCAGACCTGCAACCATGACCGAGATCGTCCCGAACAGACACCAGGCAAGGGCTGCGACAACCAATGGCTGTGGAATCGCGCCGATAATCGGCAACTCGGTGATATGGGCCTGCAACTGGATCATGACCGGCAGGAATGCGATCAAGGTCATGATCGACTGGACGAAGCTGGAGCCGAGATCTTCCATGATCTGCGAGAACCGCATCGTGTCTTCCTGGATGCGCTGCGAGGCACCCTCGATATGGCGTAGCCTGCCCCAATTCTCGACGAAGTAGTTGTTCATCGCCGTGCGCCAACGGAAGATCCAGTGACTGACGATGAAGGCGTTGACCACCTGCACATTCATGCCGACCAGGGCGAGCCACGAAAAATCAGCCAATCCGATATAAAATTCGCTGTTGGTCGACTTTCCAGTCCCCGACATCAGCCCCTGCACATAGTCGAAGAAAGGCCCATACCAGGCGTTGACGGCGACGCTGACCTGCACATTGAAATAGATGAAGAACAGGATGACCGCGGTCATCAGGATCGACCAGCGTTGCCATGGATGCGGCGAATACCAGCTCCAGAATGCGTAGAAGACGAGCACGCAGAACGCGAAATAGAGATAGAACCAGAGGAACGGCTTCGATACGAGGATGGCGATGCCGATGATGGGCGGCGCGCCGGCCGCGGCGGGCGGCAATCCGAAAACCGTACCTAATTGTTCACCACCGAAGAACCAGAACAGGATCGCCGCAAGGCTCCAGACGGCGGCCGAAGTGAAGAACAGCTTCGGCTGCGGGAAAAAGGATACGAACACTGTGGCGAATTCCTCGATCTAGGCGCAAATCAGCTGACGACAGCGGGCATAAAGTCACACATTAGTGGGAAAGAAAATGCCCGTGCCCGATGCCCGGCACAGCAAGCCCACAATCATGGCGATTTTGGCGCAGCCGACCATGTGATGGCGCCGGAGACGACCAGCACGATCGCGGCTGTGATCGAGGCGAGGAAGAAATCGCCGGACATCTGCGCCAGAAACCCGGCGGCGACCGGCCCGATGATCTGGCCAAGGCCGAACGCAGCCGTCATCAGGGCGAATATCCGCCGCGGCGCGCTTGGCGCCTGCTGCCGGGCGGCCTGCAGGCCAAATGCTGTGATGGCGATGAAGGTGCCGCCGAGCAGCACTCCGGCAAGCAGCGGCCCGGTGGCTCCGCCGATGGCGACGCTGGCGGTGACGCCGGCAACTTCGATGAAGCACGCCAGCGCATAGGCGGCATAGAGGCCGGTCCGGGCCGCGATCTTCTGCCAGAGCCAGACTGAGGGAAAGCCCGCAAGACCGGCGACCATCCACACAATGGCCTCGAAGACGCGGCTGCCGCCGCCTTGCCGGACGATGGCGACCAGGAATGTCGCCGTCACCACATAGCCAAAGCCGAACAGGCCGTAGGCGACGATGACCTTGACCAACGACCGGTCCATCCGCAGTGCCGGCTCGCGGGTGACTTCGCCGTTGCCGAGCGGACCCTCATTGGCCAACAGCGCAACGAGGACGAAACCACAGGCCGAAATCGCCGCCGACCACAGCCAGCCTGCAGCCCAGCCCGAATGCTCGGCGACCAGCACCGCCATCATCGCCGCCGATGCCGCTATGCCGAGCCCGACGCCGCCGAAATGCCAGGCCTGCAGGTCGTTGCGACCGGCAGCCGCGATGTGGCTGAAAACGATGCTGGCCATGAACACCATGACGAAGGCGCTGGCCAGACCGGCCAGAAAGCGGATGGCGAGAAAGGCCGCCATCGCTTCGGTCAGCCCCATCAGCGCGGCAAGGACCGTACTGGCGCCAAGCCCCGCCAGCATCAGCAGGCGCTCGCGCCCATGCGCCCAGCCGCCCGCCGCTGCCAACGCGCCGACGAGATAACCGAGATAATTGGCCGACGCGATCCAACCGGCATCGGCAGGCGACAGATGCAATTCCTGCATCATGCCGGGCAGGATCGGCGTGTAGACGAAACGGCCGATGCCCATGGCAACCGCCATGGCAATCATGCCGGCGAAGGCGAAACGCAGCGCTGTCGAGGTGGCTGATGTCATTGCACTGCACAATAAGTGCAGGGGTCGCTGAAACAATCGCCATCTGTTGGGCCAGCGCGTGCGCGGGACGTGGTGCTCGCCTCGACTTTCCTCAAGCCGGAACGCTTGGCGCCTGCTCAGCAGCGGCCGCCGGCGTGCAACGGGGCCGTCTCGTGCACTGTCCGCCGTGCCGTCAGCCTGAACGGCACATCGCCCAGTTCGCGTTCCGACATGGTGTTCAGCACCGGATGCGAAAGCGGATCGGTCAGCCATCGCTGCGTTTCGCCGTCCGGGTGCGGCTCATACGGCGTACTCGCAGCGAAAAAGACCTTCAGCGACGACGACAAGATCCTCAGCATTTCCGGCTCCACAGGTCTGTCTCTTCCGACAAAATCCGCCGTTTCGACATGCCTTTCAATTGAGATTTCAGCCGGATCAGTTTAGAAAAATTCAATGGCCATGCTCAACCGCGTCCACCTCAACGGCCTGCGCGCCGTCGAAACCGTTGCCCGTCTCGGATCGCTGGCGGCGGCCGCCGGTGAGCTCAACGTTTCCGTCAGCGCCGTCAGCCAGCAGATAAGCCGTACCGAAAAACAGCTCGGCCAGGCGCTGTTCGAGCGAACGGCGAGCGGTCTGGTGCTGACCGAATTCGGCGCCGTCTTCGCGGCCCGCCTTGGTGCTGGATTTCGTGAGCTTTCCCAGGCCGTGGCGCTGGCCGACGAGGCTACGCAATGCACATTGGTGGTTTCGGTGGCGCCGGCCTTTGCCTCGAAGTGGCTGTTGCCCAGACTATCTCGCCACTTCGACCGGCATCCCAACGTGCTGCTGCGCATCGACGCTTCGGTGCGGCTGGCCAATCTCGATCACTCAGACATCGACATCGCCATCCGGCTTGGCGACGGCAAATGGCCGGGCGGGCGCACGGAACTGCTCTTGGCGCAGGAAGTCTTCCCGGTCTGCGCGCCGGCGATTGCCCAAAAACTGAAGTCGATCGAGGACCTTGCCCAGACCTGCGCGATCACCGACGAGCGGGCAATGATCAACTGGGAAAGCTGGTTCGAGACGGCCGGTGTCCCACCTGTCAGCTTCCTCAAGGGTGCGCGTTTCACCGACCCGATGCTGTGCCTGGAATCGGCGATTGCCGGCCATGGCGTGATGCTGGGCTGGCAATTGCTCGCCGCGGATGCGCTGGCCGACGGGCGGCTGGTGGCGCCTTTCGGTATCCGCGCCCAGAGCGGGCTCGGCTATTGGCTGGTGACCTCGTCCGTCAAGGCGGAAAGCCGCAAGGTCCGGGATTTCAAGGTCTGGATCAGGGAAGAGATCGAAGCAACCATGGCGCGGTTCGGGTCCGCAAACCCAAAACCCGCCGGCGCGATCGCGGTGGAAAGCGCCGCGCCGCCGCTCTATGGTAGGTCGGACATCAAACTACGACAGGCAGGATCATGACCACACATTCGCGCGGCGTTTCCGCATCGATCGACCCGGTGAAGCTCGACAGGCTGGCGGAAGTCGCCATCAAGGTCGGGCTGCAATTGCAGCCAGGCCAGGATCTGGTGCTGACGTCATCGATCGCGGCACTGCCGCTAACCAGGCGGATCGTCGAGCATGCCTACAAGGCCGGCGCCGGCCTGGTGACGCCGATCTTCAACGATGACGAGATGACGCTGGCGCGCTACCGCTTCGGCGCCGATGCGAGCTTCGACCGCGCCGCCGGCTGGCTCTATGAAGGCATGGCGAAAGCCTTTTCCAACAATGCGGCCAGGCTTGCGGTGCGCGGCGAGGATCCGTCGCTGCTCTCCGCACAGGATCCGGCGAAAGTGGCGCGCGCCAACAAGGCCAATTCGATGGCTTATCAGCCGGCGCTGGAAAAGATCACCGGCTTCGACATCAACTGGAACATCGTCGCCTATCCGGACCTCGCCTGGGCCAAACAGGTCTTCCCCGGCGATGCCGACGATGTTGCGGTCGTGAAGCTCGCCGATGCCATCTTCGCCGCGTCGCGGGTCGATGTGGAGGACCCGATCGGCAACTGGAAGGCGCACAATACAGCGCTTCGCAGCCGCACCGAATGGCTCAACGGCCATAATTTCCATGCGCTGCACTTCACCGGACCGGGCACCGACCTGACGGTTGGACTGGCGGACGGCCATGAATGGATGGGCGGCGCCTCGACCGCCAAGAACGGCATCACCTGCAACCCCAACATCCCGACCGAAGAGGTCTTCACCACGCCGCATGCAAGGCGGGTCGAGGGTCATGTCTCCTCGACCAAGCCGCTGTCCTACCAGGGCACGCTGATCGACGACATTTCGGTGCGTTTCGAAGAAGGCCGGATCGTCGAGGCCGAGGCATCGAAGGGCGAGGACGTGCTGAAGAAGGTGCTCGACACCGACGAGGGCGCGCGCCGTCTCGGCGAGGTGGCGCTGGTGCCGCATTCCTCACCGATCTCGGCCAGCGGCCTGTTGTTCTTCAACACGCTGTTCGACGAGAACGCCGCCTGCCACATCGCGCTCGGCCAATGCTATTCGAAGTGCTTCGTCGACGGCGCCTCGCTCAGCCAGGACGAGATCGCGGCGCGCGGCGGCAACAAGAGCTTCATCCACATCGACTGGATGATCGGCTCGGACAAGATCGACATCGATGGCGTCCACAAGGACGGCGCCCGCGTGCCTGTCATGCGCAAGGGCGAGTGGGCCTGAGGGCTCCAGCCGAGAGGTGTGATGGCCTTCAACATCGCGGTCAAGCGTATCTACGAGCCGCCCGCTGCCGAGGACGGGCAGCGGGTTCTGGTCGACCGCATCTGGCCGCGCGGCGTCTTCCTTGCTGACGCTGTGGTTGAAGGACATCGCGCCGAGCGACGAGCTGCGAAAGTGGTTCGGACACGAGCCGGCGCGCTGGGCGGAATTTCAGGAGCGGTATCGCGCTGAGCTGGATGGGAATGGCGAAGCGGTGACGCAGTTGCGAGGCCTGCTGGGTAACGGCAAGGTGACGCTGCTCTACGGCGCGCATGACGAGGCGCACAACAATGCGGTGGCGCTGGCGGGGTATCTGCGCGCGGGTTGAGGGCACTCGGAACCTTCGAAAGCCGGCGGGCCACGGAACACCGTGGAACGAGAGGCAGCTCTACTTCCCCACCGCCGCCTCATAGACATCAGCCTTGAACCCGACCATAACCCGGTCGCCTACTTCCAGCACCGGCCGCTTGATCATGGTCGGCTTGGCCAGCATCAGCGCCTTGGCGCTCTTCTCGTCGAGACCCTGCTTTTCCTTGTCCGGCAGCTCGCGGAACGTCGTGCTCGCCTTGTTGAGCAGCTTTTCCCAGCCGACCTTGCCCGCCCAACCATCCAGCCGCTTCGCGTCCAGTCCCTCGGCCCTGAAATCGTGAAACCGGTAGGCTACGTCATGGCCTTCCAGCCAGACGCGCGCCTTCCTGACCGTGTCGCAAGTGGTGATGCCGTACATGGTGATCGTCAAAAGCGTGCTTCCTTGGCTGACTGTCGAATCCGTTCCACAGACTAAACCGCCCTTCCCGATTTGCCAGAGCCGTTGCCATATCTCCGTCTCGCATGGCGGCCAGGACAATGTCCCGGCCGTCTAATTTCCTGGTCCTGCAGCGACGTGAGGCGGAACCCGGGGCCGGCCCTAGTAATAGAAGCGCTCTTCGGTGATCTTGCCGTTTTTGACCGTGTAGAGGCCGACTTCATCCATGGTGACACGCTCGCCGGTAGCCTTGGGCGTTATGTCGAACTTGAAGCGCACCGCGAACTGGTCGCCATTGACATAGGGGCCTTCGACAGAGCCGCCATGGACTTCATTGTTCTCCTGCCACCACTGGCCCTTCTGCCTGAGAGCCTCCTTGCCACGGGAGATGGCCATCGGCCCCTCCATGGCTTCGTAGCTCACGATATCGTCGGAATTGTACTTCTCGGCGGCAGCTTCGTTCTCGCCCTGCTTGAGCAGCTCGGTAAAATCCTTGGCAATTTCCGCGATGGTCATTTGCGTTCCTCCTGTTCAGACGCATTTAGGTAGGGAACAGCCTGCTGGCCTGCCATCGTCGGACCGCGCCGTGCTGACAAGCCATGTCAGGATGATGGATATCGCTCGGAATATGTGACGACGATGTGAGCACATCACATCGCGCTCAGCGGCCAACATTCCGGGAAAACGTACTTCTTCAGTCCGCGCAAGCTGTGCACAAGGACGAACTCTCGTGCAACAAAGCTGATTGGGCCCATAGGCTGTTTGGGGACAAGTTTTCGGTCATATGCAAGCGTCAGATGCGGAACGAAACCATCTGACGCCTTGAGGCCTTCGCGCAGCATTTCGACGCCGAGCTTCCTGCTCAACTCACAAACCGGTCCGTCATCGGCGAGAAGCACGAAAGGGTGTTTGGCTGGCTTGCCCCTAGTCGCCGGTCGGCCGGGAAAGCTACTGGCATAGCGAAAGGTAACCTCGAACGGGGCCATCGCAATGCGCCGTCCCGATCGGGCGGCCGCAAAAAGAATTTTGGACCGTAGCCTTTTGTAATCACCGACATGCTGCAGGCTGACGTGAAAACGCTCCGGTAGCAGTTGGTCGCCGGTTACCCCGCATTGGCCGCATAGCCGATTTTGACAATCGGCAAAGCGCGAATGGTCCTTAGAATGCAAAAACAAACCGAAGAACACGCGCTCGGGCCGTTTAGGCCGCCATGGCGGCTCTGGAAGTCCATAGTCGAATTCGCCTTGCAGATACATACGCACACGCCCGGCAAAGAACGCTCCTGTTTTGCTCCATTCCGGAACAAAACAGGAACACTCTCCTTGAGTCAAGCCTGGAATCTATTCGAGCTCACGCCCAGCAGCCGATGATACCCTCGACCTCGAGGAAATCGTGGATCGCCCAGTTGGCCCCGGTTTTTAGAGTTCGATGAACTAACCTGGCAGCACTGGGCAGTTGGCGCCACGGCGCAGGCTGATATGCGCCACGTCGCCGACCTGGAAGCGAAAACCCTCGGCCTGGCGCGGCGCGTCGATGACGACAGGCGCGCCCTGCCCGAGTTCGGCATGCAGGCGCAGCGTGCGGCCGTGAAAGACGACGCTGTTGACGCGCGCCGGTGCGGTGCCGGGCGCGGCCTCGGTCATCGCCAGCAAATCCTCCGGGCGCACGCCGATGGTGCGGGTAGCGCCCTCGGCAGGTGCCTCGCCGGTTTCGGAAATAGCCTCCAGCGGCAGGGTGCCGGCGGTGAAACGCAAGCGATCGCCATCGCGGCCGACAAACCGTGATTGCAGGAGATTCATGGTGCCGATGAAGCTCGCCACAAACTTCGTGGCAGGCCGGTCATAAAGTGTGGCCGGCGGTGCGATCTGCTCGATGCGGCCCTTGTTCATGACGACGATGCGGTCGGAAATCGACAGCGCTTCGGTCTGGTCGTGGGTGACCATGACGAAGGTGGTGCCAAGCCGCGACTGCAGCCGCTTCAGCTCAACCTGCATCTGTTCGCGCAGATGCGCATCGAGCGCCGACAACGGCTCGTCGAGCAGCAGCACGCGCGGCTCGCAGACGATGGCACGCGCGAGCGCGACGCGTTGGCGCTGGCCGCCAGACAGTTCGGAGACGCGGGCGCCAAGCTTGTCGGCGAGACCGACCATGTCGAGGGCCTCGCCGGTGCGCTTAGCCTGTTCGGCTCCAGACAGTTTGCGCAGCGACAGACCGAAGCCGACATTTTCTGCAACATTCATGTGCGGGAACAGTGCATAGTCCTGGAACACGGTGTTGACCGGCCGGTCGAACGGTCGAAGGGCCGTGATATCGCGACCATCGAGCAACACCTTGCCGCTCGACGGGCTTTCGAAACCGGCGATGACGCGCAGGCTGGTGGTCTTGCCGCAGCCCGACGGCCCGAGCAGCGTGATGAACTCGCCGCTGATAATGTCGAGATCGACAGCGTCGAGCCCAACGATGCCGCCGGGAAAAATCTTCGAGACCGCCTGAAGCCGGACGAGTGGATCAGGCGCCATCGCGAACCTCGGACGGCTTCGTGGTGTTGACCCAGAGGATCTGGCAACGCTCGGCGCCCGGATTGCGGAAGGCATGCAAAAGCGTGCTCTTGAAGGCAAAGCTGTCGCCCGCCTTCAGCCCGTATTTCGTCGAATCCACCACCAGTTCGACCTCACCGGCCAGCACGAAGCCGAATTCATGGCCGGCATGCGCATAGGCCTCGGCCGTGCCCCCTTTGGCTTCCACCGTCACCAGCATGCCGGTCAGCGTCGCGCCCGGGGGTGACAGCAGCGCCTTGGCAATGCCTTCCGATTTCACCGGGATTTGCCGCCGCTTGTCGGCACGCACGCAATAGAGGTCGTTCGCCGTGTCGCTGCCGTCGGCGATCAGCGCCGACGGCTCGATGTCGAGGGCGGCGGCGAGCGGCCAGATCACCTTGACGCGAAGCGAGGACATGCCGCGCTCGATCTGGCTCAATGCACCGATCGACACGCCGGCCTTTGCCGCAAGATCGGCCAGCGACAAATTGCGCTCCAGCCGCAGCGCCCGCACGCGCCGGCCGACGCGAACGTCGGCATCGTCCTTCGGCTTTTCAGCCGTTTCGTCCAGCATGTCCATGCGTTAGTCCTCGTTTGCTTTCCCTTCTCCCCTTGTGGGAGAAGGTGGATCGGCGCGCAGCGCCGAGACGGTTGAGGGGTGTTCCAGCGGAGTGAGACGCTGGTGTTCCCTGGAGCACCCCTCATCCGTCGCCTTCGGCGACACCTTCTCCCACAAGGGGAGAAGGGGGAGCTTTATCCCCCCGCCTTCACCTTCTCAAACATCTTGGCGAGGTCGTCATTCTGTTTCATCGGTCCGGTGAAGATGGTGGTCTTCAGCATCACCTCCGGGTCGGACGGCAGCTGCAATTTCTCCAGCTCCTCCTTCGGCACCGCGGCGAAGGCCGAACTGGTCGAGCTGCCATAGCCGTAGGCCTCGATCAGGTATTTGCCGGAATCCGTCTCCAGCCGGCTGTTGATGAAATCATAGGCGAGGTCGACATTCTTGGCGTCCTTGAGCATCACGAAGCCGCAGGCCCAGGTCAGCATGCCCTCCTTGGGCTTCATGAACTCGACCGGCACGCCCTGCTTCTTGAGCGAGGTGGCCGACGCGTTCCAGGTCATGGCGGCGACCAATTGGCCGCTGGCCAGCGCCTGTTCGACGGAGGTCATGTCGGTGGTGTAGTTGGAGAGCAGCGGGCGCTGCTCGCGCAGCTTCTCGGCCACCTTGTCCATTTGCTCCGGCGTCATGTCGAACGGATTGACGCCGGCGAGCAGCGCCGCCACGACAGGCGTGTCATGCACCGCGTCGATCGTCGCCATGCGACCGGCATACTGCTTGTCCCACAAAAGGTTCCAGCTCGCTTCCGGGTTCTTCACCAGATCGGTGCGGTAGAGGATCGAGGTGTTGCCCCAGTCCCACGGCACCATCCAGACCTTGCCGTCGCCAGCCTGCAGGTCTGGTAGGTTCTTGAACACCGGGAAGATCGAGTCCCAGTTCTTGATGCGCTTGGTGTCGATCGGCTGCAGCAGGCCTTCCTTGTTCCAGCGCGCCACCTTGTCATAGCAGGGATGCGCAATGTCGGGTCGGAAGCCGGCCTTGACCTTGGTGAAGGCGTCATCGTCGTCACCGAAGATCGAGGCCTCGACGCCATCGGGATGCGCGGCAAGGAAGCTCTTGTTGAAGTCGGGCAGTTCATAGCCCGACCAGGTGAAATATTGCAGCTTGTCGCCGGCGAAAGCGACGGTCGACGACAGCGCCAGCGCGAACGCCGTCAATCCAGCGCAAACAGTCTTTGCAGAGATCGATTTCAGGTCGAATGCCATTGCAGTTCTCCTCTCTTGGTTTGTTTTGGTTGTGATGGATCCGCAGGCCTTGGCGCCGTGGCGGACAAGCCGCGATGGCGCAGGATTTCAGCTGCTGCAGCGATGACGAAGGACACCGCCAGGATCGAAGTGCCGAGCGCCATCACCGTCGGCAGCGACCGGGGAAAACGCAGCTGGCTCCAGATGTAGAGCGGCAGCGTCGGCTCGGTGCCGGCCAGGAAGAACACGACGATGAATTCGTCGAAGGAGATCAGGAAGGCCAGCATGAATGCCGAGACGATGGCCGGCAGGCTGAGCGGCAGCATGACCCGCCGGAAGGTCGTCCAGTCGGAGGCGCCGAGATCGAGTGCCGCCTCGCGAATGGTTTTCGGGATGGCGGCGAAGCGGCTGCGCATGATCACCACGGTCGTCGGCAGCGCCACCAATATATGGCCGAGAACGATGGCGACGCGCGATGGCCCAAGACCAACGAGGTTGATGAGGATCAGCAGCGATATGCCGACGATGACGCCCGGGATCAGGATCGGCAGCCTTGCGATGGCGCTGATGGTGGCGGCCAGGGGCGAGCGGCCGTAGAGGTCCATGTAGGATACGGTGATGCCGCACAGCGTCGCACCCGTGGCGGCGATGGCGCCGATGGCGAGGCTGTTCAAGAGTGCACCGGTCAGCGCCGAATTGCCGAACAGCGTCGCGTACCATTGCAAGGTAAAACCTTGCAGCGGAAACGCTGCCTGGATCGAGTTGTTGAAGGAAAACAGCGGGATCAGCAGCACCGGCAGATAGAGAAAGACCAAATAGGCGGCGACATACATGCCGAGCCAGCGGCCACCTCCCTGCGTGCGTGCAGTGCTCATGTGCGGCTGCCAAATCTGCGGTCGGCGAAGCGGGCGACCAGCACCACGCACAGGATGACCAGCATGACGGCGACGGAGAGTGCTGCGCCGAACGGCCAGTCATTGGCCTTGCCGAATTGCGCCTGGATCAGCGTGCCGATCATGGTGCTGGCCGGGCCGCCGACGAGCGCCGGCGTGACATAGTCGCCGACCGTCGGCACGAAGACGACGAGGGCTGCCGCCAGCACGCCCGGCATCGAATTGGGCAGCACGATCCGGCGGAAAGAGGTGAATGGCCGCGCGCCGAGATCGGAAGCGGCCTCGATCAGCGATTTCGGGATGGTGTCCAGCGCCACGTAGATCGGCAGGATGGCGAAAGGCGCATAGGCGTGCGCCAGCGTGACGACGACGGCGGCCGGCGTGTTGAGAAAGGCCAATGTCGGCTCGGACCAGATGCCGCTTTCGATCAGCGCCGAGTTCAAAACGCCATTGTAGGCGAGCACGATCTTCCAGGCGAAGACGCGCAGGAGATAGCTGGTCCAGAACGGCAGCGTCACCAGGAACAGCAGCAGGCCGCGCCGCCGGCCGGCGTGGAAGGCAAGGTAGTAGGCGACGGGATAGGCAGTGACGACCGTCGCCAGCGTGACCAGAGCGGCAATGATCAGCGAGCGCAGCGTCACCGTCCAGTACAGCGGATCGGACACCACGGTGACGAAGTTCGCGACGGTGAAACCGGCGCCGAGCAGCGAACCGTCATTGCCGCGGAAGGCGAGGAAAAGCACGAGGCCAAGCGCAAACAGGATCAGCAGCAAGGTGACCAGCGCGCCCGGCAGCAGCATGGCGACCCGGAAGCCCTGGGAAGACCGGGCCTCTGGCGCTGATGTGGCAACTAGGGTCGACATCGACCTGCCTATTGGAAATTTGAAATTGGCTTAGAGTTTTTCATATTCATGAAACTGTCAAGCAGAATCCCCTAACGGAGCCCCAAGGGATGAAGCGCCCTGGTCAGCGCTCCAACGCATCGAGCAGGCGATACCAGGCGATGGTCGCGGCGACGCCGACCTGGCGGAAGGCGTGAAACGGGATCGGCCGGATCGGCGAGACCGGGAAAGGCAATTGCCTGGCGTCGCCACTTTGGAGGTAGCTGGCGATGCGCTCGCCAAGCGCAGTCATCAGGCCGACACCACGACCCTGGCAGCCGACCACGGCGAGCAGGCCTTTCTCCGGCTCGTGGATGTGCGGCAGGTGGTCCGGCGTCATCGCCACCCGGCCGAACCAGCGCTTCTCGATGGGAACGCCGGACAGCGAGGGATAGAGCCGTACCAGCGCACGCTCGAGATGCGCCCAGTCGCCTGCGCTCGTCGGCAGCGCCATGCGGCCCCGTCCGCCAAGCACCAGCCGGCCGTCGGCGCTCTTGCGGTAGTAGACGAGGATGCGCCTGGAGTCCGACACCGCCTGCCCTTCCGGCAGGATCGTGGCCGCCAGGTTGGACGGCAGCGGCGCTGTGGCGATCTGGAAAGAATGCAGCGGCACGATCGTCTGGGCGAGACCGGGGATCAGACCGTCCGTATAGGCGTTTGTCGCCAGCACGACCGCCTTTGCCTGCAATTCCAGGCCATTTTCGGTCGAAACACGCCAAACACCGGCGGCATTGGCGAGCCGCACGACCCTTTGGCGCTCTGCTATCCTCACGCCAGTCGCGGTCCCGACCCGGGCAAGTTCAGACGTGTAGGCGAGCGGATCGATCACACCGGCGCGGCGGTCGAGCCAGCCGCCGAGATAACCCTGTGCGCCGGTCCTGGCTGCGGTCTCCGCTGCGTTCAGCAACCGGACGTCGGCACCGCGCGCGTGCCATTGCCGGTCGCGGTTCGTCGCCGCCTTCAGCGCGGCCTCGGTGTGCGCCGCCTGGATCCAGCCATTTCGAACGAACGGCACCGCCAGATTCTCGTCGCGGATCAGCTCGAACACCGCGTCGGCGGTCGACGCCGCGAAATTGACAAGCGCCTCGCCGCGCTCCGGGCCAAAATGCTCCAGCAACCATTCCGGATCGTATTTCAGGCCGGGAATGACCTGGCCGCCATTCAAGCCTGATGCGCCCTGGCCGATCTCGCCGGCGTCCAGCACCTGCACCGACAGGCCAAGCCGGGCGGCATGCAAGGCAGTCGACAAGCCCATGATGCCACCGCCAACGATGGCGAGATCGACCCGTTCGCCATTGGAAAGCGATTGAAACGTGGAAGCTGCCTGCGGCCTGCGCCAGATGGGATCGGAGAATGCTGTCGCCAAGGGTCACCTGAATGCGCTGCGATTTGTGAAAATCCTATTCAGAATTTCACAATTTTGAAAGAGTACCCTGGCTTTCGCCTGTGGACTGCCGCCGAGACGACCGGAGACCCAGAGTTCCGATCGCCTGCGACGGGATAGACCTTTGACGGGAATCCGGTGAAAGTGCCACGCCGATCCGGCTAGCCCACATTGTCGATCACTTCACCACATTGTCGATCACTAAGAGGACAGAGCGCCATGACGAACCCGACCCACCTGCCCAGCGAGGGCCTTTTTGTCGGACGCGCCAGAAGCAGCGGTGCTGCATACCCGCTGGTCGTCACGGTTCGCGATGGCACGGTCTTCGACATCACCTCGCGTACGGCACCGACCATGCGCGACCTTTGCGAGATGGCCGACCCGGCTGGGCATGTCCGCTCGGCCGAAGGCAGACCGATCGGTTCGCTCGATGACATCGCCGCCAACAGTTTTGAAACCGCGCGCGATCCAGCAAAACCCTACCTGCTCTCCCCGGTCGACCTGCAGGCGGTCAAGGCATCGGGCGTCACCTTCGTCGTCAGCCTGCTGGAACGGGTGATCGAGGAACAGGCGCGTGGTTCGGCTGCAAAAGCCGATGCCATCCGCGCCGACATTGCCGGACTGATCGGCCACGACCTGTCGAAGCTGAAGCCCGGTTCGCCCGAGGCGATGGAGATCAAGGCCAAGCTGATTTCGCGCGGCGCCTGGTCGCAATATCTGGAAGTGGGCATCGGCCCCGATGCCGAGATCTTCACCAAGTGCCAGCCGATGGCCTCGGTGGGCTTCGGCGCCGATGTTGGGCTGCACCCGGTGTCGACCTGGAACAATCCGGAACCCGAGATCGCCATGATCGCCGCCTCCAGCGGCAGGATCGTCGGCGCCACTATCGGCAACGACGTCAATCTGCGCGACGTCGAAGGGCGTTCGGCGCTGCTGCTCGGCAAGGCCAAGGATAACAATGCCTCGGCCTCACTCGGCCCCTTCATCCGCCTGTTCGACGACAAATTCTCCATCGATGACGTCAAGCGCGCCGTCGTGCGCCTGAAAGTCGAGGGCGAGGACGGGTTCTCGCTGGAGGGCGCAAGCTCGATGGCCGAGATCAGCCGCTCGCCGGAGGAACTGGTCGCCGCGGCCATGGGGCCGCACCACCAGTATCCGGACGGGCTGGCGCTCTATCTCGGCACCATGTTCGTTCCATCCAAGGATCGCGGCGAGAAGGGCAAGGGATTTACCCACAAGGTCGGCGACATCGTCACCATCTCGTCGGAAAAATTCGGTGCGCTGGTCAACCGGGTGCGGCTGTCGCCCGACTGCCCGCACTGGACCTACGGCGCCAGCCACCTGATGCGGGAGCTGGCCAGAGCCGATCTGATCTAGCAACCGGTATCGTCGGCGCCCTGCCAGGGCGCTGCGGACCTGGTCCCGTGGGCCTGGGATGGTCGTCGGCGTGCCCTTGTCGGCGCAGGCCGCGTTCGCGCGACCGAAACATCACACCAATTATCCGACAGTCGGAAAATCACCTCAACTGATGCAATCTGATGGGACGGCTGATGACGCCCCGTCAGGCGCCCACTACACCTGCAAATGGAGGCCTGGCAGATGGAGGCTTGCCATCCGTCGAAAAAGGGGATGCTCTGACGCATTCAATCGGCACTGGCAAAAGACGCAGAACAAGGGACGGATTTTGAACTGACGATCTACAAACGGGAGGAAATCAAATGCTGACACGGCTAAGACTCGTTCTATACGGCCTGTTGGTGGCGCTGATGGTGGTACCAGCAGCGGCACAGGCCAAGACGTTCTACTGGATTTCGCATGGCGGTCCGGCCGATCCGGTCTGGACCTACTTCCTGGCCGGCGCCAAGCAGTGGGCCAAGGACACCGGCAACACGGTCAACACCTCGTTCCACAATGGCGATGTCGCCTCGCAGCAGGAAGCGGTTCGCGCCGCCCTCTCCGCCAAGGCCGATGGCATCGTCACCACGAGCCCCGATCCGGGCAGCCTGATCGAGATCGTCAAGGAAGCGCGTGCGGCGAAAGTGCCGATCATCAATTTCAACACGCCTGATCCGAAAGCCGATTTCAACGCCTATGTCGGCGGCGACAATGTCACCTTCGGCAAGCATTGGGCACAGTATCTGGTCGACAAAGGCCTGGTGAAGAAGGGCGACTTCGTCTGGATGCCGGTCGAAATCCCCGGCGCCACCTATGGCGTGCAGGAAGAGGAAGGCATCAAGAGCGTCTTCGAGCCGCTCGGCATCACCTATGAAATCACGGAAGCGACGCTTGATCAGGCTGAAGTGATCAACCGCATGGTCGACTACCTCACGGCGAACAAGGCCAAGGTCAAGGCGATCATCGGCCTAGGCGACCTCGTCACCGGCTCCATCAAGCGGGTGTTCGACCAGGTCGGCATCAAGCCGGGCGAAATCCCGGTCGTCGGCTGGGGCAATTCGCTCGACACCACCCAGGAAGTGCTGAACGGCTATGTCAATGCCGGCCAGTGGCAGGACCCGCAGGCGACCAGCTATGTCGCGCTTTCGCTGGCCAATATGGCCGCCGGCGGCATTCCTCCGGGCTTCAACGTCATCACCGGCGCGCTCTATGAAAAAGACACCGCGCAGATCTACGACGACATCCTGTCCGGCAAGTAACATCCAATCTCAACAGTCGCGGCCGCCCAACGGTCGCGACTGGCTCTCCATTTCGCCGAGCCCTTCGCACGCGATGTGCAACGCTCAGCCTTCCACTCATGTCGCGGATTGCCTGTGGAAAATCATTCGCTCGTCCCACGCCTGATCGCACGGCCGGAATTCGGCCCTTTCGTGCTGCTCGTCGTCGAGATCGCCGTTTTCTGGAGTTTCAACCACGACTTCCTGTCGCCGCAGAACATCTCCAACACGCTGGCTTTCACGGTCGAGCTCGGCCTGATCGCGCTGGCGATGACGCTGTTGATGACGTCCGGCGAGTTCGACCTCTCGGTCGGCTCCCTGTTCGGCTTCTCGCCGGTCTTGATGTGGACCCTGTTCAACAGCGGCCTGACCTCGCTCGAAGCCGGCTTTGTCGCCGCGCTGCTGGTCGCCGCCTTCATCGGGCTGGTCAATGGCTGGTTCGTGACGCAGCTCAAGATCCCATCCTTCCTGGTGACGCTCGGCATGCTGCTGGTGGTGCGCGGCACCGCCCTTTTCGTCACCGACGGTTTTCCCCAGCGCACCTGGAGTGCGGAGGGCAGCTGGCTGGCGGAAGCGCTGGTCGGCGACTTCTTCATCGGCCCGTTCCGCATCTACATGTCACTGTTCTGGTTCATCGCCGCGGCGATCGCGCTCGGCTATGTGCTGACGCAAAGCCGCACCGGCAACTGGATCCAGGCGGCCGGCGGCAACCCGAGCGCGGCGCGGGCGCGCGGCGTCAATGTCAGCGGGGTCAAGATCGGCCTGTTCGTGCTGTCGTCGGTCATGGCCTCGCTTGCCGGCGTCATCTCTTCGTTGCGCACGTCCGCCGCCAACCCCAACAGCGGTACCGGCTATGAGTTGGAAGTCATCGCCATGGTGGTGATCGGCGGTACCGCACTTACCGGCGGGCGCGGCACGATCATCGGCACCGTGCTCGGCATCCTGATCCTGCGCGTGATGCGCAACGGCATCGTGCTGATCGGCGTGCCTGGTCTTGCCTACAACATCTTCATCGGTGCCATCATCCTCGGCATGATGGCACTGCATTCATGGCTGGAACGCCGGCATCAGGCGGGGACTTGAACCATGGCCGAGCCACTGATCCGCATGACGAACATCCGCAAGTCCTACGGCCGCGTGCAGGCGCTGGAGGATGCCAATTTCCATGTCAATGAACGGGAGATCGTCGGCTTGCTCGGCGACAATGGCGCCGGCAAGTCGACGCTGATCAAGGTGCTTTCGGGTGCCGTTCCGCTGACCAGCGGCGATATCTTCATCCGTGGCAAGAAGGTGAGCCTGCGCAGCACCAGCGACGCCATCGCCCATGGCATCGAGACGATCTACCAGGACTCCGCACTGGTCACGCAACTGTCGATCGCCCGCAATCTGTTCCTCGGGCGCGAGCCGATCAAGCCGCCGCGCTTCCTCAACCGGATGGACCAGGAGGCGATGAACACGGTTGCCCGCGATTTGCTCAAGCAGGTCGGCATCTCGAAGAACATCCCGCCGACGACGCCGATCGGCTCGCTCTCCGGCGGCGAGCGTCAGGCGGTGGCGATCGCGCGCGCCATGCATTTCGACAGCGACCTGATCATCCTCGACGAGCCCACCAACAATCTGGGCGTCGCCGAAACACAGGGCGTGCTGAGTTTCGTGCGCAGCGCCCGCGATTCCGGTCACTCCTGCATTTTCATCGCCCACAACATCCACCATGTCTTCCAGGTGGTCGACCGCATCGTCGTCATGCGCCGGGGCAAGGTGGTCGCCGACGACATCGACCCGAAGACGACCAGCGTGGCGGAGGTAGAGCGGATCATCACCGGCATGTCGGACAAGGAAATCCGCGATGCCATCACCGATGGCAAGCCGTCGCACTGACTGTCGGGTGATGGCGGCAATCACCGCTGCCTCAGATCGCATCGCTTGTCTGGCGCGGCATCGCAGGGCGCATAGGTAGCGGCATGAAAGCCACCGTTTCGGATATCGTCCGCAATTGCGGGCTGTGGGTAGCGGCATGAAAGCCACCGTCTCGGATATCGCCCGCAATTGCGGGCTGTCGACCGCAACGGTCGACAGGGTGCTGAACAACCGGCCGGGTGCGAGTGCGGCCAACCGCCAGCGCGTCATGGAGGCGGCGAAGCAACTCGGCTACCTGCCGGTCGCCGATCAGGTGACGCTGCCCTCACGGCCCGCCCACCTCGAATTCCTGCTGCCGATCGGCAGCAATGCCTTCATGCGCGATCTCGCCGGGCATATCGAGGACTACGCCGCGCGTCTGCCGCTTGTCGCCTCGTGCCGGATCCACAATCTCGCCGGTATCTCGCCGAACGCGCTGCAGAGCGCTGTCGAAAACCTGTCGCTCAGGGCCAATGGCGTTGGCGTGATCGCTGTCGATCATCCGCGTACGCGCAACATCCTGCGCGACATCGTCGAAGCCGGCATGCGTCTGGTGACGCTGGTGTCCGATGTTCCGACGGCACCGCGCGCGGCCTATGTCGGCATCGACAACCGGGTGGCGGGACGAACGGCGGCGCTGCTGATGGGACGCTTCCTTGGCGGCCGCACCGGCCATCTGGCGATGGTCGTCGGCTCACGTTCCTATCGCGGCCACGAGGAACGCGAGATGGGTTTCCGCTCGGTGCTCAACGAGGAGTTTCCCAATCTGACCGTCAGCAGCGCCGTCGAGATCAACGACGAGCCCGATGCCGGCTACACCGAGACCATGAAGGCACTGCACGACGAGCCGGAGTTGCTCGGCATCTATTGCGTCGGAGCTGGACATTCGGGCGTTGCAAAGGCGATCCGCGAGGCCAGGCCGAACCGCAAGCCGGTGTTCATCTGCCACGACCTGACCAAGGACACGCGCGGTCATCTCGTCGACGATCTCGCCGATGTCGTCATCGACCAGAATGCGCGGCTGATCGCCGAGCAGTCGGTCATTCGCCTGCTCGGCTCGATTGCCTCCTCCGCACCCTATCTGACGCGCAAGTTCATCGAACCGCGCTTGATCTTCAGGGAAAACGTGCCGGTGCAGTGAAGCAGGCGGCCTGAAAAAATGCCTGTTGCCGGATTTGTATGATAATTGGCACGGCAAATCTGCACAGCAGCTATGCAAGTTTCTTTGTTGCCGAATCGTTGGGCAACTCGTAGGTTCTGGTTGTCGGCCATCTACTCCTCCCAGATGCGATGCCGACGCTGAATGGGGTGCACCTCCTCCCGCGCCACATTCGAAAATCGAGCCCGCTGCCACCTCCTCCCGGCAGCGGGCTTTTTTCGTTTGGCCGCCGGAGTTTCCATACCGCCTGGGTCAACGGCGTAGACGGCCCTCCGTCATAGAGCCGTAACCCGCCAACAATCGTGGCGGATCTCAACCGGCGGCAGCGCCCCGGAACGAAACGATCAGCCCTTCGGCCATGCGCACGAACTGGGTGCTCGGACCTTCGGTACCCACGGTCTGCACGCTGACACGCGCGCCCTCGAACAGCAGCGACAGCGTATCGGCGAGCAGTTCGGCCTGACCAATGCCGGCATCCCGACATAGCGTCACAAGGCGCGCGCGCTGGGCTTCCTTGAGCTCCTTGATCACCAGCCTGGCCGGATGGTCCGGCTCGGTCAGCTCAGCGGCGGCGTTGGCCATGTCGCAGCCGCGGCCGTCCGCATTGAGCATGGCAGCCGCCTTGCGAACCCAGGCATGCAGCTGGGCAAGCTTGTCACCAGGGAATTCGGCCTCGAATGCTTCCCACATAGCGCCGGCCTTGGCCGCATTGGCGCGCAGGCATTCGACGATCAGTTCGTCCTTGGATTCGAAGTGACGATAGAGCGTCATCTTGTTCGTGCCGGCAGCTTCGGTGATGGCGTCGACGCCGACGCCCTTGATGCCATGCTTGTGGAACATGTCGCGTGCCGTCTCCAGGATCCGATCCCGGGGACGAGAGCGCTCCACGATGCCGTCTGCCATCATGATCTCCTTTCGTTTCCAAAAAACCCTCGGCCACCTCTTGACTAGGGTGTTACCGGTCTGTAACTTCCAGAATGTTACTTACTGGTAACACCTATATCGTCCACCGTCAATAACAAGGCCGTGAACGGCCCTGCCAGACGAGAGGGGCGAGAAACTGCCAATCATGCGGCCTCGGCCGGTGAAGAGATGAAAACGGTTCGCGAGCACGGGCTGCGAATCGACAGACAAGGAGCCGGCCATGCCACAGCGCCGCGATCTTACCATAGATGAAGCCGTCCGGGATCCGATGATCCGGCTGGTCATGAAAGCCGATGGCGTCGACCCGCGCGCCTTCGAGACGATGTTGCGCTCGCTCGCCGATACGCAGCGTGGCGAGGTGCGGTTGCTGCGTTCGCGGGACGACCGCGGTGACAAGCGCGGCCAAAGGCTGTCCAGGGTTGCCAGCGCCTTCGGGCGGGCAACAGCAGCCGGAGAGGCGTGCGTGTCGTGGTAAACTTTTTCATTCACCGTCCGATCTTCGCCTCGGCGATCGCCATCATCATGGTGCTCGCCGGGTCGATTTGTTATTTCCTGCTGCCCGTCTCGCAGTTTCCCGACATCACGCCGCCGCAGGTCGTGGTCAGCGCCCATTATCCGGGCGCCAGCGCACAAGTGGTGGCCGACACGGTGACGACGCCGCTGGAGCAGCAGATCAACGGCGTGCAGGGCATGACCTACATGTCGTCGACGAGTTCCAATGACGGCTCCTCGACCATCACCATCACCTTCGATGTCGGCTATTCGCTGAGCACCGCCGCCGTCGACGTGCAGAACCGCGTCTCGCAGGCCGCCTCGTCGCTGCCGGCGATCGTCAACCAGGGCGGCGTGACGATCAAGAAGCAGAATCCGAATTTCGTCCTCATCGTCAACCTGACTTCGCCCGACAGTTCGGTCGATCCGGTGGCGCTGAGCAATCTTGCCTATCTGCAGGTGGTCGACCCGCTGAAGCGGCTGCCCGGCGTCGGCGATGTGCAGATCTTCGGCGAACGGCGCTATTCGATGCGCGTCTGGCTCGACCCCGACAAGCTCGCCAATCTCGGCATCACCGCCGTCGATGTGCAAAACGCCATCGCCGAACAGAACGTCCAGGTGGCGGCCGGCAAGATCGGCCAGTCGCCGGCCCCGGCCGGCACTGCCTTCGAAATGCAGGTCAACGCCGTCGGCCGCTTGAGCGATCCCAAGGAATTCGGCGACATCGTCGTGCGCGCCAACACCGATACCGGCTCGCTGGTCAGGCTGCGCGACGTCGCCCGCATCGAACTCGGCGCGCTGCAATATTCGTCGTCTGCCTTCTTCGGTAAAGACCCGACCGTGGTGCTTGCCGTTTACCAGATGCCCGGCTCCAACGCGCTCGATCTGCAGCAGCGCGTCAAGGACAAGATGCAGGAGCTGTCGGGCCGTTTCCCGAAGGGCGTGTCCTATGCGATGCACTACGACACCACCCGTTTCGTCTCGGCGTCGATGCATGACGTGCTGATCACGCTCGGCGAAGCGCTGGTGCTGGTCGTCGCCGTGGTGTTCCTCTTCCTGCAAAGCTGGCGCACGACGATCATCCCGACCATCGCCATTCCGGTGTCGCTGGTGGCGACGCTGGTCGTCATGGAGATGCTCGGCTTCTCGCTCAACATGCTGTCCCTGCTCGGCATGGTGCTGGCGATCGGCCTCGTCGTCGACGACGCCATCGTCGTGGTCGAGAATGTCGAACGACAGCTGGAGGCCGGGCTCAAACCGCTTGCGGCGACCAAGGCCGCAATGACCGAGGTCACCGGCCCGATCATCGCCACCACCGCGGTGCTGATGGCGGTGTTCGTGCCGGTCGCCTTCATTCCCGGCGTCTCCGGCAAGCTCTACAACCAGTTCGCACTGACGGTGGCGATCTCCGTCGGCATCTCCGCCTTCAACTCGCTGACGCTGAGCCCCGCGCTCAGTGCCGCCTTCCTGCGGCATCGCGGCGAAACGCAGTTCGCCCCGTTCCGCTGGTTCAACACCGGCTTCGACAGGCTGTCGCACGCCTATGCCAATGGTGTGCGCATCCTCATCCGCTTGCGCTGGATCATGCTCGGCCTGTTCGCGGCGGGGCTGGTCGCCACCTACTTCGTCTGGCAGCGGCTGCCCTCGACCTTCCTTCCGGTCGAGGACCAGGGCTATTTCTTCGTCGTCATCCAGTTGCCCGACGGCGCGTCGCTGGAACGCACCGACGCGGTGGCGCAGAAGGCGCGTGACATCCTGCAGGCGACGCCCGGCGTCGACATCGTCGGCTCGATCAGCGGCCTGAACTTCCTGACCAGTGCCGCGCAATCGAATTCGGCGGTCGAATTCGCCATCCTGAAGCCATGGGAGGAGCGGGGCCCCGACCAGAGCGCGTCGAAGCTCGTCGCCGATGTGCGCGGCAAGCTGATGCAGATCCCGGAGGCCTTTGCGCTGAGCTTCGATCCGCCGTCGATCCCCGGTATCGGCACGACGGGCGGCTTCGAGTTCGTCGTCGAGGATCTGACCGGCCGCGGCAGTTCAGCCCTCAACGATGCGACGCAAGCCGTGATCGCCGAGGCGCGCAAGCAGCCGGAAATCAACCCGCAGCAGCTGTTCTCGCCGTTCTCGACCTCGACGCCACAGTTCAACTACGACCTCGACCGCAGCAAGGCCAAACTGCTCGGCCTCAACCTGCCCGATGTCTTCAACACGCTGCAGATCTATCTCGGCTCGCTCTACGTCAACGACTTCAACCTGTTTGGCCGCACCTTCCGGGTGACCATCCAGGCCGACAAGGATGCACGTGCGGGTGCCGCCGACATTTCGCGGCTCTATGTGCGCAATGCCTCCGGCGGCATGGTGCCGCTCTCGACGCTGGGCAAACTCGTGCCCTTCGTCGGCCCGGAGACCGTGCCGCACTACAACAACAATGCCTCGGCCTCGATCAATGGCGGCGCCGCACCGGGCTTTTCCTCCGGCCAGGCGGTTGCCGCCATGGAACGGGCCGCTGCAACCGCGCTGCCAAGGGATTTCGGTTTCGAATGGACCGGCATCACCTTCCAGGAGCTCAAGGCAGGATCGATCGCGTCCGTCGTCTTCGGCCTCGCCATTGTCTTCGTCTTCCTGATCCTGGCGATGCAGTATGAGAGCTGGGCGATGCCGTTCATGGTGCTGTTGGCGGTGCCACTGGCCCTGTTCGGCGCCTTCGCAGCGTTGTTGCTGCGTGGCATGCAGATCGACGTCTACTCGCAGATCGGCTTCGTCATGCTGATCGGCCTGGCGGCCAAGAATGCGATCCTGATCGTCGAATTCGCAAGGCGACGGCGCGAGGAAGGCCTCAGCATCGTCGACGCGGCGATGGAGGCGGCACGGCTCAGGCTGCGGCCGATCCTGATGACGGCCTTCGCCTTCATCCTCGGCGTGCTGCCGCTGATGTTTGCGACCGGCGCCGGTGCGGCAAGCCGGCAGTCGATCGGCACCACCGTGTTCGGCGGCATGGTCGCGGCGACCATCCTGTCGCTGGTGTTCGTGCCGGTGTTCTACGCGGTCATCGAACAGCTGCGTGAACGCCGCAGCAAAGACGAGCCCACCTCTCAAGACAATGAACCAACTGCTGAGCACGCTTTACCGCCCCTGGCGGAAGCGGCCGAATAAGATTGGAGACTGATCATGCGTAAATGGAAAATCGCGTTGGGAACGGCTGTCGCGCTGGGTGCGATCTCGGTGGCCAGCGTCCACCTGCTCGATATGGGCAATCTCAGCCTCAATGCCGGCACGGCAGGTGCGGCGCCCGCCCCGGCGGCGTTCGTCATGCCGGTGCCGGTGGTCAGTGTCGTCAAGAAGACGATCCCGATCTACCTCGACTATGCCGCGCGGACAGAGCCGATCCGCAGCATCACCTTACAGGCGAGGATTCCCGGCTATCTGCAGGAGCAGACTGCAGCCGACGGCGTCGACGTCCGGCAAGGCGATCTCCTCTACAAGATCTCGCCTGACGACTTCCAGGCGGCGCTCGACCAGGCCAAGGCCCAAGTGCAGCGCGACACGGCGACGCTCGACTATGCCCGCTCGAATCTTGGTCGCGGCACCGAGCTCGCCAAGAGCGGCTACCTCGCCAAGGACGGCTTCGACCAGCGCACCAGCACCTTGCGCGAAGCGCAGGCATCGCTGGCGCTGAACCAGGCGGCGGTCCGCACGGCAGAGCTCAATCTGAGCTACGCTGAAATCCGGGCGCCGTTTGCCGGGCGCCTTGGCCGCAACCAGGCCTCGGTCGGAACGCTGGTGAGCGTCGCCGGCACCGTGCTCAACACGCTGGTGCAGCTCGACCCGATCTACGTCACCTTCAACCCGAGCGAGACGGATCTGACCGAGATCGAGCAAGCCCGTGCGAACGGCCCGATCGAAGTGGATGTCCTGCTCCCCGGCCAGACCGAGGCAAGCCAGAAGGGCGAGCTTACCTTCATCGACAATTCGGTCGACCGCTCGACCGGCACGATCACGGCGCGCGCGACGATCGGCAATGGCAAGTTTACGCTGCTGCCGGGCCAGTATGTCCGTGTCCGGCTGCATGTGAGAGAGCAGGCCGATGCGCTGATGGTGCCCCAGACGGCGCTGGGCTCAAGCCAGCTCGGCAAATATCTCTATGTCGTCGGCAAGGGCAACACGGTCGACCAGCGGCTGGTTTCGCTCGGACCGACGAGCGGCGATCAGGTCGCCATCCTCAGCGGCGTCGCCGAGGGCGACCAGGTGATTACGGGCAATCTGCAGAAGATCGGCCCCGGAGCGCCCGTATCGCCGATACCGGAAAAGCCGGCCACCTGAACACCCCCGTCGGGATCCGGCTTCAGCGCGGCGCCCCGGCCTTCCCACAGGTCGCGGGCGCCGCTCGACTGAGCAGTTCCACCAGACCGGCAACATCGGCCCGGTCGGCCTTGGCCGGCGGCATGAATGCACAATAGGGGTGCCCGAGGCGCACCGAGACGGAGGAGAGCGCAATCAGCCGACCGGCCTCCAGATCGGCGCGCGCCATGACCCGCTGGCCAAGCGCGATGCCCAGGCCGAGCCTTGCCGAGGCGATCGGCGTCGGTGAGCGCGATGCGGTTGCCGCTGCGCACGAACAGCTGCTTGCCGAACCAGGTTTCGAGATTGCGTATCTGCTGGCTGACCGCCGCCGACGAAACGCCGAGTTCAGAGGCGGCCAAAGTGAAGCTGCCGGCACGGGCGGCAACTTCAAAAGCCTTGATCGCATTCAGCGGCGGCAACCGTTCCACAGCGGCTCCATATGACTCGCCAGAGGGAATTCGAAACGGTCTCTGCAGCGTTGGCCAATCAATTGAGATAGCCTCTTGTTAGATTGTCGACAATCTGCTTGTCTTGCTTTCGGTTTCCTGGGAGTGGCCGAATGGCGAAAGCGGATTTCAGTCCGATCGCGGATACGACGCGACGCGCCGAGATCGTTGCGCTGTTGCGGCGCGCGATCCTGACCGGCCAGCTCGCGCCCGGCCAGAAGCTCAACGAGCTCCGTATCTCCGAACAGATGCGGGTCAGCCGCGCGCCGCTGCGCGAGGCGATGCGCGAGCTGGTCCAGGAAGGGATCCTGACCAGCATCCCCTATGCCGGCACCTTCGTCATCGAGGTCACAGCCAAGGACATCGACGATGCCTATTCGTTCAACAAGGTGATGGACGAGCTGGCCATCGAGCGGGCGTGGCCGCTGCGTGACCAGCGCTTCTTCGACGAACTCGACCGGCGCCACGAAGCCGTGAAGCAGGCGACCCGCGCATTGGACACGACACGCCAGATCGAAACCGCGCTGCAACTGCATGGCCTGATCTACGAATGGGCCGACAATTCGGTGCTGCTGGAAACCTGGCAGCGGCTGACCAGCCGGCTGCAGATGTATTTCGCGCTCCACCAGCATGCCCGCAACGAGCCGGTGCCGGCCGAAGACGTTCACGAAACCTATGTGCGGTTGCTGAAGGGCAAGGACATGCGTGCGGCCCAGCGCCATGCCAGGGAGCATATCGATCTCGACTTCGAGGAGTTGCTTGCCTACGCCCGCGGCCTCGAACAACGCCCGTCGAGGGGCGCCTGACCCGTTCCCAACACCACAGACAGCGGACAAGACACGTGCAGATCGAGACCATCAAGGCCTACCACGTCATGCAGCCCTTCGTGGACGGGCCATACCGCATGTCGAAGGGGCGCGAGGCCGACGCCTTCGACGCGGTGATCGTGTCCATGACATCAGACAGCGGCATCACCGGCTGGGGCGAGATGGCGCCGCTCGGCAATTTTTACTCAGCCGCCTTCCCCGCCGGCGTTCGCGCCGGCGTGGTCGAGATCGCGCCGCATCTGATCGGCCGCGATCCGCGCGGGCTGGCCAGCATCGGGCGGCTGATGGACACGGTGTTCAAGGGCCATCCCTACATCAAGTCGGCGCTCGACATGGCCTGCTGGGATCTGGCGGCGCGCGCAGCCGACGTGCCGCTGGTCACGCTGCTCGGCGGCAAGGAAAGCGACACCGCGGAACTCTACAAGGTCGTCACGCACGGGAGCGTCGACGCCATGGCCGCGCTGGCCAAGCGCATCGTCAAGGACGGCTTCCACCGGCTGCAGGTCAAGGTCGGCGGCAATGTCCGTGACGACATCGAACGCGTCATCGCGGTTGCCTCCTCGGTGCCGAAAGGCACGGTCATCTTCTGCGACGCCAATGCCGGCTGGACTCCCTACCAGGCGCGCCAATTCGCCGATGCCACGCGCGCCATCGACTACACGTTCGAGCAGCCCTGCACCACGATCGATGAAAACATGTCGGTGCGCCGCATGCTCGACAAGCCGATGGTGCTCGACGAATCCGTCACCTCGCTCGAGGCGATGCTGGAAATTCATCGCCTGGGCGCGGCCGACGGGCTGACGCTGAAGATCTCGCGCCTCGGCGGCGTGACGAAGACGCGCCAGATCCGCGACGTTGCCGTCGACCTCGGCTTCATGATCACGGTCGAGGACACGGGCGGCGCCGAGATCGACACCGCGGCGATGGCGCATCTGTCGCTGTCGACGCCGGAAGAGCGCCGGCTGCACGCCATCGCCTTCCATGAATGGGTGACGGTGCGCACGGCATCGAACATGCCACCAGTCACCGGCAGCCGCATGGGCATTCCAGACGGGCCGGGTCTCGGCATAGACGTCGTTCCCGATCTGCTCGGCGCGCCGTTCTTCGAGGTCGGGCGCTGAGATGAAAATCCGCAGCATCAAAGCCACGCCGATCAATCTGCGCCTCGAAGCGCCCTATGCCTGGGTGTTCGGCGAACTCGACGGATTTTCCCCGACCGTCGTCGAAGTCGAGACCGAGGATGGCCTGGTCGGCCTCGGCGAAGCGCCGACGCCAGCGGCGGCCGCGATCATCAACGATGTCCTGGCGCCGCGGCTGGTCGGGCGCGATGCCTTCGACATCGCCGGCGCCGAGCATGTCTGCCTGCCCTTTTGGACCGGCGTGCAGTCGATCAACGACCGCACACGCATCATGGCTTTCGGCGCCATCGAGATGGCTTTGTGGGACCTGCGCGGCAAGGCGTGGAACCAGCCGCTCTACCAGTTGCTCGGCGGCGCCGTACGCAAGGATATCCCGTTCACCGACTATTTTTCGCTGCGCGGTGATGGGCCAAAGGTGAAGGGCGAGACGGCGCCCGAGGAAGTCGCCGACTATTGCGTCGAATTGCACGAGACGCATGGAACGACTTTCTTCGAAGGCAAGTTCTCGACCGAAGATCCGAAAATCTCGCTCAGGATGGTCGAGCTGATCCGCAGAAAACTCGGCGACGATGCGATGATCCGTATCGATTCCAACCAGGCCTATTCGCTCAGCACCGCGCGGCGGCTGGCGCGCCCGCTGGAAGAGTTGGGCGTGCGCAACTGGGAGGATCCGGTGGCGACCATCGAGGAGATGCGCGAGTTGCGGCGCCATTGCTCGATCCCGTTCTCGACCCACAACATTGACATTGCGCGCGCCATGGAAACCAAAGTGCCGGACGCCTTCGTCGGCAACCCGACGACGCATGGCGGCATCGGCCGGCTGTTGCGCTTCGTCGGCGCCTGCGAGCATGCCGGGATCGATTTCTGGTGCTACAGCGGCGACAGCGGCATCGGCAGCGCCGCCTATCTGCATCTGTGCGCGGCACTCGGCTGGATCAGGGAGCCGAACCAGTCGCTGTTTCGCATGCTGCCGATGGATGTCACCGAGGAAGGACCGTTTTCGCCGAAGAACAATGTCGTGCGCGTTCCGGAAGGTCCCGGTCTCGGCGTCACCTTGTCGCGCGAAAACCTCGCTGCCTGTCACAGAGACTTTACCGAGAAAGGACCGTGCAACAAGTATCATGACCCGGCAAAGCCCGGAACCTATCGCCGTTTGCCGCTGAACTAGATGACGGCTAGCGGCCAAGACCGACGGCCAGACACGAGAAGCCAACCGCCGCGACTTCGGTCGGGAAGGTTGGACAAAGACGGTGGAAGCAGTGCAGCCAACAATCCGGAGCGTCCATGCCACGACTGGATGGACCGGACAAAACCGCATGCTAAAGTTCCGATAGACAGGCCTCCGGTGCCGGGAAAATGGAGCAATCCACGAAATTTCGTCAACCATAAGAAATAGGGGAAAGGGTAAAAACCCATGAGCAAGAACCACAGCATTCTCGATCTGATCCGGCGCAATCGCACGCCGCTTGAAAATCACCTGATCGATGGCCTCGTCGACGGCCGTGTCAGCCGCCGCGACTTCGTCCGTCACGGCAGCCTGCTCGGCCTGTCGCTGCCGCTGCTGGGCCGCATAGGCATGGCCGCCGGCCTTGGCGGCATGCCGTCGCTGGCGCGCGCCCAGGGCGCGCCGGGCGCCACCATCCGCGTCGCCAGCAGTGTGCCGGCGGCGACGATCGACCCGGTCAGCATTGCGGACGCCGGCGGCCTGCTGATCATGCAGCAGGTTGCCGAATTCCTTTGCGTCGACGGCCCCGATCTGGTGCTGCAGCCGGCCTTGGCCGAAAGCTGGAAGCCGAACGACAACGGCACGGTGTGGACCTTCAAGCTGCGCAAGGGCGTAAAATTCCACAGCGGCGGCGAGATGAAGGCCGACGACGTCGTGGCCAGCATCGACCGCCTTGCCGACCCGGCCAACTCGTCCAATGCGCTGTCGGTGTTCACCGGCATCCTGCAGAAAGGCGCTTCAAAGAAGGTCGACGACTACACGGTGGAATTCCACCTCAATGCGCCGAACGGCAACTTCCCCTACATGCTGTCGTCCGACAACTACAACGCCGTCATCATCCCGGCGAGCTACAAGGGCGACTACGAAAAGAGCTTCGACGGCACCGGGCCGTTCAGAATTGAGAAATACACGGCAAAGGTCGGCGCGTCCTTCGTCCGCAACGAGGACTATTGGGGGCCGAAGGCCTTGCCCGAGCGCACCGAATTCACCTTCTTCACCGACATGCAGCCGCAGATCCTGGCGCTGCAGGGCGGACAGGTCGACATCATCAACCAGATGCCGGTGCTGGCCGGCGTCGCTCTGCTCAACGATCCGAACATCGACATCATCAGCCTGAAGTCGTCGGCCCATCAGCAGCTGCACATGCGCTGCGACGAGGGTCCGTTGAAGGATGCGCGCGTGCGCCGAGCCATTGCGCTCTGCCTCGATCGCGACAAGCTGGCCGCCGGCCTGATGAAGGGACGTTCCGCCCTGGGCAATGACAGCCCGTTCGCCGCCGTCTATCCTTCGACCGATACGAGCGTGCCGCAACGCAAGCAGGATATCGCCCAGGCCAAGCAGCTCATGGAAGCAGCCGGCCTTGGCCAGGGCTTCAAGATAACCCTGACCACCGAACGCTACCTGGAAATCCCCGAATACGCCCAGCTCATCCAGAACTGGGTCAAGGAGATCGGCGTCGAGCTCGACCTCAACATCCTCGACCAGAGCGGCTATTACGGAGACGCGGTGTTCGGCAAGTCGAACTGGCTGGATTCGGTGATGGGCATCACCGACTACGGCCACCGCGGCGTGCCGAACGTCTATCTTGCGGCACCGCTGAAGAGCGAAGGCACCTGGAATGCGGCGCATTTCAAGAACAAGGACTATGACGCGCTGGCGACCAGCTACATCGCAGCACTCGACCTCGAGGCGCAGAAGGCCGACGCCGGCAAGATCCAGAAGCTGTTGCTCGAGGAAACGCCTGTTATTTTCGGCTATTTCTACGACTATCTGACGGCGACGGCGAAGGGCGTGGCCGGCGTACAGCCGACCGCCATGTCGCAGCTGTTCCTCGACAAGGCATCGAAAGCCTGAACTAACTCTTTGTTGGAGCATGACCTTTTCCGAAAACCGGTCCCCACTTTTCGGGATCATGCTCAAAGGGAAAGCCAATCCTCTAACAGCCAGCTCCCGCATGGGGCTGGCTCCACAAGGAGTCTTAGCCATTCTCTCCTTCCTTGCCCGGCGTGTCTCGCTGTCGCTGGTGACGCTGTTCCTGCTCAGCATCATGGTGTTCCTGGGCGGCCAGGTGCTGCCCGGCAATGTCGGGCGCGCCATATTGGGTCCGTTCGCCGACCAGCGCGCGGTCGACGCGCTCAATCACACGCTCGGTGTCGATCGCCCGCTGCTGGCACAGTACTGGGGCTGGATCTCCAATTTCGTCCAGGGCGACATGGGCACGTCCTACATCTTCCGCTCGCCGGTCGCGCCTTTCGTCATCGATGCGCTCGGCAATTCGATGAAGCTGGCGGCGGTCGCCTTCGTGCTGGTGGTACCGATCGGCATCCTCGGCGGCGTCGTCGCCGCGCTCAACCTCAACCGCCCGCTCGACCGCATCATCAGCCTCGGCGGTCTGTCGGTGACGGTGCTGCCGGAATTCGTCACCGGCATCATCCTGATCCTGATCTTTGGTGTCTGGCTGCGCTGGCTGCCGATATCGGCCGCATGGCCGCGCGACGCCGGCTTCTTCACGCAGCTCTACTACCTGATCCTGCCGTCGCTGCCGCTGTTCCTGGTGCTGTTCGGCTACATCGCCCGCATGGCGCGCTCCGGCATGATCGAAGCGCTCGATTCCGACTACACGCGAACGGCCGTGCTGAAGGGCCTGCCCTGGCGCACGGTGATCTGGCGCCATGTGCTGCGCAATGCGCTGCTGCCGACCATCACCGTTATCGCAACGCAGACCGGCTACCTCATCGGCGGCCTTGTCGTCATCGAAACGCTGTTTCGCTACCAGGGCATCGGCTCGCTGATCTTCACTGCCGCGCGCGGCAAGGATTTCCCGATGCTGGAATCGGGCATCCTCACCATCGGCATCGTCTATGCCGTGGCCACTCTTGTCGCCGACCTCCTCTATTCCGTGCTCAATCCGCGCATCCGGCTGGGGTCAGACCAATGAGCACCATCCAGACCACCTCCTCGACACCCGACGACACGCGCCCGCGCGGCCCGCTGGCCGAGGTCTTTTTCTCGCTGCTGCGCTCGCGAACATTCCTTGTCGGTTTCGCCATCGTGCTGTTCTGGGTTGCCTGCGCGCTGTTCGGCGAGCACTTCGCACCCTACGACCCGCTCGCCGACGACATCATCAACGCGCTGGCGCCGCCTTCTTCCGAACACTGGTTCGGCACCGACCAGATCGGCCGCGACGTCTTCTCGCGCGTCATCGTCGGCTCGCGCGACATCCTGACCGTCGCCCCGCTGGCGACCTTGCTGGCGACAGTGGCCGGCACGGCGCTCGGCCTCGTCACCGGCTATTTTCGCGGCCTCGTCGACGATGTCGTCAGCCGAATCCTGGAAGCCTTCATGGCGATCCCGGTGGTCATCGTTGCGTTGCTGGCGATCGTTGCGCTCGGCACCTCGAAGACGACGGTCATCGTTGTCATCGGCTTAAGCTTCGCGCCGATCATCGCGCGCACCGTGCGCTCGGCGGTGCTGGCCGAGCGTGAACTCGACTATGTCGCTGCCGCGCAGCTAAGGCATGAAAGTGCCCTGCATACGATGTTCGTCGAGATCCTGCCCAATGTCATTCCGCCGATCCTGGTCGAAACCACCGTGCGGCTCGGCTATGCCATCTTCGCCGTCGCCACGCTCTCGTTCATGGGTTTCGGCATCCAGCCGCCCTCGCCCGACTGGGGGCTGTCGATCTCCAACAATTACGGCATGATCGGCGGCGGCTTCTGGTGGACGGTGCTGTTCGATGCGCTCGCCATCGCCTCGCTGGTCATCGGCGTCAATCTGGCGGCCGACGGCGTTCACGGAGCGCTCAATGACTAACTCCGCCAAGGCCGAAAACGCACTCGAAGTCACCGATCTTTCGGTTGCCTACCGCGTCGCCGGCCGCAACCGCGCCGTGCTGCGTAACCTCAGCCTCACCATCGGCCAGGGTGAAGCCTATGGGCTGGTCGGCGAATCCGGCTGCGGCAAATCCACCGTGGCGCTTACGGTGGTGCGCTATCTGCCGAGAAACGGTTCTATCACCGGCGGCACGATCTCGCTCGGCGGCCAGAACGTGATGAAACTCGACGCCGAGGCGCTCAGGCGGGCGCGCGCGGAAAGCGTCTCCATGGTCTATCAGGACCCGGGCAAGGCGCTGAACCCGTCGATCCGCGTCGGCCGTCAGTTGACCGAGATTTTTGAACTCGGCGGTATTTCGGGACAAGCGGCCACCGACCGGGCGATTGCGATGCTCAATCGCGTGCGCATCTCCGACCCCGTCAGCGTCATGCAGCGCTACCCGCACCAGCTTTCCGGCGGCATGCAGCAACGCGTGGCGATTGCCATGGCGCTGGCCAACGATCCCTCGATGCTGATCCTCGACGAGCCGACCACCGGCCTCGATGCGACGGTAGAGGCCGAAGTGCTCGACCTGATCGCACAGCTGCGGCAAGAACTGTCGGCCTCGATCCTGTTTATCAGCCACAACCTCGCCGTCGTCTCCAACATGTGCGACCGCGTCGGCGTGCTCTATGCCGGCATGCTGGTCGAGGAAGGACCGACGGAGGTCGTCTTCAACGACCCGCGCCATCCCTACACCGTAGCCTTGCTGCGCTGCCTGCCGCGCGGGGGCCAGCGCAAGGACCAGGGCCGCCTCGACACCATTCCCGGCTTCCTGCCCGGCATCGGGGTAGACATCAAGGGCTGCGCCTTCGCCGATCGCTGCGCGCTCGCCGACGACCGCTGCCGCAGCGAATTGCCACCACTCTACGATCTGGGCGGCCGGCTGTCGCGCTGCTTTCATCACGACAAGGCGCAGGCGCTGCCGCGCGCGACGCCGAGCGATGTGGCGCCTGTACCAAGGGCGGCGGCAGCGCCGGTGCTGCGCGTCACCGGGCTGAACAAGACCTATGCCAGCCATGGCCATGCACTGCGCGCCGTGAAGGACGTGTCGCTCGACCTGCGGCCTGGCGAAACGCTCGGGCTGGTCGGCGAATCCGGCAGCGGCAAAACGACCTTCGCCAGGCTGCTGCTCGGCCTTGTGCCGCCGGACGCAGGCGGCACGATCGAGCTGGAAGGCAAGGCGCTGGCGCCCAGGCTGGAGAACCGCAGCGACGACCAGATCAAGGCGATGCAGATCGTCTTCCAGAACCCGGACTCCGCACTCAACCGATCGCATTCGATCCGGCATCTGATCGGACGCGCGCTGAAGCGGCTGGCGGGCCTCTCCGGCAAGGCGCTGGAGGCTCGTCTCAACGACCTCGTCCGCTCGGTGCGGCTCACCGACCGCCATCTTGCCGTCAAGCCACGCCAGCTCTCCGGCGGCCTGAAGCAGCGCGTCGCCATTGCCCGCGCCTTCGCCGGAGACCCGCGGATCGTCGTCTGCGACGAGCCGACCTCGGCGCTCGACGTCTCGGTGCAGGCGGCCATCCTCAATCTGCTCGCCGACCTGCAGTCGAAGGAAGACGTCAGCTACATCTTCATCTCGCATGATCTGGCCGTGGTGCGTTACCTCTCCGACAAGATCGCCGTGCTCTATCTCGGCCGCATCATGGAGCTCGGACCGTCGGAAGAGGTCTTTTCCGGGCCGCATCATCCCTACACCGAAGCGCTGCTGTCGGCCGTGCCCAAACTCGACCAGACCGAGACGGCGCGCATTCGTCTCGGCGGCGAAATCCCGAGCGCCACCAATCCGCCGTCGGGCTGCGTGTTCCACACGCGCTGCCCGCGCAAGATCGGTCCGATCTGCGAACAGCAGGAGCCGCCGCTGAGCGAGGCCCAGCCCGGCCATTCGATCCGCTGCCACATTCCATATGCCGAACTGGCCAGGCTGCAGAGAGCGGCCGTGACCGAGCCGGCATAGCGAGCGTCACCATCACCCGCGTGGCTTGGCCGGTCAGATCTGGCCGGCCATGCTGAGAGCACGGTCACCTTCCGAAAAGCCCTGCCCTTCGGCCCAGTCCCTGGCCAGCGTGCGCAGGCCTGTGAGCGCGACATCCAGGACATCCGAAGAAACAGGATTGGAGGGATAGGCGAGGTAGATCGGCCGCTGGAACACCGGCGCGTCGTCGATGCGCCGCATTTCGCCGCGCTCGATATGGCCGCTGACGGCGCTGAGCGGCAGATAGGCGGCGGCTTGCTGAGACAGCACATGCTGCAGCCCGATGAAGACCAGTCCGGCCGATATAGCGGGCTTGACCATGCCGGCAAAGGCGCGGTCGTGCTCGATGCGGAACTCAAGCCCCCAGTCCATCAGGATGTAGTTTTCGGTCCACGGCCTGTTCTGCGCGGCGTGCTGCACCAGCACGACCTGATCGACGGCCAGCGTTTCGTAGACGATGCCGGGATGCGGCCGCGGCAGATAGAGGATGCAGATATCGAGCAGGCCTTCCGCCAGTTGGTCGATCGCCGAGTCCGGAAAGCTGCCCTCCAGCCGCAGCGCCACGTTCGGCCGCCTGGTGCGCATCCACTCGACCCATGGCGAGGTGATGCGGTCCCACAGATAGGCAGGCGCGGTCAGCCGCAGCAAGGTCTCGTAGCCATCGGGAACGGCGATGTCCTGCCGCGATTGCTCCCAGGTGCGGGTGATGGAAGAGGCATGTGGCAGGAACTGCCGGCCGGCCGGCGTCAGCGTGACGCCATCGCGGTCGCGCACGAAAAGCCGGCGGCCCAACTGCTCCTCCAGCCCCCTGATCCGTGCGCTGACGGTGGACTGCGCGAGGTTGAGCCGGCTGGCTGCGACGGTGAAGCTGCCATGGGTGGCGACTTCGAGAAAGCTGCGCAGATTTTCAGTGTCCATGCCCACCTCTACATCGAAAATTTCGATGACCCCTATCAAAAAATATCGCTTTCCGGCGGCAGTCAACAATGAACTAGATGGCCGAACCCCAAGACAAGCGAGGAATCCAGCCATGCCCAAGCATTTCCGGATGATCGACAACGCTCGCAGAACGCTCACTGCAATCGAAAATTCCGCTGTCGACGAATTGTTGGCCGGCAGGATGGACCGCCGCGACTTCCTGCGCCATGGCAGCGTGCTTGGTCTCTCACTGCCGTTCCTGGGCAGCCTTGTCGCGGCCGCCGGCCTCGGCACGCAGCAAGCACGCGCGGAGGGCAAGCCGGGCGGCACGGTGCGCGCCGGCGTGGCGACGCCGGGCGGCGCCATCGATCCCGTCACCTATTATGACAGCGGCAGCTATCAGCTGGTTTTCCAGACCGCCGAATTTCTCTGCATCACGCAGCCGGACCTCACCTTGAAGCCGGTGCTGGCGGAGAGCTGGGCGCCGAACGAGGACGGCAGCGTCTGGACGTTCAAGCTGCGCAAGGGCGTGAAATTCCACAATGGCGAGGATTTCAAGGCCGACGACGTCGTCGCGACCTTCGACCGGCTGGCCGACCCCAACGGCGCTTCTAATGCACTTTCCGTGTTCAAGGGGCTGCTGTCGAAAGGCGGCACCCGGAAGGTCGACGACCACACCGTCGCCTTCCATCTCGATGCGCCGAATGGCAGCTTTCCCTATTCGGTGTCGATCGACAATTACAACGCCGTCATCCTGCCGGCGAGCTACAAGGGCGACTACGAAAAGACGTTCGAAGGAACCGGGCCATTCCGGCTGGAGACCTACACGCCAAAGGTCGGCGCGACCTTCATCCGCAATACCGACTATTGGGGCGAGAAGGCGCTGCCTGACCGGCTCGAATTCAAATTCTACGGCGACGTGCAACCGCGCATCCTGGCGCTGCAGGCCGGCGAGGTCGACATTCTCGACGCCGTTCCGCTCGATGTAAGCCAGGTGGTGCTGAACAGTCCTGATATCACGGTGCTGCGTGTCGCTTCGACCGCGCACCGGCAGCTTCACATGCGCTGCGACACCGGCCCCTTCACCGACAAGCGCGTGCGCCAGGCGCTGGCGCTGTGCATCGACCGCTCCAAGCTGGTCGACGGGCTGTGCCGCGGCATGGCGGCGACCGGCAATGACAGCCCCTTCGCACCCGCTTTCCCCGCAACCGACAAGACGGTGCCGCAGCGCGTCCAGGATATCGCCAAGGCCAAGCAGTTGCTGGAGGCGGCGGGCCTTGCCAGTGGTTTCGACATCACGCTAACGACGCTGCGCTATTCCGACATTCCCGGCTACGCGCAATTGTTCCAGAATTTCGCCAAGGAAATCGGTGCCCGCATCTCGCTCAACATCGAGGACCAGGACAAATATTACGGCAAGGCGGTGTTCGGCCAGTCGGACTGGCTGGACAGCCCACTTGGCATCACCGACTACGCCCATCGCAGCGTGCCGAACGTCTTCCTGAAGAGCCCGCTGGTCAGCGACGGTCCGTGGAATGCGGCGCATTTCAAGAGCCCGGCCTATGACGGCATGGTCACCAGCTATCTCAAGGCGCTCGATGTCGGCGCGCAGCGCGCTGCCGCCTCCGACATCCAGAAACTGCTGCTCGACGAGACGCCTGTCATCTTCAGCTATTTCCCCGATCTGCTGGTGCCGGTGCGCAAGAATGTCAGCGGCTTGCCGCCGATCGCCGCCGGCCTGCTGCTCGATCGCGTGTCCCTGAGCTGATCGTGCCCCAACGCCCGATGACAAAAGAAACAAAACGGGAGACTACCATTCGCAAGCCTCATCTGCGCGGCCGCGGGCCGCATTTTCCCTTGCTCGACACCATCGTGCAGTACGACTTCGAGCCGGGCTACATAGCCTTCACCATGCCGACGCAGAAGCGCCTGCGCGTGCAGGTGGGGTCAATGACCGTGGCCGATACGACCAACGCCTTGGTGTTCTACGAATCCGATCATCTGCCGGTCTACTATTTTCCGATCGGCGACGTTCGCGAGGAGTTCCTGCTGCCGAGCAAGACCACGACAGAGGACCCATTCAAGGGCACAGCCACCCACTATTCGCTCAACACCGGCATCACGCTGGTCGAGGACGCGGCCTGGCGCTATCTCGATCCGGTTAAGGGCTGTCCGCCGATATCGGACTACATGTCGTTCACCTGGAGCAAGATGGGGCACTGGTTCGAGGAGGACGAGGAGATCTTTGTCCACGCCCGCGATCCCTTCCGCCGCGTCGACTGCCTGCCGTCGTCGCGGCGCGTGCAGGTCATCCTCGATGGTGAGCAGGTCGCCGATTCACGCCGCGGCGTGTTCCTGTTCGAGACCGGCCATCCGGTGCGCCACTATCTGCCGATCGCCGACACGCGGCTCGATATGTTCGCGCCCAGCCGCTACATCTCGCGCTGTCCTTACAAGGGCATCTCCAACTACTATCACGTGACGACCAAGGCCAAGCGCCACGAGAACCTCGTCTGGTATTATCCGGAGCCGGTGCATGAGGCGGAGCGCATCAAGGGGCTGGTCTGTTTCCACCACGAACTGGTCGACAAGATCCTGGTCGATGGCGTCGAAATCCCGAAGGAAGCCACGGCCGCGTCGAGCGGTTATTTCTAGGCATCGACGCCGCTTGCGCGCGGGCGCTTGATCGAAGCACGGCTCAGCGCATACCCTCCCTGGGACAGGGAGGACACTCGATGGATCTTTTCAAGCTGGATGGCGATGTCGCGCTGGTCACCGGCGCCGGCAGCGGCATCGGCCAGGCCATCGCGATCGGGCTGGCCGAGGCAGGCGCCGACATCGCCTGTTTTGGTCATGCGTCGAAAGGTGGGCTGGATGAAACGGCGCACCGGATCACGGCACTCGGCCGCAAGGCGCTGGTGCTGAACGGCACAGTGACATCGCAGAGCGATCTGGCGGCGGCGATCGATCGAGTCGAGAGCGAACTCGGTGCGCTGACCGTTGCGGTCAACAATGCCGGCATTGCCGGCTCCGAACCCGCCGAGACGATGCCGCTGGAGACGTGGCAGAAGGTGCACGAGGTCAATGTCGCCGGCGTGTTCCTGTCCTGTCAGGCCGAAGCGCGCAAGATGCTGGTGCGAGGCAAGGGCTCGATCATCAACATCGCCTCGATGTCGGGCACCATCGTCAACCGGGGCCTGACGCAGGCGCACTACAACTCTTCGAAGGCCGCCGTCATCCACATGTCCAGGAGTCTCGCTATGGAGTGGGCCGATCGCGGCCTGCGCGTCAATGTCGTCAGCCCGGGCTACACATTGACGCCGATGAACAAGCGGCCTGAGGTGGCCGAAGAGGTGAAGATCTTCAAGCGCGACACGCCGATGGGGCGCATGGCGGCGCCGGAGGAAATGGTCGGACCTACGGTGTTCCTGGCCAGCCGCGCAGCGAGCTTCGTCACCGGCCTCGACCTGATTGTCGATGGCGGCTACGTCTGCTGGTAGAGGTTCAACTTCGCAGGCAGTCTGAATTTATACGCCTCGCGCGGTGTTAGTCGTTGCGCGACATGAACCTTGATATATATAATTTCATCCCATGAAACTGGCTTGGCGAGATGGCGCTTGCCGGGTCGACAGCCGAGAACATGAGACCTTGATGGCTCGCACCCTGCAAGGCGCCGCAAGACTGGCAATCGATCCGCAGATGACCGCCCCCGCAGCGATCCGTCGGCAACCATGACGCCGACACTGCAGTCCTGTTCCATCATCACTAGAATTGAGCACCATCTTGCCTGCGCCGGCCAAAGCCGGGGCAACAATCTGGCGCCGACGGCCTTGCGCAAAGACCAGCCTTTCCAACACAATCAAGAAAAGCCGCAAGAAGGGAACGAACGATAATTTTCACAGCTTGAAGGAGAACAAGCATGTCACTTCGCAGTGTGATTTCGACCTTAACAATGGGAACCTTCGCACTCGCCGCGGCGAGTGCACTGACACCTTCCGCCCAAGCCGCCGCACCAGAATCCAACGATCCGATCAAGATCGCGCTGTTCGACTGGACCAGCGTCAATCTGAACGCCAAGATCCTTGGCGGTATCCTGGAAAAGCTCGGCTATACCGTCGAGTATCCCACGGCCGACTACCTCTCCAGCCTGACCACGGGCCTCACCAATGGCGATCTCGATGTCGGCCTGGAGTTCTGGGACACGACCGCCGGCGAAGCCATGAAGGCCTCCGATGCGACCGGCCAGACCGAACGGCTGGGCAAGCTCGGACCCAAGGCCAAGGAAGAGTGGTGGTTTCCGGAATACATGAAGGAGAAATGCCCGGGCCTGCCCAATTGGGAAGCGCTGAAGGACCCGAAATGCGCCGAAGCCTTCTCGACGGCGGAGACCGCACCGAAGGGACGCTATCTCGGCGGCCCGGTGACATGGGAAGGCTTTGACGACGAGCGCGTCGAGGCGCTGAAACTGCCCTTCACCGTCATCCATGCCGGCACCGACGCGGCGATGTTCGCCGAGCTCGATTCCGCCTATCAGCGCAAGGCGCCGATCATGCTGTGGATCTATTCGCCGCATTGGGCGCCGGCCAAGTACAAGGGCGAGTGGGTTGAATTCCCGGAATACACGCCAGAGTGCTACAACGACCCGAAATGGGGCGTGAACCCCGACGCCAAATATGACTGCGGCAAGCCGCATGGCGAGATCTGGAAATACTCCTGGTCCGGCATGAAGGACAAATGGCCGGTCGCCTACAAGGTGGCCAAGGCCTACACGATCGACACCGATGAGCTCAACAAGATGAGCGGCGAGATCGATCTCGGCGGCAAGACACCGGAGGACGTCGCAGCTGCCTGGATCTCCGCCCACGAGGCCGACTGGAAAGCCTGGGCGCAGTGATCGTTCCGACTGGAAAAATGAGACCCGGCTGCTGACCAGCCGGGCCTCACTTGTTGATATTCCAGAGGGACGTTCGAATGACGGACAGGACTGAACAGGAGCCAAACACCGCGGGCGCGCCAAAAGACGCTCGTCCGGTAAAGCTTGCCTGCCGCAATGTCTGGAAATTGTTCGGATCGAACGCGGCCAATTTCATCCGTGAACGTGACGGCAAGGCCAGCATTGCCGACGTCACGGCTGCCGGGCTGGTCGGCGCGGTGCGCGCCGTCGACCTTGAAATCCGCCAGGGCGAGATTTTCATCATCATGGGCCTGTCGGGCTCCGGCAAGTCGACGCTGGTGCGCTGCATGTCGAGGCTGGTCGAGCCGACCCACGGCAAGGTCGAATTCGAGGGCAATGACCTGCTGAAAATCTCCGATGCAGCACTCATCGAATTGCGACGACACCGCATGGGCATGGTGTTCCAAAATTTTGCGCTGTTGCCGCATCTCAACGTGCTGGAGAACATCGCCTTCCCACTCAGCATCCAGGGGCAGGACCGGGCGACACGCGAAGCAAGGGCGCGCGAGGTCATCGAGCTTGTCGGCTTAAGGGGTCGCGAGCATTTCTATCCGCGCGAACTGTCCGGCGGCCAGCAGCAGCGTGTCGGCATCGCCCGCAGCCTGGCGACAAAACCGGAAATCTGGTTCCTCGACGAGCCGTTCTCGGCGCTCGATCCGCTGATCCGCCGCGAGATGCAGGACGAGCTGATGCGGTTGCAGATGATGCTGCACAAGACCATCGTCTTCATCACCCATGATTTCGACGAGGCCATCCGGCTGGCCGACCGCATCGCCATCATGAAGGATGGCGAGGTCATCCAGATCGGCACGCCGGAGGAACTGGTGGTCAATCCGGCGACCGACTACGTCGCCGAGTTCACCCGCGACGTCGACCGCGCCAAGGTGATCTCGGCACGCAGCCTCATGCGCGCCTGCGACGGCTCGGAGCACGGCGGAACGGTGGCGCCGGAGGCCAAGATATCCAGCTTTTCCGCCAGCATCGTTGCCGCCAACAAGCCGTTCGCGGTCGTCAACGGCAGCGGCAAGCCGATCGGCGAGGTGACGCCGCAAGCGGTGATCGATCTGCTGGCCGGCATTGAGCGTTCCGGAGCCGGCACATGACGGTGACGGCAAGCGCCGGCGAAACACGGTCGCGCCCGGTTCAGGTCTGGCTGCTCGTCTGGGCGGTGGCACTCGCGGCCGCGCTTGTCGTGTTCCTGTTGCAAGACCACCTGCCCTGGGCGGTCAATTATCCGGCCAGCGCCGTCGTGCCGGTCGCCGATTGGATCAGCGCGCTGATGCGCTGGATCAAGTCGAACCTGTCGTGGCTCACCCGCTCGATCACCGCTGTGCTCGGCGTTCCGCTCGATTTCGCGCTCAATCTGCTGGCCAAGAATTTCAAGATCGGTCACGGCGCGGACGCCTATGTCCTGCCGCGGCTGTCCTGGGTCGGCGTCTGTGCTGCCGCCTTCATCGCCGGGCATGCTGCCGGCGGCAGAAAACTCGGCCTGCTGGTCGGCGGCTGCTTTCTCTATATCGCGCTGTTCGGCCAATGGACCAGCGCCATGCTGACGCTTGGGCTGATCTCCATCGCCGTGCCGTTCTGCATCGTCACCGGGCTGTTCGCCGGCATCTGGGCGTGGCGCAAGCCGTGGGCCGAAAGGCTCATCGTCTCCCCTGCCCTTGACCTGATGCAGACGATCCCGACCTTCGCCTATCTCATCCCAATGCTGCTGCTGTTCGGCAACAGCCCGGTCTCGGCGATGATTGCGACCGCCATCTTCGCCACCCCGCCGATGGTGCGAGCAACGATGCTCGGCCTATCGCGGGTGCCGTCGGAGATCGACGATTTCAGCGAAATGGCCGGCTGCACGGCGCAGCAGAAACTGTGGCGGGTGCTGCTGCCGTCGGCGCGGCCGACATTGATGGTCGGCGTCAACCAGGTCATCATGCTGGCGCTGAACATGGTGATCATCGCTTCGATGATCGGTGCCGGCGGCCTCGGCTACGACGTGCTCCTGGCGCTACGCGCGCTGAAGGTCGGCGAGGCGATGGAAGCCGGCCTTGCCATTGTGGCACTCGCCATCGCACTCGACCGGCTGAGCCAGGCCATCGCGCACAGCCAAGCAAAGGGCCATGTCCATCAGGAGGTAAGCCCGAGCCTCTGGCGGCGCTACCCCAACCTGACGCTGGCCATCGCCATCCTTGTCGTGACAACACTGTCCGGCCTGTTCGTGCCGGCCTTGGCAGTGGTGCCGAAAGCGATCACTTTCACCACGGCGCCGCTGTGGAAGGCGGCGGTGAACTGGGTGACCATCAATTTCTTCGACACGATCGAAGCGTTTCGCGTGGCGCTCATACTCAATCTCCTAAACCCGCTGCGCGCCTTTTGCGAGGGCTTTCCGTGGCTCGGCGCCGTCTTCCTGCTCGGCCTTGCCGGCTATCAACTCTCCGGCCTGCGTCTCGCCGTCCTCGTCGCCGCGCTGACCGCCTTCTGCGCCATCACCGGCCTGTGGGAAAAGACCATGGCGACGGTCTATCTCTGCGGTATTTCGGCCTTCATCGCCTGCCTGATCGGCATCCCGATCGGGCTGATGGCTTCACGCAGCGACCGGTTCGAGAAAATCGTCACGCCGGTCATCGATACGCTGCAGGTGCTGCCATCCTTCTGCTTCATCATCCCGGTGGTGATGCTGTTTCGGGTCGGCGACGTCACCGCCATGATCGCGACGATCGCCTTCGCCGTGGTGCCGGCGATCCGCTACACCAATCACGGCATCAGGCAGGTGCCGCCGGCGCTGATCGAGGCGGCCAAGGTGTCGGGCTGCACGCCGCGCCAGACCTTCTTTCGCGTGCAACTGCCGCTGGCGCTGCCGGAAATCATGCTGGGCGTCAACCAGACGATCCTGATGGCGCTGGCAATGATCATCATCTGCGCCATGGTCGGCACCCGCGATCTAGGCCAGGAAGTGTTCATCGCGCTGTCCAAGGCCGATTCCGGCCGCGGCATCGTCGCCGGTCTCGCCATCGCCTTCATCGGCATCGTCGCCGACCGGCTGTTCAACGCCTGGACGGCGAAGGCGCGCGCAAGGCTGGGTTAGGATTAGCCGCCCCGACACAGGAGAGAATGATGACCGGCCGGATCGCTCACTGCACCTGCGGCCAATTGCAGATCCGCTGCCCGCAAGAGCCGGCCAAGGTCTCGCTTTGCCATTGCCTGGACTGTCAGCGGCGGACCGGCAGTCCGTTCGGGATCGCCGCTTTCTTCGATGCCGCCGAGACAGAGATCAGCGGCTCATTCCAGACATTCCAACGCGATTCCGACAGCGGCTTTCCCGTCACCTTCCATTTCTGCGGAACGTGCGGCTCAACGGTCTTCTGGTATCCGTCACGAAAACCGGCGGCGGTAGCCGTCGCAGTCGGCTGCTTCGGAGACCCGGCATTTCCGGCGCCGACGCAGTCTGTTTATGGCGAGAGTCGCCACGGCTGGGTCGAGGCGCCGGCCTGACGGCAAGCCCACTCGTTATTCCGCCGCAACGCCCTTCACCTCGAGATAGCTCTCCATCGAATCATCGAGCGCCTGCAGCCACGGCGTATGATGCAGCGGCGCCATGGTGCCGGTCATCAGCGAGCGGTAGGCGTGGTCGCGGAAGCTCATAATGTCTTCGCCCTTGTGGTGTTCCCATTCCATGAAGGTCTGGTTGACCGCCTCGACGTCGAAACCGGGATAATCGGTCTGGTCCATCAATTCCTTGGTGTAGTCGCCCTGGAACCAGATCATCTGCTCGGCGTCTTCCAGCGTTTCCTCACGCGCGCGCCACTTCGCGCCGTGAGCGGCCATCGCCTCGGCCGAGGGCAGCTTGATGCGGCCCATGATGACGTCGCGGGCAAACCAGGCCTGCGCGTCGAACATATTGAAGGTGTAGAACTGATCCTGCATGCCGATATAGGAAAGCTGTGGGTTCTTCTCCCAGACGACGCCTTCATAGAGATCGAGCGGCCACATGCGGTTGGCTGTCTTGAGCTTCAGATCGTCGGTCAGGAAGGGGAAGGAATGCAGGTAGCCGGTGCACAGGATGATGGCGTCGACATCCTTGGTCGTGCCATCCTTGAAATGCGCGGTTTTGCCGACGACCTTCTGCAGCAGCGGCACCTCTTTCCAATTCTCCGGCCATTTGAAACCCATCGGCTTCGAGCGGTAGCTGGAGGTGATGGATTTGGCGCCGTATTTGTAGCATTGCGAGCCGATGTCCTCGGCCGAATAGGAGCGGCCGATGATCAGGATATCCTTGCCCTTGAACTCCATCGCGTCGCGGAAATCATGGCTGTGCAGGATGCGGCCATTGAAGGTGGAGAAACCCTCGAAATAGGGCACGTTGGGTACCGAGAAATGCCCGGAGGCGACGACGACATTGTCGAACTCTTCGGAATAAGTGACGTCGTTGGTGCGGTCATGCGCGGTGACGGTGAATTTCTTCGTCTCGTCCGAAAACGTCACCATGCGCACCGGGCTGTTGAAGCGCACCCATTTGCGCAGGCCTGATTTCTCGACGCGGCCCTTGATGTAGTCCCACAGCACGGCGCGCGGCGGATAGGAGCCGATCGGCCGGCCGAAGTGCTCCTCGAAAGTATAGTCGGCGAATTCCAGGCATTCCTTTGGTCCGTTCGACCAGAGATAGCGATACATGGAACCGTGCACCGGATCGCCATGCTCGTCGAGACCGGTGCGCCAGGTGTAGTTCCACAGGCCGCCCCAGTCCGACTGCTTTTCGAAGCAGACGATCTCGGGAATGTCGGCGCCCTTGTCGGCCGCCGATTTGAAGGCCCTGAGCTGTGCCAGGCCGGATGGGCCGGCTCCGATGACGGCAACGCGACTTTTCATGGCAGGCCTCCCGATCTGGTTTCGACTTTTGCCTTGACGCAACTCCCAAGGGGAAAGCGCTATGCGCTTTCCCGGAATTGCTCTTACGAAACAAATTTCACTCACAGGGACAGTAATTGGCCCTTTCGTGCTGTCAACAGCCCGGTGCGGAAACAACGTTCCGCCGATGTGGATTTCCCGCAAAAAACCGGACGCGGCCAAACGCCGGATCGTGCGCATGCGCTTTCAGGCGACTTGCCGTCGCAGTTGCGCTGCTGTATCGGCACCTGACATGTTCACCTAGAGTGAAATAAATCCGCAGGAGTGCCGGGGGCGACATGGCGAAGAAGGTTTCCGATTCCAAGGCTGGTCCAGCCGGTGCAAAGGCCAAGCCGCAGCCAAAGGTCTCGGCCGACGGGAAAACCATCCGCGCGCCGCTGACGCAGAACCCGCATGCCATTCGCGACACGCGCGAAAAGGTGCTGGAGGTGGCGATCGGCCGCGAGGTGCGCGCCTTCCGCAAGAAGCTCGGCATCACCGTCGCCGATCTGGCGGTCGCCACCGACATTTCGCTGGGCATGCTGTCGAAGATCGAGAATGGCATCACCTCGCCGTCACTGACCACCTTGCAGGCGCTGTCGCGGGCGCTCGGCGTCCCGGTGACGGCCTTCTTCCGCCGCTTCGAGGAAGAGCGCAGCGCCGTTTTCGTCAAGGCCGGCCAAGGCCTCGATGTCGAGCGCCGCGGCACGCGCGCCGGTCACCAGTACAATCTGCTCGGCCATATCGGCTCCAATACCAGCGGCGTCGTCGTCGAGCCCTATTTGATCACGCTGACCGAGGATTCCGACGTGTTTCCGACCTTCCAGCACGAGGGCATGGAGTTCCTCTATATGCTCGAGGGCGAGGTCGTTTACCGGCACGGCAGCAATCTCTACCCGATGAAGCCCGGCGACAGCCTGTTCTTCGACGCCGACGCGCCGCACGGGCCGGAACAGCTGACGAAACTGCCGATGCGGTATTTGTCGATTATCTGCTATCCGCAGAGCGCGGGTTGAGCGGGACTCGATCTCTCCACGAGGGGGAGATCGGCAGCTTCGCGGGCGTCGCTCAATCCGGTCCGAACCCAGGGCTCGTCGGGCTGCCGTCGTCGAGCTTCGACAGCCACTCGACCAACGTTGACCTATATCGGGTCAGGCCCTTGTAGTTGGCGAGTTCGTCGGGCAGGTCGCGGATGACGCGGTGCAGGCGCCGGGCCCATTTTGGTTGCGTCACCAGCTCGTCCATCTTGATCAGATAGCAGCGGATCGGGAAGACGATGCCGTTCGAGCGCGGCAGGCGCCAAAAACTCTGCAGCTCGACGCGCAGATGCACTTTGTCGCCGACATTTTCCGGCGTCACCGTCGCCCGGTCCGGACCCCATTTGTGATAGTTTTCGGGGCTGGTGTCGAGGCGCGGATTGATGGTCATCGTCCAGTTCAGGCGCCTGGCCGGCTTGCCTTGCTGGATGTTGGTGAGGAATTTCAGCGCCCTGACAAAAATCCCCTTCTCATGCGCCAGCGGCACCGGCGCGTGCCATTCGAAAAAGTTCATGCCGATGTCGAAATCGAGCGACCAGTCGGCTTGGGTGGTGACCATGCCGGCATCCATCCACAGATTGCCGTCGCGCTGGTCGAGGATGCAGAAGTCGCCCTGGCTCTGGCGGGTGATGTACTCCATCGGGCCGTAAGGCAGCGTCGAGGCGTCGCCGAAGGTGAAGGTGTCGTCGATGCCGAGCGGCCGGTTGATCCAGCGCCAGCGGTCGCCGTCGCGGGTCAGCGTGAAATGCTCGGGATAGCCCAGCGCCTGCTGCTCCATCAGCAGTTCCAGCAAGTCCCAACCGGCCAGCGTCATGTGCGGCAGCGACTGGCAGCGCAGCGGGTCCTCGGCCAGCACCAGCGCGCGGTCCTGCATCTCGGCGACATAGTGCTCGTCGACGTCGATCAGGTTTTCCAGCACGCTGCCTTTCGGCCCGACGACATGCGGCTCGATGTTGACCGCATACATGTAGGCGTCTTCGTGGAAAGGGAACGGGAAGCGCCTGATGTGCTCAGGGCTGTTCCTGAAGGTGAAGTCGTCGCGGAACGTTTCCTTGCGAAAGGTGATGCCCATGATTTCCTCCTAGCGCTCCAGGACCAGCGACCGGCCCTCGAAGCGCGACACGCACGGCATGATCTTCTTGCCCGAACGGTGCTCTTCCTCGCTCAGCCAGTGGTCGTTGTGGATGAACTTGCCGTCGCAAGAGATGACGTTGGTTTCGCACTGGCCGCAGACGCCGCCGCGGCAGAGATAGGGCGGATCGACGCCGGCCGCTTCGATCGCTTCCAGCAGGCTCTGCTGCTCATCGACGCGGATCGTCTTGCCGCTGACGGCAAGCGTCACGTCGAAAGGCAGGCCAGGCTGGGGGGCCGCGAAATGCTCGAAATGCACAGTTTCCGATGGCCAACCGAGGCTTGCCGCGCGATCACGCACCCAGTTGATCATGCCGGCCGGGCCGCAGACATAGAGATGCGTGCCGAGCGGCTGCGTCGACAGCAGCCGGTCGAGTTCGATGCGCTCGTCAAGGTCGTCATGATAGAGCCTGACCCGTCGGTCGTAGCGCTCGCGCAGCACATCGGCGTAGGTGCCGAGCGATGCGGTGCGGCAGGTGTAGTGCAGTTCGAAATTGCCGCCTTCCGCCGCAAGCTGAGCGGTCTGCGCCATGAACGGCGTGATGCCGATGCCGCCGGCCAGCATCAGATGCTTTTTGGCGCGCAGGTCGAGCGAGAACAGATTGACGGGATAGCTGACCACCATCTCCATGCCGGGCTTGACGTTCCGGTGCATGAACAGCGAGCCGCCGCGGCCGACATCGTCGCGGCGCACCGAGATCGTGTATTCGCGCGTGTCGAGCGGCGAGCCCATCAGCGAATAGGGGTTGAGCCTGGTGCGTTCGCCGTCGCGCATCTCGACCACGACATGGGCGCCGCCGGAAAAGGTCGGCAGCAACTCGCCGTCGCGCCGGCGGAAATGGAAGCGGGTGACGAGGTCGTTGACCGGGACGACGTCGCTGACCACGACATCGAGTTTTGTTGTTCCGGCGCTCATCGGAAAACCTCCTCCATCGGAGGAATCTCGCTGCGATCCTCGGCGTTGATGCAGACGCCCTGGAACGCCGCGATGCGCCTGGAATAATGATCGCGCACCAGAAGCAGCAGGCCGCAATGCGCGCAGGTCGCCGGCTGCGTCGTCACATTCTCGGTGATGCCCTTGCAGTGGACGCATTGCATGCGCCGCGCCAGCGAACCGCGGTGCTCGGTCTGGATCGAAGTGTGGTCGATGCCGGCTTCAAGCGCCACCTGCATCGCCTGGCCGATCAGGCCCTCAGTGCCGGCGAGATAGAGGCGCAGGCCCATATGCGCATTTGCCAGTGTCTGCCTAAGCCGTGGCAGCAGGCTGGCGAAGGATGGCGACAGATGAAACTGCACCGGTCTCAGCGCTTCGAGGGCTGCGGTGTGTTTGCCGTCAGGCCCGGGAATGAAGACGATTTCGGCGTCGTCGAAAAACCCGGGCGGCGCCCTCCCGGCCATCTCCGCTATCGCCAGCGCCCCTTCCGCATCCGCGATAAAAAGATGATGCTTGCCGGGCTGCGGAGACAAGGTTCCGTAAACAGGCCGGCTGATGATGCTTTTGGCTGCCATTTAAGTCTTCGTGCCTTCGAGCGCTTCACCGTTTCATAGAAACGGCGGACCGCTCTATCTCTTTGCTTTGACGCAATTCCGGACGGAAAACCGTTTCACACTTTTCCTGGAATTGCTCGAACCCCTCGCCGTCGACTATGCCTCAACCTTTCGCCGTGCGCTTGGTCTTCTTGGGATCGTCGAATGGCAATGGCTGGGCGATGGCCTTGATGGCGCCGCTCCTGTTGCGGATTTCGAGCTTGGTGTCCTTGACCGCGCAGTCGACGTCGAGGCGGGCGATGCCCATCGATTTCTCGACCAGCGGCGAATACATGGCGCAGGTCACCACGCCCACCTTCTTGCCGTCACGATAGACCGGCGCACCCTCATCGGCCGGCTCCTTGCCGTCGAGCAGAACGCCGTAGATCTTGAAGCGCTCCTTACCCTTGAGGCGATAATGCTCCTCGGCGCCGCGAAAGCCGGTCTTTCCGGGGCTGACGGTGAAGTCGAGGCCGAGTTCCCACAGCGTGTCGCCGGGTCCTTCGTTCTCGAACGGGTATTTCTGCGAATTGTCGTAGGGGTAGAACAGCAAGTAGCTTTCCACCCGCAGCATGTCGAGGGTGGTGAAGCGGCACGGAATGATGCCGGCGCTCTTGCCCTCGTCGAGAATCCTGTCCCAGATCGTGCCGGCATCCTGGCCGCGGCAGAAGATCTCGTAGCCGCGCTCGCCGGTGTAGCCGGTGCGCGAGATCATGACGGGCAAACCGAACAGTTGCGTCTGCATATGATGGAAATAGTTGAGGTCGCGAATGCCCGGCACGTGCTTGGCCAGATAGTCGACGGCGGTTGGCCCCTGCAGCGAAAGATCGTGCAGATTGTCGTCGAAGCGCAGCGACACGTCGCGGCCCATAGCCGCCCGCTGCAACTCCTCATGACCGGTGCCCGAACCATGCACGACCATCCAGGCATTGGGGCCGGTGCGGTAGAGGATGCAATCGTCGGTGAATTTTCCCGCCTCGTTCAGCATGCAGGCATAGGCCGACTTACCGGGGTAGATCTTTTCGACGTCGCGCGTCGTCGCCAGGTCGATCAGGTGTGAAGCATGCGGCCCGGTGATGTGCACCTTCTTGAGGCCGGAGACATCCATCAGGCCAGCCTTGGTGCGGATGGCGATGTACTCCTCGTCGGCATCCTTGTCGTAGGTCCAGGCGGTTCCCATGCCGCTCCAGTCTTCGAGCTTCGAACCGAGCGCTCGGTGGCGATCCGCCAGGGTCGAAAATCTCCAGGATGCCGTCATCCGCTCGTCCTCCGTTTCGATAAAGCTCTGCTGTTCCCTGCCCCCTGCGCAGTGGCGGGAGCTTTGACCGAATATTGATCGCAAACGCCAGGACGCCGCAATACCCATAAGCAATTAATTTCATTGTCAGGCAAAATCCGCCGCGCAAAGCAAACGGTTAACCTCACGTAAATCGCGCTTGACAATTGCGGGATTCGGACTGAATTTATGAAAAAAATTTCACTCTCTTGAAAGAGGCAGCGGCCGGCCAATTCGGGGCCTGGCGTTGGAAAAAGGGGAAAACCGATGTCAGACATGCAACAGCGCATCGAAGCGCTGTACCGTTCCGACGTGCGCGGATCTGCGCTCCTGATCGTCTGCCTGTGGGCGACGATCCTCTTCGTTCTCCTCATGACATGGCCCTACATCCCGCACAGCGGCATCAAGGCCGTGGTCGCGATCGCCGCCGCCGCCGTGCTGATCTTCAACACGGCCGCCATCCTGGCGATGGTCAAGCACTACAAGGAAGACAAGGAATTCATCTACGGGCTCGACATCAAGAACGCCGACGCATTCCGCAACCGCAAGTCCTGAGGGGTAGAAGAAATGTCCCGCTACACGCCGCCGGAGCAGAGCAAGGCCGGGCAGGTTTTCGACATCGCCGTCGTCGTCGTCGCCATTTTCGTGGCGCTGTGGCTGCCGCTGAAACTGGGCCTCGCCGGTGCGGCGAAATCCATCGACGCGCTCGACGCCAAGACGTGGGAAGCGCTCGGCCAGAACCCGACCATGGCCTCGATCTGGGAAAAGCTCGGCTACACGCCCGAGACCGCGCACGACATCATCCAGAACCGCTTCCATTATGTCATCGACTGGCCGACGCTGATCATAATGGCTGCGGTGCTGATAGGCTATTTCGTCTTCCTGTTTCGCGCATCCGACCGCGAATATCGCGACGTCATCAACGAAAAATTCGACGACAAGTAAGAGTTCTGAGGACGATTTAATTCGGGGACACGATCATGTGGGTGGCACTCTCTTACGCATGCTGGGGCATCTCGATCGTGCTCGCTTTGTGGATGCTTTACGACTGGTTCAAGGTCGACACGACCTTCTCCGAAGAGGTGCTGACCTCGTCGCGCGAAGGCGAACTGGAAGCCACTTCCGAAAAACACCGGATCTGAGTGAGGATTGAACAATGACGATCGCACTTGAACCGGCTGCCCCGGCTGTCCAAGGGGACAGAGTTTCACTCCTGCGCGTGCTCGGACCGGCCCATGTCTGGGCGCTCGGCGTCGGCATCGTCCTGGTCGGCGAATTCACCGGCTGGAATTTCTCGGCGGACAAGGGTGGCGCGCTGGCCGCGCTCATCGTCTGCTGGGTCGTCGGATTGCTCTACACCTCGGTCGCGATGATCGATTCCGAGGTGACATCGACCGTGGCCGCCGCTGGCGGCCAGTATGCGCAGGCAAAGCACATCGTCGGACCGCTGATGGCGTTCAACATCGCGCTGTTCCTGGTCTTTGCCTACACGATGCTCGAAGTGTCCGACGCCATCCTGCTCGGCGACACCATCGTCGCCAAGGCCGGCGTCGAAGGGCTCACCCATAATTCCTTCATCGCCGCGACCATCGTCGTGCTGGCGTGGCTGAACTATCGCGGCGTGCTGATGACGCTCAACGTCAACTTCGTCATCACCGCGATCGCCTATATCTCGATCGTCATCCTGTTCTTCTCGGTCAGCCCGTGGACGCAAGGCGCGGTGCTGAAGCTGAACGAACTGGTCACCCCAGGCAATGCGCTTCCCTATGGCTGGATCGGCGTCATCGCCGCCTTCCAGTTCGGCATCTGGTACTATCTCGGCATCGAAGGCACCACACAGGCCGCCGAGGAAGTGCGCTCCCCGGCCCGCTCGCTGCCTTACGGCACCATGGCCGGCATGATCACGCTTTTGATCGCGGCGGCCATGACCTGGTATGTCTGCGCCTCGCTGATGCCCTGGGAATATCTCGGCATCACCTACTATCCACTGTGGGACGCCGGCAAGCTGACCGGCAGCCCGCTGCTCGAGAACCTGTTGTTCGTCGCCACGCTGCTGGCGGCGCTGGCGTCGGCCAATGGCTGCATCAACGATGCGGCGCGCGCCTGGTTCTCGCTCGGCCGTGACCGCTATCTGCCGACATGGTTCTCGGCCGTGCATCCGAAATATCGCACGCCCTATCGCTCGATCCTGTTCCTGCTGCCGATCGCGCTGGCCTTCGCCTTCATCGCCGACCTCAACCAGGCGATCACCTTTTCGATCCTGTCGGGGGTGCTGCAATACACGTTCATGAGCATCAACATCATCATGTTCCGCAAGAAGTGGCCGTTGGGCTCGATCCGCCGAGGCTACACCCACCCCTTCCATCCGATCCCGGCCATGGTGCTGTTCTGCCTGTGCGTGGTGACCTTCTTCGCCATCTTCCTCGGCTTCGGCTCGCAGCTGATCGCCATGGTCGCCTTCTACTTCCTGATCTCGCTGTGGTTCCACTTCTACCGTTACAAATTCGTGCGGCGCGGCGACCAGTTCACCATGCCGTGGCCAAAGCCGCAGGGTTATTGATGGGAGTAGGCCCGTCCGGATCCCGGGCGGGCCTGGCATGAGAAAATGTCCGATCTGACATCAGCACTGCTGGCCGGGGCCATTGTCCTGGTTGTCGTTCTCCACCTTGCCTGGCAAGCGCGTTCCAGCCGCAGCAGGGCATCGATGGCGCTCGCCGTCGAGCAGGACCGCATCCGCACAATCATCGCCGATGCTGCCAATGTTTCGGATGGCACCGCCGGCGTCATCACCTGGGAAGGATCCTGGAACAGCAAACGTGTCCAGGTGCGCACCATCGTCGATACGCTGGCGACGCGCAAACTGCCGGCGCGCTGGCTCAGTGTTTCGATCACCGAAGAGGTCGCGGTACCAGCCACCTTCGACATGATGATGCGGCCGGGCTCGCCGACGACCTTCTCCAATTTCGATCATCTCGAGCATACGCTGCCCAAGGCTCCGGGATTTCCCGCCGAGTCGGTGCTGCGCACCGACCGCAGGGCGGCGCGCTTTCCGCAAGGCCTGATCGCCAGCCATATCGAGATCTTTTCCGAAGGGCGCGCCAAGGAACTGCTGATCACGCCCAAGGGTATACGCATCGTCTGGCTTCTGGCCGAAGCCGAGCGGGCGCGCTATGGCGTTTTCCGGCAGGCCGAATTCGGCGACGCCGCACTCGATCCCGCGCTGATCGAAAGGCTGCTGATGTCGGTGTCGGCGCTTCGCGACGCGATCAACAAAAGCGAACGGCAGGCCGCATGACCAGTTCCGCCACTGCACCCACCAATCCCTATCTGGTTCTCGGCGCCGCAATCGTGCTGCCGGGAAGCGGGCACGTCATTCTGGGCGTGCCGGTGCGCGGCCTTCAATTCCTTTTCTTCATGGTGATCCTGGCATGGGTGACGGCCAAGATCGCGCCGCCCGATGCCAGCTTCGTCGGCCGTCACGCCGGCGGCTTCCTGATCTATGCTTTGTCGATCCTGGACGCCTACAAGCTCGCCCGCATCCGCACCGCCAAATGGGTTCACAACGCCCGGCAAGGCAACGATAGTGGGCAGAGCGGCATTGAGACGCATAGGTAACTAGAGGAATATTTTTTTCATACGATTGAATTTGCGAACCTCATTCGATACATCATTTCAGAGTTGCAAACGATCTCTTAGCTACAAAACGTCGGGAGGCTGACATGTGTGGAATTGTCGGACTGTTCTTGAAGGACAAGTCGCTGGAACCCCAGCTTGGCGCGATGCTGTCGCAGATGCTGATTTCGCTCAGCGATCGCGGTCCCGATAGCGCCGGCATCGCCATCTATGGCGCGCCGTCCAAGAATGAGGCCAAGATCACCATCCAGTCGGCCAAGCCCGACCGCGATTTCCGCGGCCTCGAGGCGGAGCTCGCCAAGGCCATCGGCACGCCGGTGACGATCTCGGTGAAATCCACCCATGCAGTCGTCAGGACCACGCCTGCCAAGATCGATGAAGCGCGCGAAACCATCCAGGCGCTGCGCCCCGACATCCGCATCATGGGCGCCGGCGACGTGGTCGAGATCTACAAGGAAGTCGGCCTGCCCGAGGCTGTCGTCGATCGCTTCGATGTCCGCAAGATGACCGGCACACATGGCATCGGCCACACCCGCATGGCGACGGAATCGGCGGTGACGACGATGGGCGCGCATCCGTTCTCGACCGGCGCCGACCAGTGCCTGGTGCACAATGGCTCACTGTCGAACCACAACAATGTCCGCCGCGAACTGATCCGCGAAGGCATGACCTTCGAAACCGAGAACGACACCGAAGTCGCTGCCGCCTATCTCTCGTCACAGATGGCGCATGGCAAGAATCTCGGCGAGGCGCTGGAAGGCACGCTCTCCGACCTCGACGGCTTCTTCACCTTCGTCGTCGGCACCAAGAACGGCTTTGGCGTGGTGCGCGATCCGATTGCCTGCAAGCCAGCCGTGATGGCCGAAACCGACCAATATGTCGCCTTCGGCTCGGAATATCGCGCGCTGACCAAACTGCCCGGCATAGACAATGCGAGGGTCTGGGAACCCGAGCCCGCAACCGTCTATTTCTGGGAGCATTGAGTTCATGCCGGCAACCACGCTTTCAAAAACCGCGGCACACGACCCTCGGGTCTTCGATCTCGACCAGTTGTCGCTGCGCGAACTCAACCAGGCGCTGCACAATCTGGCTCCCGGCTCGAACGAAACGGCATGGGAAGTGCTGAACCCGAAAGGCAGCCATTCGGTGGCCGTTGGCGTCGACCAGCCTGTTGCCATCGATGTGCGCGGCAGCGTCGGCTATTACTGCGGCGGCATGAATTCCGGCAGCACCATTACCGTGCATGGCTCGGCAGGGCCTGGAGTCGGCGAGAACATGATGTCGGGCTCGATCACCATCAAAGGCGACGCCAGCCAGTATGCCGGCGCCACCGGCAAGGGCGGCCTGCTGGTCATCGAAGGCAACGCCTCGTCGCGCTGCGGCATTTCGATGAAGGGCATCGATATCGTCGTGCATGGAAATATCGGCCATATGTCGGCCTTCATGGCGCAGTCAGGCAATCTGGTGGTGTTGGGCGATGCCGGCGATGCGCTCGGCGATTCCATCTACGAGGCGCGGATCTTCGTGCGCGGCAAGGTCGACAGCCTCGGCGCCGACTGCATCGCCAAGGAAATGCGGACCGAGCATCTGGAATTGCTGCAGGGCCTGCTCGACCGCGCCGGCGTCACCGGCGTCAAGCCGTCGGAGTTCAAGCGCTACGGCTCGGCGCGTACCCTCTATAATTTCAATATCGACAACGCCGACGCGTATTGAGGCAGCATGACCTACAGGAACCCGCCGACGACGCCGCGCAAATCCGCGACCTTCGACGACTACACGCTTTCCGAGATCCGCCGTGCCGCGGCGACCGGCATCTATGACATCCGTGGCGCCGGCGCCAAGCGCAAGCTGCCGCATTTCGACGACCTACTGTTCCTCGGCGCCTCGATCTCGCGTTACCCGCTCGAAGGCTATCGCGAGCGCTGCGACACATCGGTCGTGCTCGGCTCTCGCCATGCCAAGAAGCCGATCGAGTTGAAGATTCCGATCACCATTGCCGGCATGAGCTTCGGCTCGCTGTCGGGTCCGGCCAAGGAAGCGCTCGGACGCGGCGCTACCCTGTCGGGCACCTCGACCACGACGGGCGACGGCGGCATGACCGAGGAGGAGCGCGGCCATTCCAAGCAACTGGTCTATCAATATCTGCCCTCGCGCTACGGCATGAACCTGCGCGATCTGCGCCGCGCCGATGCGATCGAGGTCGTCGTCGGCCAGGGCGCCAAGCCGGGTGGCGGCGGCATGCTGCTTGGCCAGAAGATTTCGGATCGTGTCGCCGAAATGCGCACGCTGCCGAAAGGCATCGACCAGCGCTCGGCCTCACGCCATCCCGACTGGACTGGACCCGACGATCTCGAGATCAAGATCCTCGAATTGCGCGAAATCACCGACTGGGAAAAACCGATCTACGTCAAGGTCGGCGGCGCGCGCCCCTATTATGACACGGCGCTTGCCGTGAAGGCCGGCGCCGATGTCGTTGTCGTCGACGGCATGCAGGGCGGCACCGCCGCCACCCAGGAAGTGTTCATCGAAAATGTCGGCCAGCCGACGCTTGCCTGCATCAGGCCGGCCGTGCAGGCGCTGCAGGACCTCGGCATGCACCGCAAGGTGCAGCTGATCGTCTCCGGCGGCATTCGCAACGGCGCCGATGTCGCCAAGGCGCTGGCGCTCGGCGTCGACGCGGTCTCGATCGGCACGGCGGCCCTTGTCGCGCTCGGCGACAACGATCCGCGCTGGGAGGCGGAGTACAACGAGCTTGGCACCACGGCCGGCGCCTATGACGATTGGCACGAGGGTCGCGACCCCGCCGGCATTACCACGCAGGATCCGGAACTGATGAAGCGGGTCGATCCGGTGGCTGCCGGGCGCCGGCTGGCGAACTACCTCAAGGTGATGACCCTTGAGGCTCAAACGATCGCCCGCGCGTGCGGCAAGAACAGCCTGCACAATCTCGAACCCGAGGACCTGGTCGCGCTGACGATCGAGGCAGCCGCCATGGCCGGCGTGCCGCTGGCCGGCACCAACTGGATACCGGGGAAGAACGGCTTCTGATCAACGAAGGGCCGATTCCCGCATACTCGGGAACAACAATCGATAAAATGGGGAACTACCGTGGCAACTGATCTTGCTGAATTCGCAAGGGCGAAAAACGTCAAATATTTCATGATTTCCTACACTGACCTGTTCAGTGGCCAGCGTGCCAAGCTGGTGCCGGCGCAGGCGATATCAGACATGCAGAAGGACGGCGCCGGCTTTGCCGGTTTCGCCACATGGTTGGACCTGACGCCGGCGCATCCCGACATGCTTGCGGTGCCAGATCCGGATTCGGTGATCCAGCTGCCGTGGAAGCCTGAGGTCGCCTGGGTGGCGGCCAACTGCATCATGGACGACAAGGAGGTCAACCAGGCGCCGCGCAACACACTGAAGCGGCTGATCGCGGAAGCCGCCAGCGACGGCATGCATGTCAAGACCGGCGTCGAGGCCGAGTTCTTCCTGATCTCGCCTGACGGCAAGACGATCTCCGACGAATACGACACGGCCTCAAAACCCTGCTACGACCAGCAAGCGGTGATGCGGCGCTACGACGTCATCGCCGAGATCTGCGACCACATGCTGGCGCTCGGCTGGGGCGCCTATCAGAACGACCATGAGGACGCCAACGGCCAGTTCGAGATGAACTGGGCCTTCGACGACGCGCTGGCGACCGCCGACAAGCACTCGTTCTTCAAATTCATGGTCAAGTCGATCGCGGAAAAGCATGGCCTGCGCGCGACCTTCATGCCGAAGCCCTTCCAGGGCCTGACCGGCAATGGCTGCCATGCGCATATCTCGGTCTGGGACAAGGCCGGCAAGACCAACGTCTTCGCCGACAATTCGATGGAGCTCGGCCTGTCGGCCAAGGGCAGGAATTTCCTCGGCGGCATCATGAAACATGCCTCCGCACTGGCCGCGATCACCAACCCGACGGTGAATTCCTACAAGCGCATCAACGCGCCGCGCACCATTTCGGGCGCGACCTGGGCACCGAACACGGTGACCTGGACCGGCAACAACCGCACCCACATGGTGCGGGTGCCCGGCCCCGGCCGCTTCGAGCTGCGGCTGCCGGATGGGGCGGCCAATCCCTATTTGCTGCAGGCCGTCATCATCGCGGCCGGCCTCGACGGCATCCGCTCCAAGGCCGATCCGGGCAAGCGCCACGACATCGACATGTACCAGCTCGGCCATACCGTCACAGACGCACCGAAGCTGCCGCTCAACCTGCTCGACGCGCTGCGTGAGTTCGACAATGACAAATCGCTCAAGGCGGCGCTGGGTGAGGAATTTTCGTCGGCATATCTAAAGCTGAAGCAGCAGGAATGGAATTCCTATGCTTCGCACTTCACGCAATGGGAGCGCGACCACACGCTGGATATTTGACCACCAGCGCGACGCGAGCGACCTCGGAATGAACTGATGAAATATTCGATCTTCTCGCTCGCTCGTGCCGCCCTGTCCGGCCACAAGAACTGGCAGCGCACCTGGCGCGACGCCACGCCGAAGGATCGCTACGACGTGGTGATCATCGGCGGCGGTGGGCACGGGCTGGCCACCGCCTGGTTCCTCGCCAGCGAGTACGGCATCAAGAATGTCGCCGTGCTCGAAAAAGGCTGGATCGGCTCCGGCAATGCCGGCCGCAACACCACCATCATCCGCTCCAATTACGGTCTGCCCGGCAACACCGGCTTCTACGAATTGTCGATGAAGCTGTGGGAGCGGATGGAGCAGGACCTCAACTACAATGCGATGGTCAGCCAGCGCGGCGTCATCAACCTCTACCATTCCGACGCGCAGCGCGACGCCTATGCGCGGCGCGGCAACACCATGCGCATCAACGGCATCGACGCCGAACTGCTCGACCTCGCTGCCGTCAGGAAGATGATCCCGTTCCTGAACTTCGACAATGCGCGCTTTCCCGTGCAAGGCGGGCTGTTGCAGCGGCGCGGCGGCACGGCGCGGCACGATGCGGTGGTCTGGGGCTATGCGCATGCGGCGAGCGAACTCGGCGTCGACATCATCCAGAATTGCGAAGTCACCGGCTTCGTCAGAGACGCCAATGGCAAGGTGACCGGCGTCGAGACGTCGCGCGGCAAGATCGGCGCCGGAAAGGTTGGCATGGCGGTCGCCGGCTCCTCGTCGCGCGTCGCGGCAATGGCCGGCCTGCGCCTGCCGATCGAGAGCCATGTGCTGCAGGCCTTCGTCTCCGAGGCGATCAAGCCGCTCATCCCGGGCGTCATGACCTTCGGCGCCGGCCATTTCTACGTCAGCCAGTCCGACAAGGGCGGCCTCGTCTTCGGCGGCGATATAGACGGCTACAATTCCTACGCCCAGCGCGGCAACATGCCTGTGATGGAAGACGTCTGCGAGGGCGGCATGGCGCTGATGCCGATGATCGGCCGCGTGCGCCTGCTGCGCCAGTGGGGCGGCATCATGGACATGTCGATGGATGGTTCACCGATCATCGACAAGACGCCCGTCGACGGGCTCTATCTCAACGCGGGCTGGTGCTATGGCGGCTTCAAGGCGACGCCAGGGTCCGGTTTTGTCTTTGCGCACCTCCTGGCTCGCGACGAGTCGCATGAAGAAGCGGCACGGTTCCGCCTAGACCGGTTCCGAACTGGCGCCATGATCGACGAAAAGGGCCAGGGCGCCCAACCGAACCTGCATTGAAGGCGGTTTAGAAGAAATGCGCATTGCCTGTCCTTTCTGCGGTGAACGCGAACTCGGCGAGTTCACCTATCTCGGCGACGCCAAGCCGGTGCGGCCCGAGGCCGGCGCCTCGGAAGACGAGGTCTTCGACTATGTCTATCTGCGCGACAATGTCGCCGGCGCGACCAGCGAATATTGGTACCATGGCGGTGGTTGCCGGGCTTGGCTGAAGGTCACCCGCAACACGCTGACGCACGAGATTTCCTCCATCGAACCGGCGGCTGGTGCCGGCGCTGCGAAGGTTGGTGCGTGATGGCCGGCGCGCAGACACACCGGCTCGGCAATGGCGGGCTTGTCGACCGCTCGGCACCGCTGAACTTCCGTTTCGACGGCAAGGCTTTCTCCGGCTTCCAGGGCGACACGCTCGCCTCGGCGCTGATCGCCAACGGCGTCAAGCTGGTCGGCCGCTCATTCAAATACCATCGCCCGCGCGGCATCCTGACTGCGGGCTCGGAAGAACCCAATGCGCTGGTCGAGCTGCGCACCGGCGCACGGCGCGAGCCGAACACCAAGGCGACGACGGCCGAACTCTATGACGGGCTCGAGGCCGCCAGCCAGAACCGTTGGCCGTCGCTGCGCCACGACGTGATGTCGGTCAACCAACTGTTCGCGCCGATCTTCGTTGCCGGCTTCTACTACAAGACATTCATGTGGCCGGCGAAGTTCTGGGAAGCTATCTATGAGCCGGCGATCCGCCGCGCCGCAGGCCTTGGCCGTGCCGCCGGCATCGCCGATCCCGACCATTACGACAAGGCATGGGCGCATTGCGACGTGCTGATCGCCGGCTCCGGCCCGGCTGGCCTGGCCGCGGCATTGGCAGCCGGCCGCTCTGGCGCCCGCGTCATCCTGTGCGAAGAGGATTTTGTCCTCGGCGGCCGTCTGCTGTCGGATGGCGGAATGATCGACGGCGAACCCGCGGCCGAGTGGATTTCGCGGACGCTGGCTGAACTGGCTGGTATGCCCGACGTCCGCGTCATGACCCGCACGACGCTGTTCGGCGTCTACGATGGCGGCACCTATGGCGCCATTGAGCGGGTCAACGACCATTTGCCCTCGCCGCCCGAGCACCAGGTGCGCCAGCGCCTGTGGCGGATCGTGGCGAAGCGCTGCGTCGTGGCAGCCGGCGCCATCGAACGGCCGATCGTCTTTGCCGGCAACGACACGCCCGGCGTGATGATGGCCTCCGCCATGCGCACCTATGTCGCGCGCTACGCCGCTACACCGGCAAAACGGATCGCGCTGTTCACCAACAATGAGGACGGCTGGCGCACGGTCGAAGCGGCCCTCGGTGCCGGCCTGCAGATCGCGGCGGTCATCGATGCACGGCCCGAAATATCGCCGGCGCATCGTTCGCTGGCCTCGAAGGGCGGCTTCCCGGTGCTGCACGGTTCCGTCAGTGGCGTCGACGGCGGCAAGGATGGCGTCAGGAAAATCGCGGTGTCGCTGACCGGCGGCGCGCGCGCCGAGGTCGAAGCGGACGGGCTAGCCGTTTCCGGCGGCTGGAACCCGGCGGTCGGGCTGACCTCCTATCATCGCGGCCGGCCGAAATGGCGCAGCGACATCTCCGCCTTCGTGCCCGACGGCGCGCCTCCAGGCATGGTCGCCGCAGGTGCCGCCAATGGTGCCTTTGACCTTGGCGCCTGCCTGAGCCAGGGATTTGCCGCTGGCGCGGCAGCGGCGCGTGACACGGGGCACAATGGTACGGCGGGCGCCGCGCCTGCCGCCGATGACGAGGCTTTTTCGCTGACGCCGCTCTGGCATGTCGCGGGCAAGGGAAAAGCCTTTGTCGATTACCAGCACGATGTCACCGCTTCCGACATCGAGCTGGCGCAGCGCGAGGGTTTTGAATCGGTCGAGCATCTGAAGCGCTACACCACGCTCGGCATGGCGACCGACCAGGGCAAGACCTCCAACGTCGCCGGCCTCGCCATCATGGCGGCGGTAACAGGCAAATCCATTCCCGAGACCGGCACGACCATCTATCGCCCGCCTTACGTGCCCGTCGCCATCGGCGCCTTTGCCGGACACTATCGCGATGAGACTTTTCATGCAACGCGGCTGACGCCGTCGCATCACTGGGCGGTGGAACAAGGTGCTGTCTTCGTCGACACCGGTCTTTGGAAACGGGCGCAGTGGTACCCCCGCGCGGGCGAGAAGGACTGGCTGGAATCGGTGACGCGCGAGGTCAAGGCGGTGCGCTCAGGCGTCGGATTCTGCGATGTCTCGACGCTCGGCAAGATCGACGTGCACGGTCCGGATGCCGGCGCCTTCCTCGACCGCGTCTACATCAACACCTTCTCCAGTCTTGCAGTGGGCAAGGCGCGCTACGGTCTGATGCTGCGCGAGGATGGCATCGTCTATGACGATGGCACGACGTCGCGGCTGGCCGAAGACCACTATTTTCTCACCACCACCACGGCCAAGGCCGGTCTGGTGATGCAGCATCTCGAATTCTGTCGGCAGGTGCTGTTTCCCGAACTCGATGTGCAGCTGACCTCGGTTTCGGATCAGTGGGCGCAATTCTCGATTGCCGGACCCAAGACACGCGACTTGCTGAAGGAGATCGTCGATCCGGCCGAGGACCTGTCGAACGAAGGCTTTCCGTTCATGGGCGCGCGCGAAGTGACATTGCGCGGCGGCCTCAAGGCGCGGCTGTTCCGCATCTCGTTCTCCGGCGAAATGGCCTTCGAGATCTCGGTACCGGCACGCTTCGGCGATGCGATGGCGCGCAATCTGATGCTGGCCGGCGCGCCATTCGGCGTGACGCCTTACGGCACCGAGGCGCTCGGCGTCATGCGCGTCGAAAAGGGCCACATCGCCGGACCGGAACTGAGCGGCACGACGACAGCGGCCGATCTTGGTCTGGGCAAGATGATGTCGACCAAGAAAGACTATATCGGCCGCGTCATGGCCGGACGCGAGGCGCTGGTAGCCCCGGATCGCCAGGTCGTCGTCGGCATCAAGCCGACGGACGAGACACGCCGGTTGCGCTCCGGCGCACACATCATCCCGAAGGGGCAGACGCCCGGCCCCGGCAACGACCAAGGCTATGTCACCTCGGTCTGCTTCTCGCCGACGTTGGATCAGTGGATCGGGCTCGCGCTTGTCGAACGCGGCCGCGAACGCATCGGCGAGATCGTGCACGCGCATGATCCATTGCGCGGCGAAGACTATGACGTCGAACTCTGCAATCCCGTCTTCTACGACCCGGATGGAGGGCGCCAGCGTGGTTGAGTTTTCCTGGGCTCCCCGCAGTCCGCTTGAAAAGGCGCTCGTTGCCGGCGTGCATGGTGCACGCGGTATTGAGGTCGGCGTCTCGCTGACCGAGATCCGCAATTTTGATCTGATCCAGGTGATGGCGCGGCGCGGCCAGGCGGCCGAGCTGGGACAAGCCGCCAAGGCTCGGTTTGGTGTTGCTGTCCCTGATGCGCCCAAGGCGGTGCGGACTTCGGACGCAACGCTGATCTGGTCGGGACCGGACCAGTTCTTCGTGCTGTCGAAGGGCGGCAAGCACACGATGCAGACGCTGGAGCCCGCATTGTCCGGCTCGCTGTCGGACCAGTCGCATGCGCGGGTTCTGGTCAGCATCTCCGGCGCCAAGGCGCGGACAATGCTGGCGAAACTGTCGTCGATCGATTTGCATCCCGATGCGTTTCCGGTTGGCGCCGCCGCCGCGACGTCGATGGATCACACCAGCGTCACGCTCTGGCGCGACAGTGATCGGACGGATGGGCAGGCGGTGTTCAACGTTCTGATGTTTGCGACGTTTGCCGAGAGCCTTTGGCATACGATGCTGGATTCGGGCGCGGAGTACGGCGTCGACATCGACCATACAGAGAGACTGGCTTAGCCTTGGCTAGTCTTCCCTTCTCCCACAACAAGGGGAGAAGGGAAAGCGCGCGCCACCTCCGCCTTGCCAAACCCAACCGCACTGCTATTCTTGCTGCTAAAATAATTTCACGCACAGGCAAACTTGTTTCTCGAACCGCAAGGCTGAGATGAGCCAGTCGCCCTACCCCGCAATTGCCGCCGGACCGCCCAAGCCTAGCCTCATCCTGAGGCCCGGCCAGATCGCGCTGCCGCCGGGCATGGAGCGTTATACGATCCAGGGCAACGGCGCGGTGCTGATCGACATCGAGGCCGGCGACGCAATCACCGTGCGCAATGTCGAAGGCGGCCAGGCCTGCGAACTTCTGGCCTGGGACAGGACCGGCGCGACCGATCCCGGCATTTTTGGTGAAGCATCGAACAGCAACGCTGCCGGCATCAAAGCGCTGCTCATAGAGGGCGACGACAGTCTCGCATCCCTGCGGAGCGGGCTCGCCCGCCGGCAGGTGCAGCTTGACCACGCCAAGGCGGTGCGGGTGTTCGGCGTCACGACACCGGCCGGCACCGAGCAGGCTTTCACCGTCGCACGCGATGGTGCGGTGCTGATTGCCGCCCCCGGCGGGCCGATGCTGGTCGATGGCCATGACACGGCTACACCGCTGACCGTCTTCGTTCGCCGCGCCACGATCCGCCCGGCGGCGAAATCGCTATTGGCTGATCCGCTTGCCGACCCGGTGCTCGATTTGCGCGTCCATTCGGCGACCGCGGAGGCCTATTTCGTTGGGGCTGGCGACTATCTGCAGATCATCGATGTCGACGGGCGCCAATGCACCGATTTCCAGTGCTTTTCGGCGCGCAAGCTGGACAGGGGACTGGATCATCCGCTCGACGTGACGACGACGCGCACGCTCATGGGTGCGAGCTACCCGATGCCCGGCCTGCATTCCAAATACTATGACCAGGACATGGAGCCGCTGGTCGAGGTGGTGCAGGACACATGCGGCCGGCACGACGCCTTCGCGCTCGCCTGCGCCGCCAAATATTACGACGACATCGGCTATCCCGGACACACCAACTGTTCGGAGAATTTCAACGGCGCTCTGGCCGGCAAGGGCGTCAATCCCCGCGCGGGCTGGATGGCGATCAACTTCTTCTTCAACACGGCGATCGACGCGCATGGCGTCATGGTGTCCGACGAGCCGTGGTCGCGGGCGGGCGACTATGTGCTGCTCAGGGCGCTCACCGACATCGTTTGCGTTTCCTCCGCCTGCCCCGACGACACGACGCCGGCCAATGGCTGGAACCCGACCGACATCCATGTGCGGACCTATTCCGGCCAGCACAAATTCTCGCGAGCGATCGCCAGACGCATGACGCCCGATTCGGAACCGAAAATGACCCGCGAGACCGCTTTTCATTCGAGCTTTGCCAAGCACACCCGCAACTTTCAGGAGTACAAGGGCTATTGGCTCGCCAATTCCTTCGCCAAGGACGGGCCGATCGCCGAATACTGGGCCTGCCGCCAAGACGCGGTGATCATGGACCTGTCGCCGCTGCGCAAGTTCGAGGTCACCGGCCCGGATTCCGAAGCGCTGCTGCAATACACGCTGACCCGCGACGTCAAGAAGCTCGGCGTTGGCCAGGTGGTCTATTCGGCCATGTGCTACGAGCATGGCGGCATGATTGATGACGGCACCCTGCTGCGGCTGGGCAAGGACAATTTCCGCTGGATCGGCGGCGACGATCTGTCTGGCGAGTGGCTGCGCGAGACGGCGACAAAACTCGGCCTCAATGTCCTTGTGCGTTCCTCCACCGACCAGATGCACAATGTCGCCGTGCAGGGACCGAAGAGCCGCGACATCCTCAGGGAGGTGATCTGGACCTCGCCGCTGCAGCCGTCGATCGACGAACTCGATTGGTTCCGCTTCGCCGTCGCCCGCATTGGTGGCGGCAACGGCATTCCGGTCGTCGTCTCGCGCACCGGCTATACCGGCGAGCTCGGCTACGAGATCTGGTGCCATCCGCGCGACGCCGAAAAAGTCTTCGACGCCATCTGGGAAGCCGGCCAGCCTCACGGGCTGAAGCCGATGGGACTGCAGGCGCTGGACATGGTGCGCATCGAGGCCGGGTTGATCTTCGCCGGATACGAATTTTCCGACCAGACCGATCCGTTCGAGGCCGGCATCGGCTTCACCGTGCCGCTGAAGAGCAAGACCGACGATTTCGTCGGCCGCGAGGCGCTGATCCGCCGCAAGGAGCACCCGCAGACGAAGCTGGTCGGTCTCGACATCGACGCCAATGTCGACGTCGGCCATGGCGATTGCGTGCATGTCGGCCGTGCCCAGATCGGCGTGGTCACGTCAGGCATGCGCTCGCCGGTGCTGAACAAGACCATCGCGCTGGCCAGGCTCGATGTCACCCATTCGGCTGTCGGTACCGAGGTCGAGATCGGCAAGCTCGACGGCCATGCCAAGCGGCTGCCGGCGCGAGTCGTCGCCTTCGCCCACTACGATCCGCAAAAGACCAAACCGCGTTCCTGACGGCCCTTCCCTCCCAAGACAGTGAGGCCGTGCTGCAGTTCGTGATAGGAATTTTTTCTTGACCTGCTGAGGGCAGCTATGCTACATATTCGTCCATGGTGCTGATTTGCGCCGCGACCCGCCTCCGGCGGGTTTTTCGCTTCCTGACCCTTGGTCCTTTTCCGAACAATCCCACCGCGGCAGTGTGAAGCCGACATGTTTCGCAAGCGTGATGTGCACGGCGCGACAAATCGCTTGACCTGAAAGCGCGCCGGATCAATCTTCACTGTTAAGAAAAAAATGCGACTGAGTGGAAACACCGACAGCCGCCCAAAGCATGCGTCGATGATGAAGCCTCGCGAAGTCGCGGCCGTCACGAACGGGGAACATCAAAATGGGGAACAAAGACATATGAGCACGATAACGACTGTCCTGGAGCCGCTTGCCGAAGGCAAGTTGCACCGAAATATCGACTGGCGCGGCGCCTTCTGGGTGGCGAGCGGCGTGCCGGCCCTGGTCCTGTTCTCGATCGGCGGCATTGCCGGCACGACCGGCACGCTGGCCTTCGCGATCTGGATCTTCTCCATGATCATGGGCTTCCTGCAATCCTTCACCTATGCCGAAATCGCCGGCCTGTTTCCGAACAAGTCGGGCGGCGCGTCGATCTACGGCGCCACCGCCTGGCTGCGCTATTCCAAGTTCATCGCGCCGCTGTCTGTCTGGTGCAACTGGTTCGCCTGGTCGCCGGTGCTGTCGCTCGGCTGCTCGATCGCCGCCGCCTACATCCTCAATGCGCTGGCGCCAGTGCCGCTGTTCACCGAAACCTCACCCGATGTCGTCGCCTATATCGCCGCGCATGCCGGGACGAGTGCCGCCGACGCCATCACAGCGGTGACCGCGGCGGCGACGCCGGCAATCCGCAACTGGACGCTTTACAGCCACACGCTGGGACCGGTCTCGTTCACCTTCAACGCGACCTTCTTCATCGGCGCAGTGCTGATGCTGATCATCTTTGCGATCCAGCATCGCGGCATTCTCGGCACCGCCAATGTGCAGAAATATATCGGCCTCTTGGTCATCATCCCGATGCTGATCGTCGGCGTGGTGCCGATCGTCACCGGCCAGATCAACTGGGCGAATTTTTCGCCGCTGGTGCCGCTGGCCGCAGCCTACGCGCCCGAGCCCGGTGCCTGGAACATCGCCGGCTGGACGCTGGTGCTTGGTGGTATGTTCATCGCCGCCTGGTCGACCTACGGCTTCGAGACCGCCGTCTGCTACACATCCGAGTTCAAGAACCCCGGCACCGACACGTTCAAGGCGATTTTCTATTCCGGCCTTCTGTGCATGCTGCTGTTCATCCTGGTGCCGTTCACCTTCCAGGGCGTGCTTGGCCTCAACGGTATGCTGGCGACGCCGATCGTCGACGGCTCCGGGGTCGCCGACGCGCTGGCCGGCATGGTCGGCGGCGGCGCGCTAGTCCACAGCCTGTTGGTGATGCTGATGATCCTGGCGCTGGTGCTGTGCATCATGACGGCCATGGCCGGCTCTTCGCGTACGCTCTACCAGGGCTCGGTCGACGGCTGGCTGCCGCGCTATCTCAGCCATGTCAACGAACATGGTGCGCCGACACGGGCAATGTGGACCGATCTCGTCTTCAATCTGATCGTGCTGGCCATCGCCTCGGCCGACGCGACGAGCTTCTTCTTCATCCTCGCCGTGTCGAATTGCGGTTACATCATCTTCAACTTCCTCAACCTCAACGCCGGCTGGATCCACCGCATCGACAACGGCCATATCGCACGGCCCTGGAAGGCGCCGAGCTGGCTGCTCGGGATCGGGGCGATCTTCGCCTATGTCAACGCGATCTTCATGGGCGCCGGTGCCAAGGTATGGAACCCGATGGCGCTGTGGGCCGGCCTGATCACGGCAGCGCTGATCATCCCGGTGTTCTGCTTCCGACACTACATTCAGGACAAGGGCAAGTTCCCCGACCACATGCTGGCCGATCTCGGCATGACGGGGGCCGACCTCTCGGTCAAAAAGGCGGGCATGCTGCCCTATCTGACGCTGGTCGCCGGCGTGGTGGTGATGCTGCTCGCCAACTGGTTCTTCGTCATCTGACCTCATAAAAATAAAAAGGATCGGGCGCGCGTCGGCGCGCCCGATCCTTTTCGACTGGCGCGATCGATCTATTCGGCGGCCAGCGCCAGTTGCGGCTTTTCGGCTTCCTGGCTCAGTTCCAGATCGTCCGTCCGTCCCTCCGCCCCGCGCTTCTTCGGCTCCCGGCCGAAGAACAGGGCGTAACCGGCCGGCAGGACCAGGATGGTCAGCACCGTGGCAACCAGAATGCCGCCCATCATGGCGTAGGCGAGCGGACCCCAGAAGACGCCGCGCGAGATCGGGATCAGCGCCAGCACCGCCGTCAGCGCCGTCAGCGTGATCGGCCGGAAACGGCGAACGGCCGAACCGATGATGGCCTCGTAGCGGTCCATGCCCGCGGCGATGTCCTGGTCGATCTGGTCGACCAGGATGATCGAGTTGCGCATGATGATGCCGAGCAGCGCGATGACGCCGAGAATGGCGACGAAGCCGAACGGCGCACCGCTGATCAGGAGCGCCGCGGCAGCACCGATAATGCCAAGCGGACCGGTCGCCAGCACCAGCATCGCCTTGCCGAAGTTCTGCAGCTGGATCATCAAAAGCACGACAATGACGGCCAGCATGATCGGTGCCTTGGCGGCGATCGAAGCCTGGCTTTCCGCCGAATCCTCCGCACCGCCCTGGATTTCGATCTTGTAACCGGGCGCCAGACCCGCACGCAGGTCCTTCATGTCGTTGTACATCTTGGTGACGACGTCGTTGGACTGCACGCCGTCGGGCAAGGTGGCGCGCACGCTGATGGTCGGCAGGCGGTCGCGGCGCCATTCGATGCCTTGCTCCAGCACCGGCACCACCTTGGCCACCTGCGACAGCGGCACGAATCCGCCGAAGTCGGTCGGGATATAGACCGAGTCGACCGAGGACAGCAGGCTGCGGCTGGCATTCGGCTCGCGGGCGACGATGGACACCGTCTCCTCGCCGTCGCGGAAGTCGTCGAGCGGCGCGCCGGACATCGTCGCCTGCAGCATCTGGCGGATGCGCTGCGAGGTGACGCCGAGTGCGCGGGCACGATCCTGGTCGATGACCAGCTTCATCGCCGGAACCGGCTCCAGCCAGTCATCATGCACGGCGCCAAGCAGCGGATCTTCACGGAACTTTGCCTTCACCTGGTCGGCGATGCGGCGCACCTCCTGGCGATCCGGCCCCATGACGCGCATCTGCACCGGCCAGCCGGTCGGCGGACCGAGGAACAGACGATCGACCTTGGCACGGATGGACGGGAAGTCTTGCGCCAGGACGGTGCGCAACTTGACGATCAGACGCTCGCGAGCCGGTTCGTCATTGGCCATGACGAGCAACTGGGCAAAGTTGGGGTTGCTCAGCTGCTGGTCGAGCGGCAGGAAGAAGCGCGGCGCGCCCTCGCCGATATAGGTGGCGATGAAACGCTTGTCCTTGTCGTCCATCATCTTGGTCTCGAGCGCCTTGGCCTGCGCCTCGACTTCCTTGATGCTGGTGCCTTCCGGCAGCCAAAGGTCGACGAGGATTTCCGGCCGCGACGATTGCGGGAAGAAGTTCTGCGGAATGAACTGGAAAGCCCATAGGCTGGTGCCGAAGGTGACCAGCGTCATCACCAGGACGATGATGCGATGGCGCACGGCCCAGCTGACGGTGGCACGAAGCCGGCGGTAGAAACGCGTGTCGAAGACATCGTGATGGCTGCCGGCATGCTTGCGCTGCTTGAGGATCATGTTGCCGAGCCATGGCGTGAAATAGACCGCGACGAACCAGGAGACGATCAGCGCGATGCCGACGACATAGAACAGCGTGCGGACATATTCGCCGGCGGTCGAGGCCGCGAAGCCGACCGGAATAAAGCCGGCCGTGGTGATCAGCGTGCCGGTCAGCATCGGGAAGGCGGTCGAGGAATAGGCGAAGCTCGCCGCCTCGACCTTGACCATTCCCTCCTCCAGCTTGCGCTCCATCATCTCGACGACGATCATCGCGTCGTCGACCAGAAGACCGAGCGCGATGATCAGCGCGCCGAGCGAGATGCGCTGCAGGTCGATGCCGAGCTCGTACATGATGGCGAAGGTCGCGGCCAGCACCAGCGGGATGGCGATGGCGATGACCAGGCCGGAACGCCAACCGATCGACAGGAACGAGACGACGAGCACGATCAGCAACGCTTCGCCAAGCGCATGCATGAACTCCGCCACCGCATCGGTGACGACGCCCGGCTGGTCGGAGATCTGGTCGACGGCAACGCCGTAGGGCAGCGCCTCTTCGAAACGCTTGTAGGTGGCCTCGACATCCTTGCCGACATCGGTAACCTTGAAGCCCTTGGCCATGACGACGCCCAACTGCACGCTGTCGTGACCGTTGAAGCGGTACTTTCGCTGGAACGGATCCTGCAACCCCGAACTCACCGTGGCGATGTCGCCCAGCCTCGTGACCTGACCGCCGGCGCGCAGGCGCAGGTTCCTGATATCCTCGACCTTGCCGACATCGCCCTCGACGGAAATGCGCACCGAGTTGGTGCCGGTATCGACGGAGCCGGCCGGGTCGACATTGTTCTGTCCCTTGATCGCATTCTGCAGATCGGTCAGCGTCAGGCCGCGTTCGGCCAGGGCCTTGGACGAGACGTCGATGTAGAGCTTTTCAGGCTGGTCGCCGATGATGACGGCCTTCTCGACGCCGGGCGTCGTCAAAAGCATGTCGCGCGCCTGGATGGCGAACTTCTTCAGCTCGGGATAGCTGAAGCCGTCGCCGCTGATCGAATGCAGGGTGATGAAGGTGTCGCCGAATTCGTCGTTGAAATAGGGGCCGAGCAGACCTTGCGGCAAGTCACCGGCAATGTCACCGACCTTCTTGCGCACCTGGTAGAAGGCGTCGGTCACCTCGGCGGTGTTGGTGTCGCCCTTGATCTGCACGGTGATGATGGCGCTGCCGGCGCGGGTGAAGGAGCGCACGAAATCGAGATGCGGCGTCTCCTGCAGCTTGCGTTCGATCTTGTTGACGACCTGGTCTTCCATCTCCTGGATCGAGGAGCCCGGCCAGATCGCCTGGACGACCATGACCCGGAAGGTGAAATCGGGATCTTCCTTCTGGCCCATGCGCATCAGGCCGAGCGCGCCGGAAATGATGATCAGGCCGAACAGGAACCGCGCAATGGCGGGATGGCCGATTGCCCAGCGCGACAGGTTGAAGGGCCGCTTCTCTTCCGTGGAATTGGTCATCGACGCTGGTCCATCTATCTAGCGCAACAAAATCGAGGGTTCGTAGTGGCTTCCGGGCGGCAAGGCTCTCCCAGCGGAGAAGCACTCATCGCGGTGGGACGCGAAATCGATGTGGGGGTTACATCAATCGAGCGTCTCGGTCGGGCGCCTGCCGCCCGGAAACCAGCGGCTGCGGGAACGCGCAGCCGGTTGTCTGTCGTCAGCGCACCTGCTTGGCGTCGCCGTCCGCCGCGGATGCCGATTGCAGCGCCGTATCACCGGCGAGCTTCACCTTGAGGTTCTCGGTCATGAATTGCGTGCCGGCGGCGACCACGACATCGCCGGGTTTCAAACCCTCCGCGACACGCACGCCATCGGCGGCGAACTCGGCAACCTTGATCGGACGAGCATGAACGGTGTCGGCGCCACGATCGACGGTCCAGACGATCGATTGGGTGCCTTGCTCGGCCAGTGCGCTCAGGGGGATCGAGACCAGCTGCCGCTCATTGGCCGCCGTGGCTTCGATGCTGGCGGTCATGCCGAGCAGCACACGCGGATCGTTGGGCAGGCTGACGCGGACGGCAAAGGTGCGTGATTGCGGATCGGCGCTGCCGGCGACTTCGCGGACCTTGCCGTCGAGCGCCAGCGCATCGTCCGACCAGAAGCCCGCCTTGACCGCCTTGCCCGGCTTGAATTCGGCGATTTCCATTTCGGGGACGGCGATCAGCACTTCCTTTTCGCCGTCGACAGCGACAGTGACAACCGGCGTGCCGGAACCGACCACCTGGCCAACGTCGGCGCTGACCGTGGTGACGATGCCATCCCTGTCGGCCTTGAGATCGGTATAACCGACCTGGTTCTTCGCCTGAGCCAGTGTCGAAAGGGCGGAATCACGGGTGGCGACCGCTTGGTCATAGGTCAAGGTCGCCTGTTCGAGCTGTGATTTCGGGGCAAAATTCTTGGCAAAAAGCTGCTCGGCACGCTTGCGGGCGAGTTCCACGGTCTCGACCTGCCGCTCGGCGGCATCGAGCGCTGCCTGCGCGCTCTTGACCGAAAGGTCGTAGTCAATGGGATCGATGCGGGCGAGCACATCGCCCGAGGCCACATGCTGGCCGATATCGACGAGGCGCTCGGTGATCTTGCCATTGACGCGGAATGCCAGAGCGCTCTCGGTGCGGGCCCTCACCGACCCGGAATAGGAGAGCGTGCGGGTGTCATGTACCTTCGCGATCTCGACAACCTTGACCGGGCGGATGATATCCTTGACTTCGGCTTTTTCCTGGCTGCAGCCGGCAAGCCCGAGAGTGGCGGTGACAAGCAGCACCGGGCCTACAGCGGGCAACCTGCCGATGATTGAACTGAACGAAGACACGCGCGTACTCCCGAAATGGAGATGAATCGTTGAAACCGGCGCCCGACGGGCGGAGGCTACTTCAAGGCCTTGATTGCATAGTCGACGAGGTCGTCAGGCATTGCCCGGTTGGTCTTGGCAAGGCATTGCGCCACCATCTGCGGATGACACAGGATGACGGTCGCGGCGCCGAAACAGCGAGACGCGATAACCGGATCCTGTTTTCTGAACTCACCGGCCTCGATCCCGTCACGAATGATTTCCGCGAACAGGTCGTGAATGCTGTCGACATGCTTGTCGATCACACCCCAATCCCGTTCGAGGGCGACGATGACCATCTCGTGGACCTTCTGGTCGTCGAGCATGACCTCCATCGTCATCTTGTATTGCGCATGCACGTAGCGCCGGAGCCGCTCCTCGGCGCTGATCGGCAGGCGCGAAATCTCGTAGGCCATCTTGTAGCTGGCGCCGAGCATCCGGCCGCAGACGGCCTGGTGGATTTCGACCTTGGAGGCGAAGAAACGGTAGATGTTGGCCGGCGACATGCCGAGCTCACGCGCAATGTCGGCGACATTGGTCTTGCCGTAGCCATAGTGCCGGAACAGGCGCTCGGCGCAATCGAGAATGCGCGTTACATTTTCCTGTCGGGCGGCTTCGGCGACTATGGTGGCGGCTTCGGACATGATCCTCTATCGATTTACGAGTGACGAATTTTGATTTTCATCACTCGTAAATCGAAAAGAAGGACCTGTCAATGCGGATTCGGTATACACGTACGAATGGTGACAGATGGTGACAGTGAGAAGGTGGAATCGACGATCGCCGTTAGCGGCTGGCCCTGATGAATTCGTCATCCTAGGGCGAAGCAAGGAGCGAAGCGACGCGGCGCAGACCCTAGGATCCATGCCGCGACGTTGGTCAAAGAGTGCGACGGATCAACAGGTTTACACCGGTCAGCGAGCTGTAGCCTGCAGCCGCCATTCTCGACTGTCGGAGCTCGGCCGCAAGGTCACGGCATGGATCCCTGGGGCTGCGGAGCAGCTCCAGGGGTTTCCGCGACGTCGCTTCGCGACTGCTATACCCTAGGATGACGAAGCCCGCGACAAATTGTCGAGGCGAAGCATGGGTGGCGATGCAGCTAAGCCCCCTTGGCCATCTCGCGTAGCCGGAATTTCTGGATCTTGCCGGTCGAGGTTTTCGGGATTTCGGCGAAGATGACCGCCTTCGGCACTTTGAACCGGGCAAGCAGCGCGCGGCAGTGATCGATGATCTCGGCTTCGGTCGCGAGCTTGCCGGGTTTCAGCTCGACATAGGCAACAGGCACTTCGCCCCATTTGTCGTCGGGCCTGGCGACGACGCCGCAAGAGCCAACCGACGGGTGCTTGTAGAGCGCGTCCTCGACCTCGATAGAGGAAATGTTCTCGCCACCGGAGATGATGATGTCCTTGGAGCGGTCCTTGAGCTGGATGTAGCCATCGGGGTGCATGACGCCGAGATCGCCGGAATGGAACCAGCCGCCGGCGAAGGCTTCGTCGCTCGCCTTGCGGTTTTTCAGGTAGCCTTTCATGACGATGTTGCCGCGGAACATGACCTCGCCGATTGTCTCGCCGTCGGCCGGTGTCGTCCGCATCGTCTCGGGGTCCATGACCGTCAGGCCTTCGAGCGCTGCATAGCGCACGCCCTGCCGCGCCTTCCTGGCGCTGCGCTCGCCCTTTTCGAGATCATCCCAGGCGCCGTGCCATTCGTTGACGACCGCCGGGCCATAGGTCTCGGTCAGGCCGTAGAGATGGGTGACGGCAAAGCCGGCATCCGCCATCCCCGACAGCACGGCTTCCGGCGGGGGTGCTGCAGCCGTGTTGAAAGTGACCGTCTGCGGAAATGCGCGCTTGTCCTCGTCCCTGGCATTGATCAGCACCGACATGACGACCGGCGCGCCGCACAGATGGGTGACGCCCTGATCGGCGATCGCATCGTAGATCGGCTTCGGCCGCACCCAGCGCAGACAGACATGGGTGCCGGCCTGGACGGCGAGCGTCCAAGGAAAGCACCAGCCATTGCAGTGGAACATCGGCAGCGTCCACAAATAGACCGCGTGCTTGGCCATGCCGGCATGGATGGTGTTGGTGTAGGCCATCAGGGCCGCACCGCGATGGTGGTAGACGACGCCCTTCGGATTGCCCGTCGTTCCGGACGTGTAGTTGAGCGAAATCGCATCCCACTCGTCGTCGGGCATCGACCAGGCGAAGTCCGCGTCGCCGCCTGCGACAAATGCCTCATAGTCCAGTGAGCCTACCCGCTCGCCCTTTGGGTACGGCGCGTCGGCGGCGTATTCGGGATCGTCATAGTCGATGACCAGCGGCTTGACCCTGGCCAGTTCCAGGGCCTGCTTGACGACGCCGGAGAATTCGCGGTCGACGATCAGCACCTTGGTCTCGGCATGATCGAGTTGGAAGGCGATGACCGCCGCATCGAGGCGGGTGTTGAGCGAATGCAGCACCGCCTTGGTCATCGGCACGCCGAAATGCGCCTCCAGCATCGGCGGCGTGTTTGACAGCATGACGGTGACGGTGTCGCCCTTGCCGATGCCGCGCTTCTGAAGGGCCGAGGCAAGCTTCAGCGACCGCTGCCAGAAAGTGCGATAGTCGATGCGCTGGCGGCCATGGATGATGGCGATATGGTCGGGATAGGTCTTGGCCGCGCGCTCCAGATAGGTGAGCGGCGTCAGCGGCTGATGGTTGGCCGCGTTCTTGTCGAGATCCTGTTCGTAAGGATTGCCCATCCCATGCTCCCCCGCGATTTTCTTTCAGACGTTCTAATCACAGGCTCGGGCCGCGTCACCACAAACGATGCCACGACGGAGCGCATTCGGCACAATGATGAACCAGATTCGGCGCAAGCGGGAGCATCGCAGACCTCTGCCCAGTTTGACTTTTGTCGAGAGCCGTGAATAATGTCAGCTGAGGAGACGGCATGGCGATCCGACCGGCAGAACAACTCATCCACAAGGCCGCCTGGCTCTACTATGCCCATGGCCTGCGGCAGGACCAGGTGGCGAGCCAGCTTAACATTTCCCGTGCCTCGGTCGCCATGTACCTGCGCAAGGCGCGCGAGACCGGCATCGTCAACATCTCGACTTCGACCCAGCTTTTCACCGACGACGTGCTGGCGCGCAAGCTCGAGGATGCGCTGAGCCTCGACGCCGTCTGGATCGCGCCGGAGAATGATCATATTGCCGACCCGTCGACGGAAATCGCCGTGCTGGCGGCGAGCGTCTTTCTCGAACTGGTCAAGAAGGGCGACCGCATCGGCGTCGCCTGGGGCCGCACCGTCTATATGATTGCCGACGTCATGTCCTATGCCGATCTGCAGGATGTCACGGTGGTGCAGCTCTGCGGCAATCTCGGCGCGCCCTATTCCTATCGCCCCGACCAATGCACTATGGAAATCGCGCGGCGGCTCAACGCCAAAGGGCTCAATTTCTACGCGCCGCTGGTGCTGTCTACGGAAGAACTTGCGCGTGCGCTGCGTGCCGAGCCGGTGATCCGGGAACAATTGTCGGGTGTCGGCGAATGCGACCTGGCGTTATACTCGGTCGGCGCGGTCGACGCCGACAGCCATCTGGTCAAATGCGGCGCGCTGACGCCAAGTGAAATGGCGGATCTGCGCAGCCAAGGCGCTGCCGGCGTGATTGCCGGGCAGATCATAGACGCCGAGGGCAAGGTGCTCGACTGCAGTTATAACAGGCGGGTGATCTCCGCCGAGCTTGCATCGCTGCGCGCCATCGCCAGGCGGTTGGTGGTGGTGCAGGAGGACAGCAAGTTCGAACCGCTGCTCGCGGCGATCGCCGGCGGCCTTTGCACGCATCTGGTGGTCGGCGCGCACATGGCGCAGCGGCTCCTGGATCATGCTGCTGCCACGACAGAAAAGGCCTCCTAGGAAATCCCCTCTCCGTCGCCGGCGCATTGTCATCAAAGCGTCGCGGCATTCCTGTTTCACCATCAAAGACAAACAACCGGACGAAGCGAACATGAAGAATTTGTGGAATGACGAAGCAGCCGAAAAACTCGTCGCCGACTACGCGAAAAAGGGTGTCGGCCGCGACCTGGCGCTGCGCGTCTACACGACCCGGCTGCTCGGCGGCGAACCACGGCTGGTCCTGCATGGCGGCGGCAACACTTCTTGCAAGACGACGGCAACCGACCTCGTCGGCGACCAATGGGACGTGCTGTGCGTCAAGGGCAGCGGCTGGGACATGGGCGTCATCGAGCCGCAGGGCCTGCCGGCGGTCAAGCTCAAGCCGCTGCTCAAGGCGCGCGCGCTGAACAGGCTGGCCGACGAGGACATGGTTGCCCTGCAACGCGTCAACCTCATCGATCCGTCCTCGCCCAACCCGTCGGTCGAGACGTTGCTGCATGCCTTCCTGCCGCACAAATTCGTCGACCACACGCACTCGACCGCCATTCTCGCCATCGTCGACCAGGAGGACTCCAAGCCGCTGGTGAAGACGGTTTTCGGCAGCAAGATGGGTTACGTGCCTTACATCATGCCCGGCTTCGACCTCGCCAAGGCGGCTGCCGACATCTTCGACGCCGATCCTGACGTCGAGGGCCTGATCCTCGACAAGCATGGCATCTTCACCTTCGGCGACGATGCGAAGCAGGCCTACGACCGGATGATCCATTATGTGAACGTCGCCGAGGACTATATTGCCGCAAGCGGCAAGCCGAAGGCGGCAAAGGCAGCCTTGCCGGCAAAGCTCGCGACGCCGGCGTCGATCGCGCCGATGCTGCGCGGCGCGGTGGCGGTAGCGCGCGGCGAAGGCCGCTTCGACCGAATGGTCAGCGATTTCCGCACTTCGCCGGCAATTGTCGATTTCATCAATTCAGCCGAGATCGCCGATTATGCCGGGCGCGGCGTCTCGACGCCCGATCTGTCGATCCGCATCAAGACCGGGCCGATGGCGCTGCCGGCGCCCGACGCGGACAAGGCCGGCGACTACAAGGCGGTGATCAAGAGCCATGTCGACGCGTTCGCCAAGGATTATCGCGCCTATTTCGAAACCAACGATGCGCTCGACGACGTCAAGCGCACCATGCTCGACCAGATGCCGCGGCTGACGCTGGTGCCCGGCCTCGGCATGTTCGGCCACGGCCGCACCCTGAAGGACGCGAAGATCGCGTCGGATGTCGGTGAGATGTGGATCGAGGCAGTGCGTGGCGCCGAGGCCGTCGGCCGGTTCCATCCGCTTTCCAAGGCCGACCTGTTCCCGCTCGAATACTGGTCGCTGGAACAGGCCAAGCTCGCCTCCAACAAGCCGAAGCCGCTGACCGGCCAGGTGGTGCTGATCACCGGCGGTGCCGGCGCGATCGGTGCAGCGACGGCAAAGCTGTTCGCCGACAATGGCGCCCATGCCGTCGTCGTCGATCTCGACGCCGAAAAAGCCGCCGATGCAGCGAAGAAAGCCGGCAACAATTCGATCGGCGTCGCCGCAGACATCACCGACCCGGCACAGGTGCGTGCCGCCTTCGACAAAGCGGTCGCCGTGTTCGGTGGCGTCGACATCCTGGTGTCCAATGCAGGGGCTGCCTGGGAAGGCCGCATCGGCGAGCTCGACGATGCGCTTTTGCGCAAGAGTTTCGAGCTCAATTTCTTCGCCCACCAGTCGGTGGCGCAGAACGCCGTGCGCATCATGCTCGAACAGGGCACCGGCGGCGTGCTTCTGTTCAACACCTCCAAGCAGGCGGTCAACCCTGGCCCGAAGTTCGGCGCCTATGGCGTGCCGAAGGCGGCGACGCTGTTCCTGTCCAGGCAGTACGCGCTCGACTATGGCGCGCATGGCATCCGCTCGAACGCCGTCAACGCCGACCGTATCCGCTCGGGCCTCTTGACCGACGCCATGATCGCCAGCCGCTCAGGCGCGCGCGGCGTGTCGGAGAAGGACTACATGTCCGGCAATCTGCTCGGCCAGGAAGTGACGGCGCAGGACGTGGCGCAGGCCTTCCTGCATCATGCGCTGGCCGACCGCACCACCGCCGACGTGACGACCGTCGACGGCGGCAATATCGCGGCAGCGCTGCGGTAGGGAAAACCGGCCGAGACTGACGCAAAACAGGCGAAAGTATTCGGGATCTGCAGCTACAGCAGTTCTCGGATGCCTTCCCACGCCATTCTGCCCAACCGTGATTCGGCCTCGTCATTGCCGCCATGTGCATGCAATGTCGAGCGTGGTGTGTTCTCGCCAGGCAAGAGAATGCGATGCCCCGCATCCGGCGATGACACGAGATGTGTGATCTTGCCTGCTTCGCTGCGCCGCCGAACAATCTCTGTCGCGAACCATAGGGAGGGCCACAGCGCATCGTCGCCGCCTGCGACCAGCAGGATCTCGGCCGATGCGGTCTCAACGGGGATGGTCGCCGCAGCCGCTTCCTGCCTGGAGGTTTTCAAGCAATGTTCGAAGAGTCCCCTGTAGGATACCAAGCCATCCACGTATTCTGGTGTCCAGTTTGGATCCGTCGGCACAAACGGCAGGGGGATTCCGTCGAGCGACCATGAGGATCGTTCAGGCCAGCTGACGCCATCCCGGCCAGCACCAATATTTCCCCAAATCACCGATGACGGGCTGATGGCGACCACAGCGTCGATGCGCGGGTCATGGACCGCCGCAAGCAGTGAGGCCTCGGCACCCTTGGATGTGCCGACATAGACGATGCGGTGGCATCCTGTTTCAAGGAGACAATCGGTTGCCGCGAAGAAGGTTTCGAGGGGAATTTCGCATATTCCGGGAGGCTGGCCCTCACCGCCGAACCATTGCAGGGCCAAAGCCGACGAGCCCTCGTTTGCAAAGAGCCGTGCGCGCCCGACATCGACGCGGCCACTCGACCCACCCAGCACCACGACACCCGTGGTGGCCTGCGGGCATCGAAACAAGGTTCCGGCGACGGCGCCGGACAGGTTTTCCTCGATTGCCGCCTGAGCTTCCATATACGCACCGAACCTTGGGCCGGAGCCTGGCGCCGGCTGCAGATATTCAGCAAAAAGGCCGCCTGCAGCAAGCGGCTGCAGGCGGCCTTCGATAGCGAAAGTTACTTGGCGTTCGGGTTCGGCATCCAGGCCGGCATCGCGACATCGGCGTGGGCGAACTGCGGCAGCTTGGCCGACAGGTCCTCCATGTTCTTGATGTCCTTGTCGATGAGGTCCTTCTGGGTGATCAGTGTCGGCGGCACGACGACGTTGTGGCCGGGGTCTTCACCGGCCAGCAACTGTGCCAGCGCACGCACCGAGACCTGGCCGACGACGGCCGGATTGGTCGCGGCGGTCGCAGCCCAGGCGCTGTCGGGCTCGCGCATCGCAGCGATGTCCGAGGTCGAAATGTCGGCCGAATAGATCTTGATGCCCTTGTTCAAGCCCGCTTCGTCGACAGCGATCTTCACGCCCTTGGCGAATTCGTCATAGGGAGCGAACATCACCTTGATGTCGGGATGCGCCGTCAGCACCGAACGCGCCTGGTTGGCGACGGAGTTGGCGATCGGATTGTCGAGCGTGCCGAACATCGCGACTTCCTTGATGCCGGCATATTTCTTCTTGACGTCAACCCAGGTCTCGTTGCGGCGGTCGAGCGGCGCGATGCCGGCGACATAGACATAGCCGGCATTCCAGCTTTCGCCATTGTCCTTGACCGCCTGCTCGAGCGCGAGGCGGGCCAGGTCGCGATCGGACTGTTCGATCTGCGGGATCTTGGGGTTTTCGACATTGACGTCGAAGGCCACAACCTTGATGCCGGCGTCGACCGCACGCTGCGCGGCGTCCTTCATCGATTCGGTCAGGCCGTGCTGGATGATGATACCCTGCACGCCGAGCGCGATGGCCTGATCGACCATGTCGGACTGAAGAGCCGCATCCTGGCGGCTGTCGAGGACGCGCAGGTCGATGCCGAGCGCCTTCGACTGCGCCTCGACGCCCGAGAGATAGGCCTGGAAGAAGTCGCCGGTCGAGAGATAGCGCACCAGCGCGATCTTGACGCCGGGCTTGTCGAAGGGCGCCGGCTTGTCCGCGGCAAAAGCCGGAAACTGCATCAGCATGGTTGCGCCGGCCAATCCGAGCGCCACCTTCCCCAGAAGTCTTCTTGTAATGCTCACTTTGTTTTCCTCCACTCTTGTTGAACTCGAAAATCCTGTTCCGGTCGAAAGCTATCTCCTGCCCCTGCCCGAAAGCGCAAAGGTGAAGACAAGGGCGACGACCAGAACCACGCCCTTGATGAAATCCTGCGTGTAGTAAGGCGCGTTCATCATCGTCAGGCCTTGCAGCAAGATGCCGACGAACAGCGCGCCGATGGCGGTGCCGAACGCATTCGGCTTGGCGGCACCCAGCACCGCGTAGCCGATCAGCGCCGCGGCAACCGCATCGAGCAGCAGATTATTACCCGAGGCGATGTCGCCGCGTCCAAGCCGGGCAGCGAGCAAAATGCCGCCGATCGAGGCAAAAACACCTGAAATGACGTAAGCCCAGATCTTGTATGCCTTGACAGGCGCACCGGCGAGTTCGGCGGCGCGCTCATTGCTGCCGACGGCATACATCATGCGGCCGAAACGGGTGTATTCGAGGAAGAACCAGATCAGCACGGCGAGCACGAGCAGCACCACCACCGACACTGGAATGAGGTTCGGGATGAAGAAGTCGAAGCGGTGGCGGCCGAGCGCCATGAAGGCGTCGGAGAATTTGCCGTTGGCGACCGAACCGTCCGGCATGGTCATGCCGGTGGCGATCGAGCGGCCTTCGGTTGGAATGCGCTGCAGGCCGACGAGCAGGAACATCATGCCGAGCGTCGCCAGCAGATCGGGCACACGCATGTAGACGATCAGCCAGCCATTGATCAGGCCGACGATGGCGCCGATGAGCAGGCAGACGACGACCGCGACAAGGGCGTTCTGCTCCAGCACCACCATGACATAGGCGGCCGCCATCATGGCTGAGGTGGCGACCGAGCCGATCGACAGATCAAAACCTCCGACGACCAGCGTGGCGGTGACGCCGAGCGCCAGCACGCCGGTGATGGCGACCGACTGGAAGATGAAAACCGCACTTTGCGGCGAAACGAAACCGTCGGCGGCGATCGAGAAATAGGCGACGAGCCCGAACAAGAGCACGATGAAGCCGTAGCGGATGGCGTGGTCGCGCAATGTCATTCGGCGCTCCCGCGCGCTGCTGCCGTTTTTAGCCAATCCGAACCCATGTTCTTTCCATTCCCATTCCTAACGCCCGTGCTCAGGCGGCACTGTGCAGCGGCCCGCCGGCGACCTCGGCCAACAGGCGGTCGAGATCGACATCGGCATTGCGGTGCTCGCCGACGATGGTCTGTTCCGACATGACCAGGATGCGATCGGCGGTCTCCAGCGCCTCGTCGAGTTCGGTGACGAACAGCAGCGTGGCGCGTCCGTTTGCACTGGCCCTGAGCTTGGCGGCGATGTCGCGCCGGGCGGAAATATCGACGCCCTGAAACGGCTCGTCCAGAATGAACAGTCTCGCATGCTGGGCCATCCAGCGGGCGACCATCACCTTCTGCTGGTTGCCGCCGGAGAGCTCCGACATCTCGTCCTTCTCGGAGCGGCAGACGATGCCCAGCTCCTCGATCTGCCGGCGCGCCGTGGCGCGTTCCAGACGGCGCTTGAGAACAGCGAAACGTGACATGCGCTTGTGAAACGGCAGGCTGATATTTTCCTGGATGTTGAAGCCGCCGACGATGCCGTTCTCGCCGCGGTCCTTGGCAACGAGGAACACGCCGGCGGCGATCGCCTCGCCGGCTGTTTCAGGAGCATAAGGCCTGCCGTTCAGCGTCATTGTGCCGGCCAGCGGCTGGCGCACGCCAAACAGCGTCTCGGCAAGCGCCGTCTTGCCGACGCCGACGAGGCCGGTGATGGCAACGACCTCACCGTCGCCGAGCGTCAGCGAGATCGGCCGCGCGCCTTGTGCGATGCGCAGACCGTCTATCTTGAAGACGGCATTGGCTGAATCCCTGACAACAATCCGGTCGAGATGGATCTTGCGGCCGAGCATGGCGTTGACCGCGCCTTCATAGTCGAGCGGTTTCTTGTCGAAAATGCCTGAGATGATCCCGTCCCGCATCGATACGATGCGGTCGGCCAGCCGCCTTATGTCCGACATACGGTGCGAGATGTAGAGGATGGCCACGCCTTGCTCGCGCAGCCTGTCGATCAGGGCAAACAGCCGATCAGCCTCGGCGCTGGAGAGCGATGAGGTCGGCTCGTCGAGGATCAGCACTTTCGGCTTGTGCGCCAGCGCGCGGGCAATCGCCACCATCTGGCGATCGGCCAGCGAAAGATCACTCACCCGCGCCTTCAAATCGATGGCCAGCCCCATGCGGTCGGCAACCGCCTTGGCCTCTCGCCGCACGCGCATTGGATTGAACAGGGTCGGCGCACCGCTGCCGCTCAGCCGGTCCAGCGTCAGGTTGGTGGCGACGTCGAGATCGGCAACGACACCGTCATTGATGTTCTGGTGCACGGTGACGACGCCGGCGCGGATCGCCTCGGCCGGGGTTTTCGGCGCGAAATCCTGGTCGGCGAGCACCATCGTCCCGCCGCCGCGTTCGTAGACACCAGAGATGATCTTGACGAGGGTGGATTTGCCGGCGCCGTTGGCGCCCATCAGCACGGTCACTTCACCGGCATGCAGTTCCAGCGAGACGCCGCCAAGCACCTCGTTATGGCCAAAGGATTTCCTCAGTCCCTCTACGCGGAACACGGCATTGCCGACCATGCGTTCCTCCCTGACATGACGCTATGGGCTGTATCGGCAATTGTCAACACGATTGACAATTGCCAGATCGCTTCCTAGCTTGGCCCGGCCGCCACGCCTCCGTTATGTTGGAAGCGCATATGCGGGAGGATAACGATGACTGAAGAATTGCCGTTCGAAGCCCTGTCGGTCGAAACCCTGGCTGCACGCCTTGGCGGCAACGAGGCGCTGTGCGCGAAGATCGGCAAGGACACTGGCGCCTGGAAGGTCCGCGAGGTCGGCGACGGCAATCTCAACCTGGTGTTCATCGTCGAGGGCGCCAGCGGTGCGGCCGTGGTCAAGCAGGCCCTGCCCTATGTCCGCCTGGTCGGCGACAGCTGGCCGCTGCCGTTGAAGCGCTCCTTCTTCGAGTATCACGCGCTGACCAGGCAAGAGGCGCGCGCGCCGGGCTCGGTGCCGGCGATCCATTATTTCGATGAAGGCCAGGCGCTGATCATCATGGAATATCTTGCGCCGCCGCATATCATCCTGCGCCGTGCCCTGATCGACGGCCGCCAACTGCCGAACATCGCCCGGGATATCGGCCTGTTCATGGCCCGCACGCTGTTTCGCGGCTCCGACCTGCATATGGCCGCCAAGGACCGCAAGGCCGATCTGGCGCTGTTCGCCGACAATGTCGAGCTTTGCGACATCACCGAAAACCTGGTGTTCTCCGATCCCTATTTCGATGCCAAGATGAACCGGCACACCTCGCCGCAGCTCGACGGCCTGGTCGCCGAACTGCGCGCCGACCGCGACCTCAAGGTCGAGGCGCAGCGGCTGAAGCACATCTTCGCCGCCAATGCCGAAACGCTGCTGCATGGCGACCTGCATTCCGGTTCGATCATGGTCACCGACACGGAGACCCGGATGATCGATCCGGAGTTCGCCTTCTACGGCCCGATGGCTTTCGACGTCGGCATGCTGCTTGCCAATTTCTGGATGTCCTTCTTCTCGCAACGCGGCCACGAACAGAAGGGCAAGCGCGACGCCATGCGCGCCTATCTGCTCGGTGTGACGGTCGAGACCTGGTCGGTGTTCCGCGCCGAGTTTTCGCATCTATGGCGCAGCGAGCGCACCGGCATGCTCTACCAAAAGAGCCTGTTCGAGGATCAGGGCGACATCCTTGCCTCAGAGCAGGCGCTCGACCATGTGCTGCACCAGATCTGGACCGACCTGCTAGGCTTTGCCGGCGTCGAAGTGCACCGGCGCATCCTCGGTCTCGCTCACAATGCCGATTTCGAGACCATTGCCGACGAGGATCTGCGCGCCAGTTGTGAAGCAAAGGCGCTGAAATTCGGCCGCCACCTCGCCGTCAACCGGCGCCAGATCCACAGCATCGACGAGGTCAACCAACTGGCCGCGCTGATCGAACAGGAGAGCAGCATTTGAACGTCGGCGACCGCCACTATCGCACCATCTGGCTGAGCGACGACGGGCGTTCCGTCGATATCATCGACCAGCGCTGGCTGCCGCATGATTTCCGCATCGAGAGGATCGGCACGGTTGCCGGCATCGCCACCGCCATCCGCGACATGTGGGTGCGTGGCGCGCCTCTCATTGGCGTCACCGCTGCCTATGGCGTCGCCATGCAGATGGCCGACGATGCGTCGGATGCAGCGCTCGACGCCGTGTGGGAGACCCTGCACGAGACGCGGCCGACCGCGATCAATCTGCGCTGGGCGCTGGACGAAATGCGGCGCTTCCTGCGGCCTTTGCCTACCGAACAACGCGCTGCAGCCGCCTATCGGCGGGCCAGTGAGATCGCCGACGAAGATGTCGGCCTCAACCGCGCCATCGGCGAGAACGGTCTCACCATCATCAAGGCGATCGCGGCGCGCAAGCAGAAGGGCGAGCCGGTCAACATCCTGACCCATTGCAATGCCGGCTGGCTGGCGACGGTCGATTACGGCACCGCGACCGCGCCGATCTACCTGGCCACAGAAGCCGGCATTCCGGTCCATGTCTATGTCGACGAGACGCGGCCGCGCAACCAGGGCGCCCAGCTGACCGCCTGGGAGATGGCCGGGCACGGCGTGCCGCACACGCTGATCGTCGACAATGCCGGCGGCCATCTGATGCAGCGCGGCGCAATCGACATGGTCATCGTCGGTACCGACCGCACCACGGCCGACGGCGATGTCTGCAACAAGATCGGCACCTATCTCAAGGCGCTCGCCGCCGCCGACAACGACGTGCCGTTCTATGTCGCGCTGCCGTCGCCGACCATCGACTGGACGGTGCATGACGGACTGGCCGAAATCCCGATCGAGCAACGCTCGGCCGACGAGGTCTCGCTGGTCTGGGGCAAGACCGCCGCCGGCGAGATTGCCCAAGTGCGCATTTCGCCTGAGACGACGCCGGCGGCCAACCCGGCCTTCGACGTGACGCCGGCGCGGCTGGTGACCGGCCTGATCACCGAGCGCGGTGTCGCCAAGGCCTCGCGCGAGGGCCTGAAGCAGATGTTTCCCGAGCGGGCGTAGCCGCTCGCTTCTAGTACAGAGGCTCGGCCATGTGCTTGGGTGTCGGCCAAGTCTCGGTGATACCCGGCTGCACCGGCCGCTCCAGATAGGTCGAGAGCACCACATAGCTGCGCGTCGAGGTGACGCCCGGCGTTTCGTAGAGGCGCGCCAAAAGGCCTTCGAGGGCCCTGGTGTCTTCGGTGCGGACCTTCAGCAGCATGCAGGTGTCGCCGGCGACGGTATGGATTTCCTCCACTTCGGGATATTGCGAGACCGCCATCAGTTCCGGCGTCTTTCCCCAGCCCCTGGTGTCGATATGGACAAAGGCGAGCAAAGGCTTTTTCACCGCCCGGGGATCGATGATGGTGACCGTGTTGCGGATGGCGCCGCTGCGCCGGAGCCGTTTGACCCGCTCATGCGCTGCCGGTGGCGACAAGCCGACGCGATCGCCGAGTTCGGCGTAGCTGATCGTGGCATCATCGACCAGGACACCTAATATTCTTCGGTCTATCGCGTCGAGATCGCGGGCCGCCGGCCTGTTCTGCAGAATGCCATCTGTTTCTTCATCCATGGCGAAATTCCTGGTTCTCCGCTGAATAGAATACGGCCATTATGCCGATATGTCGAACATTGATCAACTTGCACCATTGACTGCCCGAGCCCCGATCCCGGCGCTTGCCTATCTGTTGACGGGCTGCATCGCGGTCATCGGCTCGAACTCGCTGGTGCTGGGTCCGATTGCACCGGCTGTCGCCTCTTCGTTCGGAACCAGCGTGCCGGCCGTGATGATTGCGGCGGCCGCGTTCGGCCTCGGCACCTCTGCCAGCGCGCTGTTCCTGGCGCGCTACATCGACCGGCTCGGTGCTCGCAGAATGCTGCAGGGCGCACTGCTGCTGTTGGCACTGGCGCTGGTCGCCAGCGCCGCGGCACCCACGGTGATCATGCTGGTCGCCGCACAGCTGCTGGCCGGCATCGCCGCCGGCGTCGCCATGCCGGCGATCTATGCCAGCGCGGCGGCCATCGCCCCACCGGGCAGGGAGAGCGGCACGATCGGCGTCGTGCTGACCGGATGGACGCTCAGCATGGTCGCCGGCGTCTCGCTGTCGGCCGTGCTTGCCGATCTTGTGCATTGGCGCGCCGTTTTCGTGGCGGTCGCGGTGCTTGCGGCCCTTGCATGGATGGGACTGACAGTGACGTCGCTCAGCGACACCAGGAAGGCCGGACCGGCGCCCGCCCCGCTGGAAGCGCTCGGCATTCCCGGAATCTTGCCGCTGCTGGTCGCGTGCGCGGCCTTCATGACTTCGTTCTACGGCGTCTATGGCTATCTCGGCGACCATCTTCATGTCGGGCTTGGACAGCCGGTGAGTGCCAATGGCCTGGCGGCGCTTGCCTACGGCATAGGCTTCGGCACCGCTGCTCTGCTCGACGGCGTCATCGACAGACTGGGTGCGCGGCGCGTCATGCCGTTTGCCTATCTTCTTGTCGCCGTCGTCTACGTCGCGATGGCGGCGACGAGCGACAGTTTCGGGCTGACCTTGACCATGGTGGCAATCTGGGGACTGGCCAATCATTTCGGCCTGAACGTCCTGGTGATGCGCCTGTCGGCGCTCGATCCGTCGCGGCGCGGCACGATCATGGGGCTGAACAGTGCGGTGACTTACCTCGCGGTCTTTGTCGGCACCACCAGCTTCGGGCCGCTTTATTCCAACTTCGGCTTTGCTGTCTGCGTGATGGTTGCAGCACTGCTCATGCTGATCGCCGCATCGGCGGCGGCGTGGCGCACGCGGTAGTCGAACGTGCTTGGCCCAACCTTCTCACGGTTGACAGCAGCGTCCTGCCCTTTCATACAAAGCCGTTAATGTTCTCAGGGCGGGGTGAAAGTCCCCACCGGCGGTAAGGGTTTCTACCCAAGCCCGCGAGCGCTTTCCAATCGGAAAGGTCAGCAGATCCGGTGTGATTCCGGAGCCGACGGTTACAGTCCGGATGGAAGAGGACGAAACGGAAGCCGGCCCGCTTTTTGCGGGCTTAATCCGTATCGTGCGTCCTGATTCTGGTTCGAAACGGAAGGATGGACCCATGAATCAGCATTCCTATAAAGACTATGAAACGACCCGCATCGCCGTTATCCGCGCGCGCTGGCATGCCGACATCGTCGACCAGTGCGTACAGGCCTTCGAAGCTGAACTGGCCTCTCTGGGAGGCGAACGCTTCACCGTCGACATTTTCGACGTGCCCGGCGCCTATGAGATCCCCCTGCATGCCAAGACCCTGGCCGGGACCGGCCGTTATGCCGCGATCCTCGGCACGGCCTTTGTGGTCGATGGCGGCATCTACCGGCATGAGTTCGTCGCAAGTGCTGTCATCGACGGCATGATGAACGTGCAGCTGTCGACCGGCGTGCCGGTGCTGTCGGCGGTGCTCACCCCGCACAACTACCACGACAGCGCCGAGCACCACCGCTTCTTCTTCGAGCACTTCACCGTCAAGGGCAAGGAAGCGGCGAACGCCTGCGTGCAACTCCTGGCGGCGCGGGACCTGATCGCGGCCTGAGGTCGTCAAACTGGCCGGATTTCAGCCCTGCAACAAGAATTGCGATCGAGAAGCGCTCCGAAGGTTGCGGTTCCCTTGAAATCCCGCCAGAAGCATCAAGGGCCGACCGGGCAAACCGGCCGGCCCGCGACGTTGCGCTTGAAACCAGATACGGGAGACTATTGGGTGGCTCGCATAACACTGAGACAATTGCTCGACCACGCCGCCGAATACGGCTATGGCGTGCCCGCTTTCAACATGAACAACATGGAACAGGGCCTCGCCATCATGGAGGCCGCCGAGGAGACCAAGTCGCCGGTCATCCTGCAGGCTAGCCGCGGCGCGCGCGCCTATGCCAATGACGTGGTGCTGGCCAAGCTGATCGACGCGCTGGTCGAAATCCATCCCGACATTCCGGTCTGCATGCATCTCGACCATGGCAACAACGAAGCCACCTGCGTCACCGCGATCCAGTACGGCTTCACCTCCGTCATGATGGACGGATCGCTGAAGGAAGACGGCAAGACGCCGGCCGACTACGCCTACAATTCCGGCATCACCAAGCGCGTCGTCGACATGGCGCATTGGGGCGGCGTGTCCGTCGAAGGCGAGATCGGCGTGCTCGGCTCGCTCGAGAGCGGCGGCGGCGAGCAGGAAGACGGCCACGGCGTCGAAGGGGCGATCAGCCACGACCAGCTTTTGACCGATCCCGAACAGGCGGTCGAGTTCGTCAAGGACACCCATGTCGATGCGCTGGCGGTTGCCATGGGCACCAGCCATGGCGCCTACAAATTCTCGCGCAAGCCGGACGGCGCGGTGCTGGCCATGAACGTCATCGAGGAGATCCACCGCCGCCTGCCGAACATGCACCTGGTCATGCACGGCTCGTCCTCGGTGCCCGAGGATCTGCAGGAGATCATCAATAAATATGGCGGCCAGATGAAGCCGACCTGGGGCGTGCCGGTCGAGGAGATCCAGCGCGGCATCAAGCACGGCGTGCGCAAGATCAACATCGACACCGACAACCGCATGGCGCTGACCGGCGCCATCCGCAAGGTGCTGACCGAGAACCCGAGCGAGTTCGACCCGCGCAAGTATCTGACACCGGCCATGGCCGCCATGCGCAAGCTCTGCAAGGAGCGCTTCGAACAGTTCGGCACCGCCGGCAACGCGCAGAAGATCAAGCCGCTGCCGGTCGCCGAAATGGCCAAGCGCTACAAGTCGGGCAGTCTGGACCCGAAGTTCGGCTGAGCTGAACGCTGGTATCGAGGGCAGGAGCGCGGCAGCGCCCTGCCCGTTTACCGAACACTATTGAAGCGTCCGCGCCGGCTGACCGGCGTGGTCGCGCGCGATGCCGGCGTCGGCATCCTCGGCGCCAAAAGCACGGTCGAGGCCCGTCGCCACGACCGAGACCCTGAAGCGGCCTTCCATGCCCTTGTCGAAGATGGCGCCAACGATGATGTCGGCATCCTCGTAGACCTCTTCGCGAATGCGGGTGGCGGCCTCGTCGACTTCAAACAGGGTCATGTCCCTGCCGCCCGATATCGAGACCAGCACGCCCTTGGCGCCTTTCATCGACACTTCGTCGAGCAGCGGGTTGGCGATCGCGGCTTCGGCCGCCTTCATCGCGCGGCCTTCACCGGAAGCCTCACCGGTGCCCATCATGGCGCGGCCCATGTCGCGCATCACGGATTTGACATCGGCGAAGTCGAGATTGATCAGGCCTTCCTTGACGATGAGATCGGTGATGCAGCTGACGCCGGCATAGAGCACCCGGTCGGCAATGACGAACGCATCGGCGAAGGTGGTCTTGGCATCGGCGATCCTGAACAGGTTCTGGTTCGGGATGACGATCACCGTGTCGGCGCTCTCGCGCAGCCGCTCGATGCCTTCTTCGGCCATCTGCATGCGGCGCCGGCCTTCAAAGGTGAACGGCTTGGTGACGACGCCAACCGTCAGGATGCCGGCTTTGCGCGCCGCCTGGGCGATGATTGGAGCCGCACCGGTTCCCGTGCCGCCGCCCATTCCGGCGGTGACGAAACACATATGTGTGCCGGCCAGATGATCCATGATCTCGTCGAGCGATTCCTCGGCCGCGGCGCGACCGATCTCGGGAAGCGATCCGGCGCCCAGCCCTTCGGTGACATGAGCGCCAAGCTGGATCAGCCGCGTCGCCTTGGACATGGTCAGCGCCTGCGCGTCGGTGTTGGCGGCGATGAATTCGGTACCCTGAAGCTGCTCGGCGATCATGTTGTTGACGGCATTGCCGCCGCCGCCGCCGACGCCGATAACGGTGATCTTGGGTCTCATCTCGGAGATTTCGGGCTTCTTGAGCTCGGCCATGCCTGTTTCTCCTTCGTCAATTGCGCGCGCTTCACGACCCACCCGCAGACTGCCTTGGGCATATTGCAATCGAGCGGCATGACGCGAATCAGTCCGTTGCGATGGGTACCCCAAAAAGCCAGACAGCGGCCAGAGGTGCAAGTGCATGCGAGGTCAAGATTTGTGATGACCGTTTTGCACAGCGTGGCTCGGGCGCTGCGTGCGCCGGATCTTACCGCAGCGAGCTCGCCGATCCCGCCGATAGCGGCTGCGCGCTGGTTTACCGGCTCGTGCTTGGCATTCCGCCCTCCAACCTCTATGTTGCGATCGCAGATCGCGCAATTGGTTTTGAAATGCCTCCCGACATACCAGCTAGTGACTTGAAAAAATAAGGAAAAGCGCTTGGCGACAGCCACGTCTGTTTTCCTAAAACTCACCAGCTATTTTTACCAGGGACGTGCGGCCGGTCAGGCTGCGGCACCTTCGAAAACCAGAGGTTTTAAATTGAGCGATGCAATTGCGGACGTTTTGAACTGGCTTGAAAGCAGAACCGACATCCAGAGCCTGAGGGCGGCGGTGTGCGACCTCAACGGCATCATGCGCGGCAAGCGCATTCCCGTCGAGCAGGCAAGAAAGGCGCTGGAAGGCAAGCTGCGCATGCCTTTTTCGCTGATCGGACTGGATGTCTGGGGCGAGGACATCGAAGGCAACAGCCTGGTTTTCTCGACCGGCGATGCCGATGGCCTGTGCCAGTGGACCGGGCGCGGCATTCTGCCGGTGGCCTGGACGGCGCATCCGACGGCACTTGTCCCGCTGTGGCTTGCCGACGAAAGCGGCGCGCCCTATCTCGGCGACCCGCGACGGGCGCTGGCCCGCATCCTCGATCGTTACAAGGCCCTGGGCCTGACCCCGGTCGCGGCAACGGAACTCGAATTCTACCTCGTCGATCCGCAATCGCAGCGGCCGGTCGGCCCTGTCTCGCCGGTGACCGGACGCCGGCTCGATTCCGACGCGGCGCTGTCGATCGACGAAATCGACGATTTCGAATCCTTCATCCATGACGTCTACGAGGCTTGCCGGACGCAAGGCATTCCCGTCGACACGGCCATCGCCGAAAACGGCGTCGGTCAGTTCGAGATCAATCTGAACCATGTCGCGGACGCGTTGCGGGCGGCTGACGATGCGGTGCTGTTCAAGCGCACGGTGAAGGGCATTGCCCGCAAGCACGGCTTTGCCGCCTGCTTCATGGCCAAGCCCTATGGCGACCGGGCGGGCAACGGCTTTCACGTTCATTTCAGCCTGGTCGACGGTGAAGGGCGCAACGTCTTCGACGACGGCACCGACCAGGGCTCGGAGACCATGCGCCATGCAGTCGGTGGCCTGCTTGCGGCAATGGCCGAGAGCACGCTGGTATTCGCGCCGCACTTCAATTCGTACCGCAGGCTGCGCCCAAGATCCTATGCGCCAACCGCGGTCGCCTGGGGCTATGAGAATCGCATGGTCGCGATCCGCATTCCGGGCGGGCCGACCGCTGCTCGCCGTATCGAGCACCGCGTATCGGGAGCCGACGCCAACCCCTATCTGGTGCTCGCGGCCATATTGGGCGCCGCGCTGACCGGCATCGAAAGACAGTTGTCGCCAGGTGATCCGATCGGCACAGACGGCCAGGGACTTCCGCCGGCAAAGCTGCCGCCGGACTGGGCATCCGCGATCGCCGCCTTCGAGAGCGGGACGCATGTGGCGGAGATTTTTCCAGCCATCCTGCGCGACTCCTTTGTGGCCTGCAAACGCCAGGAGCTGAACACGTTCGCGCTCAATGTCAGCGATTTCGAGATCGAGACATACCTCGAGAGCGTCTAGATCGGGTTACGCCAGTACGGCCAAGCTGGCGCGCATCGGCCAATCATGTCCTGGCGGCCGCGATACGGTCGGCAGGCCTCGGGCTTCCTGCGTACAGAACCCTAATCGCGTCAGGCAGGCTCGCGCCAGGGCCGCATTGCTGTCGATGACGACCAATCCATTCACGTCGTTGAGGCTGGCAGCCACCACCGACAGTTCGGTGCAGCCGAGCAGGGCGGCATCGGCGCCGGCCGCTTGCGCGATGTCGAGCGCGCGCTCGGTTTCAACCGCCGCATCCACGATCGAACCCGCCTTGACGAGGCCGATCGCGCTGTCGACGCACGCCTGAAATTCGGTGTTCGAGGGAAGGCAGAGCTCAAATCCCGCCGCCGACATCCTGTCCTGATAGAAGCCGGAGGCCAGCGTGCCTTGGGTGGCGAGAACAGCAACCCGGCCCCGCTCCAGGCTACGACGCGTCTCCGCCACCACGGCGTCGCCGATATGGATGATTTCCGCGCGCGAATTCGCCGCCAGTTGGTCGTACCAATGATGGGCGGTGTTGCACGGCATCGCGACGCAGGCGACGCCGAGCGCATTGAGCGTCGCGACCGCGGCTTTCAAAGGCGCCAGCGGGCCGTCATGGCCGGCAAGGATGGCTTCGGTCCTGTCGGGCAGCTGCGGTACGCTGAGGATCACGGCAGGCACATGTTCGTTGTCTCTGAACGCCTGGGTCATCCGGGTCAATTTGAAGTAGAAGTCAGCCGATGCAAGCGGCCCCAGGCCGCCGATAATGCCGAGCTGGGGACGGATGCTGTCGTCGATCATCTGGCAGGCTCGGCTTCGAGCTGTTCCGAGACGTTTTCAGGCTGTGCCGCCTCCCTGTGGCTGGGAGCGATCATTGCCGTACTCGCTGCGACGGTGCAGACGCTGGCCAGCGTCATGAACGTGTCCACGGCCGCATCCACCGCAACGAACAGGGCGAACGCCGCCTCGAAGGGAAGCTTCAGGTAGCCGCAGACGATGGACATCTGCGACAGGATGAGCAGGCTGCCCATGCCGCCGGTGGTGAGGGCGAGAAGCGCCGAGATGATGCCGACGAGCACGAGGTCGGGGACTGCAAGCGGATGGCCGTAGAGCTGGGCGATGAACAGCGCACCCGAAGTGTAGAGCAGCGCCGGGCCTGTGCGCAGCAATGCCGCCTGCAGCGGCACCAGCAGTTCCACGACCACCAGGCTGAACCGCAGGCGCTCGCTCAAAAGGTTGATGACCCATGGCAGCGAGGCGACCGTAGAGCGTGTGGTGATGGCCACCATGAGAAGCGGCTGGCAGGTCTTGATCGTCGTCCAGTAGCTTCGTCGCGACCGGATGGCGATAATGGCAAAGGCCCCGGCAACGAATATGAGGCAGGAAAGACCCATCACCAGCAGGTAACCGCCCATCAGCGTGAGCGGCTTGGTTCCGGTCGACGCGGTCTGGTCCGCGATCAGGATGAAGGTTGCAAAGGGCAACCCCCAGATGAACCAGTTGGTCAGCACCGTACAGGCCCTGTAGACCGCGTTGAGCGCCTGCGTCAGGCTCATGGACGAGGGCTGGGGAATCTTCCCCATCGCGAGCCCGAAAAGCAGGCAGAACAGCAGAACCTGGATGGTCTGTCCCGAGGCCAGCGCATTGAAGACGTTGTTCGGCACCAGGTCGAGCAGGATCGAATGCCCGCCGCTGGGATCCCCATTGGAGGGCGGCGGCTGGAACGGGAAGGCGAGATCGGTGGACACGCTGCCTTGCGAATTGATGAACTCGCCAAGCTCGATGCGCGACTGGGGATTCTCGATCTGGCCCGGCTGCAGGATCAGCGACAAGGTGCCGCTCACCAGCACGGCCAGGAACGACACGACCAGCACGGCCATACCCACCTTACCGAGGTAGCGGACCGATTTCGGGTCCTGGACCATCGCCGTGATGGAGAAGATGACCGATGAGACCAAATAGGGCAGGACGACCATCTTGAGGAAATTCAGGTAGAGTTGTGCGACAGGGCTGATCGCATGGGCAAAGTCTGGATAGTAGAGGCCGCACAGGATTCCTGCAGCAATCATCGCAATCGTCGTCACCGGCGATCGCAAGATACGCCTAGCCGCGAGGCGCCAATCGAAAGGCAGGGGTCCGGCTACGTCGGAGATGGCCATTGTCAGGCTTTGCTCCCCAGGCGATAGCGGGCGATGATCTCGTCCGTGTTGAGAATCTGCTGACCCCGCGCGAGGTCAAGATACAGATCGACAAAGGCCGCGAGATGCGGATTGTCCGGCCGCACGCCGACTGCGATCGTATCGACCTTGTCAGTCAGCGTGATGGAGCGCGCTACGACTGTCATCGACGGATCGTCGACCATCAGCTTCTTGATCTCGAAATCATCGCGATAGGCCATGTCGATCGTCCCGTTTCGGATCGCATCGATGATCAGATCCCAGCTTGCCAAGCGATGGATTTGCGCATGTGGGAAAGTCGTGGCCGCATAAGTGGCGAAGGAAGAGCCCTCGATCACGCCGAGATCGCCTGAGAAATCACGGACAATCTGTTCTGGCGGCTTGCCTTGCGCGATACGCGCCAGGTTGAGGCGGTTGGCGATCAGCCCTTGCCGCAGCATGGCGTAGGGGCGGGAATAGATGATCGACCGGCCGCGCTGAAGCGTCCTGCTGAGCTTGCCAATCGCCATGTCGGCCTGTCCGGAACTGACCTGTCTGACGATATCGTCGAACGTTGCGGCGGATCGGTCGAACACCGGCTCGACCCCAAGCGCCGCGGCGAAGCCGTGGGCCAGTTCCATGTCTATGCCATTGTCCCCCGATCCGTCGGCCGGGAAGAACGGATTGGAAGCGAAGGCCGGCATTGCGATGCGCAAGACATCGCCGCTCGCGATCGGCGTTGGGGCGTTCTCCGACTGCTGTCCTGGAGTGTTGGCCGCCTGGGCTTGCGAGATCAGCAACCCGCCGCTCCCGGCCGCAAGCAGTGTACGACGTGTAACCGGCATACGCGTTCTCAATTAGACCGGGAAAGCCAGCAAGATGCACAACCGACGTTAAACAAACGTATATATTACACTGCGCTTTTTTATGTATCGGATAAGCAGCTCAGAGTCACAAAATATTAGTATCACCTAATGTAAAAGGAGTGGCGGAAGGATCGCGTTACTTCCCGCCAGGCGATCAGTTGGCCCCTAGGCGATCAGCTGCACTGTCAAAACGTCTCTGCCCAGGGCCGCAGCTCAAGCTCCGAGCTCCAGGCGCTGCGATGCTGGCGATGGGTTGTAAGATAGGCCTCGGCGATGGCGTCCGGCGATAGACGGCGGTCCGGCCGGTCGGGATCGGCCACCTGTCCGGGCGGCTCGATCTGGCCGTCGATGATGAAGTGGGCGACGTGGATGTTCTGCGGAGCGAGCTCGCGGGCCATGGACTGCGCCAGGCCGCGCAGGCCGAATTTCGGCATGGCGAAGCCGGCTGAGCCGGGAAATCCCTTCACGCTGGCGGTGGCGCCGGTGAACAGGATCGATCCGGAACCCCGCGCCAGCAGCCGGCGCGCCGCCTGCTGGCCGACCAGGAAGCCGCCATAGGCGCCGACCAGCAATGCCTGTTTGACCGCTTCGGCATCGAGCTCGGCGATCGGTCCGCGGGTGCGCGCGCTGGCGTTGAACACTGCAAGCGCCAGCGGGCCGGCCTTGTCTGCGGTGTCGAACAGGCTGGCGACGGACGCAACGTCGGCAACATCCGTCTCGACGGCCAGCGCCTCGGTTTCGTCGGTCAGAGCGCTGAGCTTCTCGACATTGCGGGCGGCCAGAACCACGCGAAAGCCTTCCCGGGTGAGAAGGCGCGCAAGCGAGGCGCTCAGACCAGCGCCGGCGCCTGCAATGACGGCCACATCGGATGCCATGATTTTTCACTCCTTGCGGATTTCGGCGGAAGCGTTCGCCAGATCAGGCAAGGTCGCGCCTTCGGGGCTGACAGGCAAGAGGTGGCATCTCGGCGGTTGTTGAGCCAGACACGGCTGCAGAACCGACGTTGCGCGGTCCAGCATCGCCTGTGGCGCTACGAAGGCCGTTCGGTCTTCAGCACCGAGACCGCCACTTCGACAGTGGCAAGGCTTGGACCTTGCCCGCCAACCGGATTCATCCGACCGATATTTTGACGGTAGAATCGTCAGGCTTCGCAAAGCTATCGGTGATCTCATCGATGGGGACTGGAGCATGGTCCCGAAAAGTGGGAAACGGTTTTCGGAAAAGATCATGCTCAACGAGGAAACGACTATGGAACCAATCTGGGCCGTCGGCCTGATGACCGGCACGGTGCTGGACGGCAACATCGACGTCGCGCTGATCAAGACCGATGGCGAGCAGATCGAGGATTTCGGCACCTATCGGCTGATGCCCTATCCCGCGTCGATCCGCTCGCTGCTGGAAGAGACGCTGACGGAGGCGCGGGCGTGGAATTTCGTCGGGCCGGAGCCGGCGATCTTCCGCACCGCGGAGGATGCCCTGACACGCGCGCAATCGGCGGCCGTCAAGGAGTTGGTCGAAGGCTGTGGCATGACGATGGCCGATATCGGCATTGTCGGTTTTCACGGCCAGACCGTTCTGCATCGTGCGCCGCAGGTTGGACGGCTGGGCCAGACCCGGCAGCTCGGCGACGGTGAGCTGATGCATGCCATACTGGGCACCAAGGTCGCATACGATTTCCGCTCGGCCGACATGCGCGCCGGGGGGCAAGGCGCGCCGCTGGCCGCGGTCTATCACACCGCGCTGATGCGCAGCGCCGGTGCCAATGGCGAGGTCGCCGTACTCAACCTCGGCGGCGTCGCCAACATCACCTGGTGGGACGGCGCTGACAATGTCGTCGCCTTCGACACCGGCCCCGCCAACGCGCCGCTCAACGATTTCATCAAGTCGAAGGGGCTCGGCGAGATGGACCGCGACGGCGCGCTTGGCCGGGCGGGAACGGTCGACGAGGCCCGGCTCGCCAAGCTGCTGCAGCACCCTTATCTGAGCAAAGCCTACCCGAAATCGCTGGACCGTTTCGACTTCGGTGCCGCGATGGCGGACGGCCTGAATGCAGAGGATGGTGCGGCCTTGCTCACCGCGTTCACCGCCGGCGCCGTCGGCAAGGCACTCGACCTCTTACCAAGCCGGCCCAAAAAGCTGGTGGTCAGCGGCGGAGGTCGCCATAATCCGACCATGATGGCGATGCTGGCCAGCCGCGCCGGCGTCGAGGTGGTGCAGGCCGAGAGCCTGGGCTGGAGCGGCGACGCGGTGGAGGCGGAATGCTTTGCCTTCCTCGCGGTTCGCGTGCTGCGCGGCCTGCCGATCAGTTTTCCGAGCACGACCGGCGCACCGCGGCCGATGCAGGGCGGAAAACTCGCCGGTTAAGCCAGTTTCTTCTGCAGGAAGATGCGGCTGCGGCCGACGGGGAAGTCGGCAAGTGTTCCAAAGGGCTGATAACCCTGGCGCTGATAGACCTTGGCGGCATTCGGATTGAAGGTGTCGATCCAGGCGTTTTGACAGCCGCGCGCCACCGCTTCATGTTCGGCCGCGTCCAGCATCTTGCCGGCCATGTGCTGGCCACGCAGCCGCTCATCCACCCAGAGCCATTGCACATAAAGCCATCCCCAGGCGGTGTAGCCGGAAATGCCGGCGACGACCGCGCCGGCGTCGTCGCGCACGAACACCGCAAGCGCATGCCTTTCGGACGCGCCGACATCGCCGTCGTTGAACGCCGTCAGCCTTTCGCTGAGAAAAGTGAGGTCTTGCGGCGAGGGATTTGCCGTCGTTTGCAGTGTCGTGTTCATCGCTTTTCCGAGATGGGTTGCGTATCGGCATCGCCGCCATTGCGAAATTCGGACGCGGCAATGCCGTAGCGCTTGAGCTTGTCATAAAAGGTCTTACGCGGCACGCCGAGCACGTCGATGGCGGCGCGCACGTCGCCGCCATGGTCGCGTAGCGCATCGCGGATCAGTTGCGCCTCATAGTGGCCGACCCGTTCGGGCAATGCTGCCGCAGGCTCCGGCGAATGCGCGCGAACCGTTTTCATCTCCTCGTCCGGGCCGAGACCGAGCGCGACGCGATCGGCGAAATGGGCGAGCTCGCGCACATTGCCCGGCCAGTCATGCGACTGGAGATGATCGCTGACGGCTGCATTCACTTTGGCGACAGGCCGGCCAAACCGTTCGGCCGCCTTGCCGAGGAAATGCCCGAACAGCATCGGGATATCGCCGCGGCGTTCACGTAGCGGCGGAATGCGCAGCGTCACCACGTTGAGGCGAAAATACAGATCCTCGCGAAAATCGCCGCGCTGGTCCGGCCGCCCGAGATCGACCTTGGTCGCTGCGACGACCCTGAGATCGATGCGCCGTATCTCGTTCGAGCCAAGCGGCGTGAGGCTGCGCGTTTCGAGCACGCGCAGCAGCTTGACCTGGAGCGCAGGCGGCATGGATTCGATCTCGTCGAGAAACAGCGTGCCGCCGCTCGAATGCTCGATGCTGCCAATCCGCCGCCGCTGCGCGCCGGTGAACGCGCCAGCCTCGTGGCCGAACAACTCGCTCTCTATGACCGTCTCCGGCAGAGCGCCGCAATTCAGCGCGACGAAGGGTTTTGCGCGCCGCCGCCCCCATCGGTGCAGGAGGTCCGCCACCACTTCCTTGCCGGTTCCCGTTTCTCCCTCGACCAGCACATCGACATCCATGTCGGCGATCTGGCGCAAGGTCTCGCGCAACCGCTTGATGGCAGGCGCCTCGCCGATCAGCGGCAGGCCGTCGGCGGCCAATGCCGCGGCTTCGCGCAGCCGCCGGTTTTCCATCACCAGCCGCCGCTTCTCACTCGCCCGTTTCAGCGCCTCGACAAGGCGTTCTCCGGCATAGGGTTTCGGAATGAAATCGTAAACGCCGTCCTTGAGCGCGGCCACAGCGAGATCGACGTCGCCATGCCCGGTAACCAGGATCACCGGTATATCCGCGTCGATCGCTTTGATGCGATCGAACAGCTGCAGACCATTCATGCCTGGCATGCGGATATCGCTGACGACGACGCCCTCGAAATTCCTGTCGACGACGGCAAGTGCTGCCTCGGCGGCGTCGAGTGCGACCACCGTGAAGCCGGCAAGCTCGAGCAATTGCGTGGTGGCGTGAAGGAGGTCCGCATCGTCGTCGACGAGCGCGACCAGCCCTGATCCGTCTGTCATTCAATTCGCCTCAAATCGATGGTGAAGGATGCGCCGCTGCCATTGCCGGGATCGAGCCGCAGCGTGCCGCCCAATTCCTGGGCGATCTCCTGCGAGATCACCAGCCCCAGGCCAAGCCCCTTCTCCTTGGTGGTCTGGAACGGCATGAACAGATTGCCGGCCGCCTCCGGACCAAGGCCGGGTCCATTGTCGCGCACCGAAATCAGCACTCGATCACCGCGCTCGGCGAGTTCGATCTCGATGCGCGGATCGGGCTGGTCCTTCATCGCGTCCAATGCATTTTGCAAAAGATTGACCAGGATCTGCTCCAGCCGGATGCGGCTCGCCATGACCACCGGCGAGGCATTGCCGCGCGGCCTGACGATGGTGACGCCGGAATCGCGTATGCGGCCTGACAGCAGCGACAGCGCGCCGTCGATCGCCTCGCGCACCGGCAGCGGCGAAGCGGCGACGCCCGGCCGGCGGGCGAAAGTGCGCAAGGTGCCGGTGATCGCGCCGATGCGTTCGGTCATCGAAACGATCGATGTCAGATTGCCGCTGGCCGATCCGGTCTTGCCGCTGTCCAGAAAACGACCTGCATTCTCGGCATAGGTGCGGATGGCGGCGACCGGCTGGTTGATCTCATGCGCCACGCCGGCGGCGATCTGGCCGAGGATGGAAAGCCGGTTGGCCTGGGCGAGATCGTCGCGCAGTCGGCGGACCTTGGCTTCGGCATTCTCGCGCTCGGCGATTTCGCCGGCAAGTGCGGTGTTGGAGCGCGTCAGCTCGGCCGTTCGCGTGCTGACCCGGCTTTCGAGCTCGGCATTCATGCGCGCCAGCGCTTCCTGCCGCAGCCTGCGCGTTCGCCGGCGCCGGGTCAGCACGTAGGCAATCAAGCCTAGAAGCAGCAAGCCCAGGAGCGTGGTCAGGCGCGCCGTATTGGCGGCCGAGGAGAGAGCAGCGTCGGCGGGCGTCAGCAGCCACAGACGCCAGCCTGGGACTGCACCGGGCAAATCCTGCACCACCTCGACGAACTGGCGTGGTTTTCCGGCGTTGTCGATCGTCGCCAGGCCATCGCCGGCGCCGCGTCTGAACGGCAGCGGCTCGAAGGCAGCATCGGCCAATTGCAGTTGCTCATGGGCGGCGGCCACGTCCTCGGCCGACAGTGGTGCCAGCGCACGAAACCGCCAGTCGGGCTGGCTGGTGGCCAGCACGACGCCTCGTTCATCGGTGACAAAGACAAGGAAACCGCTGGAACGCCAATTTGCCTCGACGCCGTCGAGCTCGACCTTCAACACCGCAACGCCAAGCGGCTTGCCGTTATCGTCGACGCGGCTCGAAAGGTAGAGTCCCGGCCGTCCGCTGATCGTGCCGAGGCCATATTGGCTGGCAGCACCTTTCGCCATCGCCTCCTGAAAATAGTGCCTGAAATTATAGTCGATGCCGACAAAGCTGGTCGGTTCGCCGGCATTGCTGGCTGATATGGCGATGCCTGCCGTATCGATGACATAGATGGCGGAGGCCGAGGCATCGCCGGCAATCGCCTTGAGCTTGTCGTTGAGGGCCGCTTCTTGCATCTTCCCGGCCCGGCGCAGCGCGCCCCGCACAGCATCGTCGCGGGCCAGCACCAAGGGAACCAGGCGCTGCTTTTCGATTTCGCCGGTCAGCGTTCCCGCCGCCAGCGGCAGAGCGGCAAGTGCTGTGTCGCGCAGATTGTCGGCCGCCTGGCCGGAGGCGATGCGCCCGGCGATGGCGATCGCGCCAGCCAGGACGGCAAGGGCTGCGACCACGGCAAGCCAGCGGCCGTCGCGCAGCCGGGCCACCGCCTCGCGCAGCAACTCACGGCCGGCAAACCCTTGGGATTCGCTATCGGTGCCTGCCTGCGGCGTCTGCCCTCTCCCTTTTCTTCGCGGCTTTCCGGTCAGTGTAATGCGAAAATCCGCCCAGGCAAACGCCACTTGTGCGGAAATCCGCACAAGTATTGTCCGCGCGACCTCTGACAAAGGCGGAAATCCGCGATTCCGGCCTTTCCCCGATCTGGCACGACGCTTGCAAAACTGTTTTCAGCGGCGTGCGACCGGAGCGCCGCGATGGGAGAAGTCACGCAGGCGATCCGTTTTCGCCCATCCGGCCAGGGAGAGTTCGATGCACATCGCAGACCAATCAGGCGCGCTTGCCGCGCAGCGCAAACCTTTCTATGCCCAACTCTACGTGCAGGTGCTCGTCGCGATCACCGTCGGCATCCTGCTCGGCCATTTCTATCCGTCGGTCGGCGAGAGCATGAAGCCGCTCGGCGACGCCTTCATCAAGCTGGTCAAGATGATCATCGCCCCGGTCATCTTCCTGACCGTGACAACGGGCATTGCCGGCATGAGCGACCTGCAGAAGGTCGGGCGTGTTGCCGGCAAGGCGATGCTCTATTTCCTCACCTTTTCGACGTTGGCGCTGATCATCGGCCTTGTCGTCGCCAATGTCGTGCAGCCGGGCGCCGGCTTCAACATCGACCCGGCGACGCTCGACGCCTCGACCGTCAACACCTACGCCGCCAAGGCGCACGATCAGTCGGTCACCGGGTTCCTGATGAACATCATCCCGTCGACCATCGTCGGCGCCTTCGCCGACGGCGACATCCTGCAGGTGCTGTTCTTCTCGGTGCTGTTCGGCATCGCGCTGGCGCTGGTCGGCGACAAGGGCATGCCCGTGCTCAACTTCCTGCAGGCACTGACGACGCCGATCTTCAAGCTGGTCAGCGTGCTGATGAAGGCCGCCCCCATCGGTGCCTTCGGCGCCATGGCCTTCACCATCGGCAAATACGGCATCGGCGCGGTCATCAATCTCGCCATGCTGGTCGGCACCTTTTACGTGACGTCGTTCCTGTTCGTGTTCATCGTGCTGGGTGCGGTCTGCCGCTACAACGGATTCTCCATCCTGTCGCTGATCCGCTACATCAAGGAAGAGCTGCTTTTGGTGCTGGGCACCTCCTCGTCGGAGGCCGCCCTGCCCTCGCTGATGGAAAAGATGGAGAAGGCCGGCGCCAAGCGCTCGGTGGTCGGTCTGGTCATACCGACCGGCTATTCCTTCAACCTCGACGGCACCAACATCTACATGACCTTGGCGGCGCTGTTCATCGCACAGGCGACCAACATCCACCTGTCGATGGGTGACCAGATCCTGCTGCTGCTGGTGGCCATGCTCTCGTCCAAGGGTGCCGCCGGCATCACCGGAGCGGGCTTCATCACCCTTGCCGCCACGCTGTCGGTGGTTCCGGCGGTGCCGGTCGCCGGTATGGCGCTGATCCTCGGCGTCGACCGCTTCATGTCGGAATGCCGGGCGCTGACCAACTTCGTTGGCAATGCCGTCGCCACGCTGGTGGTGGCGCGCTGGGAAGGCGAACTCGACGAGGCCAAGCTGGCGAGGGCGCTGGCGGGCACGGCTGATGACAGCCTGCCGGCGGATGTCGTCCCCGCCGAGTAACCACGCGTGGCTTATGCGTAAAAGGCCGGAGGCATGCTGCCTCCGGCCTTTGTCATGCAGTCGCACGTCAGACGGTACCGATCTTGCTCAGTGGTGTGTCCGGATATGTGCTTGGGCCGACAGGCATGCGGGCTGCCAAAGTGCCCTCGTCGTCGAACAGCACAAGGCTGGCGGCGCCGACGAGCCCGGCATGGCGGCCGAGCTGTGCTGGAACGACCGGTACGTCGCGATAGGCGCGCATGGCCCGCTGCCTGATGGTTGCCTCGATGGTCGGCGCCATCAGGTCGAGCCCATTGGCGATGCCGCCGCCGACGACCAGCACATCGGGCGAATAGAGATGTAACAGGTTGGTGAAGCCGACGCCCAGCCAGCGGGCTTCCTCGTCCAGCAAGGCCGAGGCAAGATCGTCGCGCAGCCGTGCCGCCTCGACGACATGGCGGCCGGTCACCTCCGCATCCGCTGACAGGCGCCGCAAGGCAGAGCCGTCGCCGGCCGCCGTGGCGGCGGTGGCGCGGCGGCCGAGCGCGGTTCCCGAAGCGATGGCCTCGAAGCAGCCGATGACGCCGCACACGCAACGCTCGCCCTCATTGGTGATGGTCATGTGACCGATCTCGGCGGCAAGGCCACGGCGGCCATGCAGGATGCGCCCATCGACGACGACACCGCCGCCGATGCCGGTCGACACCGTGACAAAGACCAGCGAGCGAGCGCCATGGCCGGCGCCGAAGCGCCATTCGCCGAGCGCCGCGGCATTGGCGTCGTTCTCCAGACGGACCGGCAGGCCGAGCCGCCGCTCGAGGATGTCGGCAAGCGGTACATCCAGCCAGCCGGTGAGTGTCGGCGGGCCGACGGCGATGCCGGCCAGCGGATCAAGCGGTCCCGGCGCACCGACACCGACGCCGACGACCGACAGTGCCGGGGCTTCGGCATGGACGGTCGCCGCCAGCGCCTCGATCTGGCCGATCACCACGTCTGGACCGGCCTGCGCCTGCGTCGGCACCGCCGCGAATGCCAGGATCTTGCCTTCGCGGTCGACCAAGGCGGCGCGAAGCTCCGTCCCGCCAAGATCGATCGCAAGGGCGGCTTCCGTTGTCATGCCGCGACCTTCAAGCCGTGCAGCCAGCCGATGCGGCCGGCGAGGTCCTTGTCACCGAAGGCGAGCGAACCGAGAACCACGGTTTCGGCGCCGGCGGCACGCAGCAACGGCACGGTCTCGTGGCGGATGCCGCCGTCGGCGGCCAGAACCACTTGCGCCTCACGGCCGGCCTTTCTCAGGATAGCGCGGGTAGCGCCCAGCCTGTCGCAGGCCTTGTCCGACAGGCTCTGTCCCTTGACGCCGATTGCGGTTCCAAGAAGCGTTACGAAGGCGACTTCCGGGACGAAGGCCGTCACCGCTTCCACAGGCGTCTCCAGCCTGAGCACGACGCCCGCCTCGGCGCCGAGCTCCCGCGCCAGCCGCACGGCGCGCAATCCCGCCTCGCCATTCTCGGCATGGACGCTGATCATGTCGGCGCCGGCTTCGATGAACTGGCGCGTCTGCGCCTCGACGATTGCTTCATCGACCATCAGGTGGACATGGATCGGCTTGGCCGTCAGCCCGGCGATGCGGGCGACGAGGTCGGGGAAGAACAGGAAGGACGGGGCGAAATGACCGTCCGCCACATCGATATGATGAAGATCGACATAGGGTTCGATGCGCTTCAAGTCGTTCTCGAAATTGGCAAGATTGGCAGACCAGAGCGAGAATTCGGCGATCATGCGATCGCGTGGCAGTTCGGCGATGGCGGCCGGGCCGGAGAGAGATTTCGAGATCATGATTGGTCCTGCTTGTCAAAATTTGTGTTGAGAAAGCTGCCGATGGCGGCGCGGATTTCGGCGAAATGACGCTCCTTGTCGGTGGCCTTCGGCGTCACCTCGACAAAGGCGGCATTGGGGATGGTGTCTGCAAGGCTGCGCGCGGTGGCCAGCGGATGGACGAGATCGATGCCGCTGCCAATGACGAGTGTCGGGAGCGCGAGGCCGGCGGCCGCTGCCCGCGTCACGCCGGCCCCATCGTTTGCGATTGCTCGCATCACCTCGGCGAAAACATTCGCGTTCTCGCGCGCAAAAAAGCCAAGCAAGGACGCGAGATTGTCCGGCGCTTCGGTGCGAAACCATGTGGCAGTCGCGGAGGCCGCGAAGGCATCGCGCGCGTCATCCAGCGGACGGCTGAGGATGAGCTCCGCCACTTCCACGTAAGGGCGCATGTTTTGCGGTGCCGCGTCGAAAGCCCAGGCAGGGCGAACAAGCACGAGACCTGTGACCCTATCCGGGTGCCGGGCCGCAAGCCGCAAGGCGATTGCCGCGCCCATCGAGATGCCGCCGGCGACGAAACGGTCGAGGCCGGCGGCATCGGCGGCAGCCAACACGTCGTCGGCGAACATCTCGATCGAAAAAGGACGCTTGCTGCCGACGCCGGAGCCGCCCTGAGCGCGACATTCGACGGTCAGTCGGCGGTATGAAGGACCATCGGGAAAGTTCTGCGCCACTTGTGCCGCATCACCGCCGAGGCCGTGCTGGAAGACGACGGGAGGCCTGCCCTGCCCCGTGTCGAAGACACGAAGCGATGCATCGTCGCGAAGCAGGATCGCCGGCGCGGCGCCCATCAGAGGAATCCCCGCAGAAAGGCTGCGACGCCGGGGGCTTCATCGGCGGACAGCCCGTGGGTGACGAGCGATCCGTCGAAGCCCGCTGCCTTCAGCCGTGAAACAAAATGCGGAAAATCGACGATGCCTTGTCCGGCGGTGGCAAAGCGGCCGTCACCAGAGCGATCCTTGGCGTGCGCCATGGCGATATGGCCGGCAGCCTCGTCGATCGCGGCGGCGACGATGGCGCGCGCTTCGTGTGGCGTCGCGTGCTCGAACAGGTTCGCCGGATCGAGCACGATCTTCAGATGCTTCGTTCCCATTTCGGCGATCAGCCTGATCGCGTCCCTGGCCGAGGTGACGATGTTGGCCTGCTCGGGCTCGATGCCGAGATCGACGCCGGCGTCTTCGGCAAGCGCCAGCGCTTTCTCCATCTCGGCGGCCATGTCGGACCAGGCGGCCGGCGTGCTATTGTCGGGATGATACGCCCATTGATCGGCGGCATTGCGCGAGCCGGTGCAGAGCGTGACCAGCGGAATACCGAGGGCCGCCGCCGTCTCGATGACGACGGCAAGACGGCGAAGACCGTCGTCGCGCACAGCCTTGTCGGGATGCGCCATGTTGTAGGTGCCCGACAGCGCGGCCAGCGAAACGCCTGACGACCGCACTGCGGCACGGACGGAAGCGATGGCATCCGCCGGCACGACATCCGGCATCGACGGCAGGCCGGCGCAGGCGAGATTGAACTGCGTCGTCTCATAGCCAGCCTGCTTAACCGCCGCCAGCACGGCAGCCGGCTCTGTGCCGGCAAATGTCTTGGCGAAAATGCCGAGACGCATCAGAACGCTCCCGAAACCGAGGCGAGTTCGACCCGTTCACCTGTCTCGACCGAACGCGCGATGGCGACCATGGCGCGGATCGAGGCGATACCGTCCTCGACATTGGCGCCGCGCATCGGCGTGCCGTTCAGGACTGTATCCGCTAGGCCTTCCAGTTGGCGGCGGAAGAAATGACCGTCGGCGCCGAGCGGCTTGTGGGCGGTGGCGGTCTTCTCGTAAAAGATCTCGACCTCGCTGGCGCGGAAGTACCAGGGGTTGAAGGTTTTCGCGATGACGGAGCCGTTCTCGCCATAGAGCTGAAAACCTTCGTGCCAGTCCATGCGCACGGCAACCGTCAGGTCGAGATGGCCGAGCGCGCCGCTGGCGAATTCGGTCTCGACGAACCAGCAATAGGCGCCGAATTTCTCATTGAGGCGGGCGCGCACGGCAACGATATCGCCGCACAGGAAACGCGCCGTATCGACGAGATGCGAGCCGTGCGCCAGCATGAAATATTGCCTGAGATCAGCCTTGGGATTGCCGGTCGGCTTCTTCGCCAGCTTGCTGGTGACCGGCAGCGGCTGAATGGCATCGGTGTTGGTGTAGCGATGGGTGGAATCGCAGTACCAGGCCTTCAGCGCCAGCACCTCGCCGATCTCGTCGCGCACGAAGTCGCGCGCCGCCTCCAGCGCCGGGTCGAAGCGCTTCATATGCCCGACCTGCAGCACCTTGCCCGAGCGCCTGACCGCCTGGGCCAGCGCCTCGCCTTCCTCCACCGAGGTGCCGATCGGCTTTTCGCACAGGACATGCTTTCCCGCATCGAGCGCCTTGATCGACATCGGCACGTGATAGGCGTCCGACGTGGCGACGATCACCGCTTCCAGTTCGGGATCGGCGAGCATGGCGTCGTAGTCGGCATACATCTTTTGCGGCTCGTAGGTGGCGCCCATGCGGGCGAGCAGATCGGGTGCCGCGTCGCAGATGGCGTAGAGGTCGGCATTCCCAGCCTTCACGCAGGATTGCAGATGCGCGAACTGCGCGATGGGGCCGCAGCCGAGCACACCGACCCTGAGGCGTCTGTCCTGTTTCTTGATCATCGTCTCGTTCTTCAGGCGCCCAAGCTGCGCATTGTCTGGCGGTTGGTTTTTACCGCGCCGGCGGGATCGGCGGCGGCCGTTTCGGATTCCTCCTCCAGCACCAGCCAGCCGTTGAAGCGCGGTGCGGTGTTGGCGATCTCGATCACCGCCGGCGTGTCGCAGATGCCCTTGCCCAGCATCGCCCAGGTGCCGTTGGCATCGACGTCCTTGAGGTGGATGTAGCGGATGCGGTCGCGGTAGGTGCGCAGCGTATCGGACATGTCGTTGTGGCCGCGCAGTATATGGCCGGTATCCGGTACCCAGCCGACCAGGTCGGGGTCGAGCAAGGCAAAGATCGCATCGTAATCGGCGCGGTCGAACAGCAGCGTGTTGTGGTGCGAGCTGGGATGCACCGCAACCTGGACCCCGGCCTTGCGTCCGATCTCGCCGGCGTTGTTGTAGACATCGGCCGCGATGGCGAACTTATCCTCACGCGGGCCGTCGGACACCACCGTCGCCGAGCCCATCGACACCAGCGCATTCGGGAAGGCGGCGGCGAAATCGATCCAGCGTTTGGCGGTTTCGAGGTCGGCGCCGATCTCCTCCTTCGACGTAAAGCCACTGTCCGAGCCAAAGGCGAAGGAAACCAGCGTCAGCCCCGACGCCTTCAGCGCGGCGGCGAACTCCTCCGGCTTGTTGCCATAATGTCCGATCATGGTGTCGGTGATCTCGATGCCCGCATAGCCACCGTCAGAGATCGCCCTCAGCAGATCGTCGGGGCCGCCGGTGAACCGGTCTCCCAGCATTTCCCAGGTGAAGGTCTGGCAGCCGACTTTGAGGTCTTTCACGTTCATCCTTTCAATCCTTGATACCGCTTATTGATTGATGCCACCCTGCGTCGCCGTGGGATGAACATCCTACTTGACCGAGCCCGCGGTCATGCCGGCGAGGAAGTACCTCTGGGCAACGAGGTAGATGAGCAAGAGCGGTAGCGAGCCGAGCACGCTCATCGCCATCATCTGGTTCCATTCGAAGGCGTGCTGCCCCATCAACAGCTGGATGCCGATCGGGACGGTTCGCATGGACGTCGATTTCGTCAGCGTCAGCGCAAAGAGAAATTCGTTCCAGCACAACAGGAAGGTGTAGACCGACGTCGCCACGATACCAGGCAGTGAAATCGGGACAATCACCCGCCAAAGCGCGGTCCAGCTGCTGCCGCCGTCGACAGCCACGGCTTCATCGAGATCGCGGGGCAAGGTGTTCAGATATCCCGTCATCAGCAGGATCGCGTAGGGCAGCGTAAACACCAGGTAGGTCAGGATCAGCGCGACGTAGGTATCGAAGATACCGTATGAGACGACAAGCCCGAAGAAGGGGATCAAAAGTGTGATCGGCGGAATCGTCTGCGTGCTGATGATGATTGTGTTCAGGCTGCCCTTGCCGCGGAAATTGAAGCGGCTGAACCCGTAGGCCGCCAGCAAGGCGATCAGCACCGTCAGCACGGTCACCGCTCCCGCCACGAAATAGCTGTTGAAGAAGAAGCGCAGCTTTACCGGGTCGCCAAGGATGGCTGCATACGCTTCCAGCGTGAACGCCTTTGGCAGGATGGTTGGCGGCAGGGCAAAGATTTCGGTATTCGATTTGAACGAGCTGCTCAGCATCCAGTAGATCGGGAATGCCGCGAAAAAGAGCCCCGCTGCAAGCGCTACATGGAGCGCCACGGTGATCAGCCTGTCTTTCGGCGTATGCCTTTTCCTCATGGTGATTACCGAGCCTTTTGATAGCGAATATAGAACAGCGTCAGGCCGAGAGAGATCAGCAGGATGACCACGGCGCTGGCCGAAGCCTGCGACAGGTTGTAGCTCGAAAATGCCAGCTTGTACGTGTAGGTGCTGAGGACCTCGGTCGAGTAGATCGGGCCACCGCCCGTCGTTATCCAGATTAGCGGGAAGACCTGCATGGTCCAGATGAAGTCGAGCAGCGAGATGCTGATGATGATCGGCATCAGCTGCGGAATGGTGATGAAGATCAGCTTCTGGTAGGCTTTCGCCCCGTCGATATCGGCGGCCTCGTAGAAATCCTTGGGAATGCCCTGCAAACCCGCGAGCAAACTGACCATGAAGAGCGGGTAGCCCGCCCAGATATTGGCAAAAGTGACTGCATGCAGCGCGGTCTCAGGCGAGGAAAACCATTCGACCTTGGAACCGATGATGCCGATTTGCATGAGAATACTGTTCACGACACCGTTCGGCTCAAGCAGGAGGCGCCAGATCACGGCGATGATCACCGCGGTGAACAGCCAGGGCAGTATGTAGAGCACGCGCAGAATATTGCGCAGCGTCGGATTGATGCGGTCGCTGTTCAGCATGAGCGCGAAGACCATGCCGATGGTCATGTGGAAAATGACACTCATGCATGTGAAGTAGAGCGTGTGCCACAGCGAAGCCCAGAACACGGGGTCGTCGAAGATCGCCTGGTAGTGCTTCAGTCCGGCAAAGGATGGGTCACGACGCAGCACCGCGCTGTTCTGGAACGAGTAGGCAATCACCGTCACCATCGGCAGCAGCATCAGGAGCCCGATTATGAGCAGCGAGGGCGACAGATAGAGGTAGGGTGCGACCGCTCGTTTGAGCTTGTGGTGGGAGCGCTTTTGCCGGGTCATGTGCCAACCTTGGGATACGCCTTCAAGGGAAGGTAAGCTTTCAAAAACAAGTCCACTCAGAATGCCGATCCGTTGTTGCCGGGTGGCCTGCCCGAAGTCAGGTCACCCGGTCGAAGACAGCAAACGGGAACAGGCCGATCAGAATTTCGCCATCCAGCCCTTCTGAGCGGCGGCGGCGGCTTGTTCCGGAGACTGCTCGCCGGCGAGCATCTTCTGGGCTTGCACGTCGAACTGGGTCATCAGGTCTTCAGCCACCGGCAGGCCCGTGAACTCATTGGCGAGATGACCGGTCTTGAAGATTTCAAAAGCCTTGCCGAAAGCCTTGTCCGAGGTCACGAAATCGGGCTTGGCGTTGACGTTGCCCGGGAAGGCGTTTGCAAGCGACACGAGCTTGGCGTTGACCTTTTCACTCATCAGATACTGGACGAGTTTCCAGGCCTCTTCCTGATGTTTCGAAGCCGCAGAGATGCCGATGCCCCAGGAGGCATAGGGAAGGCCGCGCTTGCCGGTATAATTTTCCACGACAGGGACCGGAATGAGGTCGAAGTTCAGCTTGGGATTGCGCTTGCGGATGAGGTTCACATGCGCGAGCGAGTCGATCATCATCCCGACCCGGTTGTTGACGAACTCCTCGACCTTTTCCTGCTCGGTCTTGGTGGCGATGCCGGGCGAGATGGTGCCGGCGTCATTGAGTGATTTGACGAAAGTGAGCATATCCACCACCGGTTTGCCCTCAAGGTCCGGCTTGCCGCTCGCCATCATCGACTGGCCCGAAGCCCAAACCCACGACATCATGTCGTTCTGGACGCCGGATGGCGTTTGCAGCGACAGGGGCAGCACCCAGCCATACTGGTTCTGGTCGGCGTGCGTCATCTTCTTGGCGGCTTCGAGAAACTCCGCACGGGTCGACGGCAGCTTGGTCACGCCCGCCTTGGCGGCGAGGTCCAAATTCACGAAGACCGGATAGACGAACGAAGCCACGGGAAACATCACGGCCTTGCCGTCCACCTTGATGATATCCGCGACCTGGCTCTTGTCGAAACCGCTTGCATCCATCATCGGATTCATGTCGGCGAGTGCGCCCTGCGCATTCAGATTGTTCACCCAGGCGCCGTCGAGACCGACGACGTCGCTGAGCGTTCCGGTTGCAGCACCAACCGAGATCTGGTCTCGCGTGGTGGCGTAGGGGCCGCTGACCAGCGTCACCTTGATTCCGGGGTTTGCCGCCTCGAACTCATCCATGATTGACCTGAGCGAGCCAGCCGGCAATTCGGGCTCCCACCATTGGGTGAATTCCAGCGTCGTATCCGCCATGGCGCCGGTTGCGCCAAGCAACCATGCGGCCGCGGCTATTTTCAGCATCGCGGATTTAATACGAAACGTCATTTTCTCCTCCTTCTTTATATTCGCCCGCACAATGCGGCCGATCGTCTGATTATTCAGAAGTCTTCTTACGCAGGCGCCTCACCCTCGCCCGCGGGTCTTATCGCTGATATTCAGATTGCCAGATGCGTCTCGGGGTCGAAGAAATGGAGCTTGGCATCATCCAGGGCCAAGCTGATTTCCGAGCCGGAGCGGACTGTGCTGACCGGTTCGAATTTCGCCACCGCATTCGACGCCAGGCCGAAATCCTGCACCGCGTCAGGGTCGCCGGAGTCCACCCGGACCGCGTCGATGTTGAGATGGACGATTTGTTCGGATCCGAGTTCTTCGATCGAGGTCACCTTTGCCGGTATCGTCTGATACTTGCGGCCGGATTCGAGCCTGCTGTCATAGAGATCCTCCGGTCGTATCCCGAACACGACCTTGCGCCCCGCATACGACCTCAAGCCCGGCCTGCGCACGAAGGCTGCATCCTGCAGCCGGATGGCCAAGGCGCCGGACATCAGTTCGTCGCCCGTCAGGGTTGCCTCGAAAAGATTCATCGAAGGAGACCCGATGAAGCCGGCAACGAAAGCGTTCACCGGCGATTCATAGAGTCTCTTGGGTGCGTCGACCTGCTGCAGCACGCCGCCTTTCAACACCGCGACCCTGTCGCCCATCGTCATGGCTTCGGTTTGGTCGTGGGTCACATATATGGTCGTTACGCCGAGCTGCTTTTGCAGACTGGTGATTTCGGCGCGCATTTGAACACGCAGTTTCGCGTCCAGATTGGAAAGAGGTTCGTCCATGAGAAAGGCTGCCGGCTCGCGCACCATGGCGCGGCCCATGGCAACCCTTTGACGCTGTCCGCCTGAAAGGTTCGCGGGTTTGCTGTCCAGCAGAGACGTCAGTTGAAGGGTTTTGGCGATCTCGTCCACGCGCTTTTTGCGCTCGGCCTTCGGCTTGCCTGCCAGCCGCATCGAAAAGCCGATGTTTTCGAACACGGTCATATGCGGATAGAGGGCGTAGCTCTGGAAGACCATCGCGATGTCGCGATCCTTGGGCGGCATGTCGACGACGTCGACCCCGCCGATCCGGAGACTGCCGCTGGTGACGTCCTCCAATCCCGCGATCATCCGCAACGCGGTGGATTTGCCACAGCCGGACGGCCCGACGAGAATCAAGAACTCGCCGTCCTTGACCGACAGGTTCAATTGGTCGATTGCGTGAAAATTGTTCCCGTATGTCTTGCAGATATTCTCAAGAACGACTTCTGCCATATTCCTCCCTCCACAAGTCTAAGCCGTTGATTCTTATGATTGTCCTCGGCTTACGCTCACCTGCGAAATTTTTCCTCGGATAGTTCGGGCTATGTTCCGGTATCAAGCCGCGCATATTTCAGTTCGACTGCCGACGGCGCGTTCGTCGATGCCAGGAGTTCCTTGACCTGGTCGTCGGTCGGAAGCGCCTCGCGCCCGCCCCGCCCCGTTATCGAAAGGGCCGCCGCCGCGGCCGCGAATGCGACCCGGCCTGCGGTGTCGGCCCCGCGCGTCAATGCAAGGGCATAGGCGCCATGAAAGCAGTCACCGGCGCCGGTCGAGTCGACGACGGCAACCCGGTGCGGAGGCAGGTGCCAGAGCCCTGTCTCGTCGCGTCCGCGATAGAAGACGCCTCTGCCGCCATCCGTCAGAACCACGGCGGACCGCGACGGCAACCACAATGCATCGAGTATCTCGGCCGGAGCCTGGCGGCCGGTGGCGGTCCGCGCGAAGCCGAGCGGAAGAATGAGATGGTCGCAGAGCCCGATCAGTCTCTCGGTGGCCGGGCCGTGGCTCCATTCGACATCGCCGAGGATCGCAAGGCCGAGATCGCGAGCCCGAGCCACGACATCCAGCGACCCGATCCCGTAACTGTCGACGATCAGGACAGTCGCGCGGCTGAGAACCTCGTCCGGAAAGTCCGGCGCGGTGCCCAGCATCGCTTCGTCGTCATACGCGATGAACCGCTCCCCGTCCGAACCGACGGTGATCCGCGAGCGCACCGGGCGCGCGTGCGGGTGGCGCGGCGCGAACGCGGTTTCAACGCCGCTCGCAACGAGATCGCACAACACGGCGTCGTCGGCGGCACTGCCCAGCCATCCGACGAACCCGGCGCTTCCGCCGAGCCGCGCGACGGCGGCAAGTGCCGTCGCGACGTTTCCCCCGAAAGCTCGGGCACTTTGCAAAACCTTCCCCTTGCCCGCCGACAACGGCTGATCGACATAGACGATGTCGTCGATCGCAATAGCTCCGAAGCCGAGGATTGAAGGGACGGCGGGCATCGTTCAGGCACCCGCCTTCGCCAAGGCGTCTTGCGCCGAAAGGCCGTCATGGATGACGCCCCGAAAGGCGATCGCTGCCTTTTCCGGATCGCCGTGCCCCCAGAGATTGCGGCCCACCACGGCACCGCGCGCGCCGGCACGGATGGCGTCCGCCGTCTGCTGAAGGGCGCCGAGCAGCGTGTCGGTCTTCGGACCTCCGGCGATCACAACCGGCACCGGGCAGGTCCGAACGGTCTCTCGAAACGACTCGAAATCGCCCGTGTAACCGATCTTGATCACATCGACGCCGGACTCGTAGCCGATGCGTGCCGCATAGGCGATCTCGTCGGGGGTGAAGACGATTTTTGCCCCGTCGGTGAAATCGCGAGGGTAGATATGCGCCACCACCGGCATGCCGTAACGAGCCGCCGCGTTCACCGAATCGGTCAGCCAGCGTATGTATTTTCCCTCGGTCGCGCCGCGCACTGGAATGGCCACGGCCAACGCATCGGCGCCGGCGCGCACCGCATCCTCGGGCGTTGCAATCAGTTCACTGATGCGATCGTCTGGGGTGAAGCAGCCGGCTTGGATCACCAGGGAAGCCTTGCCCGCATATTGCGGCCACAGATGGCGCGCGGTGCCAGGCTGGATGCTGACGTAGTCGGGTTTGCCTAGCATGACGCGTGCAAGCGCACCCGGCAGGTCGGCAAGACCTCCTTTGCGCACGTCGCCATAGCCGACAAAGTGGTCGACCGCGCCGCCAAAAAGATTCCCCGATGGATGTGAGAAGAGGCGCGCCAGGCGCACCTTGGTTCCGAGGCTCATGAATCCAAAACTCTCCAATTGATTGATTTCAAAATCCTGGACCCAGTGTTTGCGAAAGAAATAACAAATGCAATCTTTCGAAAGCTTTCGAATTCGCCTATTTTTGGTAGAGTGAACCGACGCCAGGGCGATCGCTTGGCGCATGGGGGCAAGGACAGGCCAATGTTGTCAGAGCAGAGACGCCAATCGATCCTGGGTGAAGTGCAACGCAGCGGGCAGGTTCGCATCAAGGACCTGTCAGACGATTTTGGCGTGTCGGAAGTCACGGTGCGCTCCGACCTCGAGATACTGGATCGCAAGGGACTGCTGACCAAGACCCGCGGAGGCGCGGTGACCCGGACCACGGATTCGACCACGGCCGCGTTCGCCCGGCGGATGCAAACAAACCTCGATGCAAAGAAACGCATCGCCCGAGCAGCGATAGACCTGTTCGAGGACAACCAATCGGTCATCTTCGATGGCGGCTCGACATTGATGCAGGTTGCCATGCTGTTACCGCCGCTCAGCAATGTCGTGGTCGCGGCCACGGCGATGAATATCGTGCAGCATCTGATGCATCGGCCCGGGCTCGACGTTCACATGATCGGCGGCCGGGTCTATCCGGACACGGTAAGCACGCTGATCACCGATGCCGACACGGCTCTCGGCGGCTTGGTAGCGCATCAGGTCTTTGTTGGAGCGCATGCGATTGACTCGTCACTGGATGTGGTCGACGTGAACGAAGACATGGCGCGAACCAAGCGAAACCTCGTGCGCATGGCCCGGCGCGTTGTCCTCCTTGCGGATTCGAGCAAATGGGGCGTCAGCGGAACCTCCAAGGCCTTTTCGCTGTCGAGCGTCGATGTCGTGATCACCGACGATGGCCTGTCCGGCCCAATACGCAGCCAGCTTGATAGGACAGGGGCCAAGGTGATCTATGCCTGACCCCGTCGAGGTCCCTGGCCGCGGCGGAAATATCCGATGCGCGCATGACCCACGGCATCCGCATCGGCGGTCGGCCGTTTTTTCATGTCGGTCATTTTCTCCTCCCAGGACTGGCAGCCTCCCGATATCGCGCCAGCATTTTCGCATGTTGTATAAAAATTTTACGCGCGTCAATATTTAAAATGTTGTATAGCCCTTTGCGAAGGCGATCCGTTACTTCTGGGCGGATTCGGCAGACGGTGACCGCGTTGGGAGGTACGATCGAAAATGCACGGGATATCAACGACGAAACTCGGGATCGGCGTCATCGGATGCGGCAATATCTCGATGACCTATTTGCGCAATGCCGCTCTCTTCGGCGGCATCGAGTTGCGCGCCTGCGCCGATATCTCGGCCGACATGACGGCGCTGCGGGCGAAGGAATATGGCATACGGGCACTCGGCGTCGATGCACTGCTGGCCGACCCCGAGATCGATCTCGTCCTCAACCTGACCATTCCGGCGGCGCATTTCGACATTTCGTTTGCCGCCCTTTCGGCCGGCAAGCACGTCTTCACCGAAAAGCCGCTCGCCACCTCGGCCGCCGATGGACGGCGCCTGGTCGACGAGGCGCGGTCGCGCGGGCTGCTGCTCGGCTCGGCGCCCGACACCTTCCTTGGTGCAGCCGGACGCCGCGCCCGCCGGCTGATGGATGACGGCGCCATCGGCCGCCCGGTCACCGGCACCGCCTTCATGATGGGCCGCGGCATGGAGCACTGGCACCCCAACCCGCAGTTCTACTACCAGCCAGGCGGTGGCCCGGTGTTCGACATGGGCCCCTACTATCTGACCATGCTGGTCAATCTGCTCGGCCCGGTCGAACGCGTCATGGCGATGGCGACGCGCGGCCAGGAGGAGCGGCTGATCACTGCCGAAGGGCCATTCAAGAACACCACATTCAAGGTCGGCACGCCGACCAATGTGCTGTCGCTGCTGGAGTTCCGCTCCGGCGCAACCGTCACCTTCGGCGCCTCGTGGGATGTCTTTCGCCACTCCAACCATCCGATCGAACTGCACGGCACGGAAGGCTCGCTGCGCCTGCCCGACCCCGACACGTTCGGCGGCACCGTGTCGCTGTCGAAACGCGGCACCGACTGGAGGGATTTCGCCAGCGAAGGCGAACTCTATGGCGCCCGCAACTGGCCTTATGCGGCGCCCGATCGCGCCAATTACCGCATGCTCGGCGTCGCCGATCTGGTGCGCTCGCTTCAGACCGGCAACACGCCACGCGCCTCCGGCAATCTGGCGCTGCATGTACTGGAGATCATGGAGGCTATCCTGCGCTCCGGTGAAACACAGGGCTCGGTCGCCATCGCGGGCGATGTCGTCCAGCCGGCCCTGCTGACCGAGGAAGAGGCGAGCGATCTGCTGGCCTGAGGGTATGATCATGACGCTCGATCCGGATGCGCTGCGCGTCCTCGACATGGCTCGTGCAGCCGGCGGCAAGCCATTCGAGACCGGCAGCGTGGCGGCGGCGCGAGCTGCCTACAACGCCTCGTTCCCGACGCTGCAAGGTGAGCATGAGCCGGTCGCGACGACCTTTGAACAGCAGATCGACGGGCCGAACGGCCCCATCACTGTCCGCATCCATCGCGGCATCGACGCACTGCCGAGCGGGGCGCCGGCGCTGCTCTATCTGCATGGCGGCGGCTGGGTCATCGGCAATCTCGATTCACATGACGAGATCTGCCGCCTGATGGCCAATCTCGGCAACGCCGTCATTGTCTGCCCCGACTATCGCCTGGCCCCGGAGCACAAATTTCCCGCCGGGCTCGAGGATTGCCTGGCGACACTTCGCTTCATGGCCGAGAATGCCGTCGACCTGGGCATCGACAAGGTGCGCATTGGTGTTGCCGGCGACAGCGCCGGCGGCAATCTTGCCGCAGTGCTGGCGCTGCTCGCACGCGATGGGCTCGCTCCACCACTTGCGACGCAGATCCTGATCTATCCCAACACCGACGCGCGGCAGACATCGGACAGCTACCGGCGTTTCGGCGACGGCTTCGGCCTTACCGCGACGACCATGGCATGGTTCCGCGACCATTATGTGCGAACGCCCGACGATATCATGGACTGGCGCGTCTCGCCCTTGCTGGCGCCTGATCTTGCCGGCGTCGCGCCAGCATTCGTGGCGCTTGCCGGCTGTGACATCCTGGCCGACGAAGGGGCAGCCTATGCGGCGCGCCTGCAGGCCGCGGGCGTGCCTGTGATCCTGCGGCACTGGCCGGGCCAGATCCATGGCTTCGTCTCGATGGGACGCCATATTCCCGCCGCCCGGCAAGCGGTGGTCGAGGCGGTGACGGCCTGGCGCCACTTCGAGGGATCGACGTCGACCGGTTAGGCCGACTGACGCATCACCAGGGCGGCACCGAGCTTGACGGTGCGCGCCATGCCCTGCTTCGGCGGATCGGCCTCGTCCAGCAGGGCCAGCAGGATCTCGACGCTGCGGCCGGCCATGGCGGTGAAATCCTGCGCCATGGTGGTCAGCGCCGGACAGGTGTAGCGGCTCAGCGGATGGTCGTCGTGGGCGGCAACGCGCAGATCGCAATCGGGCCTGCGGCCGACCTTCAGGCCGCGCGAGTACGCGGCCGCCATCACGCCAAAGGCGAGACGATCGTTGGCGCACAGGATGGTGCGGCCAGGCAAGGTCCCGGCCTCCAGCATTTTTTCCGTCTGCTCGTAGCCGATGCGTTCGAAGTCCCAGGTGTAATCGCGCGCGGCCTCGATGACGACCGGCTTGAAGCCGGCGGTCTCCATCGCGACGATGTAGCTCTCCTGGCGTTCGCCGGAGTTGTGGTTGACATGCGGAATGTCGAGATAGACCGGCGGTTCGCCCGAGCGACAGAGATAGTCGACGATGGTCGACACGCTCTGCCGGTTGTCGTTGCCGACGAACGGCGTATCGCCCTCGATATAGGTGTCGAAATAGACGATCGGAATGTCCTGCCCGAGCTTGTCGAAGACGCTGCGGTCGGAGGCAAGGCCGAGCGGGGCGATAATCGCGCCGGCCACCTTCAGCGACAGCAGCGTCCTGACCGACTCCGCCTCCAGCTTCGGCGAACCATGCGAGGAGATGACGATCGGCCAGTAGCCTTCGTCGCGGCAGCGAAATTCGATGCGGCTGACCATCTCGGCGTAGAACGGATCGGTGATCGTCGGCACGACGATGCCGATGTTGCGGGTGCGCTTGCGGTTGAGGTTGCGCGCGAAAAGGTTCGGCTGATAGTCCGAGGAACGCAGGGCGGCTTCGATGCGCGCCCGCGTCGCCGGCTTCACGCTCGCCGGATCGTCGAAATATTTGGACAGCGTCGGGCGCGACACGCCGCATGCCTGGGCGAAGTCGTCCATCGTGCGGTGCGTCTTCTCCGCCATCGATATATTCCTGATCCCCTGCCAACGATCGGCCCCGCCCACAGTCATGCGACCGTTGACCGGATGCGACAATGCTTGACGGAACTTATTCAGTCAATTTTCACAGTTCCCAATAGAACGCAAAAATATTCCATGCGTCAAATTATTTGTTAACGCTTCAAAACTGATGGCGTCATGGACTTCATTGTCAGTTCGACGAAGGGCTGCAGAAGCTTGCCGCTCAGCCCTCGGCTACGGGCCTGCTTGCCAAATGTCGCCATGCCGCCCATACACGGCTTGGAAATCACCCCACCCCGTTCGCCCCCCCTGCCAGGGATACCGTCCAATGTCCGTGACGCCGTGGTCAAAGCCGTGACGGATCACTCCACGCCATCGCTCGCCAGCCTGGGCTGGACCGAATTTTTCGGCGACCAGCTCGAGCCCGGCGAAGCCAATCTTGTCCCGACGCGGATCGCCACCGTCCACCGCGATCGCCTGACCGGCCTGTCCCAGGCAGGGCCGGTCGATCTGACGCTGGCGGCGCAGGCGAACACCGGTGACTATGCCGTCGGCGACTGGGTTCTGGTCGATGGGCATGAACACCTTGTGAAGCGCCGCCTGACCCGCAAGACGGTGCTGGAACGCCGCACCCAGGGCGGTGGCAGGGTGCCGCAGCTTGCCGCGGCCAATGTCGACACGCTGTTCATCGTCACCTCGTGCAATGCCGACTTCAATCCCGCCCGGCTCGAGCGCTATCTGGCGCTGGCCAACGAGGCCGGAACGACGCCGGTGATCCTGCTGACCAAGGCCGATACCGCTGAAGACGCCGAGACCTACCAGAAGCAAGCTGCGGCGTTGCAGCGTGGATTGCCGGTGGTGATGCTGAACCCCCGCACATCGGATGCGGCAACCGTCCTGGCTGCCTGGTGCGGTGTCGGCCAGACGGTGGCGCTGATCGGCTCCTCCGGCGTCGGCAAATCGACGCTGGTCAACACGCTGGCCGGATCGGCGCAGCAATCGCCGCAACAGACCGGGGGCATCCGCGAGCACGACTCCAAGGGACGCCACACCACCACGTCGCGATCGCTGCATTCCATCGCCGGCGGTGGCTGGGTGATCGACACGCCGGGCATGCGGACGCTGCAGGTCAGCGATGTCGGCTACGGCATCGACACGCTGTTTGCCGAAATCACCGAGCTTGCACCGCTCTGCAAGTTCCGCGACTGCACGCATGTGCACGAGCCGGGTTGCGCGGTTCAGGCTGCCTTGAAGGCGGGGACGCTCGACCCGGAGCGCCTTGCCCGCTGGCGAAAACTGTCCGACGAGAACCAGAACAACACGCCGGTCCAGAGCGGGCCTCGCGGAGCCAAGACTTCCGGCGGTCGCGGAAAGAGGCGCTGAACGGCGAGGACTGAGGACTTCAGAGCTGCGCCGTGCCGAAAACGCGATCCCAGAATGCCGAAGTCACACCGAAATTGGCCGTTTCGTCGATGTGGTGATGCACCGCATGACGGCGCTTGAGCGTGTAGAGATAGCTCGGATGCGCCGGGTGCCAGTGATGGATCATGTGGTGGATGCTGATGTACCACAGATATCCCAGCATCAACCCGCAGCTCACCGCGCTCGCCGTGGCGAAATCTGAGACCACCCAAACGGGCACAAACGCGACCAGCGCATGCACGCCGAGACTGAGCCAGGTTGGCGTGCCCACAGAACTGCGTTCCTCGACATGGTGACGGTCGTGCAGGTCCTTGACGTAAGGAATATGGTGAAGAGCGAACCTGTGCAGCACATACTCGATCAGCGTCCAGAGGCCGAGACAGGCGAGGACAGTGCCGATCCAGCCTGGCGCACTCTCTTCGCCAGCCTCGAGCAGCCCGGCCACTGCCAGCACGGCGATCACCAGCGGATACACCACGAAGTCGCTATAGTAGCCAATAAGACCGAGTTGCATCGTCACCTAGCCTTCGAGCCGCCAAATAAGCGATGGTATCAGATTGCCGGACTCGTGACCGAGGTGCAATGCAGACGCGCCTGACATAGCGTCGCAATCCCCTAGTGCAAGGTTCGCATCAACGATTCAAGGACCGTCGGCAGGCTGCCGGCTTCGCAAATGGACGTACAAAAATGGTAAAACGCAGTGCGGGATTGCTGATCTATCGCCGCAGCGATGGCGATCTCAGGGTGTTGCTGGTTCACCCGGGCGGGCCGTTCTGGGCGAAGAAGGACGATGGCGCCTGGTCGATACCGAAGGGTCTCGTCGGCGAGGACGAGGATGAGTTGACGGCAGCGCAACGCGAGACCGAGGAAGAGCTCGGCGTCAGGGTCGACGGCACCTTCGCGCGGCTTGGCGACTACAAACAACCCGGTGGCAAGATCGTCTCGGCCTGGTCTGTCGAGGCGACCATCGACATCGACGTGGCCGCCATCAAGAGCAACATTTTCACCATGGAATGGCCGCCAAGGTCAGGATCCCTGAAGGAGTTCCCGGAGGTCGACAGAGCGGGCTGGTTCACCTTGCCCGAGGCCGAGGTGAAAATCCTCAAGGGGCAGCGCCCGATGCTTTTGGATTTTGCCAGGCAGCAAGGCGCCGGATGATCCGCAGCCCTCAATAGGGCAGGCCGACATAGTTTTCCGCGAGCGCGGTCGATGCGGCACGCGACTGCACGAGATAGTCGAGCTCGGCCTCCTGGATGCGCTGGCCGAACTCGCCGGTGTCGGGAAAACGATGCAGCATCGTCGTCATCCACCAGGAAAAGCGAACCGCCTTCCAGACCCGTGCCAGCGCCTTTTGCGAATAGCAGTCGATGCCAGCCGCGGATTTGTCGCGATAGAAGTCGCACAAACCCGAGAAGAGATAGCGCACGTCGCTGGCAGCGAGGTTCAGACCCTTGGCGCCGGTCGGCGGCACGATGTGGGCGGCGTCGCCGACCAGGAACAGCCGGCCGAAGCGCATCGGCTCGGCAACGAAGGAGCGCAGTGGCGCGATCGATTTCTCGAAGGATGGGCCGGTGACGACGCTTGCCGCCGTCTGCTCGGGCAAGCGGCGGCGCAGCTCGTCCCAGAAGCGCTCATCCGACCACGCCTCGACACGGTCGCCCTCGGGGCACTGCACATAGTAACGGCTGCGGTGCGTCGAGCGCATCGAGCACAGGGCAAACCCCCTTTCATGATTGGCGTAGACCAGTTCGTGATCGGCCGGCGGCACTTCGGCCAGCACGCCGAGCCAGCCGAACGGATACTGCCGCTCGAAGATTTTCAGCGCACGCTCGGGCACCGATTTGCGGCTGACGCCGTGATAGCCGTCACAGCCGGCAATGAAGTCGCAATCGATGCGATGCGTGACCCCGTCCTTGTCATAGGTCGCGAAAGGTGCGGCGCCGTCGAAATCGTGCAACGCGACATTTGCCGCCTCGTAGATCGTGGTCAGTCCCTCCGCATCGCGCTTGTCCATCAAATCGTGCGTCACCTCGGTCTGGCCATAGACGGTGACATGCCTGCCGCCGGTCAGTGCCTCGAGGTCGATGCGGTGCAGGCGTCCGTCGAAGGCGAGCGAGATGCCGGAATGCGGCAGTCCTTCCGCGTGCAGCCTTGCCGCCGCGCCGGCCTGTTCCAGCAATTCGACGGTGCCCTGTTCGAGCACCCCTGCCCGCACTCGGCCAAGCACGTGCTCGCGGCTCGCGCGTTCCAGAATGACCGTCTCGACGCCGATGCCGGCCAGAAGTTGCCCAAGCAGCAGGCCGGACGGTCCGGACCCGACGATGACGATTTGCGTGCGCATCAGTGGCCGAGACTTTCGACCTGTGCGGCCAGCTCAGCGGCAAGGCGGAGCGACGCGGCCGTCGCGATGACCATTTGCGGCAGCAATAGCCATTCCAGCGTCCAGGCAGCGCCCGAGCGCTCCTGCTCATGCACGAGCGCGTGATGCATGCCCGCAAGCTGCGTGGCGTTGAAGCGGGCAAGCGCCACCAGCGCTTCGGCCTTCACCGGGTTCTGCTTGTGCGGCATGGCCGAAGAGCCGCCGCCGCCGGAAAGCTCGATCTCGGTTCCACCTTGCGCCATCAGCGCGATGTCCTGGCCGAATTTGCCGAGGCTGCCTGATAGCAGCGACATCAGGCCGGCGAAATCGGCGAGTGCGTCACGCTGGTTCTGCCAATGCGGTGCGTCGCCAAGGCCGAGCTTTGCGGCCAGTGCTGCGCGCACCGCCGGACCTTTGTCGCCTAGCTTTTCCAGCGTGCCGGCGGCACCGCCGAACTGCACCACCAGCAGACGCCTCGACTGTTCCGACAATCTTTCCTGATGCCGTTGCAGTGGCGCCCGCCACGTCCTGACGCGATCGGCCGCTTTGATCGGAATGGCTGGCTGCATGCGCGTCATTCCCGTCAGCGCCCTGCCGCCAAACCGCTCTTCGAGCGAGACGAGCCGTATAATGGTCTCGGTCAGAAGCAGGCCGAGATGCTCGACGATGGACTTCAGCCGAAACACCAGGCCGGTATCGATGACATCCTGGCTGGTTGCGCCGAAATGCACTTTGTCGCCATGCGGTTCGCCGACCGCCGCCCTGATCTGGCGTACCAGTTCCGGCACAATGACGCCGTCTTTGGCGACGGCAGCCCGCAGCAAGGCGGTGTCGGGCCGGAATGTGGCAAGTGCGGCCACGATCGCGGCGGCATCATCCTTGGTGATAATCCCGTTTTCAGCTTCCGCTTGCGCCAGCGCCCGCTCGAAGGCAAGCACCGCCTCGATTTCCGCCTCGACGGAAAAATGCCGGTTCGCCTCCTCGTCGCCGAGAAGAGCGGAGAGCAGTGGATGGTCGAAGGGCGATACGGTCATATCCTGCTCCTCCTGACCATCAGCTGTCGAAGAAGACCGTTTCCTTCTCCCCCTGGAGATGGATGTCGAAAACATAAATATCGCCGTTGCGCTCAGCGATCAGCGTCGGCACGCGGACGCGGTGCTCGATGCGCGCCAGGATCGCATCCCCGGCATTGGCCTTTTCCTCATCGGAAAAATACAGCCGTGTGTGCAGGCCGAGATTGATGCCGCGCGCGACGATCCAGAGGGTGATGTGCGGGGCCATCAGGCTTCCGTCCCTGAACGGCACGCGGCCCGGCTTGATCGTCTCGAACGTGCACAGACCGGTGTCCATGTCGGTCGGGCAACGGCCCCAGCCGAAAAAGTTCGGATCGGCCGCGCCGCGCAGTTCAGCCGGCGAATTGTAGAGCCCATCCGCATCTGCCTGCCAGATCTCGATCAGCGCATCCTTGAGCGGCGTGCCGGTACCGTCGAGCACCCGGATGCGCAGGCCGATGCGCTCCCCCTTGGTCTTGTCGTTGACCATGGTCGCACCAAGGTCGGTCGCATAGACGCCGCCGATGCCGCAGAAATTGGGCGTCAGCCCGATATGGACATAAGGTCCGGCGGTCTGCGAGGGGCTTTCCCTGAGCCGGTCGAGCGACTGGGCCATCAATTGCCCTCCAGCCTGTTTTCGAACAGCGACGCGCGGCGCCCGCGCAGCACGATGTCGAACTTGTAGCCGCGCGCGTCGAAGGGGATCGTCGCCTGCATGTCGAGCGTGGCGATCAGCGTTTCGACGGCGGCCTTGTCGGGGATGCCGCGCACGATCGGGCAGTGCCAGATCAGCGGATCACCCTCGAAATACATCTGCGTGATCAGCCGCTGCGCAAAGCCGTGGCCGAAGACCGAGAAATGGATGTGAGAGGGCCGCCAGTCGTTCGGCCCGTTCGGCCAGGGATAGGGGCCGGGCTTGACGGTGCGAAAGGCGTAGCCGCCATCCTCGCCTGTTATGGCGCGCCCGCAGCCGCCAAAGTTCGGGTCGAGCGGCGCCAGATAGCCGTCCTTCTTGTGGCGGTAGCGGCCGCCGGCATTGGCCTGCCAGAATTCGAGCAGCGCGCCGGGTACGCCAACACCGCGTTCGTCGAGCACCCGGCCATGGACGATGATGCGCTCGCCGAGCGCGCTCTCGCCGGGCCTGGCGAAATTGTGGATCAGGTCGGCGTCGAGTTTGCCGAGCATGGCGTGACCGAAGACCGGGCCTGCAATCTCCGACAGCGTGTTGTCGAACGGCAGCGGCGCCTTCTGCGGCGAGCGCAGCACGGAGCTCTTGTAATTCGGTGTCAGAACAGGCGGATGCCAGGTCCGGTCGCGCTGGAAGAAGGCGCCGGTCTCGGGCCTCCGGTTCGAGCCGGACTCATCGGTCATTCTGGCTTCCGTCCATTTCCGAAAACACGTCCTTGGCAATTCTGAAGGCACGGTTGGCGGCCGGCACGCCGGCATAGATGGCGACATGCAGGAACGCCTCGCAGATATCGTCGCGCGAGGCGCCGGTGTTGACGGTGGCGCGCACATGCATAGCAACCTCCTCATCATGGCCGAGTGCGGCCAGCAGCGCCAGCGTGACGATCGAACGCTCACGCCTGGTCAAGCCCGGCCGCGCCCACACGGTTCCCCAGGCGGCCTCGGTGATCAGATCCTGGAAAGGCTGGTCGAAATCGGTGGCGGCGACCTCGGCGCGCTCGACATGGCGGTCGCCAAGCACCGAGCGCCGCACCGCGAGGCCGGTGCGATATCTGGCTGCATCGCCGGGGACTTCATCCATGGGTTTCTGCTCCAGGGGCAAGCGACGCGATAAAACCGCGGATCAGGGCGGTGAGCGCTTCAGGCTGTTCGACGCAAGGAATGTGTCCAGCGTCGCGGATGATTTCGAAGCGCGCGCCGGGGATCAGCGCGGCCAGCGAGCGGACGAGATCGGGAGGTGTCGAGCCATCCTGGTCGCCGGCGACGCAGAGCGTCGGCACCGCGATGCGGCGTGCAGCATCGGTGAAATCGGCATCGCGAACGGCCGCGCAAGTCCCGATGTAACCTGCAAGCGCTTGCCTCGTCATCATGTTCCAGTAACCGTCGAGCTCGGCCTGACGCGCCGCGTGGAAGGCGGGGGTGAACCACACTTTGAGCACGCCATCGGCAATCGCCTGGATGCCCTTGCTTTCGACGGTCGCGATGCGTGTGTTCCAGCTGTCTGTCGTGCCGATCTTGTGTGCCGTATCGCAAAGGATCAGGCCTTCGACGATTTCAGGCCGCCTGGCATAGAGCCCCTGCGCGATCATGCCGCCGACCGACAGGCCGCACAGCACGACCTTGCTCAAGCCGAAATGATCGATGAGCGCCGAGAGGTCATCGACGTGATCGTCGATCGACCTGATGTCGCCGATGTCGGACAGTCCGTGGCCGCGCTTGTCATACACCAGCAGCGGCATTTCACCATCGAACGTCGAGACAATTTCGTCCCAGATCCGGAAGTCGGTGCCGAGCGAATTGATGAATATGATTGGGCGCGCATTGCCGGTCGCCTTGATGTGGCGATGGTGCAGCGTGATGCCGCCGATGGTGACGAATGGCACGGTTTCGATCCTCCGCCCTCACATTGCACAAGGCGTTTGGTTCGGTAAAATGATATTTTTTGGCGTTTCATTAACTCAGGGGTTATCAAATCCATGTCCGAGAGCCGTATCCGGTTCCGTCACCTGCAGGCATTCCTTGAAGTTGCGCGGCAGGGAAGCGTGGCGCGGGCGGCCGACTTCCTGCATGTCAGCCCGCCGGCGGTGACCAAGACATTGCGCGAACTGGAAGAGGCGCTGGGGGTGGCGGTCGTCGAACGCGACGGCCGCGGCATCAGACTGACGCGCATCGGCGAAATCTTCCTTCGCCATGCCGGTACGGCGATCACGGCGCTCAAGCAGGGTGTCGATTCCGTCCGGCAGGACGGGGCGGTCAACCGGCACCCGATCCGCATCGGCGCGCTGCCGACGGTGTCGGCGCGGGTGATGCCGCTTGCCATGAGCCTGTTCCTCAAAGAGAGCACCGGTGCGGCGATCAAGATCGTCACCGGCGAGAACGCGGTGCTGCTCGAACAGTTGCGCACCGGCGCGCTCGATCTCGTCGTCGGACGGCTGGCGGCGCCGGAGAACATGACCGGCTTCTTCTTCGAGCATCTCTACTCCGAACAGGTGCTGTTCGTGGTGCGGGCGCGACATCCGCTGCTTGAGCCCGGACAGGACGTGTTCGCGCGGCTCGACGAGTTCCCGGCGCTGATGCCGACACGGGAATCGGTCATCCGCCCTTTCGTCGACCGCCTGTTCATCACCAACGGCATGACGGCGCCGGCAACCGAGATCGAAACCGTCTCGGACTCCTTCGGCCGCGCCTTCCTGCGGCAGAGCGATGCGGTCTGGATCATTTCGGCCGGCGTCGTCGCCAATGAGCTCGGCAGCGGCGCCTTCGTCGCCCTGCCGGTCGACACCGAGGAAACCAAGGGACCGGTCGGCCTGACGATGCGGACCGACACGGCGCCCTCGCCGGCCTTCTCCATCCTGCTGCAGACCATCCGCGAAGCGGCGAGGCAAAGCAGTTGATGCGGCTCAGACTGGCGATCAGATCTCCCGCGAAGGCGTGAAGCGAACGCTGGCGGACCGCATGTGCCCGGGCGCCAGTACGATGCAGCCGGTCTCGATGCCCGTGTCAGCCCTGCGGTTGAAGGCATCGGTGATGTTGCTGACCGGTTCGGCGCAAAAGAACGGCTCGCCGGGCGGCGTGTAGAGGACAAGGAAATCGAGTGGCGCCTCGGCCTCGATGTCCAGTTGCCGTCCATGCTCCGGCCAGGAGATCCGGGCGCGGCGCGACCATCCGGTGAAGACCGTGTCGAAGTCCGTCTCCGACACGTCGAAGCCCGTGGTCGGGTTGGAGCCTGCAGGCGGCAGGACGTGCCGGGTGGGCAGGATTTCCGCGTCGGTCTCCCACATGCCGGACACCCGCGCCTGGACATGTGTCCACGGCGTCGACGGAAAATAGGGATGTAGGCCAAAGCCTGCCGGCATCGGCGTGTCCGAAAGGTTGCGCAGCGAGAGGGCAATCGCCAGCCTGCCATCGATCAGCGAGATGGCCTGCCTTGCCTCATAGCTCCACGGCCAGGAATCGGCGGCATGGCGATAGGATAGGACCGTGCTGCTGGCTTCGTGCCGCACGACTGTCCATGATCGACGCCAGCCATGGCCGTGCTCATAGTGCGGATCGTCCGAGTTGGTCGGCAGTTCGACGGTGCGGCCGGCGAATGCGAAGCGGCCGCCCCTTATGCGATTGGAATAGGGAACCAGCGGGAAGCAGGCCATGGCGCCGGCATCGCGGCCGTCGATCGCCGCCTGATCCGCAGGGCGCAGCCAATCCACGACGGATCCGTTTTGCCGCCAGCGATACGACGCCAGCGCGCCGCCGGCGGCCGGCGCGATCTCCACGGTCGCAATGCCGTCGCTGATCGAGATCAGCCCTTGGTGCTGCTCGGCAACGGCAGCGGAATTCTTTGTCATCGGCACTCCCCCATCCCTTGACTCCAATCGCAATGCCGATAAGACATATCATATGAATAGTATGAAGAATAACAAATCTTTCAGTATGGCGCGTACGTCGAGAGTCGCGGTGGCGGTTTCCAGCGGCTCCACCGCTCTGCATGCGACCGTCGTCGAGCAAATCGGATTGCGCATCGTTCAAGGCGATTTCCTGCCCGGCGAGGCACTGCCCAATGCCGACGATTCAAGCGAGATGCTGGGGGTCAGCCGCACGGTGCTGCGCGAGGCGATCAAGGTGTTGGCGGGCAAGGGGCTGGTCGAATCGCGGCCGAAGACCGGCACAAGGGTGCGTCCTCGTGCCGACTGGAATTTCCTCGACCCGGACGTCCTGTCATGGCGCTATGCCAGCGGTGTCAGCGCCGACGATGTCCGGGCGCTGTTCGAATTGCGCAGGGCCATCGAGCCGATGTCGGCAGCGCTTGCGGCCCAGCGCGCCACGCCAGCGCAGATCGCCGAGATCAATGCAGCTCTGGTCGAAATGGAGGCGCTGGTCGACGACGGCGACCGCTTCGCCAAGCCTGACCTTTTGTTCCACCAGACCATACTGCGCATGACCGGCAATGAGCTGATCGGCTCGCTGGCGGCACTGGTCGAAACCGCATTGGTGACGAGCTTTCGTCTTTCCAACGACAATCCGGAAGGGCAGCGCCCCTCATTGCCGCTGCACCGGGAAGTCGCCGAAAAGATCGCCGCCGGCGACGCGACCGGCGCACAAAAGGCGCTGCTGGTCCTCATCGACAATGCCGAGGAGGACGTGCGCCGCAGCGTCGAAAACCGCAACAAGCGCCGCCAGGAACGGGAACAGACATCGTGACCGACACCAAACGCAAACTGCGGTCCGAGGCCTGGTTCGGCGGTGAGGGCAAGAACGCCTTCATGCACCGCAGCTGGATGAAGAACCAGGGCATTCCCGCCGACGCTTTCGACGGCCGCCCGGTGATCGGCATCTGCAACACCTGGTCGGAATTGACCCCATGCAACGCGCATCTGCGGGCGCTGGCCGATCACGTCAAGCGCGGCGTCTATGAAGCCGGCGGCCTGCCGCTCGAATTTCCAGTGATGTCGCTGGGCGAGAGCAACATGCGCCCCACCGCCATGCTGTTTCGCAATCTGGTCAGCATGGATGTCGAAGAGTCCATCCGCGGCAATCCGATCGATGGCGTCATCCTGCTGGTCGGTTGCGACAAGACCACACCGGCGCTGCTGATGGGTGCCGCATCGTGCAACCTGCCGACCATCGCCGTTTCCGGCGGGCCGATGCTCAACGGCAAGTTCCGCGGACAGGATATCGGCTCGGGCACCCACGTCTGGAAATTCGCCGAGGAGGTTAAAGCCGGCCGCATGCCGGTTGCCGACTTCCTCGCCGCCGAGCAGGGCCAGAGCCGATCGGCGGGCAGCTGCATGACGATGGGCACGGCCTCGACCATGGCCAGCATGGTCGAAGCGCTCGGCATCGGCATGCCGGACAACGCCGCGATCCCGGCGGTGGATTCGCGCCGTGGCGTGCTCGCCCAGATGGCCGGACGCCAGATCGTCGATCTGGTGCGCAGGGACGTGACGATCGCGGAGATCCTCACCAGGCAAGCGTTCGAGAACGCCATTCGCGTCAACGGCGCGATCGGTGGCTCGACCAATGCGGTGCTGCATCTGATCGCCATCGCCAACCGGATCGGTGTCGATCTCAGCCTCGAAGACTGGGACCGCCTAGGTCGTGACGTTCCAACTATTGTCGATTTGATGCCGTCGGGCCGGTTCCTGATGGAAGATTTCTACTACGCCGGGGGGCTAGCTGCGGTCATGGCGTCGCTTGATGAAGTGGGGCTTCTTCATCGCGACGCCATGACCGTCAGCGCCAAGACCATCGGTGAATTGATCGACGGCGCGCCCAACTACAACAGCGAAGTGATCCGCCCAATGAGCGAGCCGCTGACCAAGGAAGGGGGCATCTCCATCCTGCGCGGCAATCTGGCGCCTGACGGCGCGGTCATCAAGCCGTCCGCGGCAACGCCCGAGCTGATGCAGCATCGCGGCAAGGCGGTGGTGTTCGAAAACATCGAGCATTACTACGCCCGCATCGACGATCCGGAGTTGGACATCGACGCCACCTCGGTGATGGTGCTGAAGAACTGCGGGCCGCGCGGTTATCCCGGAATGGCCGAGGTCGGCAACATGCCGCTGCCGGCCAAACTGCTCAAGCTAGGCATCTCCGACATGGTGCGCATTTCGGACGCGCGCATGAGCGGCACCGCCTACGGCACCGTGGTTCTGCATGTGGCTCCAGAAGCTGCCGCAGGCGGCGCGCTGGCGCTGGTGCGCGACGGCGATCTTATCGAGCTCGATGTCGCCGGCCGCCGGTTGGAACTTTTGGTGTCGGAAGAGGAGCTCGCCATCCGCCGGCGTGACTGGAAGCCGCCGGCGTCGCCGGAGGGCGGCTACCAGAGCCTTTATGTCGAGCGCGTGCTGCAGGCCGACAAGGGCTGCGATTTCGACTTTCTCGTCGGCCGGCGCGATGCCGGCATTCCTCGGCATTCGCACTAGAGAGGCGCGCGATGACGGATGAAATCGGCTACGCGATCTATCCAAGCCTCAAGGGCCGCAGCGTCTTCATAACAGGCGGCGGCAGCGGCATCGGCGAAAGCCTGGTGCGCCATTTCTGCGCCCAGGGCAGCCGCGTCGCCTTCGTCGACATGGCCGAAGAACCATCCCAACGTCTGGTCGACGCGATTGCGGCCGAGGGACATGCCGCGCCGCTGTTCATTCCCTGCGACCTGCGCAACGTCGAAGAGTTGCAGGCGGCAGCCGTGCAGGCAATGCAGCACAATGGCCCCATCCAGGCGCTGTGCAACAATGCCGGCAATGACGACCGCCACCAGACCAAGGATGTGACGGTTGCCTATTGGGACGACCGCATGGCGGTCAATCTGCGCCACCAGTTTTTCGCGGCGCAGGCAGTGCGTCCGCAGATGAGCGCGCAGGGCGGCGGCTCGATCATCAACTTCGGCTCCATCACCTGGATGGTCGGCGATCCGGATTGCCCAGCCTATGTCACCGCGAAAGCGGGTATTTACGGCATGACGCGGGCGCTGGCCCGCGAGCTTGGCCCCGAGCGCATCCGCGTCAACTGCATGGTGCCGGGCTGGGTGATGACAGAGCGCCAGATGCGCCTGTGGCTGGACCCGGCCGGCGAACGCCAGATCGCGGAAAGGCAGTGCCTGCCCGACCGGCTGCAACCCTCCGATATCGCGCGCATGGCGCTGTTCCTCGCCGCCGACGACAGCCGCATGTGCACGAGCCAGCAGTTCATCGTCGATGCGGGCTGGGTGTGATCCGTACGGTTTCAAAGGAAGAAGGTTAGTTCATGCGTCTTGTTCAGTTCAGAATGGCCGACGGCAGCAGACGGGTGGGCCGCGTCTGCGATGACGGCAATCATCTGCACCCGCTCGAAAAGACCAGCAGCGTGCTGGAACTGGCCGAAGCGGCAATTGCCCAGGGCACGTCGATCGCAGCGCTGGTCGAGAAGCGGACCGGCACGGCGAAAATCGACTACGACCAACTGTTGCGCGATGGGCAGGTGCTCGCTCCGGTCGACCATCCCGAACCGGCGCGCTTCCTGGTCACCGGCACCGGCCTCACCCACACCGGAAGTGCCGCCGCGCGCAACCAGATGCATGTTATGACCCATGGCGAAGGTGCCGACGAATCCGATTCCTTGAAAATCTTCCGCATGGGGCTGGAGGGCGGCAAGCCTGGCTCCGGCAAGATCGGGATTCAGCCAGAGTGGTTCTTCAAGGGCGTCGGCACCTGCGTTGTCCCGCCCGGCGCGCCGCTGCCGATGCCGGCATTCGCGAAAGCCGGTGCCGAGGAAGCCGAGATCGTCGGGCTTTATGTCAATGGACCCGATGGCCATCCCTATCGCATCGGCTATGCGCTCGGAAACGAATATTCCGACCACGTGACGGAGGGCGAGAACTACCTTTATCTCGCCCATTCCAAGCTGCGCTCCTGCTCGATTGGTCCGGAACTGCTGATCGGTGACCTGCCCGAAGAAGTGCGCGGCCATTCGCGCATCCTGCGCGACGGCACTGTTATCTGGGAGCAGGAGTTCCTGTCGGGTGAAGCGCACATGTCGCACTCGATCGCCAATCTCGAACACTTCCATTTCCGCTACCCGATGCACCGCAGGGCGGGCGACCTGCACGCCTATTTCTTCGGCGCGGCGGTGATGAGCTACGCCTCCGGCGTCAAGACGGCTTCCGGCGACGAGTATGAAATCCAGGCACAGACGTTCGGCAAGCCACTGCGCAACCGGATGGTGTCGGTGCCGGACGAGGGACTGGTCGCTGTTACCCAGCTGTGACGGCGCAGGCCCGAAAATTACGGTCCACCAGAACGATAATGGGAGATTAAAATGGGACTGAAGAAAGCGTTTCTAAGACTAGCCACAATCGGGCTCGGCATCGGCCTGATGACATCGGCGGCGCTCGCCGCGAACCTTCGGGTACTGGCCTGGGACGGCTACGCCGATGCCGACTGGGTCAAGGACTTCACCGCCGCGACCGGCATCGGCGTCGATGTCGTCTTCATCGGCAGCGACGACGAGATCTGGGCCAAGATCAAGGGCAGCGAGGGCCAGGACTTCGACGTCTTTGCTGTCAACACCGCCCAGTTGCAGCGCTACATCAAGGCTGACCTGGTGTCGCCGATCGACGTCACCAAGCTCGCCAACCAGAAAGACGTGCTGCCGCGCTTCCGCGACCTGACGGCGGTCAGCGGCGTGACCAAGGACGGCAAGGTCTACGGCATTCCGTTCTGCTTCGACTCCATCGGCCTGATCTACGACACCGACAAGGTCAAGCCGGCGCCGACCTCGATGTCGGTTCTGTGGGACCCGGCCTACAAGGGCAAGGTGCTGGCGTATGATAATGGCGAGCACAATTTCTCGTTCACCGCACTGACGCTCGGCTACAAGGATCCGTTCAACCTCAATGAAGAGCAGATGGCTGCAGTCAAGGCCAAGCTGGTCGAACTCAAGCGCAACGTGCTCAGCTTCTACACCACCGCCGACGAGGCGCAGCAGATCTACCAAAACAATGATGTGGCCCTGATCTGGGCCAATTACGGCCAGCAGCAGGTCAAGGCGCTGCAGAAGATCGGCGCCCATGTCGCCTATGTCAATCCGAGCGAGGGCGCGCTTGCCTGGCTCGACAACTGGGTCATTTCCAAGGGTGTCCGTGATAATGCGGCAGCCGAGAAATGGATCGATTTCATGCTGAGCAAGAGGGTCGGCGGCGAGCTTTCCGAGCGCACCGGCTTCGGCAACACGGTGACGGAAACCGGCAGCGCCGGCGGCAACGACAAGCTGGTCTGGCTCAACAATGTCGAGGACCCGCTCAAGCGTTCGGACATGTGGAACGAGGTCAAGGCAACGCCCTGATCTTTCCGCACCATGCCTTCGAAGGACCCGGCGGTCCGGAGTTCCGGACCGCCGAAGCGTATGCGAGAGTATTTCATGAACCAGAACACCGACCTCTTGACGCTGCGGTCCGTCTCGAAATCCTACGGCACGGTCCCCGTGCTGCACGACATCGACCTGTCGATCAAGGACGGTGAGTTCCTCACCGTTCTTGGACCATCCGGCTCCGGCAAGACCACGGTGCTGCGGCTGATCGGCGGGCTGGAACCGCTGACGTCGGGGGAGATACGCCTGGATGGGCAAGACATCAGCCGCATGCCGATCAACCGGCGGCCGTTCAACACCGTGTTTCAGGACTATGCGCTGTTCCCGCACCTGACCGTTTCCGGCAATGTCGGCTACGGGCTTTCGGTTCGCCATGTCCAGCGCAAGGAAATCGCGCGCCGAGTCGCGGAGGCGCTGGAACTGGTCCAGCTCGGGCGTTTCGCCGACCGCTTTCCGGCGCAGCTCTCCGGCGGCCAGCGCCAGCGCGTCGCACTCGCCCGTGCGCTGATCTGCCAGCCGCGCCTGATCCTGCTCGATGAGCCGCTCGCCGCACTCGACCTCGAACTGCGCCGGCAGATGCAGGTGTTCCTAAAGTCCATCCAGCGCGAAATCAGGACCACCTTCCTGTTCGTCACCCATGACCAGGAAGAAGCCATCGGCATGGCCGATCGGATCTGCGTCATGGAGGCCGGCCATATCCGCCAGCTCGGCACGCCGCACGACCTTTACTACAGACCGAATTGCGAATTCGTCGCGCGTTTCTTCGGCGAGAACAATCTGGTGGCCGGGAAACTCGGACCGGTCCAGGGCGAGCTGCGATCGATCGAGACGGCGCTCGGGCGCCTCATCTGTTCGATCAGCGACCAGCCGCATTTGAAAGCCGCAGCGGAAGGCGCCAGCGCTTACGCCGCGTTCCGTCCAGAAGCCTTGCACCTTGCGGATGCAAAGGACACCGACAACCGTTTTTCCGGCACGATCTCCGATCTGGCCTTTGCCGGCTCGTCGACCGTCGCCACCATCGCGGCCGGCCCCGACAATGCCGCGCAACGCTTGCGGCTGCGCGTGCCAAGCCGGGTCGACGGCAGCGCGCTCAGATCCGGCGAGGCCGTATCGCTTTCCTTTGCGCCGCATGAAGGCCATCTGGTGCTGGCATGAGCGAAGCCGGATCGACACTGCCTGCGGAAAAACGGCTGTCGCTGCTGGTGACGGTGCTGGCGTTTGCCTTGCCAGTGGTCTTCGTCCTGGTGCCGCTGGCGATCTTCCTCGGCTACAGCTTCTTCAGCGTCGACCAGGGCACGATCGTCTACGGCTTTTCGCTGGGCAATTATGTCAGGTTCTTTACCGATCCGGTCTTTCTGCCGGTGTTCTGGAACACCATCGTGCTGTGCGTGTCGGTGGCCATCGTCTGCATCCTGCTCGCCTATCCCGCCGCCTATTTCCTGACGACGCTGAAAGGGCGCTGGCGCTATGCCTTGCTGATGCTGCTCTTGGTGCCGCTGCTGATGAGCTACGTCATCAAGATCTATGCCATCCGCAGCATCCTCGGCCTCAACGGTTTCCTCAACAAGGCACTGGTGGCGCTCGGCATTCTGCAGGAACCGTCGACGCTTTTCGTGTTCAATATGAACGCCATCCTTTTGACGCTGACCCTGCTCTTGATCCCCTTCGCCATCCTGCCGATCTTCCTGTCGCTGGAGCGGATTCCGCAAGTGCTGCCGCGCGCATCCGACGATCTCGGCGCGAGCGGCTTGCAGACCTTCCTGCGCATCACCTTGCCGCTCAGCCTGCCCGGCGTCGCTTCGGCGGCGAGCTTCGTCTTCGTGCTGGCGATCGGCGATTTCCTGACGCCGCAGATGGTCGGCGGGATCAGCGGCTTCACCTTCGGCCGCATCCTCTACAGCCAGTTCGGCACGGCCTATAACTGGCCGTTCGGCGCGGCGCTGTCGGTGGCGCTGGCCGTCGTGGTGATCGCCGCAATCCTCATCGGCGAACGCTTTGGCCGCAACCCGGGGACTTCGGCATGAGCGCCCTGCCCCGACTGTCCACGATCTTTCTGGCCGCGATCACGACACTGGTTGCGGTCCTGCTCTACAGCCCGCTGTTCGTGCCGATCGTGTCGTCGTTCTTCACCATTTCGCATGGCTCCGTCGACTGGTCGTCGCCGACGCTTGCGACCTATGTGGCGCTGGCTGAAAACCACGACATATTGGCCGCTCTGCGCACGACGCTGATCGTCGGCGTCTGCACCGTCATCCTGTCGGTGGTCAGCGGAACGCTGCTGGCGCTCTATTATCATGGGCGCCGTTCCGGACGCTCGCTGCTGCAGTTCATCATCTTCCTGCCGTTCCTGATGCCGCCGATCATCAGCGGCCTGGCTCTGCTGATCTTCTTCCGCGAGATCGGCCTCGAACGCTCGCTGCTGACGGTCGTCATCGGCCATACGGTTTTCGTGTTGGCGATAGTCTACCGCACGGTACTGACGCGGCTGCAGTCGATGAGCCGCACGCTGGTTGAAGCGTCCTACGATCTCGGTGCCACGGGCTGGCAGACCTTCTGGCGCATCATCCTGCCGAACCTGTCGAGCGCCATGGTCGGCGGCGCCATCCTGGCCTTCGCCCTGTCATTCGACGAGACCATGATCACCATCCTGGTCACTGGCACGCAAAGCACGCTGCCGGTCAGGCTGTGGGCGATGATGCGGCTTGGCTTCTCACCCGATATCAATGCGCTGGTGGCGCTGATCCTGATGTTCACCGTGCTGCTCTGCGTGCTCGCCGCCCGCTTTCTCATCCCCAGGCAAGTTGCGACGGAACGGACGTGAGTGCCGGGCAAGAGCGCCGCAATGAGGCAGCCATATTCTTGGCCCGGCATCGATGCTGACATAATCGATGCCGGACCAAACGGAATGATGCTTACTGAAGCTTGGCCTGCAAGGCGTTGACATCGTCGGTGGTCATTTCACCGTCCGTCGCTACCTTGCCGTCGACGATCTTCCACAGCCGGAACGGGCCTGTGATGTCGCCATATTTATCGAAGGCGACCGGGCCGATGACGCCTTCGTAGCGGATCGGCTTGCCGTCCTTGATCAGGCCGAGCGCCTTGGCGAACTCTTCCTTGCCAGCAAAGATCGGCGTGCCGGCCGGATCGACCGCCTTGTACATCGCGTCCTTGATCTTGGCCGGGTCCTCAGAGCCGGCAATGGCGATGGCGAGGCCAACAATCGCGCCGGCGTCATAGGAACGGTCGGCTGCCGGATTGGTCGGTTCGATGCCGGAGAATTCCTTATAGTTCTTGGTGAAATACTCCGTCGAGGCCGTCGGGCTGGTGCCGGACGACGTGCCGTAGGCTTCCTTCAGATAATCGGCGCCGACGGATTCGATGAAGTCCGGGCTGTTCATGCCGTCATTGAGCAGGAATTTCTGCACGCCGCCCTGCGAGATCCAGGTGCGGGCGACCGTGGCGCCGTCGACCGGTGTGCTGACGAGGTAGAGACCGTCCGGTTCACCGGCCATTGCCGCGGTGACTTCGGAGGCATAGCTCGACTGCTTTTCATTGTAAGGCGTGTCGGCGACGATGGTGCCGCCGAGCGCTTTGTAGGCACGCGAGAATTCGGCCACCATGTTGACGCCGAAATCGTTGTTGACGTGGATGATCGACAGCTTCTTGAAACCCTTGTCGATGGCATATTTGGCGGCGGCGACACCCTGCAGCGCATCCGAGGTGATGGTGCGGAAGAAGATGCCGTTGGTCTTGCCGTCGCGGCCGAGCGCCGTCAGCGTCGGCGAGGACGACGCCGGCGAGACCTGGACGATCTTGGCTGGCGCGGTCACCGAGGTCAGGATCGGGATCGACACCGACGAGATGATGCCGCCGATGATGACCGGCACCTTCTTGACCTGAACAAGTTGGGTGGCGGCGTCGACGGCGATGTTGCCCTGGCTCTGGCTATCGCGCGTGTCGGTGACGAGATCGCAGCCGCGCACCCCGCCGGCTCCGTTGATGTCGCGGAAGGCCATCTCGACCGACTTGGCGCCGGCCTGGCCGTATTCGCCGGCCGGGCCGGTCAGCTCCATGACGAGGCCGACGGTGATCTTGCAATCGGCGGCTTGCGCGGCACCCGCCATCGTGACGAGAGCGAGCGCTGTGGTGAGTTGGAGTATCGTCTTTGTCATTGTTGTTCCCCTTTCGTTACTCGACTGTATTTGAATTCTGTAGCCTGTTCAGCGTTCCGGCACCTGCAGCCAGGTTTCATGCAGATGTCGCCATTCGACGCCGTTGGGCGCCGATGAACTGGTGGTGAAGACGGCGCTCGATTGACGGCGGCTGTGCTTGCCTGCGCGCAGCTGCGCTTCGACATAGAGGACGACGATGGTATCCGCGTCCTGCCAGCCGGGCCGGATGTCCTCGATCGAAATGGCGAAACCATCGTCGCAGGAAGCACGGCTTGCGCGGACATGGTCGACGACCGCTTCGCGATCGAGGATATGTCCGTCCGGCGCCACCATGCTGAGGTCCTTGCCCATGGCGCGTTCGAAGCGGCCGAAGTCCACCGTGTTGGCTCGCGCGGCGACGAACCAGTCGACGAAGAAGCGGTGCAGGTCGATGATTTCGGCGCTGGCGCGTGAAAACAGGGAGGGTTCGCCGCTCATTTCTTCCCCGCATTGAGGTTGTAATGCATGATCGAACCGTGGCGGCCGCGGCGGTCGCGTTCCAGCGTGTAGACGTCACCTTCGAGGCCGGTGCCTTGCGCGATGACGGCCGCAATCCGCTCCCGGTCCTCGGCGTCGAGCGCAACGTCCATGATTTTCGCATTGGCAATGGCGTGGGCCTGGTTGCGGGCGCCGACGATGACCGCCGCCACTTGCGGCTGCTCCAGCACCCAGGCGCTAGCGATGGTGGCGACGTCAACGCCGTGGCGGTCGCCAACGGCCTTCAGCGCCTGCAGCAGGTGCTGGAACAGCTCCCAGCCGCCAAAATCGTCAATGATCAGCTTGTACTTGACCAGCGAGCGGTTTTCGAGCGGCGTGGCGGGCTCGGCCGCACCGAGCCATTTGTTGCTGAGGAAGCCGCCGGCGACTGAACCATAGCAGAGGAAGCTGACGCCGTTCTGTTTTGCGAGCGCGGCCAGGCTGCTGCCCGGGCGCTGGTCGAGCACGGAATATTGCAGTTGCTGGCTGACCAGCGGGATGCCGGCAGCGAGTATCTCGGCGAGCCTTGGCGTGTCGAAATTGGTGGTGCCGAGATTTCGCACCTTGCCCTCCAACCGAAGCTCGTTGAGCCAGCCCATGGCATCGACATAGCGCGGCTGTTCATAGTCCCACCAATGGAACTGCACGAGATCGAGCCGCTCGGTCTTCAGCCGCCGCAATGACTGGTCGATGATGCCCCTGATGTAGTCACGGCTGATACTGGCCAGCCGTTCGAGGTCGGGCACCAGCTTGGTGTGCACCTTCATCCGGGCCGCGACGTCGAGGCCGCGCTCGCTGGCCAGCCGCAGGCGCGCGGCACCGATCAACTCCTCGACGCCGGTGTAGATGTCGGCGCAGTCATAGGTCCAGATGCCGGCATCGAACGTGGCGATCAGATCGGCCACCGCCTGGCTGCGGTCAATGGCGCCGTGGCCGCCAGCCAGCTGCCAGCCGCCGCGAATGACGCGCGAGATGGTGTAGCCGGGGCCGAGTTCGAAGGTGTTTGCGGTCATCTCAGGTCATCCTCTTTCGGCAGCGGCACCGCCGTCGTCTCGGCGTGGCTGAACCGCCGCTTGGCGGCCCTGACGATCCGCAGCCGGCTGCCGCAATTGGGATCGGGACAAGCGATCTCGGCGTCCGAGGTCATCCAGTCGTTCGGGTGGGTTGGGCGCTGCTTGGCTGCCAGCAGCGGCAACACGGCGGCGATCGAATAGATCGAAAAACCCTGCCCTGCCGGCATCGACAGCATCTCGCCCTTGAGCTCGAAATAGTCGCCTTCCTTGGCGCCGCAATAGATAGGTTTGCCCTTGGGGATGACCGCCTCGACGCGAAGGTCGAACAGCTCGAAACTGTCGTCGGCCATGTCAGGCCTCCATCAGGCTGAAGGTGATATCGCAGGCGCCGTTGCGGCGGATGACACCGCACGCGGAGGCGAACCGGTCACGCTCTTCGACGCGCACCTGCGCCACCACACTGCCGGCCAGCCAGCCTATCGGGAACAAGAGCCGCGCGCCCTGCCCGTAGTAGAGGCCAATGTCGAAGATCGCATTGGGATTGCCGCCCCACATGCGTGGCGGCACGTAGGACAGTACGATGTCGCCCGGCTGCGGGTTCAGCGTCGCGTTCTCGGCCGGCAACGGTTTTGCATAGGCCTGGCCCTCGAGGTCGGTTGATGGAACCGGACAGGAAATCTCAGGCCCGGTCCACATCGCATGGATGCCCGGAACAACGCGTGGCGTGCCGAGGTAGGCCAAGAGGAAGGCAGCGTTTTCCGGCGCCTTCTCGGGCAGCAGCAATGCCGTTACGGAAAGCTGCGAGCGCGGCTCGGTGATCCTGATGGCGGTCATGTCTGGTCTTTCGCGGCGGCGGCCTGCAACTTGCTGCGCAGGAAGGTGAAGGGTCGGCTGATGTCGGCGACCAGCGACTCGCGCGCCGCCTGCGCATCCTGCGTGGACAGCGCCGTGACGATGCGGCGGTGATATTGGGCGGTGTCGACCTCGCCGGCTTCCGAGAAGGCGTAGATGGCGACACGAATGCAGGGACCCGATTGCAGCCACAGGCTCTCGATCATCGGGATCAGCACGGCCGAACCGCAGGAGCGGTAAATCTCGAAATGAAAGCTCTGGTTGAGCGTCACTTCGCGGTCGACGTCCTTCTTGTGTTTCAAAGCCCGCATCTCGTCCCATTCGGCGAGGATGGTTTCGATGGTGGCGATCTGGCGCGGACCCATGCGGGCGGCGGCCAGCGCGATCGCCTCGCCCTCGATCAGGATGCGAGCCCGCAGGAGATCGTCGAGGCGTTCCAGCGTGATCGGCGGCACGCGCACCGAACGGTTAGGCAGCGCCTCCAGCGCCTTTTCCGTGATCAGCCGGCCGAGCGCCTCGCGCACCGGCATGGTCGAGGTGACCAAGGCGTCAGCCAGGCCGCGGATGGTCAGCACCTGGCTCGGTTCGAACAGGCCGCCAATCAGGGCGCGGCGCAGCTCGGAATACACGCGGTCCTGCACGGTCTCGCGGCCGACCGGCGCAAGCTGGGCCGCGATCACCTCGTTGTTCTTTTCGATGGCAGCCTTTTGCATGGAATTCCGTTCGTGGCCGGTTTTCGGCTTGCGGAGGAAATTAAAGCCGAATAGCGTGATCAACGCAAGTGTGATCACAAATCATAATCAGGAGGCGGCAGCGATCGTCTTCGGCCAGAGGGTTTGATGAGCGAGGCAACCAAACGGCAAGGGGAAACCCGCGCGCCGGTTCTGACGGCAAGGAATGTCGTCAGGCGGTTCGGCGGCCTTGTCGCGGTCAACGACGTCTCGTTTAACGTCAAAGCGGGCGAAATCCTCGGCCTCATCGGCCCCAACGGCGCCGGCAAGACGACGATGTTCGACCTGCTTGCCGGCAGCATATTGCCGACCAGCGGCGAAATCCTTCTCAACGGCGCGCGCGTCTCGGGCGAAGCAGCACATCTGCGCATCGGACGCGGTCTCGGCCGCACGTTTCAGATACCGCGCCCGCTGCCCAACCTGACGCTGATCGAAAACATCATGCTGGCGGCACAGGGTCAGGCCGGCGAAAAGCTGCTTGCCAATTTCGTCACGCCATGGCGCGTCGCCGCGCAGGAAAGGGCCGCCAGGACAAAGGCGCTTGAACTGCTGGAACTGGTCGCCCTCGCCCATCTCGCGCATGAGCCGGCGCGCGTGCTTTCCGGCGGCCAGCGCAAGCTGCTCGAACTCGCCCGCGTGATGATGGCCGATCCGGCGATCATCTTGCTCGACGAACCGGCGGCCGGCGTCAACGCGACGCTGCTCGAAGTCATCATCGACCGCATCCGCGACATCAATGCGCGCGGTATCACCTTCCTGCTGATCGAGCATAATATCGACATGGTGACGCGGCTCTGCCATCGCGTCCTCGTCATGGCGAGCGGCCAGCTGCTCAGTGAAGGCACGGCCGAAGAGGTCGCTCGCGACCCGCGCGTCATCGAGGCCTATCTCGGAGGCGCGGCATGAGCGAGATCGTTCTCGATGTCCGCGACCTCGAAGCCGGCTACGAGCCCGGCGTGCCGATCGTGCGCGGCGCCTCGATCACCGTCGCCAAGGGCGAGATCGTCGTGGTGCTCGGCCCCAACGGCGCCGGCAAGTCTAGCTTCATCAAGGCCATCGCCGGCCTCGTCCCGATCACCGGCGGCACAGTGTTTCTGGACAGCAAGGACATCACTGCCGCGCCGGCCCACACCATGGTGCGGCTCGGGCTGGCCTTCGTGCCGCAGACCGAAAATATCTTCCCACTGATGTCGGTCGAGGACAATCTCAGAGTTGCTTGCGGCATCCTTGAGCGGCGCGAGATTCCTGCGCGCATCGAGGAGATGTATGCCGCCTTCCCCGATCTCGTCCGCCAGCGCCGCACCGCCGCCGGCAACCTCTCGGGCGGACAACGGCAGATGCTCGCCGTTGCGCGGGCGCTGATCGTCCACCCCAAGGTGCTGGTGCTAGACGAGCCGTCGGCCGGCCTGTCGCCGAAATTCGTCTCGATGGTGTTCGAGATGCTGGCAAACATCCGCAAGTCCGGCGTCACCATCCTGCTCGTCGAACAGAATGCCAAGGCAGCGCTCGCCATCGGCGACCGCGCCTATGTGCTGGTCGAAGGCAAAGACCGGCACGAGGGCATTGCTTCCGAGCTGTGGAACGATCCGGTAGTCGCCGAACTCTATCTCGGCCAGCGCCCCCGCAAGTCCGGCACAGGAGGTGGGGCATGAGCCTGCAATTTGTCGTCGACGGATTGCTGACGGGTTCGATGATCGGCTTGGGCGCCATCGGCGTGACGCTTACCTATTCGATCCTGCGCTTCTCGAACTTTGCCCATGGCGACTTCATGGCCTGGGGCACCTATGCGACGCTGGCCGTCGTCAGCGCCATCGGCGCGACAGTCGGCAAGGTGGCACCGATCGCACCGCTGTCCTTCGGCTGGCCGCTGATTGTCGCGCTGGTCGCCGGCATGGCGTTCACCGCTTTGCTGGCGCTGCTGCTCGACAAGGTGCTGTTTTCGCGGCTGCGCTCGCAAGGCCAGGCGATCATCGTGGTGATGGCGAGCTTCGGTGCCTCGATGGCGCTGAGAAGCCTGCTCGAATTCACCTTCACCTCGCGGCCGACCTATTTCAGCCGGGCGATCCAGATCGCCATGCCGGTCGGCTTCGGCATCCGCATCACATCAGACCAGATCGCGCTTTTGCTGCTGACCGCGGTGCTGGTGCTCGCCGTGCATCTGTTGATGACGCGCACGCAGACCGGCCGCTCGATGCAGGCCCTGAGCCAGAACGCGGCACTGGCCCGCATCGTCGGCATCGACGTCGCCAGCGTGGTGCGCGTCACCTGGGTCATCGGCGGGGCGCTGGCCTGCGTGGCCGGCGTGATGATCGGCATCCTGGTGCAGATCCGCCCGTTCATGGGCTTCGACATGCTGCTGCCGATGTTTGCCGCCGCCATTCTCGGCGGCATCGGCAGCATCCCCGGCGCCGTGCTCGGCGGCCTGATCATCGGGCTCGCCGAGGCCGGTGCCGTGCAGCTGATCGGCGCCGAATGGCGCGCCGCCGTCTCCTTCATCATCCTGATGGCGGTGCTGTTCGTGCGGCCGATCGGCCTGTTTGGTGTGAGGGAACGCTGATGGATCTGATCGGCTACGGCGCCTTCTTCCTGACCACCGCGCTGATCTTTTCGCTGGTCACGCTGGGGCTCAATTTGCAGTGGGGCCTGACCGGCCTGTTCAATGTCGGCCTTGCCGGCTTCGTCGCCATCGGCGCCTACACCTCGGCATTGCTGACCACTCCCGACGACGCCGCGCGGCTGGGTGGCCTTGGCCTGCCGATCGTTGTCGGCTGGGCGGGCGCCATGGTCGTCGGCGGCATTGCCGCGGCGTTAACTGGCATGGCGACGCTGCGGCTCAGGTCCGACTATCTGGCGATCACCACCTTCGGCGTCGCCGTCGTCGTGCAACTGGTCGCGCTCAACGCGCAGAAACTGACCGGCGGCCCGTTCGGCATCGGCTTCATCCCGCGCCCCTTCGGCAGCCTTGCCGAGACGCCGCTGCTGTTCAACCTGTCGAACCTTGCCGTGGTCGCGGCGGTGACTCTGGTCGCCTATTTCGCTCTGGAACATCTGTCGCGCAGCCCGTGGGGCCGCGTGCTGAAGGCGCTACGCGAGGATGAGCGGGCGGCGATCTCGCTTGGCAAGAGCGCGCGTTTCTACCGAGTCCAGGCCTTTGCCGTGGGCGGCGCCATCATGGCGCTGGCCGGTGCACTGCAGGCGCATTTCACCGGCTTCATCGCGCCGGACAATTATTTGCCGATCCTGACTTTCCAGGTCTGGGTGATGCTGATCGTCGGCGGTTCGGGCAGCAATCTCGGCGCCGTCGTCGGCAGCATCCTGGTCTGGGCGATATGGGCTGGGTCGGGCACGCTGACCAGCATCCTGTTCCCGCCGGAACAGCAGGCTCGTGCCGCCGCGCTGCAGATCGCCGCCATCGGCGTCATGCTCTGCGTTATCCTGCTGGTCCGGCCGAACGGGCTGTTCGGCGACAGGCCACGGCGGCCTTGGTTTGGCAAGCGGGCGAGGATCGCTGCAGACAGGAGCAGTTCCAGCTCATGAATGCCGTCATCCGGCAGGAAGCGCACGGCGTTTCGCTCTGGCATGCCGTCGGCCGCAATCGACGTGAGCGGCCGGCACTGCAAGGCGGGCTCGATGTCGACCTAGCAATCGTCGGCGGCGGCTTTTCGGGCCTTTCAACCGCGCTGCACGCCGCCGGCAAAGGCCTTTCCGTCGCCGTTCTCGAAGCCGAATTCATCGCCTGGGGCGCAACCGGCAGGAATGCTGGCTTCGTCGTGCCGAACTTCGCCAAGATGGACCCGGCCGACATACTGGCCCATCTCGGACCATCGCGTGGCGAAAGGCTGATCGATTTCGCCGCCGGCAGCGCCGACCTGGTTTTCCGCCTGATCCGGCAGCACGGCATCGACTGCGACGCCGTGCAGAACGGATGGATCCAGCCGGCGCATTCGCCTGCCGCCTTTGAAAAGGTCAAGTCACGTGCCGGTCAGTGGGCACAGCGTGGCCGGCCGGCAGTCACATTGGATCGGCAGGAAGTCGAAGCCCTGACAGGCGTGCCAGGCTATGTCGGCGGCTGGATGGACCGTTCCGGCGGCGTGCTCAATCCGGTCGCCTATGCGCGCGGATTGGCCGATGCGGCGGAGAAGGCCGGCGCAAAGATCTTCGAGCAGACGCGCGTCACCTCGGTTGATCGCATAGCCGATGGCTGGATGCTGAAAATGCCCTCTGGCTCGGTACGCGCGGGCAAGGTGCTGATCGCCACCAACGCCTATGGCTGGTCCCTCAATCCGTCGTTGCAGCGAACCTACTTCCCGCTGAAAGTCTTCCAGATCGCGACAGCGCCGCTGCCTCGTGAAGTGCGCAACCGATTGCTTCCCGGCGGGCAAGGTGTCGGTGACACCAGACGCAATCTGTTCACCTTCCGCTTCGACGCCGAAAACCGGCTGATCAGCGGCGGCATGCATATCCTTGGCGCCGGTGCGGATACGCGCGTACCGCAGACGATCTGGCGAAGGCTCGGCCGGCATCTCGGTCTGCCCGACCTGCCGCCGCTTGCCTACAGCTGGTCGGGAATGGCAGCGGTCGAACCGGATTTCCTGCCGCACCTGATCGACCTCGGTCCGGGACTGATCGCCGGTCGCGCCTGCAACGGGCGCGGCATGGCCATGACGACGGCGATGGGCAAGGTTCTGGCCGACTGGGCCGCCGGCACCGACGCCCGCGACCTGCCGCTGCCCTTCGCGCCGCCGGCGCCAATACCGTTCCACGCCGTGCTGCGGCACGCGCCCAACATGCTGCTCGGCTGGAGCATGCTGCGCGACCGGCTGGACGGGACGAGCTAGGCCGACGGCTACCTGGCAGCGTCAAGGTTTGCAGACAGCACAGCGGCCGCCACGGCGATGTCCTCTTCTATGAAAATCCGCACAGTGGGACCGCTGCGCTGCTCCAGTGCGGCGACGATCTTGCGATGCGCGTCGTTGGACTGCGGGATGTAGCGATCGGCCTGCATCAGCAGCTTGAGATAAGGCCCGACCCGCCCCCAGAGGTCGCGGATCATGTTCAAAAGGATCGGCGCGCCGGCATGCTGGTAGATGGCGAAGTGGAACGCCTCGTTCAATGAGAGATAGGCCCTGGCGTCGCCGGCCTCAATGGCACGCTGCATGCCGGCGAGCGTCGCCTGGATGTCAGCCAGCCCGCTTTCGCTCATCCTGGTCGCCGCCATCTCGCCCGCCAGTCCCTCGACGGCGATGCGGATGCGCGTCAGCTCCTCGAAGGCAGGCGCGGACAGCAACGGCACGATGACCGAGCGGTTGTTCTGCATCTCGAGCAGCCGCTCGGCGACAAGCCTCTGCAGCGCCTCGCGGATCGGTGTCGTCGAGATGCCGAACGTCTCGGCGAGCTTGCGGATGACCAGCGCCTGGCCCGGGCTGAAGCCGCCGGAAATCAACTCCTGCTTGAGCGCGCCATAGGCGCGGTCATTCAGGGTCTGATGTTCAAGCTTCAGCATACGCGGGCCGCTCCGATCACCAGTTCGACAGAGCGCGATCGAGCGTCTCGGCCAGTTGCTCGGCATTGTCCCTGGCAAAGGGCAGTGGCGGCCTGATCTTCAGCACATTGCCGCGCGGACCGCAGGACGAGATCAGCACGCCGTCCTCGCGCATGGCTTCGACGACCGCCGATGTCTTGGTGGCGGCCAGAGCCTCGTCGCCGTCCGCCGTCAGCTCGACGCCGAAATAGAGGCCGTTGTGCCTGACATCAGCGACCGCGCCGTGCCGGCCCTGCAGGGCGCGCAGCAGTTCACTCGTATAGGCGCCGACATTGCGCGCATTCTCGATCAGCCCCTCGCCTTCGATGACCTCCAGAACGGCGAGGCCGACGGCGGCCGCGACCGGATTGCCGCCGAAGGTGTTGAAGTAGCCGGTGTTCGAACCGAAGGAGGCGACAAGCTGCGGCCGCACGAGCACGGCACCCATCGGGTGCCCATCGCCGATCGGCTTGCCCATCGAGACGATGTCAGGCTCGATGCCATAGTTTGCGAAGCCCCACATGCCCTGGCCAAGCCGGCCGAAGCCGGACTGGACCTCATCGGCGATGACGATGCCGCCGGCCTTTTTGACGTGATCGGCTGCCTCGCGCATCACCTTCGCATCGGGAAAGAAAATGCCGTCGCTGGAAAAGGCCGAGTCGAGAAGCAGCGCCGCCGGCTTGATGCCTTTTGCTCGCATGTCCTCTATGGCAGCGGCGACATTTCCGGCGAAATCATGCGCGGCCCGGCCATGGTCGCGGAACGTGTCCGGCGCTGCCACCGTGCGGTGGTGCGCTGGCACCCCCTTTGCCCCGACCGCCGCCGGCGACAGTTGCGCCGTCGCTATGGTGGCGCCGTGATAGGCGAAATCGGTGATGATCACCCCGGTGCCGCCGCTGGAATGCTGGGCAATGCGGATGGCAAGGTCGTTCGCCTCGCTGCCGGTGCAGGTGAACATCGCGTGGCCGAGATGGGCCGGAACGGTGCCGAGAAGCTTTTCCGCGTAATCGAGGATGATCTCGCTGAGATAGCGTGTGTGGGTGTTGAGCGTTGCGGCCTGCCTCGAAAGCGCCTCGACGACGCGCGGATGGCAATGCCCGACCGAGGCGACGTTGTTGTAGGCGTCGAGGAACTTGCGGCCCTGGGCGTCGTAGAGCCACACACCGCTGCCGCGCACCAGATGGATCGGGTTGCGGTAGAAGGCGCGGTAGGTCGGCCCAAGCAGCCTGGCGCGGCGTTCGAGCAGCGCGCGCCCCGATGCAGCCGCGTCGGCATTTGCGGGGTATGGCGAGGACTGGGACACGGGAATCTACTCCGGATTGGAATGGTCGAGAAAATAGCGGCGGGCATCGGTGGACGACAGGCCGTTCAACCGTTCGAGTGAAGCCCAGACTTCGGTGGCGAGGCGCAGCACGTAGTCGCGCTTGGCCGGGAAACGCTCGGCCTGCCAGCTGGCGATGTTGACGATGAGCGCAAGTCGGGCACGGATCAGATCGAAGAGAATGCCAATCTCTTCCTGCTCCAGTGGTTGGAGCGACTGATAACCTGCGACAAAGCGCGCTGCCGGTGCCAGCGGATGGCCTTCCGCCGGCCAGCGGTAGACGGCGCCGATGGCGAGGTCGCAGATCAGCGGCGAATGGATCATGTCGCCGAAATCGAGAATGCCGCTCACGACCTCCGGCCGCGAAGCATCCATCACCACATTGTAGGAATTCATGTCGTTGTGGACGATCTGCGCGCGCAGGCTCGGGATGACCGGCGCAGCATGCTGCTCGAAGGAGTCGATCGCGCGCTCGACCATCGCCCGCCGACTCGGATCAGTGATGTGCGCCATCATCGGCCGTGTCTTGGCGAGCTTGCGGATGTCCCAGAGCAGGTCGTTGCCGGCGGCCGGATGGAAGAAGCCGCGCAGCGCCCGGCTGAGGCGGGCGAGGAAGATGCCCAGATTGCGATCCTGCGCCTCGGAAGTCGGCGAGCGCGACAGCAACTGACCGGACAGATAGGTCACCAGCCGGATAATGCGCGGCGCCGATCCAGCGACGCTGACCGCGAACTGCGCTTCATCCTCGAGGCTTTTGCGCACCGAGGGAACCGGCAAGGTGGGGTCGACCGCAAGGATGTGGTCGAGCGCCTTGTTCTGGAAATCGGTGAAGCCAGCTTCTTCCGCCGGATGGGAGATCTTCAGGACGAACTCGCCCTCGCCGTCGGTCTGAATATGGAAATTGTGGTCGCGTTCGCCAGGCAGCGGACGCGCGGTGCCGGTCAGCCCGTAGTGCCGGCGCAGGATGGCGAGCGCGTCGGCCGTGGAGACATCCGGTGCGTCCTCGGCGAGTGTTTCGCCGAACGCATCGGGCACCGCCGCATTCATGGCTTAGCCTCGATAGGTTCGAGGCCACACCAGTCGGCGATGAACAGCGCGATCGTCTGGGTGACCTTGCGCACCGAGTCGAGATCGACGGCCTCGTCATAGCCATGCGGCATGCGGCAGATCGGGCCGTAGACGATCGCCGGCGTGTCGGCATAGAGGCCGAAGAAACGTGCATCGGTGGTCGCCGAGGTGACGTGTTCCGTCAGCGGCTCGCCCCAGACGGCGGTATGGCTGCGGCGTAGCACCGCTTCCATCTCGTCGGCGCCCTCCAGCACATAGCCCTCGGCCATGAAGCCATTGTAGGTCATCTTGGGTGGTCGGTTGGCCAGGAACGGATCGGCGCGCGCCGCATCGGCAATGCAGGCCTCGAGCTCGGCCCTGGCGTCTTCGAGCCTCTGGCCGGGATAGGTGGCGACGCGAATCTCGAAGACACAGCGCGCCGGAACGCTCGATGTCCACTCGCCGCCTTCGATCTTGCCGAGGTTGAAGCGGATCGGATGCGGGTGATCATGGAAATGCGGATCATCGACCTTGCGCGCGTTCCAGACGATTTCGAGCTGCTTCAGCGCCTGGATGATGACGAAGGCTTTTTCAATGGCATTGGCGCCGGCCGAAAATGCACCCGACGCATGCTGCGGATCGCCGTCGACCTCGACCCGGAACCAGATCGGCCCGACCTGAGCCCTCATCAGCCTTGGTTCCAGCGGCTCGGGAATGAAGGCGGCGTCGGCGCGGTAGCCGCGCTGCAGGCATGCAAGCGCGCCATTGCCGGTGCATTCCTCCTCGACCACCGACTGGAGATACACGTTCGCGGCCGGCTGATAGCCAAGGCTACGCAAGGCGCTCAGTGCATAGAGGCAGGCGGACAGGCCGGCCTTCATGTCGCCGGCGCCGCGACCATGCATCCAGCCGTCCTCGATCACCGGGTCGTAGGGATCGCGCACCCAGCGGTCGAGCGGTCCGGTCGGAACGACATCGATATGGCCGTTGAGGATCAGCGAGCGGCCGGTCGCGTTTCGCGGCGTGTGGGTAGCAACGACGTTGAAGGCATCGTCGTAAGAGACCGCCACGGGTGAAAAACCCGGCAGGTCGCGAATCTCATCGACATCGACGCGCCACATGTCGACCGCGTAGCCATCCGCCTCGTAGGCGGCGGCCATAAACGACTGCGCGGGGTGTTCCTCGCCACGTTGGGAGGGAAAGCGCACGAGGTCTTGCAGAAACGCGACCTGTCGGGCGAAGCCATCATCGACTGCCCTCAGAATGGCCTCATCCGCAATCCGCTCAGGCATCATATTTCACTTTCACCTGGATGATGTATCATATCTCATATGCCATTCCTGTGAAATGCAAGAGGCATACGCGCCAAACTTTCAGTCCAGGACTTGCCGTTCGATACTGCCATGGTCTCGGGGGAGTTGGCATCGGATGCAGCAAGCCGATACTGCTATCTCTGGAAGACATGACGAGGAATGCGTTGATCACAGAAGACACGATGCCCGCCGAAATCACCGATCTCGCCATTGGCTACCATCGCCTGCCGGCTGGCAAGCTTGCCAATGCGGTGACCTGGATGGAAGCGCGTACGCCGCAGCCGGATCTCGCGTACCCCTTGGCCATGACACGGATCACGACGCCCGACTGCGTTTCCTACCGGGCGATCTTTCTCGAGATCGGCGCACCCTGGCTGTGGGACCGCGTTTCCGAAATGTCCGATGCCGAAATCACCGAGCATTTCGCCGACCCGCGCCAGCATCTCTACTACGGCCATGACGAAACCGGCGCGCATCTCGGCATGGTCGAGTTCTTCGTCGCCGACAGTAACGAGATCGAGATCACCTATTTCGGCCTGTTCCCGTCCCTGACCGGCCGCGGTTTCGGCAAACGGCTGATGGCCGGGGCACTGGAGCTCGCATGGCGTATCAACCCGAGCCGCATCTGGCTGCATACAAGCAGCTTCGATCATCACAGCGTCATCGGATTCTACAGCGCCTGCGGGTTCGTGCCCTTCGCTACCGGATTTGAGATCGTCGACGATCCCCGTATCAAGGGAACCTTGCCGCGCGATGCCGCACCGCAAATTCCGCTGATCGAAGCGGAGTGGAGCGGCTGCGGCGACTCTCCCCCAGAGAGCTACAGGCTGTGCGGACCTAGATGAGAACAGCTCCGCAATCCGTCAGCCAAGCGTCGCCGCACCATCGCCGATGGGTGCGCCGCGAGACCATTCTGTCGACGCTGGAGCGTCATATCGACACCCGCATCGTGCTGTTCGCCGCGCCCGCCGGCTTCGGCAAATCGACGACGATGGCGCAATGGGCTGCGGAAATCGCACGCCACGGCAGGCTGACGGCATGGCTGTCCTGCGAGGCGACGGACAATGATGAGGGCGCCTTCCTATCGCATCTGGTGGGCGCGCTGCGCCATCTGGTCCAGAGCCCGGCGGAACTCGACCTTGCCTTCCAGTCGAGCCCCATCCCGCAGCTCGATGTCGTGCTCGCGGCACTTGTGGCGGGTCTGGCGGCGCGCGAGGCCGACATCACCCTGTTCTTCGACGATTACCACGCCGTCGAGGCGCCGGCGGTGAAGCGGTTCATGGAGCGCCTGACCCGGCAGGCGCCGGAAAATGTTGCTTTCGTCATCGGCTCACGCAGCCTGCCCGACCTGCAGCTCGGCAAGCTCCGGGTGCTTGGCGACGTTTTCGAAATCGGCCCCGACGATCTGCGTTTCGCCTCATCCGAGGCCGAAGCTTTCTTCAACGACAAGCTGGGCCTGAGCGTCAGCAGCGGCACGGTGGAGACCTTGTGCTCGCGCACCGAAGGATGGGCCGCCGGCCTGCAACTGGCCTCTTTGTCACTGAGTGCCGCGCATGCACCGGAAACCGTCATCGGCAATTTTACCGGCGCCAACCGAAACGTCGCCGACTTCCTGATGGGCGAAGTGTTCCTGGAACTGCCGCCGGCGATCGCAAAATTCCTGCTCTACAGCTCGATCTTCGAACGCTTCAGCGCCGAGGCCTGCCGGGCGGTGATGCGCGCGGCCGACGCCGAAGCGGCGATCACCGAGATCGAGACGCGCAACCTGTTCCTGGTGCCGCTCGACGAAGAGCGGCGCTGGTTCCGCTTCCATCATCTGTTCCGCGATTTCCTCAGCCGCGAAATGGAACGGCGCGAACCGGAGATGATCGCGCCGCTGCATCTGGCGGCCGCCGAATGGTTCGGCGAGCGCAAGATGCTGACAGAGGCGATCGGGCACGCGCTGGCCGCCGGCGACCAGGCCCGCGCGGCGGTGTTCGTGGAGAACAATGCGCTCGACCTCATCGCCCAGTGCCAGCTTCTCTACGTGCGCCAACTGCTGGCACTGCTGCCGAGGAAGCTGATCGACCAGCGCATTCGGCTGCAACTGGTCGTGCTGTGGTTGGCGGTGCACAGCAGCCAGCCGGAGATTGCCCAACAGACGCTGAGCAATGCGCGCAAGTTGGTCGAGACCGGACCGACCGACAGCAACGACCCAGGCACGATGACCGGCACAACGATCGAGGCTGAGCTCGTGGTTCTCGCCGCCGCCGTTCACAGCACGCTGGAGCAGTTCGATCAGGCGCGCGACACAGCCCTTGCGGCCCTGCGCGTCATCGCGCCCGATGCCTGGTTCATGGAGGGCGCTACCGCCAATGTCATTGGCTACAACCTCTATGCGCTGGGTGACCTCGACGGCGCACGCGCCGCCATCGATGCGGCACGCCGGGCGCATGAGCGAAGCGGCAGCCTGCTCGGCGTCACCATTGCCAATTGCTACATGGCCGTGATCGAGCGTTCGGCGGGCCGCTTGCCCGCCGCCGAGCGGCTGCTGCGCAACGCGATCATCGAGGCTCGGGCGCGGATCGGTGCAAACTCCTATGCCGAGGCCCTGGCCGGCACGCTGGTTGCGGAACTTGCCTATGAGACCAATGCGTCGGGCGAAGCGCTGACCCTGGTCGAGAATCTCGGACCGCAGATCGAAGGCGCGGCAGTCATTGTCTATCCTCTGGCCAGCGTGCCGACCTATGCCCGCGTGCTGCAGCTGACCGGTCGCACCGAAGCGGCACTGGATATGCTTGAGCGCGTCTATCAACGCGTACATGGCACGGTGTATCGCCGCCTGGCATCGATGATCGTGCATGACCGCATACGTGTGCTGCTCGACCAGAACCGTATTGCCGAGGCGCGTGCGCTGCTGGCCGAGCATCGGGGCGAAGGGACCGAGGCTTCGGTGGTCATCACTACCGCCAACGAGTTCGAGTTCTTTGCCGAGGGCCGCCTGCTGACGGCCGAGAAATCCTATGCCGCTGCCGCGGGGGTTTTCGACGCGCTGCTCGAGCGCACGAAAGACAGCGGGCGCATGCGCCGCCATATATTGGCGCTGATCCTGCGCGCCAAAGCGGCCAGCGCTGCCCACGACCAACGCGAGGCAGACCGCAATCTCCTCAATGCGTTGCGTCTCGCCCAACCCTCCGGCTTCATCCGCTCTTTCGTCGACGAGGGAAGGCCTGTTGTCGAAGGGTTGATGCGGCTGCGCGCGGCCCAGGCGAAGACCGATCCCGCACTGTCAGCCTATGCGTCGCGCATCATCGATGCCGCGCAGGCGATGCCCGTGTCGACGCGCAAGCTGGCCGCACCAGCCGCCGAGAAGGAACAGCTCACCCAGCGCGAGGCCGAACTGCTGCGCTATCTCACCGAGGGCATGTCCAACCGCGATATCGCCTTGGCGTTGTCGGTGAGCGAGACCACGGTGAAATGGCATCTGAAGAACATTTTCGGCAAGCTCGCGGTGACCAACCGGGTGCAGGCGGTGCGCGCTGCGCAAGGATCTGCAGGCGCCCATACCCCTCCGAAAGGAGGGGCATAGATAAGAGGCGCGACCCCACTTTCGGGTCGGGCGATCTGATCGTTAGCCTGCTAGCGTCACCTGGTTTTCAGAGGACGCTGCGGATGGCGACAGGCTACGTTTTTCACGAACAGCTGATGTGGCATGACACCGGCTCCAGCGCCGACATGATGCCGCCCGGCCGTTTCGTGGAACCCGGCCGGCATCTGGAATCCCCTGGCTCCAAGCGCCGGCTGAACAACCTCATCCAGGTCAGCGGCCTGTCGCGGCATCTGGTGCCGATCATCCCCGAGCCGGTCTCGGTCGACGACCTGTTGCGCGTGCACACGCAACGCCATGTCGACGATATTCGCATGCTCAGCGAACGCGGCTCCGGTTTCGCCGGGCCGCAGGCGCCGATCGGCCTCAACAGTTTTGACATCGCGCTGCTGTCGGCCGGCACCACCTATGCCGCGATGCGCGCCGTGCTGACGGGCCGCGTCGACAATGCCTATGCGCTGGCGCGGCCGCCGGGACACCATGCCGAGCCCGACCAGGCGATGGGCAACTGCCTGTTCTCCAACATTGGCGTCGCTGTCCGCCGGCTGCAGCATGAAGGCCTGCTCGGGCGCGCGGCGATAGTCGACTGGGATGTGCATCACGGCAACGGCACCGAGACGGTGTTCTATTCCGACCCGTCGGTTCTGACCATTTCCGTGCACCAGGACAATCTCTATCCGACCGGGCGCGGTGCGCTGGCCGACAACGGGAAAGATGCCGGCGAGGGCTTTAACATCAACATCCCGCTGCCGGCCGGCAGCGGAACCGGTGCTTATGAAGCGACTTTCGACCGCGTTGTCGCGCCGGCACTGCGCGCCTACAGACCGGACCTCGTCATCGTCGCCTCCGGCTTCGATGCGTCCGGCTTCGATCCACTCGGCCGCATGATGCTCAACAGCGAATGCTTCAGGCGTCTTGCCGCGCGCATGGTTGCGCTGGCCGCCGAGACCTCGCAAGGGCGCCTGATGATGACCCATGAAGGCGGCTACTCCGAGGGCTATGTGCCGTTCTGCGGCCATGCCGTCATCGAGACGCTAGCCAATCACCGTACCGAAGTGGTCGACCCTTTGTCGGACCATATCGACGAATGGGCCGGGCAAGACCTGCAGCTTCATCAGGCCGCGGTGATCGATGCCGCCGAAGGCCTGCTCGCCGGCCTGCGCCAACGTCTCGCCAGTGCGGCCTGACGCGATGGATTTCGTCATCACCACGCTGCTCAATGCGCTGACGCTGATCAGTATCCTGATGCTGGTCGGGCTCGGGCTAGCGATTAGCTTCGGCCTGATGAACGTGACCAATTTGGCACATGGCGAGTTCGTCACCGTCGGCGCCTTCGCGGTCTATTTCGTCCAGAGCATGGGTGGCTCGTTCTGGCTAGGGCTGGCGGCTGCCCCCATCGCCGGCGCGGTGATCGGCTGCATCCTCGAATTCGCCATCATCCGCCATCTCTATTCCAGGCCGGTCTCAACTGTGCTTGCCACCTGGGGCGTCAGCCTGATCCTGCAGCAAGGGCTGGAACTGATCTTCGGTCTCGGCGCCAAGCCGGTGACGCCGCCTATCGAGGGCACGCTCGACCTCTTCTTCACCGTCTACCCGGCCTATCGGCTGATCCTGATCGGCATCGCCATGCTGACCTTGCTCGGCGTCATCCTGCTGATCAGCCGCACGTCCTTCGGTCTCGACATCCGCACCGTCATCCAGAACCGAGAAATGGCCGAGGGCGTCGGCATCAACACGCGGCGCACCTACGCCATCGCCTTCACCTTCGGCGCGGCCATCGCCGGGCTCGCCGGCGGACTGGTCGCGCCGCTGGCGATCGTGCTGCCGCAGATGGGGGTGAACTATCTCGCCAACGCCTTCTTCGTCGTCATTGTCGGCGGCGTCGGCTCGATCGGCGGCCTCGTCGCCGGCAGCGTCTTCGTCGGCGGGCTGACCAGCATCCTCAATTATCAGATCTCGCCGTCGCTGGCGCAGGCGGTCGTGCTGCTGGCGGCCATCGTCGCTGTCCGGCTTCGGCCCAACGGCCTGTTCAACGGAGCGTCGCGATGATCGCCCGCGACCGCAACTGGCTGCTGATCTTCGCCGCCTGCGTGGCGCTCGCGATCATCTATCCGTTCTTTGTCGGCGGGTATCAGCTGACCGTGATCCGCGATGCGCTGATCTTCGGCCTGTTCGCCGCGAGCCTCGACTTCTTCTGGGGCCGCACTGGAATCCTGTGTTTCGGCCACGCTGCGTTTTTCGGCATCGGCGGCTACATCATGGCGCTGATCACGCTCAACGATGCGATCTCCTTCGCCAGCCTGCTTGGCATCATCGGTGCGGTGGCCGGTGCGGCCTTGGTCTCCGCCATCATCGGCTACTTCCTGTTTTTCGGCGGCATCCGTGGCAGCTATTTCACCATCGTCACGCTGGCCATGGGCGTCATCTGCCAGCAGGCGGCGGTCTCCTGGAGCTCGGTCACCGGCGGCGACAGCGGGCTGATCGGCATTCCGCCGATTGCCTTCGATGTCGGCGGGCTGCACGTCGATCTCAGCCAGGACCTGCCCAGCTACATCTTCGTCTCGGCCATCGTCGCGGTGACCGTGCTGGCGCTGTGGTCGATCAGCCGCGGGCGCTGGGGTACGGTGCTGACCGCCATACAGGACAATGAAGTCCGGGCAGCAGCGCTCGGCCACAATGCGCCGTTGCGGCTGCTCGTCACCTTCGTCCTGTCGGCGGCGATCGCCGGCCTTGCCGGCGCGCTCTATGTCTGCATGGCGGGGTTGGTGGCACCGGATCTGTCCGGACTGCTTCTGTCGACGGAAGTCATCGTCTGGGTGGCGGTCGGCGGGCGCGGCACGCTGCTGGGGCCGGTGCTCGGCGCCATCTTCATCCAGCGTGCGCAGCAGACGATCAGCAGTTTCAACCCGAGCCTGTGGCCGCTATTGCTCGGCTGTGTCTTCGTCATCATCGTCTTCGTCCTGCCGGACGGCATCCTGTCGATCTACGCGCGACTGAAAGCCCTGTTCAAAGGCGGGAGGCGCGCACAATGAGCGACATCCTGCTCCAGGCCGAAAATGTCGGCATCCGCTTTGGCGGGCTGCAGGCGCTGGAGGCCCTGAACCTCACTGTACGCGACAAGGAACTCTGCTGCATCATCGGCCCGAACGGCGCCGGCAAAAGCACCTTCCTCAATGTGTTGACCGGTACGCTGCGCCCGACCAGCGGCAGCGTGCGCTTCCTCGGCCACGACATAGCCGGCCTGCCGCTGCATCGCATCGCCCGGCTCGGCATCGCGCGCAAGTTCCAGATCCCGTCCGTCTTCCCGAGCCTCTCGGTGGAAGACAATGTGAAGGTCGCCCGCTGGGGGGCGCCCTCGCCTGTGCGCCCGGTTGACGAATTGCTGGAATTGGTCGCGCTGAGCAATCGCGCCGCCACACCGGCCGGCGAACTCGCGCATGGCCAGAAGCAATGGCTGGAGATCGGCATGGCGCTGGCAATCGAGCCGCGGTTGCTTTTGCTCGACGAACCCACCGCCGGCATGACGCCGCAGGAGACGCTGGCGACGGCCGATATGCTGCTGCGCCTAAAGGGCGAGTTCTCGATCGTCGCCGTCGAACACGATATCCGCTTCGTACGGGCGCTGAACTGCGAGACGCTGGTGCTGCATCAGGGACGCCGCCTGCGCAGCGGTCCTTTCCACGACATCGAGACCGACGAGATGGTCCGCGACGTCTATCTGGGGAGGCGCTGACTATGCTGCGGACAATGGCGGTCTCGGCCGGCTACGGCCCGCTCCCGGTGCTGAACGGCATCGACCTCAGTGTCGCGCCGGGCGAAGTCGTCGGCCTGCTCGGCCGTAACGGCGCTGGCAAGACGACGCTGCTGCGCGTCATCGCCGGCGGCTTGCGGGCGAGTGGTGGCGCGGTCGTTCTCGGTGACAAGGACCTCACCAACGCGCCGGCCTTCCGCCGCGCGCGGGCAGGCATTGCGCATGTGCCGCAGGGGCGCGGGATCTTCAACCAGCTGACGGTGCGGCAAAACCTGGAGGTCGGCACCCGCGCTGCCAAGGACCGTGGCGACGGCGGCATTCCGGCCGACATCTTCGGCTATTTTCCAATCCTGCGCGAACGCGAAGCACAGATCGCAGGCACGCTTTCAGGCGGCCAGCAGCAGATGCTGGCGATCGGCCGCGCGCTGTGCGGCTTGCCCTCGGTGCTGCTGCTCGACGAGCCTTCGGAAGGCATACAGCCGAACATCGTGCAGTCGATCGCCGAGCTGGTGCCGCGCATCGCGCGCGAACGCGGCATCGCGATCGTGCTGGTCGAGCAGAATCTCGATCTCGTTCTCAAGTCATCGGACCGCTGCCTGGTGATGGAGAAGGGCAGGATCGTCCATGAAGGCGCGCCGGAGGCGTTCGCCGACGAGACCCTGCTGAAGGATCTGTTGGCCCTATAGGGCGCGCCTGAAGCGCGCCTGGGAGCTTGTTGACTTGTAAGGCGTGCATGGGGCGCGCCTGGGACTGGAAGGGAACACAACAATGATAAGCAGAAGAACTGTCTTGAAATCCGGCGGCGCCGCGGCCGCTTTCGCCATAATCGGTGCGCCGTCGATCCTGCGCGCCGCCGACACCGTCAAGGTCGGCCTGTCGATCCCGATCACCGGGCTGCAGGCGATCCTCGGCGAGACGCTGCTCAATTGCTACAAGCTCGCCGCCGCCGAACTGAACGCCGCCAATGGCATTGGCGGGCGCCAGGTCGAGTTGTTCATCGAGGACAACCAGACCACGACCAAGGGTTCCATCGACAAGGCGCGCAAGCTCATCAACGAAGACAAGGTCGACGTGGTCATGGGCACGATCATTTCGCCGGAGCGAAGTGCTACGCTGTCGGTGACCTCGAAGGCCAAGAAGCTGTTCTTCTACCCGACCAATTTCGAAGGCGGCGAATGCAACCGCTACTTCGTCGCCACCGGCCCGATCCCGATGCAGCAAGTCGACCCGATGATGCCATGGGTGGCCGAGACGCTCGGCAAGACCATCTACGTCATGGCCTCCGACTATGCCTGGCCGCAGAAGATGACCGAGGCGATCACGGCAGCCTATGAGAAGGCCGGCGGCAAGATCATCGGCGCCGACTATTATCCGTTCGGCACAACGGATTTCGGCCCTGCATTCCAGAAGATCAAGTCGCTGAAGCCCGACGTCGTGTGGTCGATGGTGGTCGGCAATGACGCGGTCACGCAGCTCAAGCAGTATCGCTCTTTCGACATCAAGCAGCCGCTGATCGCGCCGCTCGACGAGGTGTTCAACAAGGACGCGCTGCCGCCCGGCGTTGCGGCCGGCACCTACGCACCGCAGCCTTACTGGATGGCGCTCGACAATCCGGTCAACAAGAAGTTCATCGCGAGCTTCCGCGAGAAGTTCGGCCAGGAGAAGATGGTCAACGGCATCGGCGAGGCCGGCTACAACGGCCTGCATCTCTACGCCCTGGCCGCCGAGAAGGCCGGATCGCTGAATGACGATGATGTGCTCAAGGCGCTGCCGACGATCGAGTTCGACGCGCCGCAAGGCAAGATCCGGGTCGATGCCAGCAACAACCACACGCTCTGCCATTCCTATGTCGGCAAGGCGGCCGCAGACGGCATCAGCTATGAGATCGCCAAGGATTTCGGGACGATCGCGCCGGTCACCCCTTACTGCAAGCTGTAGGAGCTCCGGCAACGGCTCCAGGCAATCCTGACGGCGGCTTTGCCGCCGTCAGGGCGTCTGCGGCGCCGGCAGCCGCTCGCGCAGTTCGTCGACGAGCACCCTGGTGTTTTCGGAATAGTCGATGGGCACGACGACGAGGTGCACGCCGCCGCCGGTGAAGGCCTGTTCCAGCGCCGGCCGCAAGTCGGCGATCTCCGTAACCCTGGTCCCCCTGGCGCCATAGGCCTCGGCATATCTGACGAAATCGGGATTGCCGAAGGTCATGCCGAAATCCGGGAATTCGTCGACCGCCTGCTTCCAGCGGATCATGCCATAGGCATGGTCTTCGAGCAGCAGAACGACGAGGTTGAGCTTGAGCCTGACGGCGGTCTCCAGTTCCTGGCTGTTCATCATGAAGCCGCCGTCGCCACAGATGGCCATGACACGGCGCTGCGGATAGAGCAGTGCTGCCATCATCGCCGACGGCAGGCCCGCGCCCATGGTGGCCAGCGCATTGTCGAGCAGGATCGTGTTTGCCATGCGGGTGCGGTAGTTGCGCGCGAACCAGATCTTGTACATGCCATTGTCGAGGGCGAGGATCCCATCCGCCGGCATCACGGCGCGGACATCGTGCACGATGCGCTGCGGTGTGAAGCGATCTTCGGTGGCGCGCGCGGCGATTCGGCTCAGAATGCCTTCCCGCAGCGGCAACAAGGCCTGTGCATTGGGGATCTTGCCCTCGATGCGGTCGGCCAGCAGCGCCAGCGAAGGACCGAGGTCGCCGACGATTTCGGCTTGCGGGAAATAGACCTGCTCGACATCGGCTGAATGATAGCCGACATGAATGACCTTCGGCCCCTTCGCCCCCATGATGAAGGGCGGCTTCTCCACCGTGTCGTGACCGACGGTGATGATCAGATCGGCCTGTTCGATGGCCTCGTGCACATAGTCGCGCTCCGAAAGGGCTGCCGTTCCCATATAGAGCTCCGTGCCGCCAGGCACGGTGCCCTTGCCCATCTGCGTGGTGAAATAGGGAATTTGCGTCCGCAGCACGAACTGGGCGACATCGGGAGTCACGCGCGGTCGCGACGCCGCCGCACCAAACATCAGCAGCGGACGCCTGGCTTCCATGATCATACGGGCGGCGCGATCAAGCGCGCCCGGGCTGGCCAGCGGCAGTTCGACCGGATGCGTTGGCACGAGTGCTACCGGTTCACACTCGGCCGCCGCAATGTCTTCCGGCAATTCAAGATGTACGGGGCCGGGACGCTCTTCCTGGGCGACACGGAAAGCTTCGCGAACCAACGAGGGGATCATCTTCGGCGAGACGATCTGACGCGACAGCTTGGTCAGCGGCTTCATCGCCGCGACGATGTCGACGATCTGGAAGCGCGCCTGCCGGGATGACAGGATGCCTTTCTGGCCGGTGATCATGATCATCGGCATCGCGCCGAGCAGCGCATAGGCCGAACCGGTCGAAAGGTTGAGCGCGCCCGGGCCAAGCGTGGTGATGCACACACCCGGCTTGCCGGTAAGCCTGCCATAGGTGGCGGCCATGAAAGCGGCTGCCTGCTCGTGGCGGGTCAGGATCAGCTGGATCGAGGAGCGGCGGATGGATTCGACGATGTCGAGATTTTCTTCGCCCGGAATGCCGAAAATCCGCTCGACCCCTTCGTTCTCGAGGGCCGCGACGAACAGATCCGAACCTTTGGTCATGACCACCTCTCCCGCAACATTCCGTCGGCCACCTTCATATGGCATCGGAATGCGACGCCTCAAAGAGGCATCTTCGGCTGCGGGTCAGCGGCGCGTGTTGCAGCTCGCCGCTTTCGGCGAGGCGAAAAGTTCCTTCGGTGCAGACCACTGGCTGAGCGGTGCGCCGCGCGTGCCGGTGATCAGCGAACGCAGTTCTGACAGATAGGTCTGCACGAAGAACGAGGTCTGGCTTTCCAGCGGCGTATAGGGACCAGGCCGGTAGGCGCGCGACATGATGCCGTCGGCATTGTCCTCGGTGATCTTCTTGTCCTGCACCGTGGTGACGTCCCACATCCAGCTGATCGCATCGGCGTCGACGTCGTTATCGGCATCCTTGTCGACGAGCCATGTCAGGATGACGTCTGTTTCCATGGCGTTGCGCGGTATCATCTGGAACAGCGTGACATAATCATTGGCAGCACTTGCAAACGACAGGCGTCCGAGGCGGAAGCCGCTTTCGCCACCATCATAGGCGTGACGGCCGCCCATCAGGCATGAGACCCCCTCGCCCGTATTGGACAGCGTGTTGCGGCCAGATCCGATCGGCTTGCGGTGCATGGCAAACGGCATCGTGTCGAGGTCGCCAGCCTGCCACGCGCCCTTGTGGAACTCGGCATCGCCGATGACGCTGTGCCAGGCCTCGATTTCATTCTGCCACTCGACCGCCTTGTCGGCGTCGCGGGTCGCGGTCACTTTGACATGGCCGTTGACGCGGTAATATTCGGGGTGGGCCGGCCGGCAGTGATAGCATTCGAGGAAGTTCTCGAGCACCAGCTTCCAGTTCGCCTTGGTGAGATAGTTCTTGCGCGCGACGATGCGTGCGCGGTCAAGGCCGTTTTCGCGCAAGCCGCCGGTCAGCCCGTCCGCGACAGGCTGGATGTCGGGCAGCGAATTGGCATCGAGGCCGCAGAACACGAGGCCGCCGAAATGCTTGCAGGGCACGCGGTGCAGTCCCAGCGCTTCCGGATCGACGCTTTCCGGTAGATCCTGCCGTGACTGCAACTCGCCGGTCAGCCTGAACGACCAGGCATGGTAGGGGCAGACCAGAAGCTTGCCGCGACCATCCTTGGCGCAGAGCCGCGAGCCGCGATGGGTGCAGACATTGTAGTAGGCCGCGATGTCCTCCTCGCCGTCGTCGAAGCGCACGACGATGATCTCCTCGTCGAAAAGCTGGCGCACGATGAAGCGGCCCTTTTCTGGGACCTCGCTGGCATGGGCGACAAGCATCCATTGACGCGGAAACCACAAGTCCCGTTCCAGCGCGAAGATGGCAGGGGCCGCGTAGAAGGCCTGTTCCAGCGACCAGTCCGGACGTTGCCGGTCGATCAGCCTGACGGTCTCGCTTCTGTCGATAGGCTGGCTGTTCGATGTGTAGGCCTGCACGGCAAACACCTTTCTGCTCGCTGGCGTTCGAATGACGTTTCGATAGAGTGTGCGATGCGGAAAGGCTTGCAGCAAATACAGAAATGATAGACCTTCATATCGAAAAGGCATGAAAGCAGGTTTGGATCGTGAAAACCCTCAAGACATCGCTTCCCCTGCTGAACGCCATGGTCGTCTTCGAGGCTGCCGCCAGGCATGGCGGGCTGACGCTGGCCGCACAGGAGCTCAACATCGCACAATCGGCGGTCAGCAGGCATGTCGCCAATCTCGAGCGCCAGCTGTCGGTCGAGCTGTTCACGCGCAGAGGCAACCGCGTCGCCGTCACCGGGGCCGGCAACACGCTGGCCGAAGCGATCCGCGAGGGTCTCGGCACCATCAGGCAAGCGGTCGAGGATTTGACCGCGCACGACAGCGATACATTCGTGGTCGGCTGCAGCCACGACTTCGCGCAGGCATGGCTGATGCCGCGCTTCGGCCTCATCACATCGCAGGTTGCCGATGGCCGGGTGCTGCTGCAGACATCCACCGACTACAGGGATTTCGACCAGCCTGAAGTGGCATTGTCGATCCGTTTCGGCGAAGCCGGGCAATGGCCCGACTTCGTGACCGAAAAACTGCTCGAGGGTGAGTGGTTCCCGGTTTGCGCGCCCGCGTTCCTGGCGCGTTATCCGGCGCTCGCCTCGGAAGAGCCTGAGGCTTTCCTGGCAGTGCCGCTGCTGCATCAGGTGACGCCGCCGGGCGCGATCGACAGTTGGCAATCGTGGGTCGGAACCGACCGGAAACTCGACGGACCTCGGTTCACCGGCTACATGTCGATGATACACGAAACCATCGCCGGGCGCGGCGCGGCGCTCGCCTGGGCGGGATTTGCCGACGAGCATCTGCGCCGCGGCCAGCTCGTCCGGCTGACCAAGACCTCGCGGCGCCACGCCGGCTCCTTCCACATCGTCATGAGGAAGAACGCCGGCCCGGTTGTCAGGGCGGTGGCGCAGGCGCTGCTCGGCAGCGTCGGCGACAGCTTGCAGGCAAGCGCCGGGGGCAGCTGACGATCAGGCCTCGCGACCAAACCGCGACGCCTCGTGACGCGCGCCCCAGACCGGCATGGCGGCTTCGATTTCAGCTTCCGACTTGAAAGCATCGGATGCGTAGCGGTCGACACGGAACCGCTCGGCGGAAACGAACGGGGTCTGCCCGAGAACCAGTTCGCAAGAGAGCCGGCCAAGACCCGGCCCATGGGTGACGCCGCTCTCATTGTCGCCACCGACGACCACGATATTGTCGCTGCCGGGGACTTTGCCGACGATAAGGTTGTTGTCGGGCGTGTAGCACGGCACGCCTTGCGCCCAGCTCGCGATCCTCGAACCGCGCAGCGGCGGGAACACCGTCTGCAACTCGGCAAGCTCCTGCTCGGAGGTTTCCTGCATCAGCCCGATATTGTGCGGCTGGCCGGGTTCGATTTCGCTGTCGTTCGTCTTGTAGAGAGGTTTGTAGTGCCGGCCGGTTCCCCACATGACGGCGCCGAATGTCTCGCGCAGCCACAGCCGCAATTCGCGGCACTGGACGGTGGGAATGGTCGATGGCAGCCCACGGTCGTCGGTGACGATGCGCGTTGCAACGACGCGCAGCAGCGGCAACTGCCAGCCAAGGCCTGACAGGACCTGGTTGTTCCAGGCGCCGGCGGCAACAATCACGCCATCAGCCTCAAGACCGCCCTGGTCGGTCTCGATCGTCACCCGGTCGCCGGCATCATGGACGGCAGTCACGCGTGTGTTGCTGCGGAAGACGCCGCCGAGCTCGCTGGTCTGGCCGGTCAGCACCCCCATCGCCAGCTTGGTGTCGAGCTGGATGCCATGCGGATTGTAGGCCGCCGAATGGACCCGGGCCGGATCGATGAGACCCTGCATCTTCTGCCCGATCTGCACGGCATCCAGGTCCTGCATTTCCGGCGGCGCATAGGGAGAATCCAGCACCGGGCGGACGAAGCGTTCGCGCCCGTCCTCGGTCAGCGCCATGATCAAGGTGCCGTTTGGCCGATAACCAATCTCGACGCGGACCTCGTGTAGCCTGCGATAGAAATCGAGGCCATATTGCTGCAGCTGAAAGCCCTCTTCACCGAGCGGGATCATGCCGGCGGACCAATGGGAGACGAAGCCAGCACCGGCGCTTGTGGTTGCGGCACCCGGCTGGCCGGCATCGATGACCGTCACCCGGCGCACGCCGGACCGCAGCAGATGGAAAGCCGCGCTGCAGCCGATGATGCCGCCGCCAATCACCGCGATATGCCTGCTATCGCTGCCGCCATGGCTTCCGTTTGAACTCATCTTTGTTCTCCCTTTTGCCGATGTTCCGGTCGGAGCGACATACAGCGACGGCGACCATACAGGCTCGTCCCGGACTGTCTAGACACATGTGTCTGTGGCCTGATACTTGATGCGCACTGCATCTGGATCACACGTCCGGAACGCCGCTTGATCCGGCTTTCCGTTGTGTTGTGTCGCCGAGAGAGCGAGGAAAAAGTGAGCGTTTCGACAGCCGCCCAGGCCATTTTCGACAGTGAAATCATATGGGACGCGCATTCCGGCTTCATGCCGGACCCGGCGGCGGACCTGAACAACCTGCAGATCTGGCGCGACGCCGGCATCGACTATCTGTCGATCGATGTCGGCTTCGACCTGTTGCCCTGGGAGCAGACCGTGCGGACGCTCGCAAATTTCCGCCACTGGATTCTTGCCAATCCCGAGCACTACACGCTGGTCTCCTCCGTCGCGGAAATCCGCAAGGCCAAGCTTGAAGGCAAACTGGCGATCACCTTCGACATCGAGGGCATGAACGCGCTCGACGGCCGCGTCGAGATGGTCGAGTTCTATCACCATCTGGGCGTCCGCCAGATCCTGTTTGCGTACAACAGGAACAATCTGGCCGGCGGCGGTTGCCACGATGTCGAGACCAGCCTGACGGCGTTCGGCCGCGAGGTCATCGACGAGATGAACCGTCTCGGCATGTTCGTCGACGTCACCCACACCGGCTATCGCACCTCGATGGAGGTGATGGAATACTCCAACCGGCCGGTCATCTTCTCGCACTCCAACGCCAAGGCCTTGTGCGGCCATGGCCGCAATATCACCGACGAGCAGATCAAGGCCTGCGCGCGCACCGGCGGCATCGTCGCGATCGTCGGGCTCAATCGTTTCCTGGGAGAGGGACGCACGGACTCGGACAGGCTGGCTGACCACATCGAATATCTCGTCGACCTGGCTGGCCCAAATCATGTCGGCATCGGACTGGACTACGCCTTTCCGGTTGATGTCAAAGGTATCGACCGCATCATTTCCGACAATCCGCAATTCTGGCCCAAGAGCGAATATCCGGAGGGGGCGACGACCTACGCGGCTCCAGGTCAGATGCGCGAACTGACCGAGGTTCTTCTGCGCCGCGGCCAGTCCGAGCAGACCGTGCGCGATGTCCTGGGCGGCAATTTCATGCGCCTGGCGGCTGAAATCTGGAAGTGAGCGGCGGCCGAGAGGCCTATCTCCGCTACAGCTCTTGATCCAGGCCCCACCGAATGGCGGGCCAGGCCATATCGTCTGCGCGATCACATTCCGCCCGTGACTTGCCCAAGTCGACGCGCCGGCGGCGGTCGGAACAGATGTCGAGATTTTCCGCAAGATCGTCCGTATCCAAGATTCGGACGTGCCGGCAAAATTTTCGCTAGACATAGATGTCTATTATTAGCAGTTTTAGCGGACCGACACATTCGGCCCGGCTTGGAGAATGGCCTGCGGCCTGAAAACAAGACAACGAAAACAGCTGAGGGGTAGAGCATGTCCATTCTAGCCGACACCAGGGTTTCGCGCCGCAGCCTGCTCGCCGGAGCCGGCGCTTTCGGCCTCGCCTCAATGGTCAATCCAAAAGTTTCCTGGTCGAGCGACGGGCCGATCCTCAAGGTGCGCTCCTACGCCGACATCCAGACGCTCGACCCTTGCTTCCGGCTGGCGGCGCCTGAAGGCGACATCACCAGCGTCATCTTCGCCGGCCTCGTCGTCACCACGCCGGGCGACAGCTGGGGCTGGCGGCCGATGGCGGCGGAAACGATCAAGCAGCTCGATCCGCTGACCGTCGCCTTCCAGCTGCGCGACAATATCGGCTTCACCGATGGCTACGGCCAGATGACGGCCGAAGACGTCAAGTTTTCGATCGAACGCATCGCCGACCCAGCCAACAAGAGCCCCTATTCCGGCGACTGGGCAACGCTCAAGGAAGTCGAGGTCAAGGACAAGCTGTCGGGGCTGATCCACCTGAAACAAGCCTTCGCGCCGCTGTGGACGTCGACCTTGCCGACGCCGTCCGGCACCATCCTGTCAAAGCGCGCCATCACCGAGCTCGGTGGCAAGATGGGCGTCAGGCCGGTGGCTCAGTCAGGCCCCTACATCCTGAAGGAATGGCTGCCCAAGCAGCGCACGGTGCTGGTCCGCAATCCCGACTGGAAGTACGAGCAAGGTGCCTTCGCGGAAATCCACATTCATCCGATCGAGGACGAGAAGACCGCCGAACTCGGCTACGAGGCCGGCGACCTCGACTACACCTGGACCGCGGTCTCCTCGATCTCGCGCCTGAAGCAGACGCCGCCGCCGAAGACGACAGTGGTGGAGAAGCCTTCGCTGGCCTTTGTCTGGCTTGGCATGAACCAGGATGTCGCTCCCTTCAACAATCCCAACATGCGCCGCGCGGTTCAGTACGCCGTGGACCGCAAGGCGGTGGTCGACGCTGCCTATTTCGGCGCCGCCGCCACCGCCACCGGCATCATCGCGCCCGGCCTGCCCGGCCATCGTGAGAAGAACCTCTTCGATTTCGACCCGGACCGCGCCCGCGACATGATCGCCAAGGAGGGGCTGGCCGGCACGACCATCACGCTCGATATCCTCAACAAGACCGAGCGCCTGACCGCGGCGCAGGTCGTGCAGTCGAACCTGCAGGATGTCGGCCTCACCGTGGAGATCAAGCAGAACGACAGCGGCACCTTCTGGACGCTTGGCGCTAAGGAAGGCGACTACTGGAAGAAGCTGCAGATGATCATCAGCCGCTTCTCCATGCAGCCGGATCCGAGCTGGGCGACTGCCTGGTTCACCCGCGACCAGATCGGCGTCTGGAACTGGGAGCGGTTTTCCAGCGAGGAATTCGACAAGCTCAATGCCGAAGGCATGGTCGAGCTCGACCCGGCGAAACGCGATGTCATCTACAAGAAGCTGCAGGACCTGATGGAGGAGAACGGCAACTACGTTTTCCTGACGCATGAGGTCACCGGCATCATGAATCGAGACACGCTTGTGGCCGGCCTGAAGCCGAACGGCGAACCCGTGTTCACCGACTTCAAACCGGCATGATGTCGGCGGGCGGGGCTCGCCCCCACCAAAGACCGTCCGACAGGTACCGAAAATGATCCGCTACGCCCTCAAGCGTCTGTGGCTTGGCGCCATCATCATCAGCGTCGCTATGATGATGATGTTCGCCATGGTCTACCTCATTCCCGGCGACCCGGCCTCCGTCGCGCTGGGGCCACGCGCGACGCCGGAGATGATGGAGGCGCTGCGCGTACGCATGGGCCTCGACCAGCCGGTGTGGCGGCAGTTCCTGCACTTCTACGGATCGGTCCTGCGCGGTGACCTGGGCACCGAGGTTCTGTCGAACCGGCCGGTGCTGGACGTGGTGATCGAGCAGCTTCCGTTCACGCTGGCGCTGGTGGTCGGCGGCATCACCTGGTCGGTGGCGCTTGGCATCCCGCTTGGCTGTATCGCCGCGGTGCGCCGAGGCGGCTTTGTCGATCAGGTGATCGGGGTTCTTTCGGTGGCGATGATCGCCGTGCCGTCCTTCGTCGTCGCCATCTATTCGCTGCTGGTGTTCGCGGTCGCACTGCAATGGCTGCCGGCGATCGGCGCCGGCGAACCGGGCGACCTCGCCAGCCGGCTCCAGCATCTCATCCTGCCGTCGCTGGCGGTCGGACTTGGCTGGATCGGCTACATCTCGCGCATGGTGCGCGCCTCGATGCTGGAGACGCTGGAGGCCAGCCATATCCGCACGGCGCGCGCCTTCGGCCTGACCGAAAACAGGATCGTCTACACCTATGCGCTGCGCATTGCCGTGCTGCCAACGATCACCCTGCTCGGCGTCGGTATCGGCCACATGCTGTCGTCTTCCGTTTTCGCCGAAATCGTCTTCGCCCGCCCCGGCATCGGCAAGCTGGTCTATGAGGCGATCTCGGTGCGCAACTATCCCATCGTCTCCGGAGCCGTGCTGGTCACCACGGTCTTCTTCGTCCTCGTCAACGTAGCAGCCGACATCCTCGTCGGTATCTTGGATCCCCGTGTCAGATCAAGTTTCAACTGAGCTGTCTTCCGGCGCCAGCCGGTTGTCCGGATTGTGGCGCACCGTGCGCGGCATCATGCGCGAGCCGCTCGGCGCCGTCGGCCTGACGCTGGTGACGCTGGTGGTGCTGTCGGCGGTGTTTGCCAGCGCGCTGACCAGCTTTGCGCCGAGCAAGATATCGCCGGCCGAACGCTTCGCTTCGCCGAGCCTGCTGCATCTGCTCGGCACCGACCACCTCGGCCGTGATCTTCTGACCCGGGTGCTCTATGGCGGGCGCGTCGCGCTCTTGATCGCGCTGGGCGCGACAGCGGTGTCGCTGGTCGTCGGCGTGGTGCTCGGGCTGATCGCCGGCTATGGGCCGCGCTGGCTCGACAATGTGCTGCTGCTGATCTTCGACGCCGTGAAGAGCTTTCCCACCGTCATGCTGGCGCTGACGCTGGTCACCCTGTTCGGCCCCTCGCTCTATGCGGTGGTGCTGGTGGTGATGCTGGTCAATGTGCCGGGCTATGCCCGCATCATCAGGACGCAGACGCTGGTGCTGAAGTCGGCCGAACATGTCATGGCGGCGCGCTCGATGGGCGCCAGTGCCGGCCGTATCCTGCGCGTCCATATCCTGCCCAACATCATCGGCCCGATCCTGATCCTGATATCGATGGACATTCCCGTGGTGGTGGCGATCGAGGCCGGCATGAGCTTCCTCGGGCTCGGCGTGCGGCCGCCAACGCCGAGCTGGGGCGCGATCCTCAATGACGGCTTTGCCAACATCCGCGATTCCTACTGGATCGTGATTGCCGGCGGCCTGCCCATCGTGCTGACCACACTCGGCTTCACCTTCTTCGGCGAGACGCTGCGCGACCTCTTCGATCCCCGGCTGAAGGGGCGGTCATGACGGTTCTCGCGATCAAGGATCTGAGCGTCGCCTTCCACACCGAGAGTGGGCGACTGGAGGCGCTGAAGCAGGTGAGTTTTTCCGTGCCGGCCAACCGCAGCGTTGGCGTGGTCGGCGAATCCGGCTGCGGGAAGTCGACGCTCATCAACGCCATTCTCGGCCTGCTCGCCGACAATGGCGAGATATTATCGGGCGAGATCATCTTCGAGGGCGACAAGAACCTTGCCCGGCTCGACCCCACCGCGATGCGCGGCCTGCGCGGGCAAAGGATCGCCACCGTTTTCCAGGACCCGATGGGTGCGCTCAACCCGGTGCTGTCGGTGGGGCGGCAGATGCGCGACATCCAGTATCGCTCGGGTCTGTCGAAGCGGGACAAGGATGCGCGCTCGGTCGCCATGCTGCGCAAGGTTCGCATTCCCGATCCGGAAAGCCGGCTGACGCAGTTTCCGCACGAATTCTCCGGCGGCATGAAGCAGCGCATCGCCATCGCCATGGCGCTGATGATGGAGCCAGCGCTGCTGATCGCCGACGAGCCGACCACGGCGCTCGATGCGACGCTGGAGGTGGCCACCATCGAACTGCTCAAGGATCTGCAGCGCGACATCGGCTGCTCGGTGCTGTTCATCTCGCATCATCTGGGCGTGATCGCCGAACTCTGCGACGAGATGATCGTGATGTATGCCGGCGAGGTGGTGGAAAGCGGCACGACCCGCGAGATCTTCCACGACGCCCGCCATCCCTACACGCAGAAGCTGCTGGCCTGCGATCCCGCCCGGCTGTCGCAGCGTGTGTCCCGGCTGCCGACGATTGCCGGGACCTTGCCGGACCTGCGCCGCCGACCAAGCGGCTGCGTCTTCCAGCCGCGCTGCGATCGCGCCGACGCCCAATGCCTGACGACGCCTCCCAGCGCCCCTGTCGGCGGATCTCATATCGCCCATTGCTGGCACTCGGACGTTCCACTGGGGGCCATGAGCGCATGAACGAAGACCTGCTCCGTGTCAGCGACCTGCGCGTCTCGTTCCGGGTTGGCGGCCTGTCCGCCAGGCTCGCGGGGCGGGCCACCGAAATCGAAGCGGTCTCCGGCGTCAGCTTCACGCTTCAACGAGGCAGCACCTTCGCGCTGGTCGGCGAATCCGGCTCGGGCAAGACGACGCTGGCGCGCACCCTCAACGGTCTTCAGCCGGTGAAAGCAGGCACGATCGTGTTCGAAGGACAGGAACTGCAAGGCCTGTCCAACGCCGCGATGAAACCGGTGCGGCGGCGCATGCCGATGATGTTCCAGGATCCGGTCGGATCGCTGTCGCCGCGGCTCAGCGTGCGCTCGCTGCTGTCGGAGCCTTTCGTCATCCACGGTTTGTCGGATCGCGATCTCAACGCTGAAGTCACACGGCTTCTTGCGCTGGTCGGGCTGCCGCGCGATTTCGCCGACCGCTACCCGCACCAGCTATCTGGCGGCCAGGCGCGCCGCGTCGGCGTAGCGCGGGCGATTGCGCTGGACCCGGTGCTGGTCGTCGCCGACGAGCCGACCGCCGGCCTCGACGTCTCCGTGCAGGGAGAGGTGCTGAACCTGCTCAACGACCTGCGCGACCGCATGGGCCTGTCGATGCTGATCATCACCCACAACCTGCATGTCGTGCGCCAGATCGCCGACCGCATGGCGGTGATGTATCTCGGGCGCTTCGTCGAGCAGGGCGAAACCGAAGCGATCTTCCGCGCCCCGCATCATCCCTATACGGCGGCCCTTCTCTCCGCCAATCCCGAGCCTGATCCCGACAGGGTGCATCAGCGCATCACGCTGCCGGCTGACGTTCCGTCCTTGCTGGCGCGCCCCTCAGGCTGCGAGTTTCACACACGCTGCCCGCAGGCCGAGGGCCGTTGCGCGCTGGATGTCCCCGTCCCGGCCTCGGTCGGCGACAGCCGTCTGACCTGCCATTTCCCGCTGAACACATAAGGATCGCCACCGGCGCAAGTGTCGGCCGGGGCGTTGAGAGGAGCCGCCATGCAAGATATCCGCATCGTCACCGATTTCCCGCGCAAAATCCGCGAGATCGAGAATTTGTGGATTCCGATGCCGGATGGCGTCAAGCTGGCGGCGCGTGTCTGGCTGCCGGAAGACGCGGAGAGCGATCCCGTGCCGGCGATCCTCGAATATTTGCCCTATCGCAAGCGTGACGGAACGGTGGAGCGCGATGCGCTGACGCATCCCTATTTCGCCGGTCACGGCTATGCCGGCGTGCGGGTCGATATGCGCGGCTCGGGCGACAGCGAAGGGCTGTGCAAGGGTGAGTATCTGAAGCAGGAGCAGGATGACTGCCTGGTGGTCATCGAATGGCTGGCGAGGCAATCCTGGTGCTCGGGAAGCGTCGGCATGATCGGCATCAGCTGGGGCGGCTTCAACGGGCTGCAGGTCGCGGCCCGCCGGCCGCCGGCGCTGAAAGCCGTCGTTTCGCTGTGCTCGACCGACGACCGCTATAACGACGACGTGCATTATCTCGGCGGCGCGATGATGTGCGACAATCTGATGTGGGGAACCACCGCCTGGGCCATCGCCATGACCCCGCCCGACCCGCTCATTGTCGGCGACCGCTGGCGCGATCTTTGGAAACAACGGCTGAATGGCAATGGCATCTGGATGCAGGACTGGTTTGAACACCAGCGCCGCGACGATTTCTACAAGCACGGTTCGATCTGCGAGGAATATTCCGATGTCGAAATCCCGGTCTACGCCGTCGGCGGCTGGGCCGACGGTTATCCCAATCCGATCTTCCGGATGCTGGAAAAGCTAAGCGGTCCCCGTAAAGGGCTGATTGGACCCTGGGGCCATAAATATCCGCACTTCGCCATGCCGGGACCGCGCATCGGCTTCCTGCAGGAGTGCCTGCGCTGGTGGGATCAATATCTCAAGGGCATAAACACCGGCATTGCCGACGAGCCGATGCTGCGCGCCTGGATTCAAGATCCCGCACGGCCGGCAGCGATCTATGACGAGCGACCCGGCCGCTGGGTCGCGGAGCCGGCATGGCCGGGGCCGGGAATCGGCGAAAAGGTGCTGAACCTTGCGCCGCATGTGCTGAGCGAGGCCAGGGGCGAAGACACGATCCTGGAGATTTCATCGCCGCAGACGGCCGGCCTGTCGTCCGGCGCCTGGTGCGGTTATGGCGTCATGCCGACCTTGCCGGTCGACCAACGCACGGAAGAAGGCAATGCCCTGATCTTCGAGACGGCGCCGTTGACCGAAGCGGTCGAGATCCTCGGTTTTCCCGAATTCGAGGTCAAGCTCTCCTCCGACAAGCCGGTTGCGCTTCTGTCCGCCACGCTGTCGCAAGTGTTCCCGGAAGGTGCTGCCTCGCGCGTCAGCTACGGCATCCTCAATCTGAGCCATCGCAACGATGATCTGGACATCGTACCCATGGTGCCGGGCCGGGCGGAGACCGTCCGCATCAAGCTGCGCTGTTGCGGGCAGCGTTTCGAGGCTGGCGAGCGTATCCGGCTGGCACTGGCGACATCGCATTGGCCGATCGTCTTTCCGACCGCCGAGCAGGCGACGCTGTCGATCCATTGCGGGGACAGCCGGCTGATCCTGCCGGTGCGCGCGCCGCAGAAGCTGGACGACACGCTGGGGGCCTTCCTGACTCCGGAAAGCGCCGCGCCGATGGAGCAGGAGGTTCTGGCCAAGGGCGACGGTTTTCAGCGCTCGGTTTCGACAGACCAGGTCACCAGCGAGACCGTCTACCAAGTCGTCAATGATGGCGGCACGGTGCGGCATCCGCATACGGGAATCGTCCTTTCAGCGAAGCATGTCGACCGGTTCTCCATTCACCCCGACGACCCGACCTCGGCGGTCGGCACCTGCACCTGGGAAAAATCCTATGGCCGCGGCGACTGGCAGGCGCGCCTTTCAGTGACGGCGACGGTGCGCGCGCTGCGCGACGTCTGGCGGATCGAGACCCACATCACTGCCCATGACGGAGACGAGCGGATCGTCGACCGCAGCGAGGTCAAGGAGTATCGGCGCGATCTCAACTGAGCGGCGGCGATTGGCAATCAGGCCATCGATTTCGGCAAGGCGACGGCCAGCGCATCGACGGCCAGCCGCACCTTCAGCGGCAGATGCGGTGTCTGCAGCCAAAGCGCGTGGCAGTCGTAGAGATATCGCGGCTGGTCCGGCAACAGCGCCATCAGCGCGCCGGCCTGAATGCGGTCGCGTACCAGCCACCAGGGCAGCCAGGCCAGCCCCATGCCGTCGGCGGCCGCGTCGGCGATGGCATCGAGATCGTCGAGCCGCAGCCGTCCGGTTGGCGTGATCTCGAGCGTGGGTTGCCCCTCGCGCACAAACAACCACGGCTGAACGACCTGGCCGAGCCGGCGGTAGACAATCGCCTGATGGTCGGCGAGATCCTCGATCCGCTGCGGCTCGCCATGAATTCTGAGATAAGAGGGTGCCGCGCAGACGACCATGCCCTGACGCGCGACGCGACGCGCAATCACCCCCACCTTGTCGTCAAGAGTGCCGGTGCGGATTGCGAGATCGTAGCCGTCCTCGGCAAGATCCGCGAAGCGGTCGGTGAGCGACAGGTCGAGTTCCAGCATCGGATATTGATGGGCCAGCTTCAGCAACACGGGGGTCACGCAATGGCGCCCGAAATGCGCCGGCATGGTGACCCGCAGTTTTCCACGTGGCTCCGAAAACTGTTCGGCGGCGAGCGCATCGGCGGCTTCGGCCTCGGCGAGCACCACCCGACAGCGTTCATAGTAAGCGCGGCCGAAGTCGGTCAGGCTCTGCCGTCGCGTGGTCCGGTTGAGCAGCCGCACGCCCAGCCGCTCCTCGATAAACCGGACATGCTTGCCTACCATCGGTCCGGAGAGGTCGAGCGCGACCGCCGCGGCCGCGAACGAGCCGAGATCGACCGCCTTGACGAACACGGCCATGCTCTCAAGCCGATCCATATTCGGAACTCCTGGTTTCTACTGTTCTTCTCTTACAGCCATTTATCCCCAGCAAGACCGGCTGCATAGCTCATTCGGTTCTGATGATTTGGAGTATCCCGAATGACACGCGTAGTTCGCTTTCACCAGCATGGTGGTCCCGAGGTTCTGCGCATCGAGGATGTCGCGCTTTCCCCACCGGGTTCGGGCGAAGTTCAAATCCGGGTCAAGGCACTCGGCCTCAATCGCGCCGAAGCGCTGCTGCGCGCGGCTTCCTATATCGAGACGCCGACGCTCCCCTCGGGGCTTGGTCTTGAAGCGGCGGGCGTCATCGAGGCTATTGGTGTCGGCGTGAAGGATTTCGCGCCGGGCGACAGCGTCAGTGTCATCCCGCCGCAATCGATGATCCGCTGGCCGGCCTATGGCGAGTTTGCCACCTACCCCGCCGGACTTGTCGTCAAGCATCCGCCGTCGCTCGACTGGCAGACGGCAGCGGCCGTCTGGATGCAGTATCTCACCGCCTATGGCGCGCTGATCGATATCGCCGGGCTGCACAGCGGAGACCACGTGGTGATCACCGCAGCCTCGAGCAGCGTCGGGCTTGCGGCAATCCAGATCGCCAACAGGGTCGGTGCAACAGCGATTGCGGTGACGCGGACATCGGCGAAGAGGCAGGCCCTGCTCGATGCCGGCGCGGCTGAAGTCGTCACCTTGGCCGAGGAGGATTTGGCGGCACGGCTGAATGAGATCGCAGGGCCTGAAGGCGTGCGCGTCGTGTTCGATGCGGTCGGCGGCCCGATCTTCGAGCCACTCACAGCGGCCATGTCGCGTGGCGGCATCCTCATCGAATATGGCGGTCTCAGCCGCGAGCCGACGCCATTCCCGCTGCCAGCGGTGCTGAGCAAGACGCTGACACTGCGCGGCTACCTCGTCCACGAGATCACCGGCAACCCTGTGAAACTCGAGGCCGCCAAGGCGTTTATCGTCGAAGGTCTGGAGGACGGGACGCTGAGGCCGATCATCGACAGGACCTTCGCGTTCGACCAAATCGTCGAGGCGCATCGCTATCTGGAATCGAACGAGCAGTTCGGCAAGATCGTAGTGACGATCTGAGATCGTGGTGACGATTTGAATCGTGGTGACTGCCTGAGCAACGGTGGCGAACAAATCATTCTTGCAGGGCAATATCGGCCTTGAAGCCGCGGCTTTGCATCCCTAACTGTTCGGTGCGGGCCGGGCCCCTCTGACTGTCGCTTTTGGCGATTGTGATGTCGGACCGCTTTAACGGGCCCGTTTCCATTCTTTCGGTCAAGCGGGCTCATTCCTTTCGGTTTGGAGCCCCGTATGACATCTACTTCCCTCCTCGGTATGGTTTGCCCCTCCTGCCGCGTCGCGCTCGTGATGAGCGAACGCCAGGGTATCGAAATCGACTACTGTCCGCAGTGCCGCGGCGTCTGGCTTGATCGAGGAGAACTCGACAAGATCATCGAGCGTTCCGGCAGGGAAGCGGCGCCCGCGCCGCAGCCACAGCCGGCAGCATTCTCCCAGCCACAACATGGCCAGAGCCGCGATGACGATTATTCCCGCTCGCACGGTCACCGCTATCCAAAGCGGAAGAAATCATTCTTCGAAGAGTTGTTCGACTGACCGCATGATGCCCGACATCCAGGCCGGCACTTGCTGAAACTTCCGAAACCACATCGACAAAGGTTCATCTCCGATGATTTCCCGCACCAGCCGATTTGCAGCCCTCTTTGCAGGACTGTTCCTTGCATTCTCCATGGTTGCGATGGACCATGCCGAGGCCCGTCGTGGCGGCAGTTTCGGCAGTCGTGGCATGCGTACGTTCCAATCGGCACCGCCGACCAGGACGGCCCCAGCACCGACCGCTCCGGTCGAGCGGTCGATGACGCCCAACACCGGTGTGAACAACGCGGCCCGGCAGCCGCAGGCCGGCCTGCAGAGGCCCGGCTTCATGAGCGGTTTCGGTGGAACGATGATGCGCGGCCTGTTGCTCGGCGGCCTGTTCGGCCTGCTTTTGGGTCAGGGCTTCGGCGGCCTGGCCGGCATGTTCGGTTTCCTGCTTCAGGCCTTGCTGATCGGTGGCGCGATCATGCTGGCCATCAGGTTCTTCCGCTCGCAATCCGCGCGCGGCCCCGCGCCGGCGCTCGCAGGTGCCGGCAATGCCCAGGCTTCGCGATTTGAGAACCGCTCAACGGCAGGGCAGCCGACTGCAGGCTCCTTCACAATTCCCGGTTTCGGCGGCGGTTCAGGTGGAGGCTCTCCGGCCGCCGCCTCCGAGGAGATCACGCTGGCCCAGACGGATCTCGACGCATTCCAGCAGCTGCTGACCGATGTCCAGGAAGCATTCGGGCGCGAAGACCATGCCGCTCTGCGCCGGGCGGTTACACCCGAAATGGTATCCTATCTGTCGGAAGAGTTGGCCGACAATGCCCAGAAAGGTCTCAGGAACGAGGTGACTGATATCACCTTGCTGCAGGCCGACATCGCGGAAAGCTGGCGCGAGGATGAGCGCGACTACGCCACGGCCGCCTTGCGCTACGAATCTCGTGACGTGACGCGCGAACGGGCCAGCGGCAAAATCGTCGCGGGCGACGATGATCATCCGACAGAGACGACCGAGCTGTGGACTTTCGTGCGTGAGAATGGATCGAACTGGAAGCTCTCGGCAATACAACAGGCTTGAGCCTCGGGCGATTTTTTCCGAGGCTTCGCAGTTGTGGGCGTTCAGCGTACGATCTTGACGCACATCGGCGTGCCGATCTCGATGGCGCGCCCGGTGTCGGTCAGTATGCCGCTGTCGGCGTCGCGGGCGAAGATCGAAATGCGGTCGCCATTCTGGTTGGCGGAAAACAGATGGCCGCCTGACGGCGTCAGCGCCAGGTTACGCGGGGTCGCGCCGCCGCAAGGGATATAGCTGACGAGGCTGAGCGACCCTGTCTGCTGGTCGACCGCCATGATGACGACGCTGTCATGGCCGCGGTTGGAGCCGTAGACAAAACGGCCATCCGGTGAGATCTGGATATCGGCGCAGTGGTTGCTGTCGCGTGCCTCGGCCGGCACCGCCGGCTTTGCGTCGATGATCGAGAGCTTGCCGGTGGCTTCGTCCAGCGTCATCGACACGATGGTCGAATCCAGTTCGTTCATGACGAAGACGAAGCGTCCGTTCGGATGCAGTGCGAGGTGGCGTGGACCGGCGCCGGATGGCAAAGCGGATTCGGTTAGCTTGGCCAGATTGCCCTCGCGCTCGATCCGGTAAGACACCAGCCGGTCGATGCCGAGGTCGGCGACGATGGCTGTTCCCCCGCCGATGGTTTCGGTGACGCTGTGCGCATGCGAGCGTTCCTGCCGCGCCACATTCGGGCCGCTGCCCTCATGCGAAACGCTGGCAAGCGGCGCCGACAAGGCGCCGTTCTCTTCGAAGCCATAGACAGCCACCGCGCGATCCGGGCCGCCCTCGCCCATGCCGTAATTGGCGACCAGCAGTTTTGTCCCGTCGCGGGTGATGGTGTTGTGGGCGGCTATGCTGCCGAGCGACGGTTGCTTGTTCAGATAAATGAGCGTCCCCGAAGCTCGATCGAAGCTGTAAGCTGAGACGGTGCCCTCGCGCCAGGTGAACACTTCCGAGTTGGCGTAGATCCGCGAGCCGTCCGGTGTCACCGAGAGGAAGGTCGGATTGTCGACGTCGTTGGTCTCGGCCAGTTTTCGTGTTTCCAGCGTCGTCTCGTCAAAGCTGTAGACGCTGAGGCCGACGCCCCGAGCGCCCTGAAAATACGGCGCCTCGCGGTTCAGGCTGCCGACAAAGACCAGACAATTCTCGCGCATGATTTCCTCCCCTACCCGCCTGCGCTTTGGCGCGCGGGAGCAGCCAAAATTTCGCCTGTTCACGCTTGCAACACAACCCCATATGTGAAAATACTATTTACAAAAGAAGATTGACGGGAGGAGACGTCTTGTATTTCGACGCCTTGATGCGTTTTCCGATAGCTGTGACGTGCCCCATGCAGGTCTGGCGGTGCCGACCATGAACGATTTCGCACCTACCGTCGGCGTCGCCTCGACGCATCCCAAGAACATGCCCGCGGACCATGCCGCGCTGCCGGTGTGGAACGCCGAAAACTGGTTCTACGAGGATTGGCCGGTCGGCCAGAAAATCCGCTCGTTGCGGCGCACCATGGCCGAAGGCGACAGCCATTTGTTCAACACGCTGGTGCTCGACATCCACCCCTATGTGCAGGACCAGATGTTTGCCGAGAGCGAAGGCATTTTCGGCAAGCGGCTGATCGCCGGCGCCTTCGTCTTTTCGGCTGGCCTGGGGCTGGTCGCCACCAACTGCGTCAATGCCTTCTCCTATGGCTACGACAAGCTCCGCTTCATTAAGCCTGTCTTCATTGGTGACACGATCTATTCGATCCGTTCCAACCTCGACAAGAAGCCCCGCTACAGGGAGATGGGACTGATCCGCGCCAGCTACGAGGTGTTCAAGGGTGAAGGCGAGCTCGTTTTGTATTGCGAGCATCTGCAGACGGTGAAGTACCGCAACCCGGCCGACTTCGTCGGCAAGACGGAGAAATAGCATGCCGGCAGCAGCCGAATTGCCGCTCGCCGGTCTCGTCGTCGTCGACATGAGCCAGTTCCTGTCCGGGCCCTATTGCTCACTCAGGCTGCTCGATCTCGGCGCCCGCGTCATCAAGATCGAGCGTCCGGATGGCGGCGACCTGTCGCGCCGGCTCTATCTCAGCGACACCGAGATCGGCGGCGATTCCACCATCTTCCATGCCATCAACCGGGCCAAGGAAAGTCTTGCCATCGACCTCAAGAACGAGGCCGATCTCGAGGCGTTGCGCGGCCTTCTGGCCAAGGCCGATGTGCTGATCCAGAATTTCCGGCCGGGCGTCATCGAGCGGCTCGGCTTGGACTATGAGGCGGTCCGCAAGATCAATCCGCGGCTGGTCTATGCCTCGATCAGCGGCTATGGCGAAGACGGACCATGGGTCAAGAGACCCGGCCAAGACCTGCTGGCGCAGGCGCGCTCCGGCGTGATGTGGCTGAACGGCGATGAGGACCAAGGGCCGGTGCCGTTCGGTCTTGCCATCGGCGACATGCTGGCCGGTGCCGCCTGCGCGCAAGGCATTCTGGCCGCACTCGTGCGGCGCGGCATCACCGGCAAGGGCAGCCATATCGAAACCAGTCTCCTGGAAGCGCTGGTCGATTTCCAGTTCGAGGTGCTGACGACGCATCTCAATGACGGCCGCCGGCTGCCCAGGCGCTCCAGCTTCCGCAGCGCGCATGCCTATCTGTCGGCGCCTTACGGTGTTTACCCGGCCAAGGACGGATACCTCGCCATCGCCATGACGCCGATCCCCAAGCTGGCCGATCTCCTGTCGCTCAGCGAACTCGCACCCTATCGCGACAAGCCTGCGTCGTGGTTCACCGCGCGCGACGACATCAAGGCGATCATTGCACAGCGGATCGCCACCAAGACGATCGACGAGTGGCTTGATATCCTCGAGCCGGCCGACATCTGGTGCGCCAAAGTGCTGACCTGGCCGGAGATGCTGGCGAGCGAAGGGTTCCATTCCCTCGGCATGCTGCAGACTGTGACGCGCGAGGACGATGTCTCGATCCTCACCACCAGTTCGCCGCTCCGGGTCGATGGCATAAGAGCCAAGGCCGATCGGGCGGCGCCCCGCATCGGCGAGCACAGTGCCGCCATCCGCGCGGAGTTCGGCCTGTGAGTTCGCCCAAGCTCAAAGGCATGACCTGGAGCCATCCGCGTGGCTATGATCCGATGGTCGCCTGCTCGGCGCTGTGGCAGCAGAAGACCGGTATTGCCATCGAATGGGACAAGCGCTCGCTGCAGGACTTCGAATCCTTCCCGGTCGAAGAACTGGCGCGCGCCTATGACCTCATCGTCATCGACCATCCGCATGTCGGCCAGATCACGGCCGAAGGCTGCCTGGAGCCGCTGGATGTCGCCGGACGCGAGGCGGAACGCACGGCCCTTGCCTCAGGCAGCATCGGCCAGTCCTATCCGAGCTACAACTGGCAAGGACGGCAATGGGCTTTCCCGATCGATGCGGCAACCCAGGTCCAGGCATGGCGTCCGGATGCGCTCGCGGCGCCGCCGGCGCGCTGGAGCGAGGTGCTCAATCTCGCCCGGCAAGGCCGCGTGCTGCTGCCGCTGCGGCCGCCTCACGTGTTGATGGTGTTCTACACGCTTGCCGGCAATCTCGGGCATGCCTGCACGACCGATCCGTCCCACGATCTGATCGATGTGGAGATCGGTAGCCAAGTCTTCGAGGCAATGCGCGAGATCGCAGCGCTGGTCGATCCCGCGTGTTTCGAGATGGACCCGATTGCCGTCTCCGAACGTATGGCGGAGGCCGGTTCCAAGTTCGTCTGCGCGCCACTGATCTATGGTTACGTTTCCTATGCGACGGCTGGCTTTCGGGCGAACCGGCTGGCCTTTGCCGATGTTCCGGTCATCGGTTCCGGCGGCCCGGTCGGTTCGGCGCTTGGCGGCACCGGCATAGCCGTATCAGCCTTTTCCAAAGCCAGGGATGCCGCGATCGACTTCGCCTATTGGGTCGCGAGCGGCGATGTCCAGCGTGGCGCCTATGCCGCCGCCGGCGGCCAGCCCGGCCATGCAGCGGCCTGGGAGGACCAGGCTGTCAATGAAGCGACCGGCGACTTCTATCGGGATACGCGCGCGACGCTGGAGGGTGCATGGGTGCGGCCGCGCCACGACGGCTACATGACTTTCCAGCAAGCAGCATCCGAACGCATCCTTTCCGGCATGACCTCCCGGCATCAAGCCCGACAGGTTGTTGCCGATCTCAATCGCCTGTTTCGGGAGAGTTCCCCGGTGCAGGTGTCCGGCGCTGCCGGTGGAGGAGCCTGAACCAAACCGAACGGAGGAGAACGAGATGACAGGAATGATCCGCGGCCTGCTGGCCGCAACCGCGCTTGCCTCGCTTGCAACGACCGCCTTTGCGCAGGATGTGCAAGGCGTCATCGGCGGGCTGCCAACCGAACTCAAGGCGCAATATGACGGCGCGCCGCAGAAGGTGCTGCCTTCGGCCTGGGACAATTTCACAGCGCCGCCGAAACCGTGGAAATGGTGCCACTCGGAATCCTACCAGGGCAATCCGTGGCGGGTCACGGTGACCAAGGAATTGAAGCGTCTCGTCGACGGGCTGATCGCCGACGGAACGGTGTCCAGCTTCGAGGTGTCTGATTCCAACAACGACGCCAGCCAGCAGATCAACCAGATCCGCGCCTTCATCGACAAGAAGTGCTCGATCATCACCTCGATTCCGGGCTCGGCGACGGCACTCGATGATGCGATCGACGCTGCCGCCAAAGCCGGCATTCCGTTCATCACCGCTGCCGGTTCGGTGACCAGCCCGAACGCCATCAATGTCGATTCCAACTATGCGCGCTGGGGCTACGACATGATGGCGGCGATCGGCAAGGCGCAGCCGGACGGCGCCAGCATCCTTCTGGTCGAAGGCATCGCCGGACACCCGATCGTGGTGCAGGAGCGCCAGGGCGCGGACAAGGCGCTGACTGAAAATCCGAAGCTGAAGATCTCGCGCAATGTCAATGGCAACTGGACAGCCAACGTCACCAAGACCGTGGTGCTGCAGGCGATCGCCACCAACCCGGCGCCGATCGATGCAGTGTGGACGACAGGCAGCGAAAGCCGCGTCGTCGCCGAAGCCTTCGCAGAAGCCGGCCGGCCCGCACCATTGATCACCGGCTCGATCACCGGCGATGCGCTGGGCTACTGGAAGGCCAACCCCGACAAGTACCGCTTCGAAGGCCATGCGGTGCTGCCGCACTGGACCGCGCAGACGCTGTTCCGCGTCGGCGAGCGCATGCTCGACGGGCAGAAGCCGAAGCTGAACACGCTGCTGATCCCGATCCCGCCTGTCCACACCGCCGATCTCGGTGCCTGGTACAAGGACTGCATGACGACGGACGCCGTGTCTATCTTCCCGATCCCGCCGAAAGATCCGATGCCGGAGGAATGGCTCGACGCCTATTTCTCGAACCCGGCGCCAACCAAGGGCTGGGACTATTCGAAGGTGCCCGATGCCTGTGCAAAGTGACGCCTGCTAATCTCTCAACAGGCCGGCTCCTTTCGGGGAGCCGGCCTGCCAGCATCGAAATGCGACATGCTTGAAGTCAAAACCATATCCAAACGCTATGGCGAGACGATCGCGCTCGCGGACGCATCGATCGCGTTTCGGGCGGGAACCATCCACACCATCCTGGGCGAGAACGGTTCGGGCAAGAGCACGATGGTCAAGCTGTTGTCCGGCATCGTCCAGCCGGACAGCGGCGCGATCCTCCTGCACGGCAAGCCGTTCTCGGGCGCCAACCCCTCGGCCTTCCAGGCGCAAGGCTTCGCCACGGTGTTCCAGGAGGTGCTGATCGCGCCGGATCGCAGCGTGACCGACAACATCCTGCTCGGCCTCGACGGGCTGGTCCGGCGCGCTGTGCCCCGCAACGAGCGCCGTGACCGGGCGAAAGCTGCGCTTAAGCGCTTCGCGGTCACCGACGTCCCTCTCGACATGCCAGCCGGCCTGCTGCCGCTCGCCGCGCAGCAATTGGTCGTCCTTGCTCGCGCGATCGTGCGCAACCCAAAGATCCTGATCCTCGACGAGGTCACCGCCGCGCTCGACTTCGCCGATCGCGAATCCGTTTTTTCGTTGATGCGTGCGCTTGCCGGCGAGGGCTGCCTGATCCTGTTCATCACCCACCGCATGGACGAGGTGATGTCGCTTTCGGATCGCATCTCGATCCTGCGGGGCGGCAGCGTGGTGCGCACCGAAGAGCGCGGCGCTTCGACGCCGGCTGAGCTTCTCAAGACAATGGCGCCACGTACCGCCGCGGAGCTTGCGCATGGCTGATCGCACCGCTCTCGATTTTGGTGGTCTTGCCGTTCGCGAACTCGTCATCGCGCCCGGCGCCAGCCCGATCACGCAGGCAATCGCTCCGGGTGAGATCGTCGGGCTTGCCGGCCTCGATGGTCATGGCCAGGAGCTGTTTCTCAAGATGCTTGCTGGCCTGGAACCGCCGCATGGCGGCTCGATCGAACTCGGTGCATCGGATGCGTCCCGTAAGATCACCGGGTTTCGCAAGGCTGTCGCCAGCGGCATCGCCTATTTGCCGCGCGACCGACGCGCCAACGGCATTTTCCCGACGCAGTCGGTGCTCGACAATTTCGCCGTTTCGACTCTGTCACGCGACACACGGCTCGGCCTGATCAGCCCGGCGGCGCGCAAGGCGCGCTACGACATCTACCGCGAAAAACTGTCAATCGCCGCACCCCGGCCCGATGCGCCGATCACCACTTTGTCGGGCGGCAACCAGCAGAAGGTGCTGCTGGCGCGGGCCTTGGCGCTGGAGCCCGCGATCCTGCTCCTCAACGATCCGACGCGTGGCGTCGACGTGGCGACGCGGCATGTTCTCTACGACGTGTTTCGCGGGCTGGCGGCCGACGGCATGGGGCTCGCCATCCTGTCCAGCGAAATCGAGGAGATTCTTCTCCTGTGCCAGCGCGTGCTGGTGTTCCGTGAGAATGAGGTCGCGGCCGAGATCGCCGGCAACGCGCTCACCACCGACGGCGTGATATCAGCCATGTTCGGACGTGCGGCATGAGCCCTGTTGCGCGCCTCCTGTCCCTTGGACGAAATTTCGGCTTCGCCGTCGTGCTGCTGGTCGTGCTGCTTGCGGTCAATCTCATCCTCAGCCCGGGACGGTTCCAGCCGGGTTCCTGGGGGGCGCTGGTCGGATTGGCGGCGCCCTTGATCGGTGCTGCCATCGCCTCCACGCCTGTCATCCTCGCCGGGCGTGGCGGAATCGACATCTCGGTCGGGCCATTGATGGGCTTTGTCAACGCTTTGACGATCCAGGTGCTGTTCCTCGGCACCGGCATCTCGTCGCCCTTGGTGCTCGTTCCGGCGGCGTTGCTCGTCGGCGCGCTGGTGGGCGCGGCGAACGGCTTCCTGGCGACAATCGTGCGCATTCAGCCGATCGTCGCCACGCTCGGCACCTATCTGATCCTGACCGGCGTGACGCTGACAATCCTGCCGGCGCCGATCGGCCCAGCGCCGGCCTGGCTCAAGGCGCTGTCCGGTTCGCTGTCGATGCTGCCGCTGGCGGCGATGCTCGTCGCCTGGTGGCTGGTTCGGCGCACGCCATACTACGACCAGCTTATGGCGGTCGGCAGCGACGACCGCGCCGCCTACACCGCCGGTATCGATGTCACGCGCGTGCGCTTCATCGCCTATGTCATGACCGGCATCCTCGGCGGATGCGCCGGGCTGATGCTGACCGCGCTGATCGGCTCCGCCGACCCCAACATAGGGCCGACCTACACGCTGATCGCCATCGCTGCCATAGCGCTCGGCGGCGTCAGCCTGGCCGGCGGCCGTGGTGGCGTGGCGGGTGCCGCCATCGGCGCCATCGACATCTTCTTGCTGCAGAGCGTGCTGACGACGTTCAACGTCTCGACCTTCGTGCTGCAGATCGCCTACGGCGCGATCCTGGTGCTGGCGGTGATGCTGACAGCGCTGCAGGAACGTCTTGCCATGGGGAGACGCTGACATGGTTTTGCGCCAAAACCTCTTCGCGACAACCAACGCCCGTGTCGTCGGCGCCTTCTGCGTCGCCGCCCTTCTGCACCTTGCCGGCACAATTCTCATTCCCGGCTACTCGGCGCCGTTTGCGATACGGGCCATGCTGGTGCTCGCCTCGCTGCTCGCCGTGGCCTCGATTGGCCAGACGCTGGTCGTCGTCATGGGCGGCATTGACCTTTCGATCCCCTTCGTCATCGGCTTTGCCAATGTTGTGGCGGCGCAGCTTTATGGCGATGGCTGGAACTTTTTTCTCGTCTGCGGCCTGGTCGGCGCGCTGGCGCTCGTCATCGGCGGGCTGAACGGGCTGATCTCGCGCAGCCTCGACATCCAGCCGCTCATCGTCACGCTCGGAATCGGCATGGTCGTGCAAGGGCTGGTGCTGCTGTGGACAGCCGGCTTCCCGTCAGGCTCCGCGCCACAAGCGGTTTCCAGCTTCGTCTCGATCGGCGGATCGGCCGGCCCGCTGCCGGTGCCGTGGCTGGTGCCAAGCCTGGTCGTGCTGGCGGCGCTGGTCGTGCTGGTGCTGGAGCGGACGCCCTATGGCCGCCGGCTCTATGCGTTGGGCAGCAATCCGGGAGCGGCGCCGCTGGCGCTGATCGATCCGGTTCGCATGTGGGTCATCACCTATGCAGCAAGCGCCTTCTTCGCCGCTGTCGCGGGCGTGCTGCTGCTCGGCTTCACCGGCTCGGCCTATGGCGATGTCGGCCAGCCCTATCTGTTCCAGACCATCGCAGCGGTCGTTGTCGGCGGCGCAGCACTGGTCGGCGGTCGGGGCAGCTATCTCGGCACGATCGCCGGCGTGCTGGTGCTGACCGAGATCAACACGCTGCTCATCGGCCTCGGCTTCCAGCCCGCGGCGGTGCAGGCCGCGCTCGGCTTCGTCATCGTGCTGCTGGTTTCGCTCTATGGCCGCGAACGGCACGTCTCGGCAACCATCTGAAAGGACTTGTCAGTCGAGCCGCCACAGCTTGCGGGCATTGCCGGACAACAGCCTGTCGCGCTCGTCAATGCTGCAGCCTGACAGCAATGCATGGCTCGCCGCCACCCAGGTCGACAGGCCGCCGCCTAGCGTGCAGACCGGCCAGTCGCTGCCCCAGACGACGCGGTCCCAGCCGAATGAATTGATGGTGTGCTCGACGTACGGCCGCAACGTCTCGACCGTCCAGCTGCCGGCATCGGCATAGGCGACGACACCGGAAATCTTGGCCATGACATTCGGGCGCCGGGCGATCTCGCTCATATGCTCGCGCCATGGATGTTCCCTGTTGCCCTTGATGTCGGGCACGCCGCAATGGTCGAGCACGAACGTCACATCGGGTGCCAGGTCGGCAAGCACGATAGCCTTGGGAATCTGGTGCGGCAGCACGACGAGATCGAAGGTCAGGCCGGTGCCGCCAAGCCGCTTGATGCTGTCGCGGAACACCGCACCTTCCGAGAGCTCGTCGGGCGCGACATGAAGGACGCGGCGAAAGCCCCTTACGAACGGGTTTGCCCGCTGCCGTTCGAGATAGGCCGCGAAGTCTCCTTCCTCAGGACGGCAGGACGCGATCACCCCGGCCAGCATGCTGCCGGGCTGCCGTGACAGTCCTTCCACACGAGCCGTCTCGGCTTCGATGTCGGCCGGATCGACATCGACCTCCATATGCAGCACGCGCTCGACGCCGACACGCTGCGCCTCCGTCGCGTAGTCTTCATAAGAGAAATCGCGGTTGAGCGCCGGCACGCCGGCGAGCCAAGGATAGCGCAGGGCCGAGCGATCGATGAGGTGAAGATGGGTGTCGATGATCATGGCGAGGCTCCTCCCTCTGGTTTTTCAAATCATCTCACGAGAGAATTCTTCATTCAAATAAGAATTCACACCGATGAGCCGACTGCTGATCCAGCAAGGTGCGACAGCTTTTCACACGTTGCCAGCAACAGTTCGATTGTCCTGGTGATATCGGGTGCGGAAGGCGCGTTGACCACCGTGATGTAGGGAATCGACAGCGCGGCGATCGCCTTGCCGTCGGAACTGCGCACCGGGGCCGACAGGTTGAAGACGCCGGCTGTCTGCATCGAAGCCATCATCTCGTAGCCACGGTCGCGGATCTGGTCGAGACGGGTGAAGAACTCGCTCGATTGCGCCGTCTTGTCGGTGCTGCGGACGTGTTCGGAAATCATCATCTGGCGCTCTTCCGGTGAGCGGAAGGCGAGCAGCACATGTCCCGAGCCGGTATCGAATAGACTGATATGGGAGCCGACCCGGATCGATATGCCCCAGTAGTTCGGTGCTTCCTGCTGACCGATGACGACGGCAGAACCACGATCAAAAACAACGAGTTGGTTGGCCTGCTGCGATGTCTCGGCAAGCTCACGCATCAGCGGCGTCGCATAGGAGACCAGCCGCCGTACCGGCGCGTGCAGCTGTGCCAGGCCGAACAGCTTGAGCGTCAGCGAATAGCGGTCGCCGTCGAGGCGCGTGACGTAGCCACGCCGCACCAGCCGGTCCAGCATGCGATAGAATTCGTTGGGACTGCGGTCGAGTTTCTTGGCGATTTCGGCCTGGGTCAGGCCCCCGTCGACGCCCGCCAGCAGTTCAAGGATATCGAGCCCCTTGTCGAGCGCCGGCGCGCGATAGCGCTCGTCTTCGCTGTCGTCCATGGGCTCATCCTCCAGTGAATTTCACCCTTCATATACGCAGGAACGTGCGCAGCGGAAACAAATTTCGCCTTGACGTCTCCATGAATGTTTTGTTTGTATATGAATGTAGCACTTCTTGTCATCAGACGAGTTGCGGTCGCCGGCCAAGGCGCACCCAGGGAGGATACCAATGAACAGACTGCTTTCCGGCGTCTCCGCCGGTGCATTGTTGCTTGCATTTGGTGCAGGCGCAGCCCTTGCCGGCGACCTGCCCGGCAAGTTCGAAGGCGTGACCGTCGACGTGAAGCTGATCGGCGGCCAGCAATATGAAAAGCTCTACGAACGGATCCCGGAATGGGAGAAGGCGACCGGCGCCAAGGTCAACATCCTGACCAAGAAGAACGGCTTCGATATCGACAAGGAGCTCAAGTCCGACATCGCCTCGGGCAGCACCAACTGGTGCGTCGGCTGGAACCATTCCTCCTTCGCGCCGCAATATACCGGCCTCTACACCGACCTCAGCAAGTTGCTGCCGAAGGAAGAGATCGACGCCTTCGTGCCGTCGACGATCAAGGCGGCAACCATCGACGGCAAGCTGGAGATGCTGCCGCGTGCGCAGTTCGACGTTTCGGCGCTCTACTACCAGAAGAGCCTGTACGAGAACGCCGACAACAAGACCAAGTTCAAGGCGAAATACGGCTATGACCTGGTGCCGCCGGACACCTGGAAGGAAGTCACCGACCAGGCCGAGTTCTTCGCCAACCCGCCCAATTTCTACGGCACCCAGTTCGCCGGTAAGGAAGAGGCGATCAACGGCCGCTTCTACGAGATGGTCGTCGCCGAGGGCGGCGAATATCTCGATAAGGACGGCAAGCCGGTCTTCAACTCCGAGGCCGGCATCCGGGCGCTCGACTGGTTCGTCAACCTCTACAAGGCCAAGGCTGTGCCGGCCGGCACCACCAACTATCTCTGGGACGATCTCGGCCAGGGCTTTGCGTCCGGCACTGTCGCCATCAACCTGGATTGGCCGGGCTGGGCCGGCTTCTTCAACGATCCGAAGTCGTCGAAGGTCGCCGGCAATGTCGGCGTCAAAGTCGCGCCGAAGGGTTCGTCCGGCAAGCGCACCGGCTGGTCCGGCTTCCATGGCTTCTCGGTGACCGAGAACTGCCCGAACAAGGAGGCCGCGGCTTCCCTGGTTTGGTGGCTGACCAACGAGGACAGCCAGAAGCTCGAGGCCGCCGCCGGTCCGCTGCCGACCCGCACCGCGGTCTGGGACTGGGACCTGAAGCAGGCCGAAAACGATCCTTACAAGAAGGAGGTTCTTACCGCTTTCCAGGAAGAGGCCAAGCACGCCTTCGCCGTGCCGCAGACGCCTGAATGGATCGAGATCTCGAACGCCGTCTATCCCGAGCTGCAGGCGGCGATCCTCGGCGACAAGACCTCGAAACAGGCACTGGATGAAGCCGCCGCCAAGGCGACACAAATCCTCCAGGACGCCGGCAAGCTCTAGCAACGGCTCCCAGGGCTGCCTCCCCATCAGCAATGGGGGAGGCGATCGCGTTGCGCGGGATGCCAGCGGTTTACGCTAACCCTTCGCGCCCAGCCAACGCACCGCCGTCCAAATACAAACACTCAAGGATTCTGATGAAGGGCTTCAAGCCATCCGCGCCATTCCTGCTGCTGCTTCCGGCCATGATCGTGCTGGCGGCGGTGGTGGTGGTGCCGCTGCTTCTGTCGCTCTATTCGAGCTTCACCCCGTTCCGCCTGACGCGGCCCGAAACGTTCTACGTCTTCATCGGCATCCGGAACTATCTTTCGATCCTGTCCAACACCGACTTCTGGTGGGCCTTCGGTCGCACGGTTCTGCTGCTGACCATCGCGCTCAATCTCGAAATGCTGCTCGGGCTCGGCCTCGCCATGCTCGTCGAGAAGGCGACGCGCGGCCAGCGCATTCTGCGCACGCTGATGATGTTTCCGATGATGTTCTCGCCGATCCTGGTCGGCTTCCAATTCAAGTTCATGTTCAACGACAATATCGGCCTGGTGAACAATGCGCTGCAGTCGCTCGGCATCACGCGAGACGCCATACCGTGGCTGATCGAGGGCCATCTCGCCTTCATCGCCATCTCGATCGCCGAGATCTGGTCGTCGACGGCGATCTTCGCCATCCTGATCCTCGCCGGCCTGCTCGCCATGCCCAAGGAGCCGATCGAGGCGGCGCGGGTCGACGGCTGCACGCCGTGGCAGACATTCCGCTATGTGACGTGGCCATTCGTCATGCCCTTCGCCTACATCGCCATGACCATCCGTTCGCTCGACGTGGCGCGCGCCTATGACATCGTCAAGATCATGACCGATGGCGGACCGGCGGGCCGCACCGAACTGCTATGGACCTTGGTGGCCCGCACCGCCTACAGCGACGGGCGCATGGGCATGGCCAACGCCATGGCCTATTTTTCGATCCTGCTGTCGATCGCCTTCACCGTCTACTTCTTCAACAAGCTCGCCGCGGCGCGCACGCAGATCGGTGCGGAGTGGTGAAGATGGACGAGAATTCTTCCGCCCGCCTGAAGCGCCGGCTGCTCGGCATCGTCTATCGCATCGGCCTGTTCCTGGCGATGCTGACCATCTGCCTGCCGGGCCTGTGGATCGTGCTGTCGTCGCTGCGGCCGACGGTCGAGATCATGGCAAAGCCACCGGTGTGGATCCCACAGGAGATTTCGTTCGACGCCTATGTCGCGATGTTCTCAGGCATCGGCAAGGGCGGCATCCCGGTGATTGAATATTTCCGCAACTCGCTGATCATCTCGGTGACCTCGACGGTGATTGCGGTGGCCATCGGCATGGCAGGCGGCTATGCGTTCGCCCGCTATCGTTTTCGCGGTAAATCGAGCGTCTTCCTCGGCCTGATGCTGACGCGCACCGTGCCGGGCATCGCGCTCTCGCTGCCGCTGTTCTTCCTCTATGTGCGGCTCGGCATCATCGACACCCATTTCGGGCTGATCCTCGCCTATGTCGCGCTCAACGTGCCGTTCACCATCTGGCTGATCGACGGCTTCTTCCGGCAGGTGCCCAAGGACCTCGCGGAAGCGGCGCAGATCGACGGCTGCACGCGCTGGCAGGCGTTCTGGCAGGTCGAGTTTCCGCTCGCCGGACCGGGCATTGCGTCGGCCGCGATCTTCGCCTTCCTGACCTGCTGGAACGAGTTCGCGCTGGCCTCGCAGCTGACCCGCTCGGTGAGCGCCAAGACGCTGCCGGTCGGCCTGCTCGACTACACGGCCGAGTTCACCATCGATTGGCGCGGCATGTGCGCGCTGGCCGTGGTGATGATCATCCCGGCGCTCACCCTCACCTACATAGTCCAGAAACACCTTGTCGGCGGCCTGACCTCCGGCGCGGTGAAAGGTTGATCCCATGGCAACCGTTACCCTCACCAAGCTGACCAAGCGCTACGGCACTATTGGGATCGTGCACGGCATCGATCTCGACATTGCCGACCGCGAGTTCATTGCGCTGGTCGGCCCGTCCGGCTGCGGCAAGTCGACGACGCTGCGCATGATCGCCGGGCTGGAGGAAATCAGCGCCGGCTCGATCGAGATCGGCGGACGCATCGTCAACGATTTGCCGCCACGCTCGCGCAACATCTCGATGGTGTTCCAATCCTACGCGCTCTATCCGCACATGACGGTGCGCGAGAATCTCGGCTTCTCCCTGAAGATCGCCGGCGCCGCCAAAGAAGACATGGACCGCCGCGTCGCCGAGGCCTCGGCCATCCTCGGCCTCGACACGCTGCTCGATCGACGCCCGTCGCAACTGTCCGGCGGCCAACGCCAGCGCGTCGCAATGGGTCGCGCCATCGTGCGCGACCCCGATGTGTTTCTGTTCGACGAACCGCTTTCCAATCTCGACGCCAAATTGCGCACGCAGATGCGCACCGAGATCAAGAAGCTGCATGCCAAGGTGCAGTCGACAGTGATCTACGTCACCCACGACCAGGTCGAGGCGATGACGCTTGCCGATCGCATCGTCATCATGCGCGACGGTCATATCGAACAGGTCGGCACGCCCGACGAGGTGTTCCGGCGGCCGGCGACGCGCTTCGTCGCCGGCTTCATCGGCTCACCGCCGATGAATCTGCACGAGGCGACGATCGATGACGGCCAGATGGTTTTCGCCAGCGGCGAGAAGCTGCCGCTGCCCGGCCAGTTCAAGGCCAATGTCGCGACCGGCGACAAGGTCGTGTTCGGGCTGCGGCCGGACGACATCTACCCGACCGGCCATGGCATCAGTTCCGGTGGCGCGGCCGATGTCCACCAGATCGAGCTGCCGATCACGGTCACCGAACCGCTCGGCAACGAGACGCTGGTGTTCGTTGAATTCAACGGCACGGACTGGGTGTCGCGCATGCTGAACCCGAGGCCACTGCGGCCGGGCGAGCGGGTCGCCATGAGCCTCGACATGTCGCAGGCGCATCTGTTTGCCACTGAGACCGGAAAGACATTGCGGAGCTGATCGGCATGGCCAGAATCGAGAAAGTCGACCTTTGCATGGTGGACCTTGTGCCCAAGGTCAAGCGCACCGACGCGATCCAGAGCTTCGTCAGTCAGGAAACGCCGATCGTCACGATCACCGATTCCGACGGTGCGGTCGGCACCGGTTACAGCTACACGATCGGCACCGGCGGTTCGTCGGTGATGCGGCTGCTCTCGGACCATCTGGTGCCGCGCCTGATCGGCCGCGATCCCGACATGATCGAGGCGATCTGGCACGATCTCGAATTCGCCACCCATGCCACGACCATCGGTGCCATCACCGCCATCGCGATCGCCGCCATCGATACAGCACTCTGGGATCTGCGGGCCAAGAAGCAAAACCTGCCTTTGTGGAAACTGGCCGGCGGCGCCAAGGATCGTTGTCCGCTTTACACCACCGAAGGCGGTTGGCTGCACATCGAGACGCAGGCGCTGGTCGACGATGCGCTGGCCGCCAAGGCGAAGGGATTTCGCGGCTCGAAAGTCAAGATCGGCAGGCCGCACGGGTCGGAGGATCTTGCCCGCCTGTCGGCGGTGCGCAAGGCGGTCGGCGACGGCTACGAGATCATGACCGACGCCAATCAGGGGTTTTCGGTCGACGAGGCGATCCGGCGCGCTGCGAGGCTGCGTGAGCTCGACCTCGCCTGGATCGAGGAACCGCTGCCGGCCGACGACATCGATGGGCATGTGCGATTGTCGAACTCGACGCCGACGCCGATCGCCATCGGCGAGTCGCTCTACTCGATCCGCCATTTCCGCGAATACATGCAGAAAGGCGGCTGTTCGATCGTGCAGGTCGATGTCGGCCGCATCGGCGGCATCACGCCCTGGCTCAAGATCGCGCACGCGGCAGAGGCCTTCGACATTCCGGTCTGCCCGCATTTCCTGATGGAACTGCATGTCAGCCTGACCTGCGCTGTTCAGAACGGTCGATATGTCGAGTACATTCCGCAGCTCGACCAGTTGACCGGCAAGCGCATGCGCATCGAAGATGGCCAGGCGCTGGCGCCCGACGAAGCGGGCATCGGCATCGATTGGGACTGGGACGCGGTCAAGGCCATGAGCATCGCCGAATTCACCACGGCGATCACGAAATAGGAGACTGATATGCAGCGGATGGGGATGATTCTCGGACTGAAGCCGGAAAAGGTCGATGAGTATGTTCGGCTCCATGCCGCCGTCTGGCCCGGCGTGCTGACCATGATCTCGGCCTGCAACATCAAGAACTATTCGATCTACCTGAAGCGGCCGGAGAACCTGCTGTTTTCCTATTTTGAATACCACGGCACCGACTATGCCGCCGACATGGCCAAGATGGCGGCCGACCCGAAGACGCAGGAATGGTGGGCCGTCTGCATGCCCTGCCAGGAGCCGCTGGCGACCCGCAAGGAGGGCGAGTGGTGGGCCGAGATGGATGAGGTCTTCCATCATGACTGAAGGCGGCTTCGACCCTGCCTTGCTCGTTCAATCCTGGCCAAAACCCTCAAGACCCCGGCCGATCGTCACCTTCGGCGCGGGATCGATCGTCGGCGACGCGCATTTCCCAGCCTACCGGAAGGCCGGCTTTCCGGTTGCCGGGCTTTATGATCCTGATCATGTCAGGGCTGAAAAGCTGGCCAGCCAATGGGGCGTGACGGCCTTTGGCTCGGTCGAAGAAGCGACTGCTGTCGAGGGCGCGATCTTCGACCTTGCCACCCCGCCGTCGCATCATGCCGATGTGCTGAAGTCCTTGCCTGACGGCGCGGTGGCGCTGATCCAGAAGCCGATGGGCAGCAATCTTGCCGAGGCGACCGCGATCCTCGAAATCTGCCGCGCCAGGAGGCTGCACGCGGCGGTGAACTTCCAATTGCGTTTCGCGCCAATGATGCTGGCGCTGAAGGATGCCATCGGCAAGGGCTGGCTCGGCGAGATCGTCGACTTCGACGCCTGGCTGGCGCTGGCGACACCATGGGAGCTTTGGGAATTCCTGCTCAAGGCGCCGCGCGTCGAGATCGCCATGCATTCGATCCACTATCTCGACCTGATCCGGCAGTTGCTCGGCGACCCCAGAGGCGTGCACGCCAAGACACTCGGCCATCCCAACCATAAGGTGGCGCAGACGCGCACCAGCGCCATTCTCGACTATGGCGACACCGTGCGTTGCGCGCTGTCGATCAACCACGACCACAAATTCGGTCGCCGGCATCAGGCCTGCGAGTTCCGCATCTGCGGCACAGAGGGTGCCGCCTATCTCAAGCTGGGTCTCAACCTCGATTATCCCACAGGCGAACCGGATGTATTGGAGATCTATCCGAAGGGCGGAACGGGCTGGATCGCCGTGCCCTTGGCCGGCGAGTGGTTTCCCGATGCCTTCGTCGGCCGCATGGCCAATGTCCAGCGCTTTGCGACCGGAGAAGATGATACGCTGATAAGCCCCGTCGAAGATGCCTGGAGCACGATGGCGCTGGTCGAGGCGGCGTATCAGTCGAGCGCGGCACCGGCAACGCCGATTGCGGAAAGACCCTGATGGAACAGATCCAGTATTTCGAGGATTACGAGATTGGCGCGTCGCGCCTAACAAGCGGCCGCACCATCACCGAGACCGACTTCATCGTCCATGCCGGCCACACCGGCGATTTCTTTCCGCACCACATGGACGCCGAGTACATGAAGACGACGCCATTCGGCCAGCGCATCGCGCATGGCACGCTGGTGTTCTCGGTCGGCATCGGGCTGACCGCGAGCGTCGTTAACCCTGTCGCCTTTTCCTACGGCTACGACCGGCTGCGCTTCATCAAGCCGGTGTTCATCGGCGACACAATCCGCACGCGCACCACCATCGCGGTCAAGGAAGACGATCCCAAGCGGCCGGGTTCAGGACGGGTGATCGAGCGGTGCGAGGTGATCAACCAGCGCGGCGACGTGGTGCTGGCGGCAGACCACATCTACATCGTCGAACGCAGGCCGGCGCAGGGCTGAGACTCGGGAAAGTCCTACGAGCCGGTAGCGCGCTTGGTAATGCGCTCCAGCCCGAGCAAGAGAACCAGCGTCGCCACGACCAGGATCATTGTCAGTGCCGCGCCGGCAAAGATGTCGCCGCGATCGGTAAGGCTGAAGATCGAGACCGGCAGCGTCACCCAACCCGGCGGGTAGACCATGACGGTGGCGCCGAGTTCCCCCATCGACAGCGCGAAACTGAGACCGAAGGCGGCGACCAGATAGGGTGCGAGCAAGGGCAGTGTGACGTGCCAAAGCCGGTAGGCCGGGCGAGCGCCGAGGCTCGATGCCACCTGCTCGAAGTCGGGCGAAAGCCGCGCCAGTCCAGCCGAGACATTGCCGAAGGTGAAAGCCGAGATCAGCACGAAATGCGCGATCATGACGATCGCGATCGTGCCGTTGAGCAGCAGCGGCGGATGGCTGAAGGCAACCAGCAGGCCAAGGCCGACAGACACCGAAGGGACCGCGCTTGGGATGAAGAACAAAAGGCCGAGCAGCCGCCGCAAGGCATGGCCCTGGAGGCGCAGCGACAGGGCCGCCCAGGTGCCGCTGACCAGCGCCAGCGCGCTGGCCAGGAAGCCGGTGACCAGGCTCGCCTTGACCGCTCTGCCGGCGGCACCGGAAATGACATCGGTGTAGTGCTCCGTCGTCAGGCCGTTGGGCAGCACGCCGTTCCACTGGTCGGCGAGGCTGGACAGGAGGATGACCGCGAGCGGCGCCAGGAACAGCACGCCGAAGATCAGTGCGAAGAGCACCCACAGGACAAGACGACCGGAGCGTGACCAGACCAGCATGGGCTAGGCTCCCAACCGGCCGGCGGCGAAACGGTAGAGGCCGAACAGGCCGAGCGACAGCGCGATGTTGACGACGGCGATGATACAGGCGACCTGATAGGCCGATTCCTGGATCGCCTTGCCATAGATCAGCAGCGGCAGGGTGATGACGCCCTTGGCGCCGATGAACAGCACGATACCGAATTCGTTGACAGTCAACAGCAGGCACAGGCTGCCGCCGGCGATGAGTGCCGGGATTGCCGCCGGCAGGATCACCTGGCGAACGATGCGAAACGGCCGCGCGCCGAGCACGCTCGCCGCTTCGATCTGGCCACGGTCGACCAGCGAAAAGGCGGCGAGCAGCGGCCGCAGGATGAAGGGTGTGTAGACAGTGACCTCGGCCAGGATCACACCCCACGCGGAATAGAGGAAATCGACGGGCGGCAGCGGCAGCGAAAAGGTCTCCATCAGCCCGGCATTGAGCATGCCGGCGGAGCCGTAGAGGAAGGTGAAGGCAAGCGTCACCAGGAATGTCGGCAGCGCGATGAAGGTATCGATCAGCCGGGCGATGAAGCCGCTGCCGGGGAACGGCACGAAGGCCAGAATCAGCGCCAGCACGAGGCCGACGACCAGGCATCCGGCTGTCGCCGCGACCGAGATCGATACCGTGTTGATCAGCGCGTTGAGGAAGAAGCGCGAATGCAGCACGCGGATGACTTCGGCGACATTGGCGACGCCACTGTCGTCGAGGAAGGCCTGGCGGGCAATCAGTGCCAACGGATAGAAGAACAGCAGCGCCAGCAGGGCCGCCGGTGGCACTATCCAGAGCTTGCCGGGTTCCCTCCGAAACGCCGGCGCGCGAAGTGTGACGGCCTCAGACACCGGCGTCTTCCGGGAGAAGCGAGGTGTCGGCGGGCGCGAAGAACAGCGGCACCTTGGCGCCGGGTTCGGGCAAGGCGATCGGCAGCCTGGTCGCCGAGACACGCACCGGCGTGCCGTCGACGTCGAGCACGAGATGGGTCAGTTCGCCCTGCCAGTGCACTTCCTGGAGCGTGCCCACGATGCGGTTGGTATGGTCGCTGTCGGCGGTCAGGCTGAGATGCTGCGGCCTGATACAGAGCAGGCTCTTGTCGCCGGCCTTCTCGTTGCGGCCGGCGCCGGTCAGCAGCGCGTCACCATGCCTTGCCGTGGCAAATCCCTTCGACCCGACGGCCTCGGCAACCGTTACCGGAAGAAGATTGGCGCGGCCGAGGAACTCGGCCGTAAAACGGTTTGGCGGGCGGCGGTAGAGTTCGGTCGTCGGTCCATGCGAACAGACCCTGCCGTCGCGCATGATGGCGATCTTGTCGGCAAGCGTCAGTGCCTCGGTCTGGTCGTGGGTGACATAGAGGATCGTGAGGCCGGGCAGGCTGCGGTGCAGCCGCGCAATCTCCTCGACCATGTTGCGGCGGATCTGGGCGTCGAGCGCCGAGAGCGGCTCGTCGAGCAGGAGCACGCGCGGCCGCACGGCCAAGGCACGCGCAATCGCCACGCGCTGCTGCTGGCCGCCCGAAAGCTCGCGCGGATAGCGCCGGGCATAGGCCGACATGCCGACAGTGCCCAGCGCATCCTTGATCCGCTCACCGATCAGCGCCTTGTCGGCGCCCTGTGCTCTGAGGCCGAAGGCAACGTTGTCCTCGACCCGCATATGCGGAAACAGCGCGTAGTTCTGCACCACCATGCCAAGGCCGCGCTCGTAGGGCGGCAGATCGGTCACATCGGTGGCGCCGATGCGGATCCGCCCGCTGGCGGGTCGCACGAAGCCCGCCACGGCGCGCAAGGCCGTCGTCTTGCCGGATCCGGATGGGCCGATCATCGCCAGGATCTCGCCAGGTGCGATATCCAGGGTCAGCGGATGCAGGACGACATGCGCGCCATAGGCAACGCTGACCTTGTCGAAATGGACATTGGAGCCGGCGCCGCGAACCTTCGCGGCGTCGATGTCCATGACACTGGTACCAGTAAAGGCTGCGGCCGACATGGCGTGGTCCTCCGGGTTTCCCTTGCGGATCAACTTCCGGTCGCTTCGTTCCAGCGCTTGACATAATCGGGCAGCTTGCTCAGCGCGTCGTCCCAGTTCGGCGACCAGATGGTCACGCCTTTCATCGCCTCCTGCGCCTTGGCGAAGTTGGCGTCATCCGGCTTGACGTCCTTGCGAGCCGGCATGCCGAGCGCAACGGAACTGATGCTCGACTGGGCTTCCTTGGAGAGCAGGAAGTCGATCAGTTTCTTGCCGTTGTCTGCGTTGGGTGCGCCGGTGACCAGGCCGATTTCATAGGGCAGCGCGAAGGTGGAGCGCACACCGTCAGGTCCAGCCGGCCAGAACACCTTGATATTGGGATTGTCGGCCATCTGCGACATGTTCATCTGCAGATCGCCATTGGCGACATGCAGCTCACCCTTGTTGACCAGCGCGGTCAGCTTGCCGGTCGAAGCGGAGGGGCCGACATTGTTGTCCTGCAGCTTCTTCATGAACTCGAAGCCGGCATCCTCGCTGCCGAAGGCGTGGATGATCTGCAGCATGACGGCGGTGCCGTCACCGGCCTGGCCGGGGGTAGAATACTGGATCTTGCCCTTGAACTTCGGGTCAAGCAGGTCGTTGTAGGCCTTTGGCGCTTCAGGCAGGACGGCACTGTTGTAGATGAAGTTCATATAGTTGTTGACCAGCGGCCGGTACTTGTCTGTGCCGCCATCGATCTGGTCGGCGGCTTCCGGCTTGTAGTCCTGCAGCAGGCCGTCAGCCGCGGCCCGCTGCACGAAGGGCGGCAAGGTCACCAGCACGTCGGCCTGCGGATTCGACTTTTCCTTGGCGACACGCTCGACGACGCCGCCGGAACCTGCCTCGATATACTGCACGGTGATGCCGGTGGCCTTGGTGAAGGCGGCGAATTCGGTCTCGAACCAGCTGCCATTGCCGTCATGCAGGCCGTCGGCGGAATAGATGGTGACGACGCCGTCGGCGAGTGCCGGCCCGACAAGAGCCGACGACGCCAACAGCGACGCGGCGAAGGCCATAGCTATGGTTGCCTTTTGCGATTTCATGCTCAGTTCCCCTGTGATTGATGGCACATTCTGCGATGCACTGTGACGATCTCGCCTGTAGGCCGGAGCCTTATGCGGCACCGTTCGATCTCGTCGTTGTGCCGACTTTGGGGACTGACGATCGATAAGTAAAATCTATTTATTTTATGAGAGGCAAATTTTACCTGATAGTTGTCATGGAACTGTCGCAACGCTGGCCTGGCTTCGATTCCGGCCTCGCGGAAGGCCCGCGATTGGCGGCAGAGATGGTGATGGTCAGCCGAATGAAACCCCAGATGTCTGCGCCCGCAGCCGCGGGTCGAACGAACGAACGGTAACCGGCCGGCCTTCGAGAATTTCGAAGCAGCGCGCGAGCGTGTCGTCTTCGAGCCGGCGCATGGCCCCCTGCGTGAAGAAGGTGAGATGCGGAAACAGGATGACGTTGTCGCGGCCGAACAGCGCGCTCATCGGATGGCCCGATTTGGCCAGCGGCTCGACCGAATAGACGTCGAGCCCGGCGCCGCCGATGCGCCCCGAGATGATCGCCTCGACAAGGGCGGCCTCGTCGATCAGCGCGCCGCGCGAGACGTTGACGATGATAGCGGAAGGCTTCAGGCAAGCGAGCTCGGCTTCACCAATCAAGCCGCGCGTCCTGTCGTTCAGCACGCAGTGGAGGGAAACGAAATCGCAGGCGCGCAGCATGACGTGGAGGTCATCGACCTTCTCGATGCCGGCGGCATGCATCGTTGCCGCATCGATACCCGGATCAAAGCCAAGCACCCGCGCGCGAAACCCCTGCCCGGCCATGCGCGCCATGCTGCGGCCGATCTTGCCGCAGCCGACGAGCCCAAGCGTGGCGCCGGACATGTCGCGCCCCAGCCAGCGTTGCTCGGGCCAGATCCAACCATCACGTGACACCGCCGCGGTGATGGAGGGCAGCCGCTTGGCCAGCGCGATCATCAGCGCGAAGGCGCCTTCGGCGACGGTTTCCTCAGCATAATCCGGCACGTTGACAACGGGAATGCCACGCCGCATCGCGGCGGGGATGTCGATGGCATCGACGCCGACGCCATATTTGACGATGCCGTTCAATCTGGGAGCCGCCTCGATCACCCGTGCGGTGATCGGCGTGTAGCACATCAGCAAAAGATCGGCGTCCGCAACGGCCTGCATGAGATCAGCTTCGGGGATGCCGTCCGGCAGCGTCACCAGTTCGACCCCCCTCGCCCGCAAGCCGGCGTCGATGCCGGGACATTCGAGTTCGCGGTCGGTGCGCACGGCCTTCACGGTCAGGCCGCCAGCACCGTGCGCTCGACGATGTCGAGCGCGCCGTCGAGGTCGGTTTTCGAAATGACCAGCGGCGGCGACAGCGTCAACACGTTGCCTTGGCTGATCTTGAAGCTCAGCCCCTGTTCAAGGCAAGCATAGAAGACGCGCTCGGCGAGATCGCGTGCCGGCTGGCGCGTATCGCGATCCTCGACGAGCTCGACGCCGACCATCAGTCCCCTGCCCCTGACGTCGCCGACATGGGGCGAGCGCGCCATCAGGTGCTGCATGCGCCCTAGCATGTGCCGACCGAGTTCGGCCGCGCGCTCGACCAGCCCTTCCTCCAGGATGATGTCGATCGTCGTCAATGCGGCGCGGGTCGTCACCGGGTTCTTCTCGTGGGTGTAGTGGCCGATCGCGAAGCCACCGGTGACGTCGAGATCGCGGCGCGCGATGATGGCGGCGATCGGCAGGACGCCGCCGCCGAGCGACTTGCCGAGGACGACGATGTCAGGCGTCACATCATCATGCTCGTGCGCGAAGAATTTGCCGGTCTTGCCAAGGCCGGTCGGGATCTCGTCGAAGATCAAGAGCGTGCCGTGCCGGTCGCAGGCCTCGCGCACCCGCTTCCAGAAGCCTGGCGGCGGCGGGTTTGGCGTCGCCCGCATCGGCTCGGCGACGACCGCCGCCACGTCCTGCTCGCGGCCAAGGACGTAGGCAATCATGTTGGCGCAGGCGAGGCCCGAAGCTTCCAGGGAATCGTGGCCATAGGGGCAGCGATAGCCGTCCCAAGGCGCGACGTGCTCGGTGCCGGTCATCATCGGGCCTGATATGTGCGAGCGGAAGGTCGCCTCGCCACCAACGCTTGCTGCGCCGAAGCCGGCGCCATGGAACGCATCCCAGAACGACACCGTCTTGAAGCGGCCGGTCGCGGCGCGGGCGATCTTCAGCGCGACCTCGATGGCGTCCGAGCCGCCGGTGGTGAACAGCACTTTGCCGAGATTGCCGGGCGCCAATGCCGCCAGCTTCTCGGCCAGTTCGACGGCGGGCTCACAGGTGAAGCGGCGCGGCGCAAAGCAGAGCTCATCGAGCTGCTTCTTGATGGCGGCCACAAGCCTCGGGTGGCCATAGCCGAGGTGATGGACGCTGTTGCCGTGGAAATCCATGAAGCGGCGACCGGCAGTGTCCTCGATCCAGATGCCTTGCGCCTTGGCGATCGTCGACAAACAGGGGCTGGACAGGCTCTGGTGCATGAAGGCGGCCGCGTCGCGATCGAGCAGGCCGCGGATCCGCGGATCGCCCTGCCCGGCATCCCAGCGACCGCGAGCCGCTGTGGTGTTGGAATCGCCTTCGGTGTGCACAAGTTCAGATATCGCGGCCATCATGGTCTCCGAAATGCGAATGAGGGAGCGGCGAACGCTCCCTCGATTGTTCTATCCGTCAATGCCGTCCGGTCAGGACCAGGGCAGCGAAAATGTCTTCACATTGGTGTAGCTCTTCATCGCTTCGATGACGCCTTCCTTGTAGCCATTGCCCGAATCCTTGATGCCGCCGAAGGGCGACATCTCGATGCGATAGCCCGGCACTTCCCAGATGTTGACGGTGCCGACCTGAAGGCCGGCGATGTATTTCTGCATGCGGGGAAAAGAGTTGGTGCAGACGCCCGACGACAGGCCGAAGGCGGTCGAGTTGGAGAGCGCAATCAACGCCTCGTCATCGTCCGGCGCACGCACGATCGGGATGATCGGCCCGAAGGTTTCTTCCATGACCAGCTCGGATGTATGCGGCACGCGATCGACGACGATTGGCGGCAGCAACGCGCCCTGGCGGCCCGGATTGTAGAGGATTTCGGCGCCTTGCTCGGCAGCCATGTGGACGCGGGCTTCGAAGAGCGCCGCCGCCTTCTCGTGCACGACGGTGCCAAGGTCGGTCGCGCGGTCCATCGGATCGCCGAAGCGGATCTTCTTCGCCCGCTCCAGCACCAGTGGCACGAAGCGGTCGGCGACGCTTTCCTGGACCAGGATGCGCTTGACCGCGGTGCAGCGCTGGCCGGAGTTTTTTGTCGCTCCGGCCACTGCTAGGTCCGCCGCCTTTGCCAGATCCTCGTCCGACAAATCGTTGAGGATGATCAGCGGGTCGTTGCCGCCGAGCTCCAGCACCTGGCGCTTGTAGCCGGCGGTGCGGGCGATCATCTTGCCGACCGGCACGCCGCCGGTGAAGGTGATCAGGTCGATGTTGTCGTTGGTGATCATCTCGTTGCCGATATCGGCCGGCCAGCCGGTCACCACCGACAGCATTTCAGGCGGCAAACCGGCTTCATAGAGAATGTCGGCCAAGAGAAGCGCCGTCATCGGCGTTAGTTCGGTCGGCTTGACCACCACGCAATTGTTGGTGGCGATCGCCGGCGCCACCTTGTGCGAGACCATGTTGAGCGGATGATTGAACGGCGTGATCGCCGAGATCGCCTTCAACGGCTCGCGGGTGGTGAAGATCTTGCGCGCCTTGCCGTGCGGGGTGAGGTCGCAGGAGAAGATCTGGCCGTCATCCTGGATGCACATCTGCGCCGACAGCGTGAACACGTCATAGGCGCGGCCGACCTCATAGAGCGAGTCCGTCTTGGAGATGCCGAGCTCGAGCGTGATGAGATCGGAGATTTCTTCACGGCGCGAGGCCAATGCCTCGGCGGTGCGGAACAGGATCTGCTGACGCTCGTAGCGGGTCAGCCTCGATTTGTAGCCGGCGGCGATCTCGAACGCCTGGCGGGCGTGATCGGCGCGGCCGGCCGGAACGGTGCCGATGACGGTGTCGTTCCAGGGGTAGCGCACCTCGACGACGCCGTCGGCATCGACTCGTCTGCCGGCGATGCGCATCGGCTCGTGGCGAACTTTGATGGCGGGGTCGAGCTTGGTCATGGGTTCTGCTCCAGCAGATTCTTGTTGCGCGGAGGATTCGGCCCCCACTCCGGCCCTTCGGGCCACCTCTCCCCCGATCGACGGGGGAGAGGAAATCAGGCGAGGTCAGTGCCTCAACGTTTCCAGGCTAAGCCGCGGCTAACCCTGGCGTCTTTCCTCTCCCCCGTCCATCGGTGGAGAGGTGCCGAGCGAAGCTCGGCGGAGTGGGGGTCGACAATCACGCTCGACTCAAGCCAGCGCCGCCGCCATGGTGGCGTAGTAGAAGGCGTCGAAGTTTCTCAACACAGGTTCGTTCGGCAATTCTGGCAGCACACGATTGACGATGAACGGCACCTCCTGCTCGGTCAGCCCGCCATGCGACCGTAGCGGTTCGTTCAGAGCCGCCAGGTCATGGCGATGTTCTGAGGTGCCGATCGTCTTGTTCTCGGTCGAGATCAGCACGATGTCGCCGATGCGGTCAGCCGGAAGCTCGAAGCGCTCGCAGGCGGTCGGGCTGTCGACGACCAGCATGATGCCGTCGATCTTGGCCAGCCGCGCCATGATGCCGGCCTGGTCTGTGCCATCAGGCAGATAGGCGGTGGCAAACGAGCCGAGCGCGCCGTGATGCACGACATAGGGGTCGGTGATCGGCAGGATGACGCGGGCGGCGTCCTTGCCCAGCCAGTCGTCGAGAATATCCTGGACATAGACCACGTCGGGCGAGCCGTCGGCCTTGTGCTTCGGTTTCATGCCATGGTCGGCGGTGACGACGATGGCAGCACCCAGCGCATCGAGGTCGGTCAGGTACTTGTCGAACATTTCGTAGAAGGCATTGGCCTGCGGCACGCCGGGCGCATATTTGTGCTGCACATAGTCGGTGGTCGTCAGATACATGATGTCGGGGCGGAATTCCTTCAGCAGCTGGACGCCGGCGGCGAAGACGAACTCCGACAGCTCTGCCGAATAGACCTCCGGCACCGGCAGCCCGAAGTGCTTCGAGGCATTGTCGATGCCGTGCTCGGCTATAGTCGTGGTGTCGGACTTTTCCGCAGAGAAGCACAGCGCGCGGCCTTCATCGAAGGCGAGGCCCTTGCCAAGCAAGGCACGCAGCTTGTCCTTGGCGGTGACCACGGCGACCTTGGCGCCGGCATCGTAGAAGGCCTGGAAGATGGTCGGCGCGCGCAGGAAGCGCGGGTCGTTCATCATCACTTCCTTGCCGGTCTCGCGCTCATAGAGATAATTACCGCAAATGCCGTGCACCGACGGCGGTCGGCCGGTGGCGATCGACAGATTGTTGGGGTTGGTGAAGCTCGGGATGACCGAATGCGCAAAGCGCACCGTGCCCTTCTCTTTGATCCTGACCAGAGCCGGCATCAGCCCGGCCTCGATCGCCTCGTCGAGATAGGCCGGCTCGCAGCCGTCAAGGCAGATGGCGATCGCCGGCACGCGCGGCCAGGCATAGGTGCGGCCGTTGACCGCGACGTTGATGGGAGACATCTGGTTCATCTGATATCCTCGAAGTCGGCCGCTTCAGGCGGCGAGTTTGGCGCGTTCGGCAAGTGCCGCGGCGGGTGGGGCGGCGGTGTCGACGCCCATTTCATGAAGCGAGAACGCTGCCGCCTCGACGACGCGGCGCATGACATGTTCGTCCATCTGGCCGATGCAGCCGACGCGGAACGAATCTACGGCGGTCAGCTTGCCCGGATAGATGATGAAGCCCTTGTCCTTCATCAGATCGTAGAAGCGGTCGAACGCGAAACTGGCATGAGCCGGATTGAAGAAGGTGACGATGATCGGCGACAGCCAGCGATCCCCGAGCAGTGTCTCGAAACCGAGGTCGCGCATGCCGGCCACCATGACGTCGCGGTTCCTCGTATAGCGGGCGCCACGGCCGGCGACGCCGCCTTCGGCCTCATGCTGGCGCAGTGCTTCGAGGAAGGCGGCCACGACATGCGTCGGCGGCGTGTAGCGCCACTGGCCGGTCTTGTTCAGGTGCGCCCACTGGGCGTGGACATCGAGCGACAGCGAATGGCTCCTGCCTTTGGCGGCCTCCAGTTCGCTCTTGCGGGCGATGATGAAGCCAAAACCCGGAACGCCTTCGATGCACTTGTTGGCGGACGAGACCATCGCCTCATAGCGGATTTCGTTGACGTCGAGCGCCACGGCGCCGAACGCACTCATGGAATCGACCAGCAGCTTGCGACCCTTGGCATGGACGGCTTCGGCAATTTCAGCGACCGGGTTGAGGATGCCGGAACTGGTCTCGCAATGGATGGCGATGACATGGGTGATATCAGGGTCGGCCGCGAGGGCCGCTGCCACCTCGTCGCCGCGCGGGGGCAGATAGTCACCCTTGTCGATCAGCGTATAGGCGCGGCCGAGATACTGCATGGTCTGCGCGGCGCGCAGGCCGTAGGCGCCGTTGGCCAGCACAAGAACCTTGCCGTCCCTGGGCACGAACGACCCCAGCATCGCTTCGACGCAGAAAGAACCGCTGCCTTGCATCGGCACGCAGTCGAACTCATCGTTCGTGTCCCCGGTCAGCGCCAGCAGGCGGCGACGCATATCCGATGTCATGGCGCGGAAGTCGCCGTCCCACGATCCCCAGTCGCGCAACATCGCCTGCTTGACCGAATAGGCCGTGGTGAGCGGCCCCGGGGTCAGAAGATACGGCTCGCCCAGCGCCGGGCTGGCCAGCGGCTCCGCGGCAAATTTCGTCTCGGCGAGCATGTTGTCCTCCGCTCGATCTGCGTTCGATGTGGCCTTATTCTTGGCCTGAATGATCTATTTGTAAAATCGTTATTTTGTATCGATGTATAGATTTTAGTGATGGCCTGCCGGGCGGGAATCCGTCCTCAGGCCATTGCAGGAGCCCTCACTTCCGCAGCCCCTCTCGCCAGCCGGCTTTCGAGCAGATCACCGCTCTGCGTCAGCAAGGGATAAGCGACCGAGGCCATCAGCGAGTTGATCTCCTTCAGCGCCCGCACGGCCTCCAGGTGGATGTCGCTGGTGTCGATGCTCTGCGGCATTCCCGATTGCAGGCGCTTGAGGTGACGGTCGTGGCTCGTGCGTTCCAGTCTGCGCATCCGCTCCTTCTCGACGACGAGTTGCCGCGCCGAATCGAGATCGCTCGACACCAGCACATTGAGTGCAAGCTGCATGTTGGCCATGACACGGTTGTGAAGCCCGGCCAGTTCGCTCCAGCCGTCGCGTGAGAAGCGCAGGTTCTTGTCACGCAGCTCCTGGGTGAGCACGAGCAGGTTCTTGGCGACGATGTCGCCGGCGCGTTCGAGATTGATGGCGAAGTCTGTGAGCTCGATGCCGCGCTGCGCTTCGGCTACGCTCATGCTGCCACGGTTGACTTCGGCAATGTAGAGCTTGATTTCGGTATGAGCGCGGTTGACCTCCTCATCGAGTTTTTGGGCCTGGCGTATCTGGTCGCCGGTGCCGGCGTCGAAGAAATCCATCACTGGGCGCAGCATCACCTCGACGACTTCGCCCATGCGCAGCAGCTCGCGGGTGGCACTGGCTAGCGCAAGACCGGGTGTGCGCATGACGGTGCGGTCGAGCGCGCTGGTGCGGCGCGACATCAGGTCTCCACCCTCTCCGGCCTTTGCCACCGGCCTGTCTGCGATCAACAAGGCGACCAGCCGCTCCATCATGCCGGTGAACGGCAAGCAGCAGATGACCAGCACCAGATTGAAGGCAAGGTGCAGGTTGACCAGCTGGCGGCCTTCGGTTGCGCCGAACAGAGGCGCCGGGAAGGTCACGGCCTGAAGCGCGAACAAAGCCGCCAGCGCCGCCGTGCCGCGAAAGATCAGATTGCCGAGCGGGATACGGCGCGCCTCGACGGCTTCGCCGCGCGTCAGCCAAACCGCGATAAGCGCGCCGCCGCAATTGGCGCCGAGGATGAAGAACAGACCGACCTCGACCGGCAAGACGCCTTGTGCGGCAAGCGTGACGAACAGCAGGATCGCCGCGACGCTGGAGTGGATCAGCCATGTGAACAGGGCAGCGGCGGCAAAGGCGGTGAAATAGTCCGCGCGCAGATAGGAGATCACCAGTGGCAGCAAGGTGCTCTGCCGCATCGGTGCGGTCGCCTCACCGATCATATGCAGCGACAACAGGACGAAGGCGACCCCCATCAGGATTCGCCCGCTATGCCTGATGCCAGCCACTTCGAACTTCAGGGCCATCGCGCCGCCGACGAGGATCAGCGCCGGCACAAGCCAGCTGAGGTCGAACGACAGCACCTGCACGACCAGGGCGGAACCGAGATCGGCGCCCAGCAGGATCGCCAGCCCGGCCGACACCGAAACCATGCCGCTGGCGGCAAACCCGGCCGCCAGGATAGCGACGGCGGTCGAGCTCTGCAGCAGCACGGCAAGCACGGTGCCGACGCCGGCCGATTTGATCCGCTCACCCCGTGCTTGCCTCAAGGCATCACGCAAAGCGGGCCCGCAGGCCCGCTCGACACCCGTGCGCACCATATGCACGGCCCAGAGCAGCAGCATGACCGCACCCGCCAGATGCAGCAGGATGATGGAAAATTGCATGGCGACGCCTCCGGTGCCAACGGCCGGCAGGGATGTCGACCCATGCTCAGGCTGAGGGTCGGCAAAACATAAGTCAAATCGTTCCTTTCGATATTTTCCTAAGCAATCCTTATGATAAGATGTCGGTGATTTCAGAAGTGTCGGAGGCACGGGAGATGCGCTACGTCCAGTTGCGAGCCTTTCACCAGGTGGCCATCTGCGGTGGCTTTTCTCGCGCCGCCGAGGCGCTCTTCCTGACCCAGCCGGCGATCTCGGACCAGGTGCGCAAGCTCGAGGAAGAGTATGATGTGCTGCTGTTCAATCGGAACAAGAAGCAGGTCACGCTGACCCATTCGGGCCAGAAATTGCTCGAAATAACCCACCGCATGTTCGATACCGAGCAACAGGCGCTCGAACTCCTGACGGAGTCCCGCGCCCTGCGTTCCGGCACGCTGCGCATCGTCGCCGATGCCGCACATCATCTGCTTCACATTCTCGGCAGCTTCCGGGCCCGCTATCCCGGCGTGCAGGTTTCGGTGCGCGCCGGCAACACCGAGACGGTGATCAGCAGCCTCTACAGCTACGATGCCGATATCGGCGTGCTGGGCGAGGTGCCGACGGGGCGCGATTTCGAGGTGCTGAAACTCAACTCGACGCCGATCATCGCGTTTGCATCCGTCGACCACCCGCTGGCCGCGAAAAAGTCGCTCACCCTCAAGCAGCTCGCGCAGGAATCACTGGTCATGCGCGAGCGTGGATCGAAGACGCGTCAGAAACTCGAAGATCTCGCAGCCGCCTCGAAAATCGAATTGAGGCCGGCGATCGAAGCCGAGGGCCGCGAAGCCGTCCGCGAGATCGTCGCCTCGGGCGCCGGCATCGGCTTTGTCTCGGCGGCCGAATTCGGCCAGGATTCGCGGCTGGTGCCGATCACCATCGATGCTCCCGAGACCCTGATGGACGAGGCGTTGATCTGCCTGCGTGAACGCAGCGGCGGCAAACTGGTGCGGGCTTTCCTGGATATGGCGCGCTCGATGTCGGCGGATTAAGCGGCGGCCCTGATCTCCACCGCATCAGCCTTCACCCGCTCCGACTTCGGATCGTAGGGGCTGCGCAGATGTGCTGTCGCGGCATGGCGAACGCCGGCAAGGTCGATCTCGAAACGACCACCGGTGAGAAATGCAGCGTCGACGCCCGCCTCGTTCTCGATCAGGCCGAGCGCCACCGAGCGGCCAAGCGTGTGGCCGTAGGCGGCCGAGCGGACTTCGCCGACCGGCTTGCCGTCGCGCAGGATCAGTTCGCCGCCCCACAGCATCGGCTCGGCATCATCGAGCGTGAACAGCACGATGCGTCTTGCCGGTGCTGCCGATGGCTTCGTCTCAACCAGCGCGTCGCGGCCGATAAAGTCACCTGGCTTGTCCATCGCCACGGCGAAGCCAAGCCCGGCCTGCCAGGGGTCGATATCAGGCGTCAACTCCCTGCCCCAGGCGCGAAAACCCTTTTCGATGCGCAAGGCACCGAGCGCGTAGTAACCGGCGTCCAGCAGACCGAATTCACGGCCCGCCTCATGCAACGCCTCATAGACGCCGACGGCGAATTCTGTCGGCACGATCAGTTCCCAGCCCAGTTCGCCGACATAGGTCATACGGTTGGCATAGGCGGTGGCATAGCCGATATCGATCTCGCGGATGGTGGCGAAGGGAAAGCCGGCGTTGGAAAGATCGGCCGAGGAGAGTTTGCCCAGCAGATCGCGTGATCGCGGTCCCATCAACGCCAGCACCGCGTAGGACGAGGTGACGTCGGTCACGATTGCATGCGCGTCGGACGGAATGTTTTTGACGATCCAGTCGGCATCGTGGACAGCTTGTGCGGACCCGGTGACGATGAGGAATTTCTCCGCGCCGAGCCGCATAACGGTGAGATCGCTCTCATAGCCACCGCGTGCATTGAGCACGCCCGTGTAAACAGACGTACCGTCCGGTACGTCAATATTTCCGGCGCAGATCCAGTTGAGAACGGCGCAGGCATCGCGGCCCTGCACGAGGAGCTTGGCGAAAGAGGTCTGGTCGAAGATGGCGACGGCTTCGCGTGTCGCCTTCATTTCGCGCTTGACCGCCTCGTGCCAGTTCTGGCGGCCGAAGGCATAGTCGTTCTCGGTCTTCTCTCCCGGTGCCGCGAACCAGTTGGCCCGCTCCCAGCCCATCTTGGAACCGAAGCAGGCGCCCTTGGCGGCGAGCCGGTCGTAGAGCGGCGAGCGGCGGAACGGCCGCGCCGTGTCCAGTTCACGGTTCGGCCACGGCATGGCGTAATGCAAGCCGAGCGTTTCCTTGACACGGTCATGCAGCCAGCGCGGATTGTTGTTGAAGGAGGCGAAACGCCTGATGTCGACCGGCCACAAATCCATGGTCGGCGCGCTGTTGACGATCCATTCCGCCAGCGCCCTGCCCGCGCCGCCGGCGCTGGCGATGCCCATGGAGTTGAAGCCGGCGCCGACATAGAAATTCTTCAGTTCCGGCGCCTCGCCGAGGAGAAAATTGTTGTCCGGCGTGAAGCTTTCGGGACCGTTGTAGAATTTCTTGACCTCGGCCTCGGCCAATTGCGGCACGCGGACCAGCGCGTTTTCCATCAAAATCTCGAACTGATCCCAATCGTCCGGCAACAGCGCGAACTCGAAATTTTCGGGAATGCCATTCATGCCCCACGGCTTGGCGTGCGGCTCAAAGCCACCCATGACCAGGCCGCCGACCTCTTCCTTGAAATAGATGAACCCGTCGGGGTCGCGCATGACCGGCAGGTCCGGATGCACGCCCTCGATCCTGCCGGTAACGATGTACATGTGCTCGGCCGAATGCAGCGGCACCGAGACGCCGCACATCAGCCCGACCTTGCGCGCCCACTGGCCGGCGCAATTGACGACGATCTCGGCGGCAATGTTGCCGCGGTCCGTCTCGACACCGCAGGCGACGCCGTTCTTCACGCTGATGCCGGTGACCTTGACCCGCTCGAAAATTTTCGCGCCGCGATTGCGCGCACCCTTGGCCAGCGATTGCGTGAGATCGGTCGGATTGGCCTTGCCGTCGCCCGGCAGCCAGACGGCTCCGACCAGATCGTCGGTCGCCATGACCGGCCATAGATCGGCCGCCTCCTTCGGCGAAATCACGTCGATCTCGACGCCTTGGGCGCGAGCCGATGCGGCCGTGCGCTTCAGCACCGTCATGCGGTCGGCGGTCCGCGCCACCGACAGCGAGCCACAATTCTTCCAACCGGTGGCGAGCCCGGTCTCGGCCTCCAGCTCGCCATAGAGCTGCGTGGAGTATTTGATCAGGCTGGTCATGTTGGAATGACTGCGCAACTGGCCGACAAGCCCTGCGGCGTGCCAGGTGGTGCCACCGCTGAGTTGCCCCTGTTCGAGCAGCACGACATCGGTCCAACCGAGCTTCGTCAGATGATACGCGACCGAGCAGCCAATGATACCGCCGCCGACGATGACGACGCGCGCTTGCGTGGGGAATTCGTTTGCCATGGGACATCCTGCCGTTTTGACACCGGTTGGATCATAGCAGCCGAATTCCAAATATCAACACAAAATACCACAAAATATCACATCAAAGAGGCAACCATCAGCTCGGGCCCTTTGCGCGCAAGCGCTTCAGCGATGTCAGCCTGCGGTTTCGCGTCGACGATCACGCCGGCGGCGCGTTGAAAATTCGGAATCCTGAGCGGCGTCAGCTTTGCGAACTTGCTGCTGTCGAGAACGAAGTAGGTTTTGGCGGCAAGCGCGATCATGCGGCTGCGCTGTTCGGCGCCGGCGCGGGTGAAATCGGTCACCTCGCCGTCGGGCGACAGCGCGCCACCACCGAGGAACGCGATGTCGACGCGAAAGCGCGACATGGCTTCGAGCATGTCGATTCCCGAGGCCGCTTCCTCGCCCGGATCGACTTCGCCACCCAGCACATGCACGCGCATGCCTGAGACGTGGCACAGCAGAAGCGCGATCTTCAGGCTCGCCGTGCAGATGGTGAGATCGCGCAGGTCGGCCATGGCTTGTGCGACGGCCAATGTGGTGGTGCCGGAATCGAGGAACACCACCATGCCGTCCTTTACAAGACCGGCGGCCAGCCTGCCGATCGCGGCCTTGCCTCCGGCATTTTCGTGGCTGCGCAAGCTCATTGCCGGTTCGCTCGGCTCGAAGCGGGCGGCGCCGCCATGGACGATGCCGAGCCGTCCCTTATCCGACAGCAGCTTCAAATCACGGCGGATGGTTTCGCGCGAGACATCGAAGAACCCGGCCAGTTCGGCGACACTGACAGACCCCTGGGCGCCCAGCCGCCGCAGGATCTCTTCGTGGCGACGTGGAGCAAGGGCGCGCGCCGGCAGGCTGCTGTCGGGGGACATGATGATCCTCGGATCGAGTAGCGATGTTGCAATATGTGGCAGTGATCGTGCGCAGAGGCAACTCAAGCCATGTCGTCAGGATTTTCGCGACAGGCCATCTTCCCTGATCGCGCTGACCAGCGTCTCGCTTCCCTCGCGAAGATGCTGCCTCAGAATGCCTATGGCCCTGTCGCCGTCGCGCCGCCGGCAGGCGGCCAGCAGATCGCGGTGCTCCGTCTGCGAGCGGCTGCGATAGTCCAGGTTCGACAGCAGGATGCGGACGTAGCGATCGGCGGCATTGTGGTGCGCCTCGATTAAGGCCAGCAATCGATTGTTGCCGCAGGCATCGTAGAGAGCCAGATGAAAGGCACGGTTCAGCGCGCCCCATCGGCCGACATTGCGCTCCGCGTCGATCTGATCGAGAACCTGTTCCGCCTCGTCGAGCCTGTCACCGGCGAGATTGGGAAGCGAAAGCCGCAACGCCTCGCATTCGAGCAATTCGCGCAGTGCATAGATTTCACTGATCTCGGCGCTGTCCATCCGGGCGACCTGCGCGCCTTTTGTCGGATGGATGGAAACAATGCCTTCGGCTTCCAATTGGCGAAGGGCGTCACGAATTGGCATGCGGCTGAAGCCAAACTGCTCGGCCAATTCGTCCTGGCGCAGCGAAGTGCCCGCCTTGATGGTGCCACTGGCAATCGCTTCGCGCAGGACATTGGCGACCTGTTCGGCCACGGTTCGCGGCCCCTGCATCACGCTTTCCGCAAATCCTGGCAATCGATGCTCCCGTTTGACGCGGGGCGCTCAGCCTAACGGAAACCCCTCTGCATGGATATATGTATGCCTGTATATGCACACGTTCGGCATCAATTGCCAGACTTGCCCGAATTCCTGCGCCAAGGCCTGATCTGCGTATTTTACCGGCGCTTCGCTTGCCTGGCGTCAGCCGCCGAAGCGCGGTTCCGCGACGCCCCTAACGCCAAGGCCTGATATGGCGAACAGGCTGCCGCGCAAAACGCCGTCGCCGGGAAAACGCGGCAGCGGTGGCTTGGCCATCGAGGTGACGTAGAGGGTGTCGAGCTTCGGTCCGCCGAACATGACGCTGGTGATCTTCTTGACCGGCATGTCGATGATGCGATCGATGCTGCCATCGGGCGCGTAGCGCACCAGCCTTCCGTCATAGACCAGCGCATTCCAGAGATAGCCCTCGGCATCGACGGTCGAGCCGTCCGCCGCACCGCCTCGGCTGGTGTCGACGCGCACGAAGGTACGCCTGTTGGTGGCGGCACCGGTGGCGATATCGTAGTCGTAGGCCCATATCTCGCCGGTCCAGGTATCGGCGAAATAGAAGGTGCGGTCGTCGGGGCTCCAGCATGGACCGTTGGAGCAGATGATGCCGGAATCGATCCGGGTGACGGAGAAATCCGGATCGAGCCTGTAGAGACCGCCGGACGGCCCCTCTTCCATCGTATCCATGGAGCCGGCGAAGAAACGGCCGCGCCGGTCGACCTTGCCGTCGTTGAGCCGGTTCATCGGCTTGTCCGGCTCGGGATCGTGGATCAGCGTCACCTCGCCCGTGGCGAAATCGAGCAGATGGAAGCCGCGCTGCAGCGAGACGACAGCGCCGTCGCCATCCTTGCGCAGCGCCATTGAGCCGATCTTCATCGGAACGTCCCATGACCGGATCTCGCGCCCGTCGGCGGTCGCCCGAAACACGCGCCCGTCGAAGCTGTCGATCCAGTAGAGTCGTTCCTGTTCGACGTCCCACAGCGGTCCTTCGCCCAGTGTGGTCTTCACGTCCACCACGACTTCGATCTTCATGCCGTCCTCCTCCGTTTTGCGTCTCGCGGCGATTGCTCGGGCCGCCTCAGAAAGCGACCTTGTCCCCGCCTTTCAATGATAGGATTTCGCGTGCGTCGTCGGGCGTCGCCACCTCCATGCCGAGCCCTTCGATGATCTTGCGGGCCAGCAAGACCTGCTCGGCGTTCGACTTGGCAAGCTTGCCCTTGCCCGCCCACAGACTGTCCTCCAGCCCGACGCGGATGTTGCCGCCAAGGGCCGCCGATTGCGCGGCGATGCGCAGTTGGCTGGCGCCGGCGCCCAGCACCGACCACCGGAACTGGTCGCCAAACAGCCGGTCGGCAGTGCGCTTCATATGGGCGACGTCTTCTGGATGCGTGCCGATGCCGCCGAGCAGCCCGAACACCGACTGCACGAAGAAAGGCGGCTTCACCAGCCCACGGTCGGCGAAGTGGGAAAGGTTGTACAGATGGGCGATGTCGTAGCACTCGAACTCGAAGCGCGTGCCGTTGTCGTAGCAGGTCGCCAGAATGTACTCGATGTCCTTGAATGAGTTGCGGAAGACGAGGTCGCGCGTCGCTTCCAGATGCGGCTTTTCCCAATCGAACTTGAAGGTCTCGTATTTGTCGGCCAAGTGATAGAGCCCGAAATTGATCGAGCCCATGTTGAGCGAGGCGACTTCCGGCTTGAACTGGGCGGCCGGGCGCACGCGCTCCTCGACCTTCATGTAGGGGCTGCCACCGGTGGTGATGTTGATGGCGGCGTTGGTGCCTTGCTTGACGCGCGGCAGGAAGCGGGCGAAGGCCTCCGGCGTCTGGTCGGGCTTGCCGGTTTCCGTATCGCGGGCATGCAGATGCAGGATCGCGGCACCGGCTTCCGCCGCCGCGATCGCCTCCGAAGCGATCTGGTCGGGCGTGATCGGCAGATAGGGCGACATGGTCGGCGTGTGGATGGCGCCCGTCACCGCGCAGGTGATGATGACCTTGCCCCTGGTCCGTGCAGGTCCCGGCTTGCGACTGGTTTGCGTCATTCTCCAAACTCCTGATCCGATTTTCTCTTGTGGGCGGCGAGCGCCATGAGCCGGCGGTCACGCCACACCTGCCGGTCGCCTAGGCTTTGCTGTGGCAGTCGCTTGCGGCGATCAGCCTCGACCGTGTCGATGACCTTGCCGGCCCAGTCGACGCGCCGCTGCGTCTGGGGAAAGATGTTGGAATAGATGCCCTGATAGCGCTCGACATAGTCGCGCACGCCGCCGGGTGCATTGAGATCGATGGTCTCGAACGGCCCCATGAACGACCAGCGCAGCGCCAGCCCGTCGCGGATGCCGATGTCGACATCCTCGACACTGGCGTAGCCATCGGCGACAAGCCGGAAAGCTTCCTCAAGCAATGCGCCTTGCAGGCGATTCATGATGAAGCCGTCAAGCTCGTGCTGCATGACCAGTGGCGCGTGGCCGGCGTCGACGAGGAAGGCGCGGGTTCTCTCGACCGTCTCGGCCGAGGTCCACGGCGCCGGCACGATTTCGGCCGCCGGAATGAGATAGGGCGGGTTGATCGGATGCACGACCAGGCAGCGCTGCCGCCCTTGCAGATGGTCGGTGAATTTCGACGGCAACAGCGCCGAGGTGGAACTGGCGATGACTGTTTGCGGATCGGCAAGCGTGTCGATCAAGGAGAACACCTTGCGCTTCACCTCGAGATTCTCGGGCGTGTTCTCCTGGATATGCACGGCACCTGCCAACGCCTCTTCAAGCTCGGCGACAACGGAGATACGGTCAAGAACCTCACCGGCTTGCTGTCCCCGCAGAAGATCGTTCGCGGCGAGATCGCCGAGCACGCCGGCAATGTAGTCGCGGGCTCCACCTGTGGCAGTGGGCGACTGGTCCCACATCCGCACGTCATGGCCGGCGCGGGCGAAGCTGATCGCCCAGGCCCGCCCGATGAACCCGCTTCCGACGATCGCGACATTGGCCATGGTTTGTTCCTCAAAGTGTTTCGACGTTGCCGTCGACGCCGAGCGATTGGCCGGAAATGTTGATCCCCGCATCGGAGAGCAGGAAGGCGACCATCGACGCGACATCATAAGGGCTGGTCATGCGGCGCAGCGAGATGTTCTGCAGATAGCGTCCGGTCATCTCCTCGTGGCTGATACCGACCTGCTTGGCGCGCGCCGAGATAACACCTTCGATGCGGGGGCCCTCGATGATGCCGGGCAGGATGGCGTTGACCCTGATGGCGTGCGGCCCGAGCTCTTTGGCCAAGCTTTGCGTGAAACCGATGACACCGAACTTGGCCGCCGAATAGGGTGTGCGGAAGGCGTAGCCATGGCGGCCGGCGGCCGACGACATCGAGACGATCGAACCGCCGCCCGCCGCCTTGATCAGCGGCACCGCGCGCCGGGCGCACAGGAACTGGCCAGTCAGGCAGATGTCGATGCAGCGCCGCCAGTCCGCCGGATCGATCTCGTCGACACCGCCGGTCGGCCCGGCAATGCCGGCATTGTTGATCAGCGCATCGAGCCCGCCGAGTTTTTTCTCGACCGCCTCGAACAGACGGTCGACGTCCTCGTCGCGCGAGACGTCGGCCTTGACCGCCGCGACCAGGTCGATCTTGCTGGGAGCAGCGGCCAGCGCCTCGTCGGAAACGTCGCAGACGACGATGCGGGCGCCGAGGCGTGACAGCGTGTCGGCTATGGCAAACCCGATGCCGCCTGCGCCCGCCGTCACCAGCACGCGCTGGCCTTTCAGTCCGATCAAAAATTCGTCCGCCGATGCCGGCGCCCTTGTGCTCATGGTCCTGTCCTTCTCATTGCAGCCGCCGTTCGCGCAGCGCCATGACGGCGCCCAGAACGACCAGTCCGTAAAGAATTGCCCTCGTGGCATAGGGAAGCGTGGTGCCGGCGAGCAGCATCTGCAGTGCCGTCAGCAACAACACGCCGCCGAGCATGCCGAGATAGTGGCCGCGCCCGCCGGTGATCAGCGCGCCGCCGACCACCACCACGGCGATCGACGGCAATAGATAGTCGTCGCCCATGCCGAGGCTCGCCTGACCCGAAAAGCCGGTCAGCATGACGCCGACAACAGCCGCGCAGACGGCCGAAAGCATGTAGACCAGGATCAGCGTGCGCTCGACGCCGATGCCCGACAAGCGCGCCGCGCGCAGCCCGTTGCCGATGCCGTAGACGCGCCTTCCGAACGGGGTGCGGCCAAGCAGGAGTACCGCTGCGACGACAAAGACGACCATCAGCAGCACGATTGGAGTCAGCAGGCCGGCGAGCTTGGCCGTCATGACCCAGCGCAGCATCGGCGAGGAAAACCCGGCCGGCGTTCCCTGCGAATAGAGCAGCGCACAGCCTTGCAGAATGCCGTTGGTGGCGAGCGTCATGACGATCGGCGAGATGCCGAGATAGACGATGCCGAAACCATTGGCGAAGCCGATGGCGCAGGCCATCACCAAGACGACCGGCAAGGCGTAGACAAGGGCGGCGTCGGAGCCGTTGACCATGCCCGCCAGGATGATGCCGGAGATGCCGATCGTCCACGGCACGGAGAGATCGAGGCCTCCGGTCAGGATGACGGTTCCCTGCCCGAGCGCCAGGACGGCTAGGAAGGACGATAGCACCAGCAGCGAATTCCAGTACCCCGGATTGAGGATGGCGCGGCCGAGCCAGATCTGGGTGACAAGCACGATGAGCAGCAGGCAGACATAGGCCGGCAGCGCATAGCGCAGCGTTTCCGCATTGCGCAGATGGAAGGCAGGGCGCGGCGATGCCGGACTGCGCTGGGCATGGGCTGGCTCGGCGATCTTGAGACGCCGGTCCACGCGCTCGAGCTGCGAGGGCAATATGCCGGCGCGCCAGGCGGCGAGCCGGGCACGCGCGGCGCGCAGTTGCACGGCAAGCACCGATGCATGCGAGATCGAGCCGGCAAGTGCTGCCAGCACCAGAATGGTGCCTTCGGCGATGGTCGCATAATAGGCCGATACGTTGAGCACCAGCAGGATGTTCACCACGATCATCAGGATGTAGGCGCCGAAGACAGAGCCCACCGGACCGCCCTGCCCGCCACCGAGGCGCGTGCCGCCGACGACGACCGCCGCGAACATCGACAAGAGCAGCGGATTGCCGACCAGCGGATCGCCGCTGCCGGTCTGGGCGCTGATGAACACGCCGGCAAGGCCATAGCAGCCGCCGGCGATGACATAGACGGCAAAGCGCACCAGAACGACATTGATGCCGACGGAAGCGGCCGACTCCGGATCGCTGCCAAGCGCGTAGAGTGCTGTGCCGAAGCGGGTTCCCTTCAGCCAGAACCAGGCGAGCAGGACGACACCGATCACCACCAGCGGCATCGGCAGCCAGCCGGCGATCGCGTCGCCGAGATAGAAGGTGCCGAGATCGGGCGACACGAAGCCGCCGGGCTTGTCCATCACCAGCAGCGTGACGCCTTGCAGGATGAACATGGTCGACAGCGTCACCACGATCGGCTGCATGCGCAGCACCGCGATGAAGAAGCCGTTGAAGGCGCCCACCGCCATGCCGACGCCGATGCCGACGGTGGTCCACAGAAGGATGCTTGCGCCTGGCGCCATCGGATCCATGCTCGATGCCAGCACGGCATTGACCAGCGATATCACCGCGCCGGCGGACAGGTCGAAGCCGCCCGACAGGATCACGATCGTCTGGCCGATCGCCGCGAGCGCCGAGGTGGCGCCGCCGCTCGACAGGAACGACACATCGAAATAGGTCAGCGGCCCGGCGCTGATCCAGTCGACGACGAAGAGCAGGATCGCCAGGACGGCCGCGGCGATCAGCGCGCCGCGATTGCGCACCAGCGCACGGCGCAGTCCGAAGCCGCCGGGAACAGGGGATGAGGCTGCTGCGCTGCTCATGCGGCGGCTTCCCCGGCATGGCCGAGCGCCGGGCGCATGATGGCCGGTTCGGTGATGGCGTCGCCTTCGAGTTCGGCGGCGATGCGCCCGTCATAGAGGACCAGCACCCTGTCGCATTGGTGAACGAGTTCGGGGATCTCCGTCGAGTGCAGCAGGATCGAACCGCCCGAAGCCACGTAGTTTCGCATCATCACATAAAGCTCGTGCTTGGTGCCGACGTCGATGCCTCGGGTGGGATCGAACAACAGCAGGATGCGGCTCTGCGCCACCAGCCACTTGGCGATGGCGATCTTCTGCTGGTTGCCGCCGGAAAACGCACCGGCCCGCGTCCACAGCGCTCGGCGGTCGACCTCGACAGTGGCGAATGCCGCCTCGACGGAGCGGGTCTCGGCTTGCGCGTCGACAAGGCCTAGCCGTGTGAAGCGCGATATCACCGGCAGCGTGGCGTTCTGGCTGCCCGACAATTTCAGGAACAGGCCTTCGGATTTGCGGTCTTCCGGCACCAGGCCGATGGCCATGTTGGGGCGCAAGGCATCGGCCGGCGAACCGAGCCAGACCTTGCGGCCGTCGACGAGGATGTGGCCGCGCTCGATCTCGGCCATGCCAAAGCAGGCCAGGAACAGGTCCTGCTGGCCCATGCCTTGCAACCCGGCGACGCCGAGGATTTCGCCCTTGCGCAGATCGAAGCCCGCGCCGTCGAGCTTGCGTCCGACCTTGAGGTCGCGCACGCCCAGAACCGGCGGACCGAAGGCCTGGGCGCTGTCCGGCTTGGGCGGAAAGGTCTGCTCGATGCTGCGGCCGATGATCTTTTCGATGACGTCGGCATCCGAGACATCGGCGACCGGCGCGGTGACGATGTGGCGGCCGTTTCTCAGGATCGTCAGCGTGTCGCAAAAAGCGCGGACCTCGCGCATGCGGTGGGTGATGAAGACGATGGTGGTACCCGCGGTCTTCAGCCTGGCGATGATGTCGCCCAGCCAGTCGACGTCGCGTCCGGCGAGCGTCGAGGTCGGTTCGTCGAGCAAAAGGATGCGCGGCTTGCGGTAGACGGCGCGCGCGATCTCGATCTTCTGGCGCACCGAAAGCTCGAGCTCGCTCACCTCGGCATCGAGATCGACGGAAAAACCGAGATCTTCGATATGGCGGCGGACGGCCTTGCGGGCGGCACCGCGGCGGATCAGGCCGGAGATGCCGACGGGGGCGTAAGGCAGCAGCATGTTGTCGAGCACGGAGAGATCGCGCACCAGGGTCATCTCCTGGAATGCTGTCTGCATGCCGAGCGCATGTGCTGCGCGCGGTGCGCCGTAAGCGATCTCCTTGCCGAAGACACGGACATGGCCTTGGCTCGGCCGGACCAGCCCGGACAGCAGCTTCACCAGTGTCGACTTGCCGGCTCCGTTTTCACCGAGCAGGGCATGGACGCTGCCGGGCGCGATCGCAAACGACACGCCGTCCAGCGCGACGGTCGGGCCGAACGCCTTGCTGATGCCGTCGATCTCGACGGCGGGGAGCTCGGAGTGTTCTGTCATTGTCCTCGATCGCCGGCTTGGCATGGATTGACGACGCACGGACAGTTGTCCGTGCATCGTCACACGGGCCTTGGGAGGCTTAGTTCTCCGGTTGTCCGACGAGGGCAGCATTAAGGCCGACCTCGGGTGTCTGGTCCGAGAAGATCGAGGCAAACCAGCCCGGATTGGAGACCAGCGACGGCTTGAAGGCGTTGCAGCCGGCCTTCATCTCCGCCCATGTGCCTTCGTCGCACAGCTTGATCGTCTCATTGGTAACGACCGGCAGCGGCAGGATGGTGGTCTTCGGCACGTCCTTGCCTTCGATCGCCTCGACGGCAAGCTTCAGCGCCAGCGCACCCGAATAAGGCGGCGAGGCATAGGAAATGCGTTGTGCGCCCGCCGGTGCATAAGGAGGAGCGGCACCTTCGACTTCGGTGCCCTCCGGCAGCATCTGGATGCGGCCGCCATTGGAACCTTCGCCGGCGCAAGGCAGGAGTTCGCTGGTCTTCTTGCCAGCCTCGAGCTGCATCGAGTTGGCGGTGAAGCAGCCGACCTGCATCCACAGTCCGTTGATGTCGTCCCAATTGCGGGTGGCCAGGATTTTCGAAAGTTCGGTGCGGGCGACCGCCTGGCTCCACATGCCGACAGCCTCGCCGACGATCTTGATATCAGGATACTTGGCGAAGACTTCCTTGGCGGCCTTTGTCCGCTGATCGTCAACGGATGTTCCCGGGACGCCCGTGATGGCGATGATGTTGCCCTTGCCGTTGAGCTTCTTGACCAGCCATTCGGCGGTCACCCTGCCCGCTTCCAGCTGGTCTATGTGGACGTTGTAGGCGCAAGGCTCGGTGATCTCGGCGTCGTACGCAAAGACCTTCACGCCCTTGTCGCAGGCATTCTTGACGACCTGGTTGAGCGCGGTCGGCGAGATCGGATACACGACGATAGCTTCGGCGCCGCTTTGCACCATTGCGTTGATCTGCTGAATCTGGCGTTGCGCGTTGGGGCCAGCGACCTGGACCTGCAGGTCGACCTTGTCGGCCAGGCTCTTATGAGCGGCCATGGCCTTGACCATGTTGGCCGCCTCCGCCTGCCAATCGTTGCCGATGTAGCTCATGCTGAGAAAGATCTTGTGCTTCTCGGCGGCCTGCGCGGCGGACAGGCCGAAGGCGCACGCAGCCATGCCGGCCAGCAGCGCGAGCCGCCGGACTTTCGATCCGATACCCATGTGGAACTCCTCCCAAACAGAACGACCGAATGCCTCCCAAGGGCACAAAACGTAAACCCTTGTCATTCGATGCCAGCGACCGTATCATGATTTGATCAAATATCAATGATGGAATCGTTTATATCAAAACGGGCTATGTCGGCCGCTTGACGTGGCACCACGAACCTTGCATTCCGGCACAAGCAATAGTGTCGCCCATGGGCGGGAAGGTTGACCGGAGATGGCTGGATCGGCGTTCAGGAAGCCTGGTGTCGAGATCATTCCATTGTCCAAGGAAACTCTGCAGGACCGGGTCTACAACCAGGTCACCGAGTTGATCCTCGACGGCAGCATCGTGCCGGGCGAGATGGTCACGGTTCAGAGCCTCGCCGACGCCTTTGGCGTCAGTCCGATGCCGGTCAGGGAAGCGCTGCGGCGCCTGACGGCAGCCAACGCGCTGACAGTAGTATCCGGGCGCTCCATCGGTATTCCGGCGCTCAGCCGCGAGCGGCTCACCGATTTGCGCAATGTACGTTTTGAGATAGAGGCCATCGCAGCCGGCTGGGCCTCACAGAACCGCAGCGAGGCGGACCTTGCGATTTTCGCGCGCGATCTGGACTCACTGGAACGCGCGAATGGCGCGGACGACGTAAAGGCCTATCTCAGGGCGAATTATACCTTCCACTTCGCAATCTACCGAGCAGCGGGATCCGAAACCCTGCTCAAGATCATCAAGGATCTATGGCTGCAGATCAGCCCCTATTTCAATATGCTGCATGGATCCTACTCGACCGCGAACACATACCATCAACAGATGTTTGCGGCCCTGCGCGACCGGGACGAGCAGGCAGTTCAGGCGGCGGTTCGCGGCGATATCGATGCGGCTTTCGACATGCTGGTCGATCTTTTGAAGTAGCGCCCGGCCCGACCTCCGACCCTTATCACATGCCTCCTATTTCTGGGGATGGCATAGCAGCGCTCATGCGCACTCAGCGGGCAAGCGCGGGCTTCTTCTGGTGATCTAGAGGTCATATCCCGAGCGCGCCATCCATTGTTCTCGTGCTGGAGCTTGCCGGCGGCAGCCGATGACGCGGCGAACGTCGCATGGTCATTATCGGATTGCCAAAATCTGGTAGCGTGATTATACCAGTTACGATACCGTCCGCTGAGATCAGGAGTAGTGACCAAATGACAACGATTGCGCTGTTCGGTGCCGGTGGGAAAATGGGCTACCGCCTGTCGACCAATTTTCGCGGGTCGCCCTACACAATACGCCATGTCGAGGTCAGCGATGCCGGCCGCGAACGACTGAAGACCGGGCTGGGTTTCGATACTGTCAGCGCCGACGAAGCGCTCAAGGGCGCCGATGTGGTGATCCTGGCCGTTCCCGACACGCATATCGGCAAGGTGGCGAGCAGCATCGAGAGCAAGCTGGCGCCGGGCACCATGGTGGTGGTGCTCGACGCGGCGGCACCCTTCGCCGGCCACCTGCCGAATCGACCGGACCTCACCTATTTCGTCACCCACCCCTGCCATCCGCCGATCTTCAACGACGAAACAGACATGGCGGCAAAGAAGGACTATTTCGGCGGCGTCAAGGCCAAGCAGCATATGGTCAGCGCCTTGATGCAGGGGCCGGAAGAGGATTACGCCAAGGGCGAGGCGATCGCGAAGATCATCTGGGCGCCGGTCATGCGTTCGCACCGCGTCAGCGTCGAACAGATGGCGCTGCTGGAACCCGGGCTTTCGGAGACGGTGTGCGCCTCGTTGCTGGTGGTCATGAAGGAAGCCGTCGACGAGGTCGTGGCACGCGGCGTCGACCAGCAGGCGGCGCTCGACTTCCTGCTCGGCCATATGAACGTGCTGGGCGCCGTCATTTTCGGCGAGACCAAGGGCGTTTTCTCGGATGCCTGCAACAAGGCGATCGAGTTCGGCAAGCCGGTGCTGATGCGGGACGACTGGAAGCGCGTGTTCGAGCCGGAAGAGATCGCCGCCAGCATTCAGCGTATCACCTGAAGAGGAGAGGCGCTGCCGCAGCGCCGCGACGTCGCCGTACCGTTGCGACGCTCGGCATCGTAGCTCATCAGGTACATATCACCTGAATTCGTGGTTGACTCATCATACCAGTTGGCTTAGCTGTTCATGGCTCGGATCGACAGGGTTTTCGCAGGAGTACGATGCCTGGGCGAGTGGAGGATGGCTGGGGAGCAACGATCCGTGGAGGGGAAGCCGGCAAACGGCTCTTTAGCCCGGAAGCGATCCGCCGCCCGCGCCGCCTGACGAATTCGGATGCCGACAGATGCTTTGGGTAACCAAGGCAATTTTTCAAACGGGAGGACTTCATGAAACTTACACGCAGAATGACGCTTGCGGCTTTCGCCGGCATGCTGGCGCTTGGCACGGCCGTGCCCGCCTACGCGGCGGATCTCATCGCCATCATCACGCCCTCGCACGACAATCCGTTCTTCAAGGCGGAAGCCGTCGGCGCCGAAGCCAAGGCCAAGGAACTCGGCTACGAGGCGCTGGTGCTGGTCCATGACGACGACGCCAACAAGCAGTCCGAGCTGATCGACACCGCGATCGGCCGCGGCGCCAAGGCGATCATCCTCGACAATGCCGGCGCCGACGCCACCGTCGCCGCGGTACAGAAAGCCAAGGATGCAGGCATTCCGTCCTTCCTGATCGACCGCGAGATCAACGCCACCGGCGTCGCCGTCGCGCAGATCGTCTCCAACAACTACCAGGGCGCCCAGCTCGGCGCGCAGGAATTCGTCAAGCTGATGGGCGAGAAGGGCAATTTCGTCGAGCTGGTCGGCAAGGAATCCGACACCAATGCCGGCATTCGTTCCAAGGGCTATCACGACGTCATCGACGACTATCCGGACCTGAAGATGGTCGCCCAGCAGTCGGCCAACTGGAGCCAGACGGAAGCCTATTCCAAGATGGAATCGATCCTGCAGGCCAACCCCGACATCAAGGGCGTGATCTCCGGCAACGATACGATGGCGATGGGCGCCTATGCGGCACTTGCCGCGGCGAACCGCAAGGATGTCATCGTCGTCGGCTTCGACGGATCGAACGATGTTCGCGACTCCATCACCTCGGGCGGCATCAAGGCAACGGTGCTGCAGCCCGCCTTCGCGCAGGCGCAGATGGCGGTCGAGCAGGCCAACGACTTCATCAAGAACAAGAAGTCGCCGGCCAAGGAAAAGCAATTGATGGACTGCGTTCTGGTCAATGGCGACAATGCCGCCAAGCTGGAGACCTTCGCGCTGACGAACTGAGCCAGCGTGATTTGAATAGCGAGGGGCGAACCCAGGATCGCCCCTCGCCGCCATTTTCCGTGGGCCGCCCACGATGCTGAACGACAGGCCGCCATGCTGAACACCAAGCCGAACTGGCCGATCCTTACCGTGATGGTCGGCATCAGCCTGACCGCCTGCAAGATCCTGCCGACGAAATCGGACGACGGCAACAACGCTGCCACCTTCAATCCAGACAAGATGGTCGAAGAGATATGGGCGGCAAAGGTCGTGCCCTATCTCCAGCAGAAAGCCGGACCGTTTGCGCAGGTTCACACCCTGGCGACAACCGACCCAGCGGCTGCCGGCGCCAAATACGGCAATCCGAACAAGCAGGCGAATTCGCCTTGGACTTTCGCGGTTCGGCTGGAAGGCAAGATTATCGCGGCCAACACACAGTCGCGTGCGGCAACGGTCGACGTCGATGTCGACGGCGACGGCAAAGCCGATGCACGGGTGCAGATCGGACCGGCGGTGCGCGGTACCGCGCTGCGCGACAGCCTGGACTTCATCCAGTTCAACGACTTCACCAACCAGATCGACTTCGCCCAGTTCGGCAAGGCTTTCAACGCTTATGCCGACAAGACGGTGCTGTCGAAGCTGCCGCGCGAGGCGCTGGAAGGCCGCAGCGCCAAGGTGCTCGGCGCCTACACGCTGGGCAGCGGCCAGGACCTGCCGCTGGTGACGCCGGCGGAGGCAGAGATCGGGCCGAAGCCATGAGCGCGATCGCGGAGCGCGAAATCATTCTGAAGCTCGAGGACGTCTCCAAGGTCTATTCCGGCACCGTTGCGGTCAAGCGCGCCAATTTCGAGGTGCGCAAGGGCGCGGTCAACGTGCTGGTCGGCGAAAACGGCGCCGGCAAGTCGACGCTGATGAAGATCATCGCCGGCGTCGAACGGCCGACCGCCGGCCGCATCCTGCTGGAAGGCGAAGAGGTTTCCTTCTCGTCATCCGGTGATGCGGTGAACCGTGGCATCGGCATGGTGTTCCAGGAGCTGAACCTGTTCGGCAATATGAGCGTCGCCGAGAATATTTTCGCCACCCGAGAAATCACCAACCGCTTCGGCAAAATCGACCACGCGCAACAGGAAAACCGCGCTGCGGAATTTCTGGAACGCCTACAGGCCGGCATCCGGCCCGACATGCTGGTCGAGGATCTGCGCATCGGCCAGCAGCAGCTGGTCGAGATCGCCAAGGCGGTTTCGCTCGATGCACGCATCCTGATCATGGACGAGCCGACCTCGGCGCTGAGTGCAGCGGAAGTCGAGATCCTGTTCAAGGTGATCGCCGACCTCAAGGCGCGCGGCGTGGCCATCGTCTACATTTCGCACCGGCTCGAAGAGCTGATCCGCATCGGCGACTACATCACCGTGCTGCGTGACGGCCGCATCACCGGCCAGGAAGAGATGAAGAACGTCGACACGCAGTGGATCGTTCGCCAGATGATCGGCTCCGACGCCAAGGACTTCGCCAAGGCCGACGGCCATCTTCCGGGCGAAGAGATTTTTCGTGCCGAGGAGATCTGCCTGCCTCGTGCCACCGGCGGACTTGCCGTCGACCATGTCTCGTTGTCGCTGCGTGCCGGCGAGATCCTCGGCATATACGGCTTGATGGGCGCCGGGCGCAGCGAACTGTTCGACTGCATCATGGGCCGCCACGGCCATTCGACCGGCGACATCTTCATTGGCGGTAGAAAGGTCAAGGAGCGCGATACGACGCGGCGCATCCGGCGCGGGCTGGCGCTGATCCCCGAGGATCGCCAGCGCGAAGGGCTTGTCTCGATCCTTTCGGTCGCCAGCAATTTGACGCTGGCCAGCCTGTCGCGCTTTGCCCGCCTGTTCCACATCCGTGGCGCCGACGAAAGGCAGGCGGTGACGCAGGTGGTGCGGGAGTTGGCGATCAGGGTCGCCGACCCGGCGCAAGAGGTGTCGTCGCTGTCGGGCGGCAACCAGCAGAAGGTGGTGATCGGCAAGGCGCTGCTCACCGGGCCCAAGGTGCTGCTGATGGACGAGCCCAGCCGAGGCATCGATGTCGGCGCCAAGGCCGACGTCTTCCGCACCATGCGCAAACTGTCGCGCGATGGATTGGGCATTCTCTTCGCCACCTCGGATCTCGATGAGGTGATGGCGCTGTCGGACCGCATCGCAGTGATGAGCAACGGAAAACTGACCGGCATGTTCGACCGCACTGAGGCGACGGAGGCGGCACTCGTCGCCGCATCGGCGCTTGGCCACGGACCAGCCCCACATACGGAGAGCACCGCCCATGACTGACATCCCAGCCAAAGCGGCCGCTCCCTCCGCTTCCAGCGGCTCGGTGCTGCTGACAGTTATGAAGCTCAGGACCTTCATTGCGCTGATCGCCGTGCTGATCTTCTTCTCGATCGCGGCGCCGAATTTCCTGTCGACCGCCAATCTGATCCTGATGTCGAAGCACGTGGCGCTGAATGCGTTCCTGGCGATGGGCATGACCTTCGTCATCATCACCGGCGGCATCGACCTTTCGGTCGGTTCGATCGTCGGCTTGTGCGGTATGGTGGCCGGGTATCTCGTGCTCAACGGCATCGATCTGCAGATCGGCTACACCATCTATTTCAACGTCTTTGAGATCGCGCTGATCACGCTTGCCGTCGGCATATTGATCGGCGCCGTCAACGGCTTGCTGATCACCAGGCTAAACGTCGCGCCGTTCATCGCCACGCTCGGCGTGCTCTATGTCGCGCGCGGCCTGGCGCTGCTGTCGTCGGATGGCCGCACCTTTCCCAACCTCGTCGGCAAGCCGGAGCTTGGCACCACCGGCTTCGGCTTCCTCGGTGCAGGCCGGCTGCTCGGCTTGCCGGTGGCGATCTGGATCCTCATCGTCGTTGCACTGGGAGCCGCCTATCTCGCCAAGTACACGCCACTCGGTCGCCATATCTTCGCCGTCGGCGGCAATGAACGGGCGTCGCGGATTTCGGGCGTCCGGGTCAACATGGTCAAGATGTTCGTCTATATGTTCTCCGGTTTCTGCGCGGCGATCGTCGGCCTGATCATCTCGTCCGAGCTGATGGCCTCGCATCCGGCGACGGGCGAAAGCTTCGAGCTCAACGCCATTGCGGCGGCAGTGCTCGGCGGCACCTCGATGTCGGGCGGCCGCGGCACGATCGGCGGCACCATCGTCGGCGCCTTCGTCATCGGCATTCTTTCGGACGGGTTGGTGATGATGGGCGTGAGTTCGTTCTGGCAGATGGTGATCAAGGGCCTCGTCATCATCGTCGCTGTCGTCGTCGACCAGGCACAGCGCCGGCTTCAGCAACGTGTCACCTTGATGCAGATGGCAAAGGCAGGCTGAGCATGGTGGAACTGCGGGGAGCGCTGATCGGCTGCGGCTTCTTTGCCGTCAACCAGATGCATGCCTGGCGCGACATAGCGGGCGCCTCGATCATCGCCATCTGCGACCGTGACCCGGAACGGTTGCGGATCGTCGGTGACCAGTTCGGCATTGCGAAGCGCTATACCGATGCGGCGGAACTATTTGCCGGCGAAAGCCTGGACTTCGTCGATATCGCCACCACCGCGCCCAGCCATCGTCCGCTTGTCGAAATGGCGGCCGCCCACCGCGTTCCGGTGATCTGCCAAAAGCCGTTCGCGCCGACGCTTGCCGACGCAAAGGCGATGGTCAAGGCATGCGCGGAAGCCGGCGTTCCGCTGATGGTGCATGAGAATTTTCGCTGGCAGTCACCTATCCAGGCGGTGCGGACCGTGCTCGATAGCGGCGAGATCGGCACGCCCTTCTTCGGGCGTATCTCCTTCCGCTCGGCCTATGACGTGTTTTCCGGTCAGCCCTATCTGGCAACGGGAAAGCGCTTCATCATCGAGGACCTCGGTATCCATATCCTCGATATCGCCCGTTTCCTGCTCGGCGACGTCTCGACCATCACGACACGAATCGCCCGCATCAATCCCGCCATTGCGGGCGAGGATGTGGCGACCATGCTGATGGACCACAAGAGCGGCGCAACCTCCGTGGTCGACTGCAGCTACGCGACGAAGCTCGCCACCGAGCCGTTTCCCGAAACGCTGATCGAGATCGATGGCAGCGACGGCACGATCCGGCTGGCGCAGGGATACCGGCTGACCGTCACCGGCAAGAGCGGCACGGCCGTCACCGACGTCTCGCCGCCGCTGCTGGCCTGGGCGTCGCGGCCCTGGCACAACATCCAGGAAAGCGTCGTAGCCATCCAGCAGCACTGGGTCGACTGCCTGGCAAAGGGGACCGAGCCGGCGACCTCGGGCGCCGACAATCTTAGGACATTCGCGCTGGTCGAGGCCGCCTATGCTGGGGCCGCGAGCCGGCAACCGGTGCAACTCGACGCCTTGCCGAAATGACCGCCGGCACTTTCCTGCTCTACGGCACGCGCGTGGTCGAGGCCGAGCCGGTCAGGCTCAGCGCAGGCTCGCTCAGCGCCGACTTCGTCAACGGCAATCTGCGCACCATCCGTCACGGCGGCACCGAAGTGCTGCGCGCCATCGCCTATATCGTGCGTGACCGCGACTGGGGCACCTATGAGCCAAATTTGACGGACCTGATCATCGACCAGGCTGCCGACGCTTTTTCGGTCAGCTATTCGGCAAGCTGCCTGGCCCCCGATGGAAACCGGCTCGGCTTCCGCGCCACCATCAAAGGCTCTGCCGACGGCCGTCTGGTCTTCGACGTCAGCGCCCTTCCCGAAAACGATTTCGAAACCAACCGCTGCGGTTTCTGCATCCTGCACCCGATCGCCGACCTCGCCGGTAGCCCGGTCATGGTCGAGCACACAGACGGCAGCGTGGTGGCGACGAAACTTCCCCAGCTGATCGACCCCTGGCAGCCTTTCAAGGATATCCGCGCCATCTCCCATCAGGTTCGGCCTGGTGTCACCGCTGAGTGCCGGATGGAAGGCGATACTTTCGAAATGGAGGACCAGCGCAACTGGTCGGACGCCTCCTACAAGACCTATGTGCGGCCGCTGGTGCTGCCGTGGCCGTATGTGCTGCCTGCCGGCCAGCCCCTGAGCCAGACGATCAGCCTGCGCATCGCAGGTGAAGGCAAAGCGCCGGCTGCCGCAGTGGCCAGCGAACCGGTCAGGGTCGAACTCGGCGAGGCGGGAGCAAGGCTGCCCGATGTCGGCGTGGTCATCTATCCCGAGGATGTCGAGACGGCGCTGGCGAACCTCTCCACGCTGGCGGAACTTGGCCCACAACAGCTGCTGTTTCACTACGATCCGACGCGCGGCCACGGGCTCGATGCCTTGCGCGCTTTCGCCCGGCTCGCAACTGCCTACGCAGCCGAAACAACCCTCGAATGCGTCGTTGCCTGCGCTGGCGATCTTGACGCCGAGCTGTCCGGCGTCGCCGACCTGGTTCGCCGGGCCGGGCTAAAACTCTCGGCCATTGCCGTGTCGCCGTCGGTCGACCGGCAGTCGACGCCGCCGGGCAGCGCGTGGCCGGAATGCCCGCCGCTCGACGTCATTTATGCCGCAGCGCGGCGGGCATTCCCCGATATCCGCCTCGGCGGCGGCATGTTCAGCTATTTCACCGAACTCAACCGCAAGCGCGTTCCGGCAGACCAGCTCGATTTCGTCACCCACTGCACTTGCCCGATCGTGCACGCCGCCGACGATCTCAGCGTCATGCAGTCGCTGGAGGCGCTGCCTTTCATCACCCAATCGGCACGGGCTATCTTCGGGGCAAAGCCCTACCGGATCGGACCGTCGACGATTGCCATGCGCCAGAACCCTTATGGCGGAGCGACCAAACCCAATCCCGGGGGACAGCGCATTGCCATGGCCGACAGCGATCCCCGCCATGCCGGCCAGTTCGCGGCGGCTTGGACGGTCGGCTATGCCGCGCGCGTCGCAGCCGCTGGGCTGGAACAGCTCACGCTCTCCAGCTTCACCGGACCGTTCGGCGTGCTGGCGTCATCCGGAGAACCCGTCGCGGAAGGATCGCCCCGGCCGCTCTTCAGAGCCATCAAGGGGCTTTGCGAACTGGCCGGCCTTGCGCATGTGGCGGCAGGGACGAGCGATGAGACCAAGGTGCTGGCGCTGGCTGGACGCTCGGCCTCGGGCGACACTGTCGTGTGGCTGGCGAACCTGACGGCGGACGACGTGCAGGTCGACATTTCAGCTTTTGGCCGAGGCCATCTCGTGATGACGCCTTACGAGATCCTCCGGATCGACTGACGTTATTTTTCGGAGTTCATCACGTAGAGCGCGCGCGAGCGTTCTAGATGCTTGATCATCGCCTTCTCGGCGCCGTCTGCATCCTTCAGTTCAATGCGGCCTATGATCTCTTCGTGCTCGGTGAGCGTGAACTTTTCCTTGCCGGTCCAGATCAGCATTTCGGTGTGGTATTCCTTCAGCCAGCCGAGCATCGCCTCGCTGACGGCGACATAGATCGGGTTGCCGGAGATCGCGGCGATCTGTGTATGGAACTTCATGTCGGCGGAGATGAAGGCTTCGGAAGCGCCGCGAAAGCCGCGCTGTTCGGCAACGGTGGCCCGCAGCCGCAGCACATCCTCGGCGGTGGCCTTTTCGGCGGCTTCCCTGACCATACCACGCTCGAAGAAGATGCGCGCGGTCTTCAGGTGCTCCAGCGTGTCTTTCGATGACGACAGGATGATCTTGGCGGCGCCGTCGACCTGCTTGATGATCGACTTGGCGGTGAGTTGCAGCACCTTGGCGCGTTCGCCATGCGAGATCGCAACCAGCCCCATATTGCTCAGCGCCTGCATCGCCTCGCGGATCGCGGGGCGGCCGACCTCGAAGCGCTCCATCAGCTCGCGCTCCGAGGGCATGTCGTCGCCTGGCATCAGCTCGCCGCTGGTGATCAGGCGCTTCAGCCGCAAGAAGACCTCATCGGAAAGCTTGCGCCGGACAATCGGTTCCGAACGGTTCATCGCCGCGAATCACTCCCTTGACCCGGCCCTATCTAACACTGCCGCCACAATTCCCGGAATTGCCGTCTGTCGATCCCGCTGCCGGATATGACTTGCAATACTTATGTACTCATTATACCAGATTTGAAACACCAGTGAACCTTTTTCGAACGCCTCGGCTTGAGACAGCGGACCATGATCACGCTCACCTACCGCATCGAAACGCCTGGAAGCATCGAAGCGCTGGCGGCCAAGATCGCCAGCGATCAGTCGACCGGCACCTTCGTAGCGCTGCCCGGCGAGACCGAGGAACTGAAGGCCCGGGTGGCGGCACGTGTGCTGGCGATTCGGCCTCTGCCCGATGCCGAGCGGCCGTCGCTTCCCAATGACGGTAAGGGGCCGTTCAGGCGCGCCGATGTCGACATCGCCTTTCCGTTCGATGCCATCGGCACCGACCTTTCGGCGCTGATGACGATCGCCATCGGCGGCACCTATTCGATCAAGGGCCTTACCGGGATTCGCGTCGTCGACATGAAATTGCCGGAGGAGTATCGCGGGGCACATCCCGGCCCACAGTTCGGTGTCGCCGGCAGCCGCCGGCTGACCAAGGTGACTGACCGCCCGATCATCGGCACGATCGTCAAGCCGGCGCTAGGATTGCGGCCGCACGAGACGGCGGCAATGGTGGCGGAACTGATCGCCGCCGGCGTCGACTTCATCAAGGATGACGAGAAGCTGATGAGCCCGGCCTATTCGCCCCTGTCGGAACGGGTGAAGGCAATCATGCCGCTGATCCTCGATCACGAGCAGAAGACCGGCAAGAAGGTGATGTATGCCTTCGGCATTTCGCACGCCGATCCCGACGAGATGATGCGCAACCACGATCTGGTGGCGAAGGCCGGCGGCAATTGTGCTGTTATCAACATCAATTCGATCGGCTTTGGCGGCATGGCATTCCTGAGAAAACGCTCCGGCCTGGTGCTGCATGCTCATCGCAACGGCTGGGACATCCTCACCCGTCACCCCGGCCTCGGCATGGACTTCAAGGTCTGGCAGCAATTCTGGCGGCTGCTCGGCGTCGACCAGTTCCAGATCAACGGCATCGCCTCGAAATACTGGGAGCCGGATGACTCTTTCGTCGAATCCTTCAAGGCGGTGACGACGCCGATCTTTTCGCCTGGGGACTGCGCATTACCGGTGGCAGGTTCCGGCCAGTGGGGCGGTCAGGCGCCCGAGACATATGCACGGACCGGCCGGACCGTGGATCTTCTCTATCTCTGCGGCGGCGGCATCGTCAGCCATCCGGACGGACCGGGCGCCGGCGTACGTGCCGTGCAGCAAGCCTGGCAAGCGGCGGTCGACGGCATTCCGCTGGCCGACTTCGCCTTGAACCATCCCGAACTGGCGCGGTCGATCGAAAAATTCGGCGACGGCAAGGCAGCCTGAGACGATGCAGGACCTGCTTCTCAGCTATTATGGCGACGACCTGACCGGCTCGACCGATGTCATGGAGGCGCTCGAGCTCGGTGGCGTGCCGACCGTGCTGTTCATGCGCCAGCCGGACGCGGCCCTGCTGTCCCGGTTTGGCCATTGCCGGGCGATAGGGCTGGCCGGCACCAGCCGCAGTGAGACGCCGCAATGGATGGACACGCATCTGCGCGATGCCTTCGCCTGGCTGAAGACGCTTAACGCCGAGATTTGCCACTACAAGGTCTGCTCGACCTTCGATTCCAGCCCGACGATCGGCAGCATCGGCCGAGCCATCGAGGTCGGCCGCTCGGTGTTCGCGCAGGATAGCGTGCCGCTGCTGGTCGGCGCGCCGCAGCTCAAGCGCTATACCGCTTTCGGCCATCTGTTCGCGGCCTATCGCGACCAATATTTCCGCATTGATCGCCACCCGGTGATGAGCCGTCACCCGACGACGCCGATGGATGAGTCCGATCTGCTGATCCATCTGTCGCGGCAGACGGCGCTGAACTCCGGACTGGTCGACCTTGCGACGCTGCAGTCGGCATCGCGGTCGGCGGCGTTCGATCGCCTGACCGGAAACGGCACCCCCATCGTGCTTGTCGATGTCGACAATCTGGAAACGCAGGCTCTGGCCGGCAAGGAGATCTGGCGCGTTCGCGAGCCCGGCGGCTCTTTTGTCGTCGGCTCATCCGGGATCGAGTATGCATTGCTGGCCGAATGGGCGTCGAATGGCATCGTCAGCGCCGGACATGGCTTCACGCTACCGGGCGCAGCCGAGCGGATAGCCGTCGTGTCGGGCAGTTGCTCGCCGACCACCGAACGACAGATCCGGCATGCCCTGACCGACGGTTTCGACGGCATCGAGGTCGATCCGGTCGAACTGGTTTCGGAGGCCTCGCAGCAGGCGATCACGCGCGCAACGGCAAGCGGCCGTGCCAGTCTGCAAGCCGGGCGCAGCGTCATCCTCTACACCGCGCTTGGCCCCACTGCCGACAGGGGCGCCGAAATCGACCGGGAGGAAGGCGCCCGCCACAGGCTTGGCCGCGGCCTCGGAGAAATCCTTCGCAACCTGACGGTGGAACAGAGCCTGCGTCGCGTGGTCATTGCAGGCGGCGACACGTCGAGCCACGCACTCGGCGAGACGGGCGTCGATGCCCTGACAATTCGCATGCCGCTGCCCGCTTCGCCGGGTTCCCCGCTTTGCGTTGCCCACTCGCGCGTCAAGGCGATCGACGGACTGGAGGTCGCACTCAAGGGCGGCCAGGTCGGGACCGATCGCTATTTCTCAGCCATCCGCGACGGCCTCGGCGGTTGAAACAGCCAGCGCCTGCGTCCAGGTGTTGGCCGTGGGAACATCTCAGCGCGCGAAATACGCCTTGCCGGGTGGAAATCCCGGTAACACCCGGTATTATCTGCGAAAATGCCGAAGTCGGGAGGATGCCGGGTGCAGACCAAGAAGATCATCAACGATGGCAACCGCGCCGTCGACGAGATGCTGGAAGGCATCCTGGCAGCGCATCCCCGCCATCTCAAAAGCGTGGACGGCAGTCCACGCTCCATCGTCGCCCGCGACGGGCCGCGCCAGGGCAAGGTGGGCCTGGTCATCGGCGGCGGCTCGGGCCACGAGCCGAGCTTTCTCGGCTTTGTCGGCAAGGGCTTGGCTGACGCTGCGGCCATCGGCAATGTCTTTGCCTCGCCGCCGCCGGACCCGATCCTCGAATGTGCCAAGGCGGTCAGCGGCGGCGCCGGCGTGCTGTTCATGTACGGCAATTATGCCGGCGACGTGATGAATTTCGACATGGCGGCCGAGATGGCGGCGATGGACGACATCGAGGTGCGCACGGTGCTGAGCACCGACGACGTCGCCTCGGCACCGCGCGACCAGCGGCACAAGAGGCGCGGCGTCGCCGGCAATTTCTTCATCTTCAAGGCGGCCGGCGCCGCCTGCGACCGGATGTTGTCGTTCGACGAATGCGAGCGCATCGCCGGCAAGGCCAACGACCACACCTTCACCATGGGCGTGGCGCTGTCGCCCTGTTCGCTGCCGCAGACCCGCCGGCCAAATTTCGAGATCGGGCCGGACGAGATGGAGATCGGCATGGGCATCCACGGCGAGCCCGGCATCGCACGCCAAAAGTTGAAAACAGCCGATGAGATCACCGACGAGATGCTGGACAGGATCCTCGACGAGATGGCGCCGGCGCGCGGCGACAAGGTCGCGGTGCTCGTCAATTCGCTGGGCTCAACGCCGCTGATGGAACTCTACATCATGAACCGGCGCGTGAAGCAGAGGCTTGATGAGATCGGTGTGTCCATCCACGCAAGCTGGGTCGGCAATTACTGCACCTCGCTCGAAATGGCCGGGGCCTCGATCACGCTGCATCGGCTGGACGGCGAGTTGCAGACGATGCTGGACCACCCCTGCGACTGCGCCATGTTTCGCGCCGGCTAAACCCACTCTGTGGCAAGGACTAAGACATGACGACAATCGATACTGCCCGCCTTGTCACGATGTTCGCGGCGATCGCAAACTCCATGTCAGCAGACAGGGACAGGCTGTGCGCGCTTGACGGGGTTATCGGTGACGCCGACCACGGCATCGCGATGGAGCTTGGATTTTCCGCTGCGCGCGATGCGGTGGCCGGACTGGACACCGCGGCGACCGATCCGACCACCTTGCTGAACACGGCGGCAAAGTCGTTCCTGAATGCGGTCGGCGCCTCCTCCGGTCCGCTCTATGCGACCGCGCTCATGCGCGCCGCGGCAGCCGTCAAGGGCAAGACGGCGCTCGACGACGCGGACGTGGTCGCCCTGTTCCAGGCCATGGCCAAGGGCATTCAGGATCGCGGCAAGGCAGAGCTTGGCGAAAAGACGATGATCGATGCATGGGCGCCGGCGGGGCAAGCGGCGGGCGAAGCGCTGGCCTCAGGCAAGGATCTGGCCGCCAGTCTCAAGGCCGCCGCCCAGGCGGCAGAGACAGGCGCGGAAGCGACCAAAGCGATGGTGGCCACCAAGGGCCGGGCATCACGCCTCGGCGAACGTTCGCTTGGCCATATGGATCCGGGCGCTGCGTCCGCCGTCACCGTGATCGAGGCGATGCGGACCGCCTTGACCGACTGATCATCAGCGGACTTGCCGCGTCTTTCAGCGCTTGGCGTCGAGCTTGTCGACGGCCTGCACGTTCGCGGCAGATGGGCCATTCGGATCAAACTCGGAGGCAAGCCATGCGTCGGCGATCGATTTCGCCAGTTCGGGACCGATGACGCGGGCGCCCATGGTGATGATCTGGGCGTTGTTGGACTTGGCGGCGCGCTCCGCGGAATAGGTATCGTGGGTCAACGCGGCGCGAATGCCCGGCACCTTGTTGGCAGAGATGCTGACGCCGATGCCGGTGCCACAAAACAGGATGGCCCGGTCGTAGTTGCCGTCGAGAATTTCGTGGCCGACCGAGGCGGCGATATCGGCGTAGAAGCCGGCCTGGCTCAGGTCGACGACCTGCAACTCCGGCTTGGTGGCGAGATGCTTGGCGATGACATCGAGCAGCGGCTTGCCGGCGCTGTCGGCTCCGAGTGCGATCTTCATGATGATGAACTCCTTTGCTTTTGTCTCTGTCTCTTTGATTTGACGCAATTCCGGACGGAAAACCGCTTCACACTTTTCCTGGAATTGCTCGCGCGGTTAGCGCGCGATGGCGGCCGACGCCTTTTTCAGAATGTCGATATAGCCTTCCGCTTGCCACGCCGAGCGGCCGATGAACAGGCCATCAATATGCGGCTGGCCGATAAGTTCGGCCGCGTTGCCGGGGTTGACGCTGCCGCCGTAAAGCACAGGCGGGGCAGCCGGCAGCCGGTCAGCGGCTACCTGCTTGATCAGCGCTTGCTGCTTGTCGGCATAGTCGGCGCTTGCGGGAATGCCCTTCTCCCCGATCGCCCAGACAGGCTCGTAGGCAAAGAGGATTTCCGCCTTCGGTTGATCGCCGCTCAGCTCCTGCAGCGCGCCGAGAACCTGTGCCGTCAGCACCGCCTCGGCGCGGCCTGATTCACGCTCGTCCAGCGTCTCGCCGACGCAGATCAGTGGCACGAAACCGTGCCTGACAGCAGCTGCCGTTTTCAGTCCGACAGTCGCATCCGTCTCGCCGAAATGCTCCCGGCGCTCGCTATGGCCGAGTTCGATTACATCCAGCCCGCAGTCTTTCAACATCACTGGCGAAATCTCTCCCGTCCACGCGCCGGCATCGGCCCAATGCATGTTCTGGGCACCTACCTTCACGCGGGTGTTGGCCAGTGCCGCCTTGACCTGGCGCGCGGCGGTGAACGGCGGAATGACGAAAGGCTGTATCGCCTGATCGAAACCAGGCACGAAGGCGGCCAACGCATCGGCGAACAGCAACGCCTCGGCAAGCGTCTTGTTCATCTTCCAGCTCGTGCCGACCCAATATGGGGCCATTGTTTTTCTCCTTCGATACTCTTGCGGCCGAAGCCGGCTTCCGGGCGACGTATTCGCTCAAGTCCGAGGCTTGAGACTGTCGCGGCCACTGTCGACGTAAGGCGCCCAGAAATCCACCGACTCGCGGATCATCTCGATAACCTGATGGTCGACTGGTTCCCTCTCCCTGAAGGAAAGTTCAAGGCAAATTTCGTTGTCGGTTCCGCCACCCTGCCGAACCGCGTCCAGCAACTTCTGCGGCACTATGCGGCCATCCTTGTTGTAGGCGGCCGTGAACGGCCAATGGCCGCCCTTGTTCATGGAAGACTGCTTGATGTGGATGATCGGAGATTGCAATGGAAACGCTTTCGCCCAGGCGTAGGGATCGGTGTCGGCAGGGTTGGGTGAGGTCACGTCGCCATGGTCGATATCGACCATCATCTTCATCGGTATGGGCAGCTTCGCTGCGTCGATGGCGCCTTGCAGCGTGACGCAGCTTTCGATCGTGTGGCCGAACTCGCGGCCGACCGACATCGGCTCCCAGAACAGGTATGTCAGCCCCGCCGCCCTGGCGTGTTCGGCAACCTCGCGCCAGCATTCGAGCGCGATATCGAGAAGTGCTGCCCGCCGTTGCGGATCGTCAAAGTCCTTGTAGGTGAAGATGGCGAACTGCGTGCCCATGCCTGGCGCGCCGAGTTCGGCGGAAATGTCGGCGAAGGTCTTGAACCAGTCGACATAGTAGCGCCGGACGTCGGCGTCCGGGTGGCCGAAATGGTTGAGCCGGCCATAAGGTCCGGTCATGCCGGAGGTGATCCTGACACCGGTCCGCGAAAGCGCGCTGTTGAACAGGCGCAGGAATTTGGCAATCGTGGCCGCCGGCCAGCCCGGATTGACGAATTCATGCGTCAACTGCACGTCGCGAATGCCGATGCCATAAGCAATCGCGTCGATCAAATCGTCTGGATCGGCGAAGCGATTGACCAGAGGATTGGTGTTGAGGGAAAGCGTGAAGGCCATCAGTCCGCCGTCGCCATGATGTTACCGAACCAATCTTCGAATGCTTTCCGCTCGGCCGCATTGATATGCAGGCCATGCTTTGTGCGGCGTTCCAGTATATCGGCTGATGTGCCAGCCCATTCGGTCTCGACCAGGAACTTTGCCTCCCGTTCATACAGATCGGGACCGAAGCGTCGGCCGAGATCAGCCTCGCTTTGCGCGCCGGCGAGCAATTGCCTGGCGCGGGTGCCGTAGCTTCGAGCGTAGTGCTTCACCAACGACGGGCTGAGCCATGGAAATTCGACATGCAGATCGCTCAGAAACTGCTCGAAGTCCGCATTGGGCAGGTCGCCCCCCGGCAAGGGAATTTTGGCCGTCCAGGCTTTCTTCATCGTCGGAAAGAATGGCTGGATCTTTTCCAGCGCGTGTTCCGACAGCTTGCGGAAGGTGGTGATCTTGCCGCCGAACACCGAAAGCAGCGGTGCGTTGCCGTTGGAGGCGTCGAGTTCGAAAATATAGTCGCGCGTCACCGCGCTTGGATTGTCGGCATTGTCGTCATAGAGCGGACGCACACCGGAGAAGCTGTAGACCACGTCCTGTGGCGTCAGCTGCCGCTTGAAATAGCGATTGACCACCTTGATCAGGTAGTCGACTTCGCTGGCCTCGGCGACCACTTCCTCGGGCCTGCCTTCGTAGGGAATGTCGGTCGTGCCGATCAGCGCCAGATCGTTCTCGTACGGGTTGACGAAGATCACCCGCTTGTCGTTGTTCTGGATGAGATAGGCCTGCCGCCCCTCCCAGAATTTGGGCACGACGATATGGCTGCCTTTTACAAGCCGGACATTGCGCGTCGAATTCTGCCCGGCGACGCGGCTGACAATGTCGTTGACCCAGGGACCTGCTGCGTTGATCAGAGCGCGCGCGCGGACTTTCGTGACGGCGCCCGTGCGGCCATCCTGCATGTCGATCGACCACAGTCCGCCTTCACGGCGCGCCGCGACACAGGCGGTGCGCGTGAGCACTCTGGCGCCTCGCTGCCTTGCATCGAGCGCATTGAGCAGCACCAGGCGCGCATCGTCGACCCAGCAGTCGGAATATTCGAAACCGCGCTTGAATTCGTCCTTGATCGGCGCGCCTTCAGGCGAGGTCCTCAGGTTCAGCGTTCTTGTCCCAGGCAGCCGTTTGCGGCCGCCAAGGTGGTCGTAGAGAAACAGCCCGAGCCGGACCAGCCATGCCGGCCTATCCTGCGGGCTGTGCGGTAGAACGAAGCGCATCGGCCAGATGATGTGCGGCGCCGCCTCGAGCAGCACCTCGCGTTCGATCAGCGCTTCGCGAACCAGCCTGAACTCATAATATTCGAGGTAGCGCAGGCCGCCATGCACCAGCTTGCCGGAGCGCGAGCTGGTGCCTTGCGCGAGATCGTCTTTTTCGCACAGGATGACGGACAGGCCACGACCTGCAGCATCACGCGCTATGCCGGCTCCATTGACGCCGCCGCCGATCACGAAGAGATCGACGACATCTGTTGTATAGCTCAAGATCTTGCTCCTGTGCGGTGCGCCATGCCCTTCCACACCGGCCGAAGCGCCTGGCGCGCCGCAACGAAGGAAGGGAAGAGCGCATCGTATGTTTGCGAAAGCGCCTCGTCATAGGCATCGCAGTCGCCGAGAAGCGGCGTCACCCATTCGGCGGCGCAGTCTTCCATGGAGCCGTAGACGCCGAGCCCGACCGCGGCCATCATCGCGGCACCCGCCGCGCCGGCTTCCTGGCGGCTGCTGGTGCGCACCTGCGCCCTTGTCGCCGCCGCGATGATGCGACGTAGAGACGGACTGCGCGCTGCGCCGCCCGACAGGCGGATCTCACTCGGCACGGCGCCCATCGCCTGGTAGCAATCGCGAGCGGCGAAGGCCAACCCCTCGAGCACGCCGCGTGCCAGATCGCCAAAGCCATGCTTGACCGAAAGGCCGATGAAGCCGGCGCGTGCGTCAGGGTCGACGAACGGCCCTCTTTCGCCGGCTAGCGATATGTAAGGCTGGTAGATCAGCGATCCCGGCTCCGATGCTTCCATCCAAGCGTCGAGGGCCTTCAGCAACTCGTCATGAGAAGGTTTGCCGCCAGCCGTGGCGAGCACGTCGCGCGCAAGGCCAAGCACCCAGTCTATGTTGAGCGTCGCCGCCATGTTGGATTGCAATTGTGCAAAGGCGCCCGGAATAGGCATGGCGATCGTGTAGCCGGAGCCATCTGCGTTCAGCACGACATCGTCGGGAGTGGCTGCGAAGCGCGTGTGTATGCCGGTCGAGCCGATGACCGTGCAGCCGACATTGCCCGAGGGATCATAGAGGCCGGCTCCGAGCGCCGTCATGACCATGTCGACGTAGCCCAGCACCACCGGCGTGCCTTCGAGCAGGCCGGTCTCCGCCGCCGCCGATCGCGATAGCGGATGATGGTCGGTGGTGCCTTCGAGCATGGGAGGCAACAGGCGGCGATGCGTCGTCAGATCCAGGATGTCGAGGGCTTCGTCGGAATAGGTGCGCGACCGAAAATCGCCGAAGGTGAAGGTTCCCTCGGAGGGATCGGTGGCGCGTTCGCCCGTCATCTTGAAGTAGAGCCAATCCTTGCAATGCAGTGCGGTGGCCGCCCGCTCCAGCATGTCGGGATGGTTCTTTTTCATGAAGGCAAGCTGGGCGCCTTGCTGGCAGGAATTCAGCCCCGTGCCGGTCAGTTCGAACCGCCTGCGATCCCGGGGATCGGCGCGCATCTCGTCCACCAAATGTCCGGCGCGGGCATCGAGCCACAGCCAGGCGCGCGAGACAGGCAAGCCGTCGCTATCGATCAGCCAGGTTCCGTCGCCTTGCCCGGTGATGGCCACCGCCGCGGTTCGTTGCGCGAGGTCGGGAATCTTGGCCGCGAGATCGCGAACGGTCCGCGCCATGTCGCGCCAGGTCTGGTCGAGGTCCTGCTCGGCGCCGCCGCCTTCCAGCGTGACGAAGCTATTGGGCACCGACGTCATGGCGAGCTGCCGCCCGGACAGATCGAAAGCGATCGATTTGATCACCGACGTTCCCGCGTCGATGCCGATCAGCAGGTCTTTCATGCCGCAAATTCCGATTGGTTGCGAAGGCAGTTCACGAGGGCAGTCATTTCGTAGAAGAGGCAGGGAGTGCCCGCAAGGACACCCCCTGTACAGGTATTACTCAGACAGCACGAAGGGTGCGGTGTACTTGTCGACATTGTCCTTGGTGATGAGAAGGCAATCGAACAGCTGCTTCTCGGTCGCCGCACCGGTGGCACCCGTCTTGATAAACGAGTCCGCCTGCTGCACGGCCTTGGCCGAGAAGATGGCGACCGGCTGAAGCACGGTGTACTGCAGTTCACCGGACTTGATCGCCGCAACCGCGTCCGGGGAGCCGTCGAAGCCACCGACCTTGATGCCGGCGAGCTTGCCAGCTTCCTTCAGCGCCGCAACCGCGCCGAGAGCCATTTCGTCATTGCCGCTGATCACTGCGATGATGTCGGGATTGGCTTGCAGCATGCTCTGCATCTTGTCGTGGCCCTGGGTACGATCCCAGTTGGCGACCTGCGAAGCAGCCTTTTCGAGATCCGGGTACTGGCTCAGCACAGTCGCGTAACCGTTCGAGCGCGTGGCGGCATTGTTGTCCGACGGGGCGCCGAGCAGTTCGACATATTTGCCCTTTTCACCGACGGCCTGCACCCACTGCTGGGCACCGAGAGCAGCGCCCTGCGCGTTGTTGGAAACGAGCTGCCCCTTGGCGAGGCCTTCCTGGTTGATCTCGGCATTGACAAGGAACACCGGGATGTTGGCTGCAATCGCCTTCTTCACCGCACCGACAGAGCCGTCGGCGTTGGCCGGATCGAGAATGATCGCCACCGACTTGTTGGTGATGGCGGTGTCGATCAAATTGCTTTCGGTATTGGTATCGCCCTTGTGGGCGCCGACATTGGCCGTATAGCCAAGCTTCTCGGCCTCGGCCTTGGCGACGTTGCCCTCGGTCAGCCAGTAGGGATTGGCCGGATCGTTGACGATGATCGAGATCAGGCCCGCGGCTGACGCGGCGGCCGTGAACCCAACGACCATCGCGGCCGCGAGCAGACTTTTCAGCATGGTTTTCATGTACATTCCTCCAATGATTACGCGTGTTGCTGCCAGTTCACCTGGCAGTCTTCCCTTGGGCAGGATTGGCCGGTTCGGCCTTCCCCCGTTTCTGAGAAGTCGGTTGGCCACCTGTCGCGCTTGGGAGCTTGCTGCGGCGGCGATACTGAACGGCATTGAGGAGCACGGCGAGCACGATGACCGCGCCGGTGAACACTGTCTGCCAGTAGGATGAGATGCCGATGATCACCAGACCGTCGGACAGGAAGCCGATGACGAAGGCCCCGAGCAGGGTTCCGCGGATGTTGCCGCGGCCGCCGGTCAGTGCCGCGCCGCCGATGACGACGGCCGCAATGGCCGTCAGTTCGTAGGTGGTGCCGGCGGTCGGTCCCGCCGACGTCAACTGCGAGGACAGGATCAGGCCGGCAATGGCGGCACAGATGCCCGACAGCACATAGACGGAAATCTGCACTGTCTTGACCGGAACGCCGGAGAGTTCGGCCGCGCGTTCATTACCGCCCGAGGCGTAGAGCCAGCGCCCGAAAGCGGTTCGGTTCAGGACGATGCTGCCAATGAGCGCGATGACCACGAGAACCACGACGCCCGTCGGCACGCCGAACAAGCGGTTGAAGCCAAGCGCATCGAAGCCGGTGTTTCCGAGCTCCGGCTTGCCGCCGAGATTGTTGTAGGTCAGGCCGCTGGTCATCAGCAACGCCAGGCCGCGCGCCATGTACATCACGCCGAGCGTGGCCACGAACGCCGGAACCTTGAAGCGCGCGATGAGCACGCCGTTGATCAGCCCGACGACGGCGCCCAGCATGCAGGCCAGCACCGCGACCACCCACACCGGCGGATAGAGAACGACGCCCAGCCAGCTCAGCGTCACCCCTTGCATCAGGAAGCCGGCAACGACGCCGGCCAAGCCCAGCGTCGACCCCACCGACAGATCGATGCCGCCATTGAGGATGACAAGCAGCATGCCGATCGCGAGGATTCCGAAGATGGCGACATGCGAGGCCATGGTCAGGAAATTCGCCACCGAGAGGTAGTAGGGCGACAGGATCGAAAAGACGACGATGATGACGATCAGCGCAAAGAAAGCGCGGCCCTCGAGCAGCAGCTTGGCGAGATCGAAGCCTTCGCTCGCGCTTGGACTGGACTGTTTTCTGGCCTGGCTGACATCGGTCATGGTGTGGGCTCCGAAATTCCTGGTGATCAGGCGACCACGGCTTCGCCCGAGGCGGCCATGATCTGCTCTTTGGTGGCATTGGCGCCGAATTCGGCTGAAATCCTGCCGCGGCGCATGACGACGATGCGGTGGGCAATGCTGAGGCATTCGTTGACCTCAGAGGTCGAGAAGACGACGGCAAGGCCCTGCGCAGCGCGTTCGCTCAGCAAGCGGAAGACTTCGGCCTTGGCGCCGACATCGATGCCGCGGCTCGGCTCGTCGAGAAGGATAACCTTGGGATTGGTCGTCAGCATCTTGCCGATGACGACCTTCTGCTGATTGCCGCCCGACAGCGATCCGATCATGGCATTGCCGCCAGCGGTCTTGACGGTCACCTTGCGGATCGAGTCTTCGACCAGCTCTCGCTCTCTGGAACGAGACAGAAACAGGCCCCTGGCGAACGCTTCGATGCTGGCGAGCGAAAGATTACGACCGACGGTCATCGTTTGCACCAGCCCGTCGCGCTGCCGGTCCTCGGGGACCAGCACAAGCCCTCTGGAGATACGCTGGGCAATGCTCAGCCCCGAGACGTCCTCGCCTTCCAGCAGCGCCCGCCCGCCCGCCATCGGCACTCGTCCGGCGACGGCCTCCAGCAATTCCGTGCGCCCGGCACCCATCAGCCCGTAGATGCAGACGATCTCGCCTGCTCGCACGTCCAGCGACAGGTGATCGACGACGGAATAACCTGAGCCCGAAGTGTCGACGACGCTGACATCCTCGATCGATAGGGCGACTTCGCCGAATTCATGGCCGGTCGGCGGCGAGCCGAGATCGAAATTCTCGCCGACCATGTTGCGCACGATCCATTCGAGATCGATATCCCGGGCTTCGGCCGTCGCGGTAATCGCGCCATCGCGCAGGACAACGGCATAGTCGGTGATCTGCAGCGCCTCTTCGAGGTGATGCGATATGTAGACGATGGAGACGCCGCGGCTGGTCAGATCGCGGATCACCTTGAACAGAACTTCCACCTCGGTTGCGCTGAGCGCGGAGGTCGGCTCGTCCATGATGAGGATGCGCGAATCGACCGACAGTGCCCGGGCGATCTCGACGATCTGCTGTTGGCCGAGGCGCAGATCCTCGACCAGGGTCATCGGATCGATGTCCTCTTCGAGATCAGCCATCAGAGCGCGCGCCTGGCGTTGCTCCTCGGCGAAGTCGAGGCCGGTCCTGGTGCGCAGTTCGCGGCCCATGAAGATGTTGTCGCGAACGCTGAGGTTGGGCGCCAGGCTGAGTTCCTGGTGGATGATCGAGATGCCGCGATCGCGCGCGTCCGAGGACGAAGAAAAGCTGACGAGATTGCCGTCGAGCACGATGTCGCCGGATGTCGGCGTGACCACGCCGGAGAGGATCTTCATCAGCGTCGACTTGCCGGCGCCATTCTCTCCGAACAGCGTGGTGACCTTGCCGCGATGGATGTCGAAATTGACGCCCTTGAGCGCATGGACGCCGCCATACGACATGACGATGTTGCGCGCCGAAAGCACGGCGTCGCCAGTCGCGGGTCCGGTGTCGGCGGCCGGTTTCATTTGACGTCCAGCCTCACGGGGGTGACGAGCCAGCTCTTCGGGTTGACCAGCTTGAATGCGCCGACCACCGATATGGTCTTGCCGGTCAAGGTGCTCGTATCGACCTTGGCCAGGACTTCCTTCTTCATCTCATTGTTCAGCGCCGAACCGGCGTCCTGGTACTCAATCTGGTTGGTGAACTGGCCGAATGTGATCTTGCCCGTGGCGTCACGCAGTTCCGTCCCGTTGATCGCCGGTCCCGTCTGCACGCGGATCATCAACGTATCGGGTACGCCGTCGACGGCGACTTTGTAGATGCCAGATTTTCCTTCGCCGACGACGCCGGTGAACTTGACTGAAATGACCGGTCCGACGCCCGCAGGCACACCGTATTCCTTTTCCGCCGTTGCCCTGTCCTTGGCAATCGCCGTCGCCACCGTCACCGCGTCGGCGGCGCGTGCCTCGACATCGGCCTGCACCTTGGGAAATTCCGACTTGCCGTAGTCAGCGGCGGAAAACACGGCGCTGCGAACGTCGCCTGCCGACCCTATCCTGACCACCTTGGTATCGAGCGCCATGGCGCCGAGCAGGACGACAACCGCGGCGCCGGCAAGTGCCCGACGCAGGGCGGGCGAGGCAGGCCTGGTCGATGCGGTGGCGGCTTTCGCGCTCATGACGCAACCGCCAGCAAGGCTGATCCGCGCTTGTCACGCATTTGGCGATCCTCCGTTCATATGGCGCTTCGCGCCATTGGGTTTTTTCTGTTCGACAAGGGCACGAGCGGTGGACTCGTCGGTGATCAGGCCGCTCAGATAGCGGCTTTCGAGCACCGCTTTGATGGCGCGTATTTTCACTTTGCCTCCGGCGACGGCGACGATCCGGCGGCCCTTCAACTGGTCCCGCGGGAGTGCCAGGATTCTGTCCGACAGCGCCGTTTCCACTGGGCGTCCCTGGTCGTCGAAGAAGTGGGCGAGCAGCTCGCCGACGCCGCCATCGCGTTTGACCTCATCGATTTCGGAATGTTCGATCATGCCGGTGGCGACCAGCGAAGCTTCCCGCTCGGCGGTCCCTATGCCGACGAACATCAGGTCGGACCGGCTTGCGAGGTCGAAGACATCGCTGATGCCGCGCTGCCCAAGCAGCACCTCACGGTCCTCCGCGGTGTTGGCGACAAAAGGCACCGGCATCACATAGGCCTGCGCGCCGGTCCGCTCGGCCAGCCGATGCATGACGTCGTGCGGGTTGGCCGCGAACTTGCGCGTCACACCGCCAAGCAGCGAGACGAAACGGATATGGGCGGCGGCGGTGCGCGTCAGATACTCGACGCTTGCGGCAAGGGTACGGCCGTGGCCGACGCCGATCAGCATGTCCTCGCCGCGATCGATCTCCCGCTTCAGAAACTGAGCGCCGGCGATGCCAAGCGCCTTCAGCGGCAGCTCGTCTTGATCGAGATCCGGAACGACCTCGCAGTAATCGAGCCCGTAAGCATTGATCAGCTGCTGCTCGAGGTCGATGCATTCGCCGACGTCGCCGTCGATGATCACCCTGACCAGGCCATCCTGGGTGGCCCGCGTGATGAGCCGATGCGCCTTGAGGCTGGTCAGGCCGAGCCGCTTGGCCACCTGGGCCTGCGTCAGACCCCCGGCATAGTGAAGCCAGGCCGCGCGGGTGGCGAGGCTGGACTCATGATCGCGGTTAGCGGTTCCGCCGGATTTCAAGCCATCTCCTCCCTGAGATGATATTATTATCTTTGTGTGCAAAAATTTTCACATCCCTGCATCGCTGTCAATCCCCCGCCGGATTTGGCGCATGCACATGCGGGCAATTCACAGGTCTCGCCCTTCCCGAAACACCGGTCTGCCGGCATTCGGCGGGCAACATCGGCCTATTAGGAGGTGAGCATGTTACTCGATCATACCGTGATGTTAATTTAACGTCAATCCATGTTACCTCACGCCTAAGCCAGCAGAATTGCATGGCCATCGGCTATCCAGATTTTCTTCTAACTAGCTGTTTTTCAGGGATAATATCTAATATCGGCAAAATCCCAATCTGCCTGTGAGTTGGGCGATTTGCGGATGCGGCGCATCCATGGGCAAACCGACCGGATTGCCTATGGAAGAGCATCGGTGACGGACTGATCAACCCAGCCGCATCAGGTTCCGGTCCTCGAGTTCCACAATTGCGGCCTCGACTTCCCTTGCAAGGCGCCCGGCGCTCCAGCCCAGCGCCTGTCCGGCAATCGCCGCAATCGCCTGCAGGTCGCGGCCTGTCAGGGAGCCTGATATCGCCAAGGTGCTGCGGCGCATGACGATATCGGCCAGATGTTCGACGAACTCGTTGCGGACGATGTAGTCGATTTCCGATTTGCTGTAGCTTTCTGAATCCGGCAGCCGACCCTCATCGCCCGACCCATGCGTGGCGATCTGCGTGGCTCTGGTGCCGTATCGCGACAGCAGGGCATCGAGACGCCGTTCCTCAGCGCCCGTCTTCGAGCGAGCCAGAGCCAGCCAACTTGCTCGCGCTGCGGCATTGGTCGGGAAATCCCTGCCGCCGCCGATCGGCATGGCTTGCGTCGTCACCTTGCGGCTGCGCTGCAGCCGGCCGAGCACGGTGTCGGCGACTTCCTCGGCGAAACCGCGAAAGGTCGTCCACTTGCCGCCGACCAGCGAGATGACCGCGAAAGGTCTGTTCCGATCCGGCTCGGTGACCGGCGCGGAGTGGTCACGGCTGATCAGCCCGGGCAGCGATGCATCGGAGGCCGGCAGCGGCCTGATGCCGCTATAGGCATAGACGATCTGGTCGCGCTCGAACGCCATTCCCGGCAGCAGAGTCCGCACGCTGTCGAGCAGGTACTCGACTTCGTCGGGCTCGCAGCGCACCGCGTCGGGATTGTCGGCCTTGATGTCGGTGGAGCCGACCAGCGCCAGGCCGAGATAATCGTAGACGAGGCAGATGCGGCCGTCATCGGCTTCGAAATAGAGCATGCGCCCGGCCAGGCTTTTGACCAGTTCGTCATGTTTGAGCAGGATGTGCGAGCCCTTGGTGCCGCCGATCATCTTCGACGGCGCGCCAAGCAATTCGTTGACATCGTCGATCCACGGACCGGCGGCGTTGACCACCAGCTTCGGCCGCACCGAAAACGCCGCGCCGTTTTCCGGCTGGAAGGTCAGTACCCCATCGGCGGACTTGACCAGCGCCGTATAGTTCGCGCTGGCCGAAGCCGCGTTTGCCTGCCGCCCATCGAGGATCAGTTCAAGCACGAGCCTTTCGGGGTGGCTTATCTTGGCGTCGTAGTAGGTGCCGGTGGCGACGATCGAAGGATTGAGCGCCGGCATCCCGCTGAGCGCCTGGCGCCGCCCGACCATGCGGTGGCGCGGCATGACCTGGTTTCGCGAGCCGTAGAAATCATAGATCATCAGGCCGATCTTGATCAGGATGGCGCCGCGGCTGCGCGGTGCGCTGGTCGAGCCGAACAGCGTCCGCAATGCCGCCAACATGCCCTTGCTCCAGGAAAAGATCGGGATGACGGTCGGCAGCGGGCTGACATAGTGCGGCGCGTTCTTCAAAAGCAGATTGCGTTCAAGTGTCGACTGTGCGACCAGCCCGAACTCGCCGGTTTCGAGATATTTCAGGCCACCGTGAATGAGCCGCGATGGCGCGGCACTGGTGCCCGAGCCGAAATCCGCCTTGTCGACGATCAGACAGCTGACGCCTTGCGCGCACAGGTCGCGAAACAGCCCTGCCCCGTTAATGCCGGCGCCAAGAATGACGACGTCGACCTCGCCGGTTCCGGCCATGGCGGCCAAACGCCCGGCGGGATTTTCCGTAAATGTTGCTTCGCTTGAGCTCATGACGCTTTCGTCTTGACGATGCGCAGCTTCACGCCGGCCCGTTCGAGAGCTTGCGCCCGCGCATCGCCCAGGCCTTCGGTCGCCAGCACGACATCGAAGCTGGTCAGATCGTCGAAGACATGCAGCGCGATCCTGTCGAACTTGGCATGGTCGATCAGAAGGATACGCTTGGCCGATGCGGCCATCATCGCCTGCTTGACCCGCACGACATTGGGATCCTGGATGAAGGCCGTGGTTCCGGTGATGGCCGAAGCCGAACAGATCAGCACATTGGCGCGCAGCTGCGCCACGGCGTTCTCGCAGACGATACCGATATAGGCGTTGTAGGTGCCGTGGTACTGGCCGCCGAGACAGATGAAGTCGAGTTCGTCGACATTGATCAGCAGTGATGCCGTCGCTACGGAGTTGGTGATGACGGTCAGCGGCTTGACGTCGAGCAGCAGTGCCGCGACGGCGTTTGCCGTCGAGGAATCGTCCAGCATCACCACCTGGCCGGCTTCGACATAATCGAGTGCTGCCCGCGCCAGCGCATCCTTCTCGGCCCGGTTGACCGTCACACGGTAGCGGAAGGCGCTTTCGTAGAGGCCGGAAGGCTGAACCGTCACCGCACCGTGCAGCTTGCGCAGCACGCCCTGCTGCGCCAGCCGGTCGATGTGCCGGTGGATGGTCATGCGCGACACGCCGAAATGCTCGACCAGATCGTCGATGCGCACCTGGCCGAGCTTGATCACATAGTCGGCGATCTCTTCGCGTCGTTCGTCGGCCTTGATCATGCGGTTCCCCCAGTGTCTGGCCGGCCCAGCTTCTCGATGTCGGGCCAATGCGGTTCGAGCGCACCGGCTATGCGGCCATAGAGGGAAAAGCGCTCGTTGAACACAGCACTCGAGGCTTGGTCAGGCTCGTATTGGCGCGCCGTCATCCCGACCTGCCTGGCGCCCTGTTGCGGCGTCGCGAAGATGCCAACCGCCGCCCCCGCGCAAAGGGCAGCGCCAAAGGCCGCGGCCTCGTCGGTCGAGGTGACGATGACCGGGGCGTTCAGCACGTCGGCAAACATCTGAACGAAGGCCGGATTGCGCGAACCGCCGCCGGTCAGGCGGATCTCGCTGATGGCAAAGCCGTCGCGCAAGGCTTCGACATGGGTGCGGTGATTGAAGGCAATGCCCTCCAGAACCGCCTTCAGCATATCGCCGCGATTGTGCCAGCCGTGCAGGCCGACAAAGCCGCCGCTGGCGACATCGCCATAAGGAGAGCCGAACAGATAGGGATGAAACAGGATGGTCGACGGCTTCTTCAGCGCCGTGTCGATCTCTGCTGCCAGAAGCTCGTGGATCGAGCCACCATCGACCGATGCCTTTTCCTGCTCCGAGCGGCAGAACGTGTCGAGAAACCAGTCGTAGTTCGCGGTCGACGCCGGCGAGATCGCCATGTTGTTCCAGCGGCCTGCGTCGATGGCGTTGCGACAGAGCCAACGCGGGTCGACGCGTGGTTGCGAAGAGACGACTTCGTTGATGGAATAGGTTCCGGCGACGATGGCGAGCACGCCCTCCTCATGGCCGCCCATGCCAAGTGCGGAGGCAGTCACGTCATGCAGTCCGCACGCGACCGGTGTTCCCTTGGCAAGGCCGGTCATTTCGGCTGCCTCGGCGGTGACATGGCCGACGATCGCGGCGGAGTGCGCCATCGGCGGTAGCGCGTCGAAAACATCGTCCAATCCGAAGATTCGCATCGCTTCCGGCGCGAAGGCTTGCGTGCGGAAATCCGTGAATGAGGTGCTGGCCTCGGTACGGTCGGTGCCGATCGTGCCGGTCAGGCAAAAGCGCAGCCAGTCCTTGCAGGCCAGTATATGCCCGATACGCCCATAGCGGGCCGGTTCGTGCTCCCTGATCCAGGCGAGCAGCGCCGACGGCGCCGAGACGTGGGGCGCCTGGCCTGTTCGCGCTAGCGCCTCTTCGAAGACCCGGTCCGCCGACCATCGCTCGACAATCTTGCCGGCGCGGCTATCGAGCGACAGGATTCCAGGCCCCAGCGGCCGACGATCCTTGTCGAGCAAATAGAGACCGTCGCCATGCGCGGTTGCCGCCACCGCCCTGATGTCGTCCGCCGGGCGGCCACATAGCGCGATCGCCTCCTTGATTGCGTCGGCGGTCGCTTGCCAGAGGCCGGCCATGTCGCGCTCCACCCAGCGCGCATGGGGCATCGATTGCGGAACCCGCCGACGCGCCACCGACAACTGCGTGCCATCGGCATCGAAGATCACCGCCTTGGTGACCGTGAGACCGTTATCGATTCCGAGCAAACTGGGCATGGGCGCCGCCGTTTTCAGCAACTGGTGAAGGGCGCTGCAAGGCAATCCTGCAGGTTGGGATAGGGATAACGGACATGACGACAATCAACGAGCAACGGTGATACCAAAGCGCCGCATCCGACGCGGCAAACAGACCATAGTAGCCTGTTAAATTAACGTCAACATGTGATATATTTTGTGGAAATGTCTAACGTAAGCTGAGACATGCATCCGATGCGGGACGAAGCTCCGACCAGTGCCCAACTGGCTGGACCCTGCACGGCGGGCCAGTGGGGGGACGGTGCGACTGACGCTCGAAACGCGTTTGACTGGCTTAGCGAATTCCGTGCGCAGCGGCCGGACCGCCGGCACCGTTCAAAGAAAACGCGACGACTCAAGAAGTTCAGCCACGCCGTCCAGTTCCTTGTGCAGGCGATGCCAGCGACGGTCGAGGTAGACCAGCGAATGCGCCTCAGGGGGGATCTCGTCCGGCTGCACCTCGCCGTCAAGGAGTTCGGCCGCCACCAGTGTCGCGCCCTCGATCGGCAGGACGCCGAGCCGGCGGGCGCGGAACCAGGTCGAGACGCCGGTATAGCGCGGTTCGCCCGTGGGCAGCCGAGCCCAGGCGCCTCCCGGCGGGAAGCGTTCCGCGCCGCTCGACGCGCAGAGCTGCGCCAGGTCGATATCGGTGTAGCGCAGCAGGTGGATCACCATGGTCTGCGCCCGTAGCAAGGGTTCGGACGAGGTCGATTTCATCGACAGCGAGAAGGCGACGACCGGTGGCGCAGCACTTACAGAGATCAGCGAGGACACGGTCATCGCCACCGGTCTGTCGCCGGGATCGGCCGTGATCACGGCAACACCGGCCGGGTGGTGGCGAAAGGCTTCGCGGAAGGCGTTGGTCATCGGATGCGGGAAGCTCATCGACGTCTCTCTTCTGCAGCATGAAATGGGGCCGGATGGGTCCGCCGTCCGGCCCTTGCGACTACTTCTTCTCGATCAGATCGTAGAACTGCCAGGTGCGATCGCTCCACAGCCCGCCGATGTCGCGGCCGGCCGAGGTGACGATCGATGGCGCGATCGTGAAATGGTTGGCCGCCACCATCATCTCGCGGAAGGTGCGCTGGATCACACCGGCGCGCAGCGACGCGCCGCCGCCCGCGCGATAGGCGAAGTTGCAGATATCGACGCCAACCTCATGAATCTCGGATTTGGCCAGATGGACAAGGCTGATCTGCCGCGTCGACATGCTGTTGCCGGCTTCGACCGTCGCCTCGATGTCGCGCCAGACTTCGAAGACGAAGGCGCGGGCAGCGCGATAGCGGGCTTCGGCGCGGCCATAGTCGTGCCAGAATTTCTCGCTCTCGCCGATCAACCCGGCGCGGCCTGACTTGCTGCGGGCGAACTTGGCGATCTCGTCCAGCATCCGCCGCCCGGTGCCGAGTGCCCAGCCGGTATGACCGATGGCGGCGAGGCCGACGACACCGAGACTGAAGAACTCCTTCTGGCGCAGTGGCGGCGCGGTCAGGATCGGGAAGACGAGATCGTCGGCGATGAAGACATCCTCGGCCGCATAGTCGATGCTGCCGGTTCCACCGAGGCCCAGAACGTCCCAATTGCCGAGCTGCTTGTGCTGGGAGATCGGCGCATGGGCGCACATGATGATCACATTGCCCCTATCGTCCTTGGCGGGCTTGCCGGTGCCGTCGTCGACAAAGGCGGCACTGTGGCTATAGGTGGCGTGGCTGAAGCCGCTGCCATAGCTCCACTTGCCGTTCAGCCGGTAGCCACCGTCGACCTTCTTCAGCATGCCGAGCGGCGCCCCCTGTCCCGAGAAACGGTTGTCGGAGCCCGGCGCGAACAGCCGCTCGACCGCGCTGTCCGGCAGAAAGGCAGCCGACATCGCGCCGATGCAGCAATGCACCATGGAAACCCAGCCGGCCGCCCCGGAGTGCCAGGTGATCGCCGCCAGCAGTTCGAGACCCTCGGTGGGTCGCAACTGCGCACCGCCGAGGCTCTCCGCGGCAAAGATATGCGACATGCGCAGCGGCTTCAGCAGCTCGAACGTGGCCGCAGTCAGTTCGCCATTCTCCTCATCGGCGGTGGCGTTGGCTTCCAGGGCCGGTCCGATCTCCGCGATCTTCCTGAGCAAGTCGCGATAGTCGGTGGTCGTCCCCCACGAGCTGTGCTTGATGGGTTTGTTCATCGTGTTCTCCTCCTCCTTTTCAACTGCGATCAGCCGGCGAAGAAATCGCCGATCTTCCTGAGCGTTTCGGGTTTCTCCTGCATGACGAAATGGCCGGCCTCCTCGACGAGGATCAGGCGTGCGTCGGGCAGCGCCTCGACGAAGAGCGGAGCCTGTCCCGCCGGCAGCATACGGTCCCTGGTGCCCCAGACGACCAGTGTCGGATTGGCGATGCGCGCCAGAAAGCGCCGCAGGTTCGGATGCCCCATGCCGAACGGCGCCAGCAGCCGGCCGAGCGTCTCGCCTTCGCGGGCGCGATCGGCGCCGAAGGCCTCGGCAAAGGCGGCGTCGGAACCATCCGGGAAGTAGCGCAGCGCCACCGAGACGTCTTGCGCCAGATAGGCCGGCAACTCCTGCGGCGCGACCGCGCCGAGATCAGTGGCCGGATATGCGGGGTCGTTGAGCCCTGCCGGCGCGATCAGCACCACCTTGTCGAAACGCTCGCGCGCAAGGCCAGCGAGTTCGGTCGCCATCCAGCCGCCCATGGAAAAGCCGATGAGATGAGGCTTCTCCGGCAGACGGAGAACATCGAGCAGATTCAGATAGTGTAAAACCATGTCGGACATCGTAGCGACATGCGGCGCCGGGCCAGAAAAGCCGAAGCCCGGATGGCTCGGGCAGAGCACGCGGAAACGGTCCGCGAGGCCCTCGGCAAAGTCGAAGCCTTCAAGCGTCGAGGCGCCGTGCAGGAACAGCACGGGCTTGCCTCTACCGATGGCCATCACCACCGTTTTCGTGCCATCGATATCGTATTCGAGCGTTTCGAATTGAACGGCCATTTTTCACTCTCCTCAAACAAGGTCCGGCTGGATCAGCACTTTGCATTGCGTGGTGCGGCGGCGAAGGCTCTCGAATATCTGCGGAAGCGGCGAGAGGTCGATCCGGTCGGTGACCAGAGCTTGCGGTGCGAAAGGTCCGCCTCGAAGCGCATCGAGGGCGACGCCGAATTCGTTGCGCTGATGGAAGAAGACCGAAAACAGCAGGTTCACTTCCTTCGTCAGCGCAACGAACGGGTCCCACTGGTCTCCGCCAATGCAGAGGCCGACCCCGACCACCGTGCCCTGCAGCCGGACCGCCTCGACCGCCGCGCCGATGAGGCCACGCTTGCCAACGCATTCGAAGACGATGTCGGGCGCGCCGCCGCAGAGATCGGTGAGGTTCTCGCTCAGCTTTTCGCCGGAAAGCGCGAAGCCGGTCGCGCCGAGAGCAAGCGCACGCTCGCGCTGATGGCCGTGGATGTCGGCCACCACGACACGCGATGCCCCCATGCGCCGCGCCCAGAAGGCGACGAGCAGTCCGATCGGCCCGGCACCCAGTATGGCGACCCGATCCCCCGGCTTCATGCCCGAACGGACGATGCAATGCAGGGCGACCGACAGTGGCTCGGCCAACGCACCATCCTCGAGTGCTACATCGTCGGACAGGATATGACATTGGCGTGCGGCCACGGTCGCGTATTGCGCATAGCCGCCGCCGATCAGCTCCATCTCGTGACAGCGCGCCGGATCGCCGCGCTCGCAGGCCTCGCAGTGTCCGCAACCGCGCATCGGCACGACAGCGACCCGGTCACCGATCCGAAGGCCCGTTGCCTCCGATCCGACCGCGACGATGTCACCGGAGAATTCATGGCCGAGCACAAAGCCTGCCTCGATGCCGAAAGGCACCGGATCCTCGGTGATGTGCAGATCGCTGCCGCAGATGCCGCAAGCGGCGACACGCAAGACGACCTCGTCCGGTGCTGGCGTCGGGTCCGGCACCGTGCCGATCCGCAGTGGGACGCCGACCTTATCGAAGATGGCGGCTTTCATGAAATCCTCCTCGTCAGCGGTTCGGGGTCGACGAGCTTGCGTCGGATCGGGAACCATGGTGCATCCCACCGCTTCGAGATCAGGCCCCAGATGCCCGTCCGGGCGTAGAGCGCCACCAGAAGCGTCATCAGGCCGAGGACGACGAAATAGGTTGCGCCATATTCGCCGAACCAGCGGTCCGCGATGAAGAAGATCAGCGATCCGATCAGAACGCCCTCGATGGACCCGATCCCGCCGACCATGACGATGAAGATCGCGACGTTCGCCCACATCGGATCAAAGGCCGAACCCGGGGTGATGCGCAGCTGCGCCATGAAATAGATCGCGCCCGCGAGGCCGCAGCCGACCGCTGACGCGACATAGATCAGGAAGCGTAGCTTCACGACATTCACGCCCTGGCTGGCAGCCGCAACCGGATTGTCGCGTATGGCGATCAGCGCAAGGCCGAAGCGCGAGCGAAGCAGCCAATAGCTGCCGCCCAGCGTGACGAGCAGCATCCCCGCACAGAGCAGCGACATAGCGACATTCCGCTCGAAGGCCGAATAGTCCTTCATCACGCGAAGCGACATGCCCGCGCCGGAATTGACGAGCGGCAGGTTCGAGGCGGTCAGCCGGAAGACCTCGGCCACCACCCATGTGCCGATCGAAAAATAGGGGCCATCCAGGCGATGCAGCAGCAGGTAGATCGGCACGGCCAGCGCGGCCGGCACCAGGAGCGACAGGAAGACCGCCACAAACGGATTGATGCCGTAGGTCTGCGCCAGCACGAAAAGCGCATAGCCGGCGGCGCCCATGAAGGCGTGCTGGCCCACGGAGACGAGGCCGGCATAGCCGGCGAGCAGGTTCCACATCTGCGCGACGGCGATATAGCAGCACAGCACCAGAACCGACCGGATCGTGCCGGTCGAAGCCCACCACGGCATGACAGCGACAGCGATCATGGCCAGCACCGCCAGCGTCATCGCAATGCGACCGGACCGGGTCTGGCGCTGGACCACGACTTCGGGCACCTCGGTTGTTGCCACATAGGGAATCGCACTCATGACAATGCCTTTCCGAACAGGCCCTGTGGGCGGGTCGCCAGCACGACCAGGAAGACGATATGTCCGGCAAGCACGCCGAAGCCCGGATCGATGCGGAAGCCGATGGCCTGCGAGATGCCGAGCACCATCGAGCCGACGAAGGCGCCCCATACCGTCCCCATGCCGCCGATGATCACCGCTTCGAACGCGTAGATCAGCTGGGCAGGCCCATCGGCCGGAGCAACAGTCGACCGCAGCGCCTGGAAGACGGCTGCAAAACCGAGAATGCCGACCGCCGCCGCTGTCGCCATCGCATAGACGGCGCGCGGGTTGATGCCGGTCATCGCCGCCGCCTCGACATCGGCCGACGCGGCGCGGAGCGCGCGACCGAAGCGCGTGCGCTTCAGCGTCAGGTCGAGGCCTCCTGTCAGGCCCGTGGCAACGGCCAGCACGATCAGCGGCAGGAGGCCGACATAGATGCCGCCGATCTCGATGGACTGGCTCTCGATCCCATGGCCGGGCAGCGATCGGCTGTTCGCGGACCATATCTGGAGCATCAGGTTCTGCAGCGCGATCGACAGTCCGAAGGTCGCGATCAGCGAGGGCAGCGGATCGCTGCCCACCACGCGGTTCAGCACGGCCTTCTGCAGCACCCAGCCCATCAGCACCGCGAGCGGCACCAGCACGATCAGCACCGGCAGCGGTCCCAGACCCCAAGCCGTGGCGATCGAGATGCCGATCAGCGACAAAAGGATCACCAGATCGCCATGGCTGATGTTGACGATCCGCATGACGCCGAACATCAGCGCCATGCCGAGTGCATACTGGGCATACATGCCGCCCAGCAGGACCCCCTGCACCAAGGCGTCAAACCACTCCATGGCCCGCTCCAAAATAGGCTTTGCCGATCTGCTCGCGCGTGATTTCGGCGGACCTGCCGGTCAGGGTCACGCGGCCCTCCAGCATGCAGTAGAGGCGGTCCGTGGCGGTCCGGGCGAGGCCGACATCCTGCTCGACCACGATCATCGCCGTTCCGGTGGCGCGGATTTCGGGCAAGGCGGCATAGATTTCGCGGATCACCTTGGGCGCGAGACCAAGGCTGATCTCATCGCAGAGCAGCACGCGCGGCTGGCAGAGCAGCGCGCGGCCGATCGCCACCATCTGCTGCTGCCCGCCCGAGAGGCTTTGCACCTGGGTGCGAGCCTTCTCCTTGAGGATCGGGAACAGCTGGTGCAGCCGCGGCAGCGTCCATCCGCCCTTGGCGCCCATGCGCGCGGCCTGGTCGATGGCGACGCGCAGATTGTCCTCGACCGACATGCCGGTGAAGAGGCGGCGGCCCTCCGGCACGATGGCGACGCCCTTCTGCACCATGCGGTCGGTGGCGGTGCCGCCGACCGGCTCACCGTGCAGCAGCACCATCTCGCGCCCGACCGGAAGCAGGCCCATGATCGAACGCAGGAGGGTGGATTTTCCGGCCCCGTTGGCGCCGATCAAGGCCACGGCCTCACCCTGGTGCAGCTCGATGTCGACGCCGTAGAGCGCCTGGAAGTCGCCATAGCGGGCCAACAGCCCGTGGGTGGAAAGAACGGCCGTCATCCCTCGATCCCCATGTAGACGCGCTGGACCTCGGGCAGCGCGATCACGTCGGCGGGCACGCCTTCGGCGATCTTCTCGCCGAAATTCAGCACCAACAGCCGGTCGGCCACCGCCAGCAGCGCGTTCAGCACATGCTCGATCCACACGATGGTGATGCCGCGGTCGCGGATGCGGCGCACCAGCGCCACCAGCGCCTTCGATTCATCGTCGGTCAGCCCGCCCGCGATCTCGTCCAGCAGCAGCAGCTTCGGATCCGACGCCAGCGCGCGCGCCAGCTCCAGCCGCTTGCGGTCGAGCAGAGTGAGAGCGCCGGCCGAGACATTGGCCTTGTCGGAGAGTTCGCACTCGCGCAGGACCTGGGCGCAGAAAGCATAGCTCTGCTTCTCGGACCGGCCGCCCCCGCAAGCGGCGGCGACCAGCAGGTTTTCGAAGGTGGTCATGCCGGAATAGGGACGCGGGATCTGATAGGTCCGCCCGATCCCCATCTGGCAGCGGCGGAAGGGCGGCTCGCCGCGAAGCGCGGTGTCGCCGAGCTGGATCTCGCCGCCGGACGTCTTCAAGTCGCCGCTGATCATGTTGAACAGCGTCGTTTTGCCCGCCCCATTCGGGCCGAGGATGCCCAGCACCTCGCCCCGATGCACGTCGAAAGTCACGTCATGCAGGACGCGGACAGCGCCGAAGGACTTCGACACCCCGTGCGCTTTCAGCAGGATTTCCCTACCCATGACTCTGCCCGCGTCCCCGCTCATGTCACCAGGCGATCGGCTGAATAGCCTGTTGCGGCGCGAAGAGCTGATTGACCGTGTTGTCGACGATCTTCAGGTCATAAGGCCATTTCTCGCCCTTCACCCACTGGCCGCCGAAGATCGGCGTCTTGCAGATGTTCTTGTGGGGCGAGCCGTCGAACTTGATATGACCGACCAGCGTCTGCAGATCGGTAGCGACCAACGCGTCTCGGTTGGCTGTACGATCGAGCGGATTGGAAGAGCGCTTCAGGATGTCGAGCGCGACCTCGAGCAAGGCATGCGAATAGCCCAGCGGCTGCGTCCACTGCCGCTTCGAATCGACTTCCCATTGGCTGGCGATGTCGCTGCTGACCTGCCCGGTCAGCGACGACTTGAACGGGAAGGCCGGTGTCCACCAGACCTCCGAGGACATGCCGTTGCCTAGAGGACCCATGGCCTCGACACCCCCCGGGAACAGGAGTGCCGCCGCCACCGTGACCGCCTTCGGCTTGAAGCCCTGCTGGTTGCACTGGGTGACGAAGGTCTTCAGATCGTCCGGATAGGTAATGCCGCCGATGATCTCGCAGCCCTGCTTCTTGAACTCGGCGATCTGTGCGGAAAAATCATTGGTGCGGGGCTGGAAATAGCCGGGCACCACGACCTCGTAGCCGGCCTTGCGGGTCGGCGCTGGCAAGCCATATTCGTCGTTGCCCCAGGTCTCGCCGTCGATGTTCTGCGGAAACAGCATGCCGACCTTCTTGTTGGTCTCCAGATGGTTCCAGAGTCCGACGAAGGTGTTCAGCGCCTCGTCGAGGCCCCAGAAGAAATGATAGGTCCAGTCGAAGGTCTGCTTGCCGCCGCCGCGCGGCATGATCACCGCTTGCCAGGGAGCACCGGAGGAAATGCAGGGGGTCTCATAAAGCTCGGCCTGCTCGGCCGCGGGCAGGATCGTGTCGGTGGTCGAGGCCGGTACGAGCAGATGCACCTCGTCGTTCAGGATGAGGTTGCCGGCGATTTCCGATGCCTTGTTCGGATTGGACTGGCTGTCGCGATCGAAGATCTCGATCTCGTAAGTATTGCCGTCGGCACATTGCAGCTGGCCGCCGAGCAGGGCGCGGATTTTCTGCAAGGTGTAGCCATCCGTTTCACCAAACAGGGCGAGCGGCCCGGTCGTGGGGCTGAGATAGCCGAGCTTGATCTTCCCCGCCGTCGCGGCGCGCAGATAGGTCGGCATGCCCAGCGTGCTGGCGGCAACGCCGGCTCCAATCCCCTTCAGGACGCTTCGGCGGCTGGGCCGCAAGCCCGATTTCACCAGTTTGTTGTAGTAGGTCATTGTCGGTTCCTCCCTGGGTTAAGTTTCTCCGGCCCACGGGACCGGTCTCAGTTCAAAGCTTGTTCAGGTCATCCTCAGCAGCGAGCCGCCATCGATGACGATCAGCGAGCCCGTCACGTAGGACGCGGCCGGCGACGCCAGATAGAGCGCCAGGCCCTTGATCTCTTCAGGGTCACCGATCCGGCCGATGAGCGACTGGGCCTCGAAGGCCTTGCGGTCCGCCGGATTGCGCAGCCGGCCGCCGGCGATGTTGGTGATGAACGGCCCGGGCAGGATTGCGTTGATGCGGATGTTGTAGGCGCCGAGCTCCATCGCCATGTGGCGAACGAGATGGTTCACCGCGGCCTTGGCGGGCATGTAGGGTGTACCCACGATGCTCTCGTTGATCAGCGAGGCGATGGACGACGTGACGATGATCTGGCCGCCGCCATTCGGCTTCATGTGCCGCACGGCATGCTTGATCGTGGTGTAGACCGAGGTCAGGTTTATCTCGATCACCTTGTCCCAGTGCTCGTCGGGCAGGTTCTCGATGGCGCCCTCGGGGTTCCTTTCGCCCGTCGGGGTGTTGAAGCCCGGCCCGGCGTCGATCCCGGCATTGGCGAACACGACGTCGATCGAGCCGGCCTTCTCGGCCACCTTGTCGAAGGCGGCCGCCATGGCCGCACGGTCGCCGACATCGACGACCTGGCCCCAGACATCGCCACCCGCCGCCCTGATCGCCGCCACGGTCTTCTCCAGCCCGGCAGGGTTCAGGTCGAAGATGCAGACCTTCGCCCCGTGCTCGGCCATGATCTCGGAATAGGCCTGCCCGATGCCGCTGGCGCCGCCGGTGACGATCACCGACTTGCCTCTGACATCGAACATCTTCTCAAGTGCGGCCATCAGTTTCCTCCCTTGCGCGACAGCACGAAATCGAACTCTACGTCGTAGAACGGCGCCGCGACCTCGACCCTGGCCGCGGCTTCGGCGTCCTCGACCTTGCGGAATTCGGCGAGCAGGCTTTTCTTCACGCCGAAGACGGCATCTGAATCGATGTACGGATCGTCCGGATCGAAGATGTGCGTGGTCAGCGCGTCGAAGCCCTCGGCCTCGACAATGTAGTGGAGATGCGCCGGACGATTGGGGTGGCGGCCTAGCGCGCCCAGCAGCTTGCCGACCGGACCGTCATCCGGGATCGGGTAGTATTTGGGCTTCACGCCGCGGAACCAGTAACGTCCGTCCGCACCGGTGCGGAACACCCCGCGCAGATTGAAGTCGGGCTGGATGCCCTTCTGCTGCACGTCGTAGAAACCCTCGTCATTGGCCTGCCAGACGTCGATCTTGGCGCCTGCGATCGGGTTACCCTCGGTATTGAGGATGCGGCCATGCACGAACATCGGCTCGCCCTTCTGGTCGAGGCAGATGTTCGATCCCATTGGCAATTCGGGCGCGTCGGCGACGTGGAAAGGCCCCAGCACCGTGGATTCCGAGGCACCCGACGGCTTGCGGTTGTTGATCGCATCGACCAGCATCGAGACGCCGAGAACATCCGACAGCAGGATGTACTCCTGCCGCCATTCGTTGCAGATCTGGCCCGTCTGCGTCAGGAACATGATCGCGCCGAACCATTCCTCCTGCGTCGGCTCGATCTCCTTCACCGCCTCATGCAGCTTGCGGGTGATGACCTCCATCACCTCTTTGAGCCGCTCGTCTTTGGCGTTCCTGTTGCGCGCCACGACGACCTCGGCCGAGTTCGCCTCGGTGAAATAACCGGATTCGTGTTCGTCGATCATGCGATCCTCCTCAGCGCGCCAGAACGGATTTGAAGACCCGGCGCAGTTCGGCCGCCGGATCGGCCGCGAGCGTTTCGGAACGCCAGGCGACGTGGTGGTCGGGACGGACGACCAGGCAGCCGGTGTCGCGGATCTCCCGCGCGCCGGCCCAGTCGCCGGCATGATCCTCGATCGTGCGGCGCGGGCCGATCACATGGCTGCGGATCGGCAGACCGAGCTCCGCGCCCACCGTCTCCGCCGCGGCGACCCACGCCTCGCCGCCAATACCGGTCAAAAGCGTGAACTCGCCATGCCCGCAAAGATCGAGCGTCGAGACCTTCCTGCCCGAGCGCTCGAACACCCAGACATGCGGCAAGCGCGCGCCCGGCCACGTCGTTGGCGCATAGTGCAGCTCGCGATCCTTCTCGAATGCCGGCTCGCGCTGGCCGTCGGTCACCACCGCGCCGGACGCATAGCGCTGGTTCATCTCGACGCCATGGGCGTCGAACTCGTACTTCTTGAAGGCGATAGCCTTGCGGAGCGCCTCGCGCTGCGCTTCGGCCGCGGGCGTCGCGTCGGCGCGGGCCTCCATGTTTCTCTGGATCTTGTCGTGATCGACGCCGCCATCCATGCCGAGCGCCTCGAAGATCGGTCCGAATTCGGCAATGGACTGGTTCGCCCGCGTCACGATCTGGCGCGCGATCGGTGCGCGCTCGGCAGAGTAGCTATCCAGAAGCCCGATGCCCGCCTGCCCCTTGACGACCTTGGCAAGCTTCCAGGCGAGATTGAACCCATCCTGGATCGATGTGTTCGAGCCGAGCCCGTTCGAGGGCGGATGCCGGTGCGCGGCGTCGCCCATGATGAACACCCGCCCCTTCTGCATGTGCGTGGCGAAGCAGTTGTTCACCGTCCAGGTGTTGGCGCCCAGGAGCTTGATCTCGAGCGCGGGATCTCCGACCAATTGACGCGCGACCTCGGTGGCCAGTTCCGGCGTTACCTCCGGCGGCGGCTGGTTGATGTCGTAGCCCCAGACGATCAGCCACTCGTCCCACGGCCGCACCATGCGAACCAGACCCATGCCGATGCCGCCGACGTCGGCGCCGGGCTGCATGACCCAGTAGAGGACGCTCGGCCGGTGCGCGACGTATTTCGACAGATCGGCCCTGAACAGGATGTTCATCGAGCCGCCGACGCCCATCTTCCCGTCGAGCGGCAGGCCCAGATGCTCGGCCACCAGCGAGTTGCCGCCGTCGGCGCCGACGAGGAACTTCGACCGCACGGTGAAATCCTTACCCGACAGCCGATCGCGGCAGGTCGTGGTCACGCCGTCCTCATCCTGGACATGGCCGACATATTCCGTGCTCATGCGTGCCTGCGTCCCGCGGGCGCAGGCCGACTTGAACAGGATCGGCTCCATGAAGGTCTGGGGCAGATCGTTCATGAAACAGGGAGACGACAGCAGATGTTCGGCCTTGGAGAGCGGCGCTGTACCCCAGCTCTTCATGCGGCCGATCTCCTCGCCGGCCAGGCTTTCGCAGAACACGTTCTCGCCCATCAGTTCCTGCGGCGAGGCGTGCATCATGGCCTCTGCCTCGACATCCGGACCGAGGTCGCGCAGCACTTCCATGGTGCGCTGGTTGGTGATGTGGGCACGCGGCGTGTTCGACAACCAGCGATAGCGATTGACGATCATGTTGGCCACGCCGTAGCTCGACAGCAGCGCGGCGGTGGCCGAGCCGGCCGGGCCAGTGCCGACGATCAGCACGTCGGTTTCGATATCCGCCATCAAATTCCTCCCTCGATCTTCGGACCGGTCAGCCTGCGGCGGACCGGAAACAGGTGCAGGCCCTTGCGGGACGCGATCAGGCCCCACAGCCCCTTTGGCGCAAAAAGCATCACGACAACGGCGATGAGGCCGAGCGTCATCAAGTACCAACTGCCGTAGTCGGCCAGCGCCGAACGCAGCGCAAAGAAGACCAGCACACCGAGGATCGGCCCCTCGATGGTGCCGATGCCGCCAATGACGACGATGAAGATGACGTTGGCGGTCCAGTCGGTGACGGCAAAGGCCGCGCTCGGCGAGATGCGGGCCGTCTGCAGGAAAATCAGCGCGCCGGTCAGCCCGGTGGCAGCCGCGGCGATCAGAAAGACCGCCCATCTGAGCCGGGCGGTATCGACGCCCACCGATTGCGCCGTGTCGACATTGTCGCGCACGGCCGCCAGCGCCAGCCCGAGGCGGCTGCGCAGCAGCCAGTAGATGCCGCCCGTCACGGCCACGACCAGCGCCAAAGCCAGCCAGTAGGCCATGACATCGCGTGCCGCGGCCTCGCGGACGCCGAACAGCGCCCGGACCGCATCGGTGCCCAGGATGCTGCTCGTCGCCTCGCGCGGCAGCGACGTGCCGGTGCCGCCGCCAAGTGCCTTCCACTGCGCAACCAGCAGGCGCGTCACTTCGGCGATCACCCAGGTGCCGATGGCGAAATACGCGCCCTGCAAGCGGAACGCGAAAAAGGCCGTCGGAACCGCCAGCACCAGCGCCGCAAGGGCGCCCAGCGGGATCGCCAGGACCGGATTCCAGCCGAGCAGGATCACGCTGGCGAACATCGCGTAGGCGCCGATGCCGACGAAAGCCTGCTGGCCCACCGAGACCAGGCCGCCATAGCCCGCCAGCAGGTTCCAGATCTGCGCCAGCGTCAGCATGGTGAGGATGAAGAACAGATCCTGTATGACACCACGCGAGGCCACGGCAGGCAGCGCGAGCGCGGCGACGAGGAAGAGCGGCACGATGATCGCGGTCACGGTTCCGGCGCGGGTGCGGGTTGTCAGTCGATACATGCCGCCCCCCTCAATCCATTGCGCGCGGAAAAAGTCCGCGCGGCCTGAGCAGCATCACGGCCAGGAAGGCGATGTGGCCGGCCAGTATCTGCCATTCCGGATTGAGCGCGGCGCCGAACGTTTGCGCCACCCCGATGATGATCCCGCCGGCAAGCGTCCCCCACAGGCTGCCGAGGCCGCCGATGATCACCGCCTCGAAGGCATAGATCAGCCGCGCCGGTCCGATCGAAGGATCGAAGTTCGCGCGCATGCCGAGATAGAGCGCCGCCAGCGTCACCACGACCATGGCGATCCCGGTGGCGATCGCGAAAATCCGCTTCGGCTCTATCCCCATCAGCCCCGCCGTCACGGCGTCGTCCGAGGTGGCGCGGAAGGCACGGCCGAGGGCGGTGTGGTAAAAGAGCGCGTTGAGCGCAATGATCGTCACGATCGCCGAGGCAAAGGTTATCAACGGCATGATCCCAACCGTGACCAGCCCTAGATCGAGCGATGCCCCTTCCAACGCGCCCACCGGAATGCGGCGGCTGTCGGCGGAGAAGGCCTCGAGCAGGCCGTTCTGCAAGGCGACCGACAGGCCGAACGTGACCAGAAGCGGCGGCAGGATGTCCTTGCCCAGCACGCGGTTCAGGATGGTGGCCTGCAGCAGCCAGCCGAGCCCGAACATCACGGGCATGGCAATCAGGGCAGCGATCCAGGGCGACAAGCCGAGCAGCGTGACGCCCATCAACACCAGATAGGCGGCAAGAATGATGAGGTCGCCATGGGCGAGGTTCACCAGCCGCATGATGCCGAAGACGAGGCTCAACCCTGCTGCAAACAGGGCATAGAGCCCGCCCAGCAGAATCCCTTGCACGAGGGTGTCCAGCCAGATCATCGCCGCGCCACCTCGATCAGGCCACAAGGGTGCTGCGCGAGCAGACGACCGAGCCTTGGTTCCCGCGTCATGCCGCCACTCCGAAATAGGCAGAGTGGATATCTTCGCGCGTGACCTCGGCCGCCCTGGCGGCCAGCGTGACGCGACCCTCCATCATGCAGTAGACGCGGTCGGCCACTGCCAGCGCCTTGCCGATATCCTGCTCCACCAGCACGATCGCGGCGCCGCCTTGGCGGATCCTGGGAAGTGCTGCGTAGATATCGCGGATGACGACGGGCGCGAGGCCGAGGCTGATCTCGTCGCAAAGCAGCAATTCGGGGTTCGACATCAGCGCCCGGCCGATCGCCACCATCTGCTGCTGGCCACCCGAGAGCGCGGTACCGGGGCTCTTGCGCCGCTCGCCCAGGATCGGGAAAAGGTCATAGACCGCGTCGAGGCTCCACGGCCCCTGCACCTTACGCGCCTGCCCGCCGACCAGCAGGTTTTCCTCGACGGTCAGCGAAGGGAACAGCCGACGCCCCTCCGGCACCATGGCGATGCCGCGCTTCATGATCTCGGCCGAAGACAGCGCGCCGATCGGCTCGCCCCTGTGCAGCACCATGCCGGGCGCGTTGCCGATCACACCGGTGATCGAGCGCATCAGCGTGGATTTGCCGGCGCCGTTGGCGCCGATGATCGCCACGCATTCGCCCGCGGCCACGGTGATATCCACACCGAACAGTGCCCGGAACTGGCCGTAATTCGCGGTGAGGCCGCGCGTTTCCAGCATCAGACCTCAAGCCCCAGATAGATTTCGCGAACCGCCTTCGAGGCCATGATCTCATCAGGCGCGCCGATCCCGATCACGCGCCCGAAATCCAGCACGAGGAGCCGCTCGACCACCGAATTCAGGGCATGCAGCACATGCTCGATCCAGATGATGGTGGTCCCCCTCGCGTGGATGGCTCTGATCGTCGCGACCAGGGCCTTGCATTCGCCCTCCGTCAGACCGCCCGCGATCTCGTCCAGAAGCAGAAGTTCGGGGCCTGTCGCCAAGGCGCGGGCGAGTTCCAGGCGCTTGCGGTCGAGAAGGCTCAACGAGCCGGCCACGAAATTGGCTTTCCTGAGAAGCTCCGTCGCCTCGAGGATACCAGCGCAATCCTCGACCATCTCGGCCTCGCGTCCGCCGCGGCCGAAGGCGGCGGCGGTCAAGAGATTTTCGAACACGGTCAGCCCCTCGAAAGGCTGCGGAATCTGGAAGCTGCGGCCGACGCCCATGCGCACCCGCTCCATGGCCGGAGCGCGGGTCACGTCGCGGCCGAGGAATTCGATGCGACCCTCATTTGCAAACAGATTGCCGGTGATCAGGTTGAAGAGCGTCGATTTTCCCGCGCCGTTCGGGCCGATAATGCCCAGCGCTTCGCCGCGCGGCACGCTGACGGTCACGGAATCCGCAACCTTCAGGGCGCCGAAGGACTTCGAAACGTTTTCCAGCCTGAGTATCATCACAGTCATCCTTGGGTCGCGCCGAACGAGGGCGGCGGTATCAGCCGCCCCCGGCAGCGTCAGGCCAGGGCTTCCATCTTGCCAGCGGTGGGAATCTCGGTAGCGCCGGCGTTCTCGACGATCACCAGATCGAACCCGCCACCGGCCTTCTTCCGCCACTGGCCGCCAACGAGCGGCGTCTTGCAGACGTTCTTCGCGGCGAAAGGCGGCAGTCCCGCACCGCTCCATGCCACTTTCCCCACCACCGTCGTCATGTCGGTGGCGGCTATGGCCGCCGCGATCGCCTCGGCATTGGTCGGATCCGAAACGCGCCCCATGACATTGGCCGCCACCTCGAACAGCGAATGGACAAAACCGATCGGCTGCGTCCAGGGGCGCCCGGTCTTGGCAGTGAAATCCGCCGCGATTTCCGCCGAGCTCTCGCCCGTCACGGACGATTTGAACGGATGCGAGGCCGACCACCAGACCTCGGATGAGAGGTTGTGGCCAGCATCGCCCAGCGTCTCGACCGATTGCGGAAAGAGGATCGCTTTGGCCACCGTTATCGCCTTGGGCTTGAAGCCCTGCTGGCGGGCCTGGTTCCAGAAGGTGGTGAAGTCCGGCGGAATGACCACACCGGTAACGATCTCGGCATTGGCCGCCTTGAAGGCGTTGACCTGCGCGGTGAAATCGTCCGACAGGTTCTGATAGCGGCCGGGATCGGCAAGGCTGAAACCGGCGGCATCGAGGCCCGGCTTCAAGCCGTTCTTCGGATCACCCCAGGCATTGCCGTCGGCATCGTTGGGGAACAGCCCTCCCACCTTGCCGTTGGTGGAAAGCTGCTTCCACATGCCGGTGTAGACGGCGATGATGTCCTCGAGACCCCAGAAATAGTGATAGGCGAAGTTGAAAGGCTTCCACGAGGACGGATCGGCCGGATTGCCCTGCTGGCCGATGAACCAGGGCTGCCACGGCGCCATCGTCGAGATCACCGGCACGCCCTCCGCCTCGCAGGTGGTGGCCACCGGATTGGCGTTCTCGGGCGTCGAGCCGACGAGCATCAGGTTGATCTCGTCATCGACGATCAGGCTCTTGGCCACCTCGGCCGCGCGATTGGGGTTCGACTGGCTGTCCTTGACGATGACCTCGAAGTTCTTGCCCGCGTCGGAAGCGAGGAAGGCCTTGATGTTGTAGTCATCGCTTTCCGCGAAGCCGGCGAGCGGCCCCGTCTGCGGCGAAACATAGCCCAGGCGGATCTTGGCGCCTTGCGCGATGGCCGGCGTCGCCAGACGCGAACCGGCGAGCGCCAGGCCTGTCGCCGCCGAGGCTTTCAGTAGGCTGCGTCTTGTGATCATGTTTGGTTCCTCCCTTTCGTTTTGTTCTCAGTCCCCCGGACGGCGTCCCTCCCACGCCGCCTGAAGGAGTTCCCTTATCGATCCCGGATCAATCGGCCTTGGATTCGCATAGGCATTCTTCACCGCGATTGCCGCCGCGCGGTCGAGATCGGCCTCCTCGATGCCGATCGCCTTCAGGCTCAGCGGAGAGCCGACCGACTGTGCGAAATCCCAGAGCCCACCGCCCGCCGAACCACCACCGAATGCCTCAGCGATCGGGCGCAGCAGATCGGGCACCGCCGCTTCGTTGAAGGCGGTCGTGTAGGGCAGCAGGATGGCGTGGGTTTCGGCGTGCGGCGTGTCGAACGAGCCGCCGAAGACGTGCGCCAGCTTGTGATGCAGCGCCATCGAGACATAGCCTAACGCAGTCGAGCAGCACCACGCCGCATAGAGCGCCTGCGTCCGCGCCGCGCGATCCTGCGGATTGCCGATCAACCTTGGAATGCCTTCCCGGAAGGCAACCATGGCATCCCTGCACATCAGCACGATGACCGGATGGCGATCGGGGGCATACAAGGCTTCCATCGCATGAGCGATCGCGTTCATCGCCGAGGTTACGGTGAGGTTTACCGGCAGGCTCAGTGTCAGATCGACGTCGTAGATCACCGTCTCTGGGCGAATGTCCGGCGAGCGGCGGGTGGTCTTCTCGCCGGCTGCCGTCTCGCCGAGTATGTCGGTCATTTCCGAGCCGGCATAGGTGGTGGGAATGACCACCTGGTCGGCGCCCGTGCGCACGGCAATGGCCTTGCCGAGCCCAGTGGTCGAGCCGCCGCCGAGGCTGACGACCGCCGAAGCGCCACTGCCGCGGAAGGTGTCGATGGCCTTTTCCGTGACCTCGACAGGGGTATGCATGACCGCGCCGGCAAAGATCCCAGCGGCGAGGCCACCAAGGCTTGCGGCCAGCCTTTCCGCATCGCCCTTCTGATGCGGCGTCGAAAGCACCATCACCTTTTCATGGCCGAGCCGCCGGACTTCCTCCTCGACGCGAGCCATGGTGCCGGAACCGAAGACCACCCGTGTCGTCAGGCCCGGAAAGGTGAAGCTGTCCATCATCGCGCCGCCTCCATGCGCGGGCCACGCCCGGCCGCGAGGTCGTCGAGGATAGTGCCCAGCATGGCAATCTCGGCGTCCGAGACCTCATGGCCGCGGCCCGGGAACAGATCGGCCCGCAGGCTCGCGCCAATCCGGCCCAGCGATTGCGCGGCATCGGCAAACGCCGAGACCGGTATCCAGGGATCGGCATCACCACCGGAAAGATAGATCGGCATTCCGGCCGGCGCCGCCTCGGATCTTTCGTCCGCCGGAACGCCGACACGGCAGCCCGTGAAGGCCGCCAAAGCGTCCGGCGGCGGCAGACCCGCACAGAGATATTCGATCGAGAGACACGCCCCTTGCGAGAAGCCCGCGAGAAGCAGCGGCAGTCCGGGCAGTTCGGCACGCGCCGCAACCATTGCGGCCGCAAGGTGGTCGAGCGCATCAGAGAGCTGCGCGCGGGCGACCGACGTCAACGGGTCGACGGCACGCGCCTCCCACCACATGCCGTGCGGCGCGCGCGGCAGGATGAAGGCCACGGCCGACGCGGAAAGCCGCGACAGCACATGGGACTGCATCTCTTCGGGCGATTGGCCGCGGCCGTGGACGAAGACGCAAATCGCCTTGGCCTCCGGGCCTCTTGGCCCAAGCCGGAGCGGACCGCTGCCTGAACTCACGCGAAATCCGCCTGTTCCAGGCCGGCCTGCAATTCGCTCTCGCGGTCCTTGAACCAAGGCGGGAAGACCAGCGTCTTGCCGATCTGGCCCGGAGGCTCGTCCTTGGCCCAGCCTTCCGGCGTGGTCCAGGCAATTTCGAACAGCGCGCCGCCGGGCGAGCGGACATAACAGGACTTGAAGTAGTTGCGGTCCTTCTGCTCCGATATGTCCGTGAAGCCGAGGCCCTCGATATGAGCGCGCAGCTTCAACTGGTTCTCTTCGTCGCCGGTGTTGAGGGCGAGGTGGTGGATCGTGCCTCCCGCCAGAGTCCAGGTGCCCTGCGGGCTGTCGCGGTCGACAATGACCTCCACGCGCTGTGCGACGCCGGCCGCATCCGGCACGCGGAACACGAGCCCCTCGTGGTCGTCGGCCTCTTTCTCCATCGGCAATGCGATGGTCAGGAAGTCGTCCATGGCGGTGCGGTCCATCACCGCCACCACGGCGCCGTAGATTCCCTTGATGCCGTGGGCCTTGCCGATGCCCTGCGCCTCGTTGGTGATGGGCGCGCGGGGATCCCTGTCGCTTTCCACCAGCTCATGCGGGATGCCGCAGGGATGTGCGAAAGCCGCACGGTCGGCGCCAAAACGGGTGATCTTGATGGCCTCGATGCCGCGCGCATTCAACCGGTCGACCCAGAAATCCGCGGCGCCCTTGGGGATCGACTGCATGATGGTGCGCGATTGGTTGGACCCGCGGCGGCCATAGACGCCCGGCTTGCGGAACGGGAAGGTGGTGATGATCGTCGACGCATCGCCATTGGGCGAGCCGTAATAGAGGTGGTAGACCGGGATGACGCCGTCGAACAAGACGGTGCGCTTCACCGAATGCAGGCCGAGCGCCTTGGTATAGAAATCAAAATCTTCCTGAGCGCTGTCGGTCGAGAGCGTCAAATGGTGGTAGCCGCTGATACGTGCCATCGGTCATCTCCTCCCAGAGGTTTCGGTATCGCTCCGCCGCTGCGGGCAGAGCACGAGGTTGAGGTCCAGCGCGTGCTTGCGTTTTCCTCCATTGGGCGGCAGCGCGCGGAACTCGGCCATGAGTTCGGGTTTGACCCCGAAGATGGCATCCCGGCCGATCGCAGGGTCCGACCGGTCGAAGATGTGGGTCGTCAGCGTCTCGAAGCCCTCCGCCGAGACGCGAAAATGGATATGGGCCGGCCGCTCGAGGCCAAGGCCCAGCGCTGACATCAATTGACCGACCGGTCCGTCCGACGGCAGCGTGTAGCCCTTCGGCTTCACCGTCGTGAAGCGGAACCGTCCCTGCGGATCGGTACGGAAGCGTCCGCGCAGATTGAATTCCGGCTGGCGGTCGGGTTCCTGGTTCTCGTAGAGACCCTCGGCATTGGCCTGCCAGATCTCGACCGTCGCATCGCCGACCCCCGCGCCGTCGAGCGCGACGATGCGGCCCGCGACCTCCAGCGGCTCGCCCTTGTGATCGCGCGAGATGTTCGCGCCGGGTGGCATCTCCGGCACGTCGGCCCGGTAGAAGGGCCCGGCCAGGGTGTTTGGTGTCGCTCCGGCGGGGCGCGGGCTGTTCTGATCCTCGATCAGCGAAGACACGCCCAGGACGTCGGCGAACAGCACCCATTCCTGGCGCCGCGCATCGGCGTAGTGGCCAACCTCGGTCAGAAAATCGATCGCCTGGCGGAATTCCTCGCCGGAGGGCCGCAACTCCACGATCAGCGCGTGCAAACCATCCACGGCTGCCTGCGCCGCCGCCGCCAGGCGGGACTGGCCCATTGCCGTCAGGCGCCGCGAGAATTCCTCGGCCTGCGTCGATATCGCCTTGGGGGACTCATCCCGCTTCGGGTCGTGCTGGCCGTGCATTCCGCCGGGGCCTCCCTTCCCCTTGCCAAGCGGGATAGCACGGCCCGACGCGATGCTTGATGAGATGTGACGTCCCTTGTATAGCGTTTTGCTATGAAGCTGAACGAGCGCCACCTCATGCAGCTCGCCGCGGTGCTGGATGCCGGCGGCGTGTCGGAAGGAGCCGCCATGCTGGGCTTGACCCAGCCGGCGGTCAGCCGATCCCTGGCCATGCTGGAGGCGCGGGTGGGTGAGCCGCTGTTCCTCAAGGGCCGCCGGCCGCTGCAGGCGACGCCGCTCGGCTTCCAGCTGGCGGCGCAGGGCCGCACGATCATCACCGCGTCCCGCAAGGCGTCGGATGCGGTGCAGGGTTTCATGAAAGGAACGAAGGGCGTCGTGCGTGTCGGCGGCGTGCCTTTCTTCATGGACGCGATGATCAGCCGGATGATCGGAGAATTCCAGAAGCTCGAACCCGAGGTCACCGTTCAGCAGAGCTATATGAACCTGCCCGAGATGGTCGCGGCGCTGGACAGCAACCAGATCGACCTCGGCATCGTGCCGATCGGCGTTCTCGACCTTGGTCCCGGCTTCGAATTCACCGAAATCCTGCCCGGACGCAATGTCGTGGCTTGCCGGCCCGATCATCCCCTGCTGCGAAATCGCCGCCTCAGGGCGCATGACCTGACCAGCTTTCCCTGGGTGGCTCCCCTGCCCGGCTCTCCGCTGATGTCGGACCTGCAGATGATCCTGATGAGCATCGGCATGTCGGACCTGAACATCCGCTATTCGGGAGGCTCGCTGATGAGCGTGATCAACTTCCTTGCCGAAACCGATGCGTTGGCCGTGCTGCCATTCTCCGTAGTCTTCGCGCAGCGCAAGGAGAGCCGGGTTACGGTGCTGCCCTATGAAATCCCGCAGCCCAGCCGCTCACTCGGTATCCTTCGCCGGGTCAGCGGACCACGCTCACCGGCGGCAGAGCGCTTCGCGGGCCACGTCACGACCGCCTTCGAAAACCTGAAGCACATCATTAAACGGCATGAGAATGCCGTTGTCTGGGGACGGTAAACCAGCCTCGCTATTCGAATGATGCGGTAGCGTCACACAACGCGCATGTTTCCTCCAGCCGGAGGCGCTTCATCCCCGCGTCGCCGGTTAGGCTCGACGGCCGCCCGCCCCCAAAAGCCGTCGGGCCGCCAGAAATCCCAATATCCTATTGGTCACGCCCTCCTCCACCTCGCCATCACTGCGTAAACGCTTTGGACATCTGATCCGCAAAGGGTTTCAACAGATAAGACCAGACATTGCGTTCGTCGGTGCGGATATGAACCTCGGCGGGCATACCTGGCCTCAGCACCTTCGCTTCGGTCAGGCAGCTTGATTTGCTTTCAACCTTGATACGCGCCGAAAAATAGGAAAGCTGACGTTGCGGGTCTTTAATCAGATCTGCCGAGATGTGTTTCACTGACCCTTGGCAGACCGGAGTGGTTCCCACGTCGAACGCCGGAAAACGGATCGACACCGGCTGCCCAGGCCGGACGTCGTCGACCCGCGACGGAGGGATCAGCGCGTCCACCACAAGATCGTCGGTATCAGGTACGATGGTCATAAGCATCTCGCCAGGCGCGATAACGCCGCCGACGGTATGGACAGCCGATTCCTGTATCGTTCCGGACTGTGGCGCGCGGATCGTTGTCTTGGTCAGTTCATCCTGCGCCACAATCCTCCGTTCGTTGAGTTCGGTCTGCTTGGCTTCCGTCTCGCGGAGTTCGGTCGTCACGTCGGTGCGCCTTTGGTCATCCAGCTGCAGCATCTGCAACCCCGTTTCGCTGATGCGCGCCTGGGCTTCAGCTACTGCTGCAGCGAGGCGCCCCGATTCTCCCCTGGCCCGGGTGGCATCCAACTTGATGTTGCTTACCCTCTCCTTGGAGACGAGTTTTTTGGCGTAGAGGGAATCAACGTCGGCGAAATCCTTGCTCAGCAGGGCAACCGATTCATCCACCGCGCTCTGTTGCGCTTTAAGACCGTCGATCTGACGTTCAAGTTGCTGGGATTGGCTTCTCAGCTGTGCCTTCTGTCCAGCCAAAGCCGAAGAGCGCGTTTCAAAGAGAGCGCGTTCGCCGTTGACGAGCGCAGCCAGCTCCGGTTGGTTCATTCGCGCTTTCAGGCCGACCGGCAGCTGCATTTCCGCCAAGCCCGTGCGCTCGGCCTCCAGCCGGGCGAGGCGAACGGTCGCGCGATCGAGATCCTCGCTGATGATTTGCAGGTTCGCGCGTGTCAGCGTGTCATCCAGCCTGACCAGCACGTCGCCGGCTCGCACATGATCTCCGTCCTGCGCGAAGATCCCGCCCACTGTTCCTCCGGTTTGATGCTGGACCTTCTTGACGTTGCTTTCTACCACCACGGTGGCCGGTGCAACCACGGCGCCGGCGATCTTGGTCAATCCCAGCCACAGGCCGCCGCCAAGGACCAGCAGACCTGTAATCACCAAGCCGAATATCAGGTTGGCCCGTATACCGTCCGGCAGATCTGGCGAGCTCACGGCAGGTCCTTTGCTGCCACGAAGGGTCCGGGCATAGGACGAGAAGGTGACGAATGTTTCGAGCAGAGCCTCATGCATGCCCGGCAACCCCCGGTATCGGCGCCAAAGAAGATGGCCGAGGTGAAACAGGCGGTGAAGGTCGGAGCACGTTCGCCAAGACCTCCTCGCGCGAGCCAAAGGCATGAACCGTCCCGTTCGACATAACCAGCACCTGATCGATGTTGGCGAGTGCCGAGGGACGATGCGCAACGACAATGACGATGCCCCCGCGCTGACGCACTGCCCGTATGGCGCCGGCCAGGGCAGCGTCTCCATCCACGTCGAGGTTCGAGTTCGGTTCGTCGAGCACGACAAGGAACGGCTCGCCATAAAGTGCTCGGGCGAGACCCACGAGTTGCCTCTGCCCTGCCGACAGGGCCGCTCCCCCCTCCCCGATGCGGGTCTGAAATCCCTGAGGGAGTTGCATGATCATTTTCTCGACGCCGGCGGCTCTTGCCGCCGCAAGGACGCCTTTTGGATCCGTCTTGCCTCGGAACCTCGAAATGTTGTCTGCTACCGTGCCGTCAAACAACTCCACATCCTGCGGCATGTAGCCGATATGGGCGCCGAGATGTTCCGAGTTCCATTGATCGAGAGAGGCGCCGTCCAATCTCACCGAGCCATGGAGCGGCTTCCACACCCCGACCAACGAACGGGCCAGCGTCGTCTTGCCGGAGCCGCTCGGGCCGACGACGGCCATTCCAGCCCCCCTCGACAGGTGGAAACTTACATTTACAACGGTCGGTCTTGTCAGGCCGGGCGGCGCGACTGTCAGTTGCTCGACGGCAAATCGTGCCTGTGGACGAGGCAATTCCATCGGATCGTCCTGACTGCCAAATGCAGCCATGACAGCTGCCAGCTCGCTATAGCTGCGCCGGGTCGATAGAAAACCTCTCCAGTTTGCAATCGCCGCGTCAACTGGGGCCAAGGCCCGGCCGAGCAATATGGAAGATGCGATAATCACCCCAGGAGAAGCTTCACCGCCGATGACCAGGTAAGCACCGAGCCCCAGAACGCCGGATTGCAGACCCATGCGAAGCGCCTTCGAGAAGGAACTGGCGCCACCGACGACATCCGAGAGGCGCTCCTGCTGACCAAGATATGCGCGGCTGACGTCGCTCCAGCGTCGAGCCAGTCGACCAGAAAGCCCCATTGCATGAACAACCTCGGCGTTGCGCCGGGCGGAGTCGGCAAGCGCCCGTTGCGACGACAAGCCTTCGGAGGCGCGCGCGGCCGGACCACGGCTAAAGACTTCCGCAACCGCCGTCAGGAGGACCACGGCGATCGCGCCGACGGTTGCCAACAAGCCGAGCAAAGGATGGAGCAAATAAATGATCACCAGATAAAAAGGGATCCACGGAGCGTCGAAGATGACCGTCGGTCCCGTTCCGGAAAGAAAGCCGCGCAGTCGGTCAAGATCGTGCAAAGGCTGCAAGCGGCCCGCATCACGTCCTGCCTTGAGCGGCAAGGACAGGGAGATGGAGAACACCTTTTCCTGCAAATTTCTATAGAGAAGACTGCCGATGCGGACCAGCACGCGAAGCCGCACGAAATCCAGGAGCCCGTAGACCGCATACAAGCCCAGCATGCCGATCGTGAACCCCACCAGGGTTGGAACGCTCTGCGACGGCAGAACGCGATCGTAGATCTGCAACATATAGACCGAACCGGTCAGGGCGAGAATGTTTATCACTGCCGAGAACAGCGCCACGCCAAGCAGCCCAGGCATGCAGGCGAGAATGGCGGAACGCAGCTCGGGAGAACCGGCCCCCGATGTTTTCATGACCAGCGGTCGTTCGCGCGACACTGCCGCGCCATTACTTCCGTAAATTGTGATGGCTCAAACCTTTCTTGGTGCGCATAGCAGCCGCTATCCGTCGCCCCCCTTATTACGCTCTGCTTACATACGTCGACTTTGAGGAAAATGCAGCGGATTCGTGGCGCAGGACCAACGAAACGCGACCCGCAGCGTGCACAGGCTGGGGATAACTCCCCCAAAAAACGGCAATTCACGCTAGTAACGCAGTCCAGAATGGAACACGCAAAAGGGGCTTATGTCCTTGCTTCCACACACTTTCAAAGACGCCACGGTCGTTGACACAAAATACCTGATGCGGAGCAACAACTTAGATCAATCAAACCTTTTGTCGTTCTGTATTCTGTATTTGATCTCGTCCCGATACACCAATCACCCGAGCAGACCATCAGTCTCCCAGACTTCCAGAGGCGGCAAATTGACGACCGTCAGGCCGGCACGCCGGATCGTCATTCAAACGGAGGAGGACGGTGATCGAGCCTGACGTATTGTGGTTTAACGCATGCGCAGGGATGGCGACTGGAGGGCTCGTTCACCTCGGGGCGCTGGCCGACGGGTTCGACTGGCCCCATCTGTGACGGCTGCCAACCTGCCCAAGGAGGCGGATCGCGCCTTCGCCATCGTCGTTATCAGAGCGGACGCCGCGTTAGCCGTGCGTTATCCGCGTAGTGGGGTGTTGCGTGGAAAAGAAGTATCGGAAATTAAGAAGAGCTGTCTGGGAAACGATATATAGGGTCAGCTTGATAACCCCGAATTTCTACGTTCTGAACTACCCCATAGCAGCAGCGGGATTCTTTAACGGGAACAACAGGTTCCCAAGACGGGTTTCCAGTCAATCGGCTACGATAAATGATTTTATATTTGACAGAATGATACGAAATAGATGGGGATACCTGGAGAAGATTTGCGTTGATAAGCATTATGCTAAGTACATAGCTAGTGGAATCGCAGGCCTTAAAATCCCAAAGACGATCTCTGTATTCAAGATAGATAGAAATACGACGGCAGATGACATTTTACTTTGGATCCAGCCTTTCCTCGGACGTCATTTCGTGATGAAGCCGACCCATTCCTCTGGAAAAATTATATTCCTCGACAAACCGCTCAATAGGAAAACTCTAGAGGAATTCTTAAATTTCTCTAAGAGGTCGTACTTTAATATCGGACGAGAGACACAATATTATAAAATGGAAAAGAAATTAATTGTCGAAGACAACATTTCTACTGGTGGTGAATTAAGTGACTACAAATTCTTTTGCGTTCGCGGCAAGGCAATTTATCTTCAGGTCGACGTCGGTAGATTTGTTGATCATAAAAGGGCTGTCTTTTCTCTTCCGGATTTTAAGCAGATTGATGTCATGTATGGTTATGACCTACCAGAAAACGTAGAAAGGCCGGAAAATCTCGAAAAAATGATCGAGATCGCGGAAACGATATCTAGGGATGTTGAGTTTGTCAGGGTCGATTTGTACAGCATTAATGGTGACATATATTTTGGAGAGATGACTTTTTCTCCATGCGCTGGGTCGGATCATATTTCAAACGAGAGTTGGGCCATCGATTTTTTAAATAGGATCAAGGCAGAAAGTGCTCCTAAAGCAGCGATAGGTGGCCGCTTCACGTCGCAAGCGGCACGATCTTTCGACCGTCAAGTTGGCGGGTGAGCCGCGAGGGCGTCAGCGCAAGCCTCGGTTCATGTGCCGAGACACCCCCAATTGGCTTTCCCCTAGTTGGGGATAACCCGGTCGGGAAAGGCGGATATTTCCCAATCACGCGGCTCAACAATGAGCCGGATGAGAGGGGCTTATGTTGTTGTTGCGGCACTGTTTTAAAAGACTTCGGTTGACCGAAGCGGAACATCTCCTGCTGTGCAGCAATCCTGTCGGCGATCAAAGATTCTATCCAGCGGGTGTCGTATTTGATTTGGGCCTAATATGCGCCGTCAACTAAGCAGACGTGGGGCATAACCGAATCAACCAAAGGATTTTTGGATGACACTCCACTACGCGTCCGGTGGATCAGCCGCCGAGATCGCAACCGCCGGATTCAATCTGGCTGATGTTCAGTACGTTTCGCAAGTCAATGCCTTGCCGGATGGCATGAAAGGCTTGGTTTATCTCGGTGAGCACGACGGAGTAACTTCGTCTTTCATTGATAAAGTCACTCCCTTCATAGGTAATCCAAATGTGTTCGGGTTTTACCTTAGCGACGAGCCTGATCCGACAGGCAAGTGGGGCAGCTACGCAACCGCTGCAAACCTAAAGGCGGAATCCGACTGGATTCATTCTCATGTTCCCGGCGCCAAGACCTTCATCACGATGATGAACTTGGGCACGGATGGCTCCCCGAGCTACATGAACCCGAACGACCCGGCCCACGCCGCTTACAATCCGGCGAATACGGGCATCGATTTCTACGGTATCGGCTATTACCCCATCAACAACACTTCGGCTCCCGACTACACCCATATCGACAAGATGGTTGCGGCTGCCGGTGAAGCAGGCATCCCGATTGACAAGATCGTCCCGCTTTACCAGGCGTTCGGTGGTGGCAACTGGGAAACCAGCGCTGGCGGCAAGTTTGTCATGCCCACCGCTGCCCAGGAGCAGGCCATGATTGATCGTTGGGCCGCACTGGTTCCGTCGCCGGCCTTTGACTATACCTATAAATGGGGAACGCAGAATGGCGACACCGCGCTTGAAAGCGCCTCGGAACTGAAAGCCTTTTTCCTCCAGCACAATCTCGAGGGCACCCATGCCCCGGTCTCGCCCCCGGTTAGTGATCCTGTCACGCCCCCGGTCAGTGATCCGGTCGGCACACCGACCACACCTCCTACTCACGTCGGCACCCCTGCTCCCACCGCGCCGGCCCCGTCGGGCAGCGATCATGTCTTCCATGGCACGCGCGGCGCAGACGTTTTCCACGCAACCAGGGGCAATGACAAATATCTCGTCAACAATGCTCATGACAAGGTTATGGAAGCGCCAAACGGGGGCTTCGACAAGGTCGCGGCCTCGGTGAGTTACGCTCTTACGGCGGGATCACATGTCGAGCAGCTCTCCACCGCCAATTCCGGTGGCAGGGCGTCCATTAACCTGACCGGCAACGAATTCGGTCAAGCCATCTATGGAAATGGCGGTGCCAACAAGATCAATGGCGGCGGTGGCGCCGACAAGATGACCGGCTATGGCGGCAATGACACCTATTACGTCGACAATGCCCACGACAAGGTGGTGGAGCAGAGAGGAAGCGGCCTCGACAAGGTTCTTGCCTCGGTGAGCTTCGCTCTTTCGGCTGGCTCGCACATCGAGCAACTCGCAACCACCAAGGCGTCCGGCAAGGCCGCCATCAATCTGACCGGCAACGAATTCGGACAGACCATTCACGGCAATGCCGGTAACAACAAGATCGACGGTGGCGGCGGGGCCGATACGTTGACCGGGCACGGGGGCAGAGATGCCTTCGTGTTCAGTACCGCCCTTGGTTCTGGAAACGTCGACAGGATCACTGATTTCAACAAAGCCCAGGACAAGATCCACCTCGACCATTCCATCTTTGCCGGTCTCGATCAGGGGGGCCTCTCGTCGGACGCTTTCTTTGCCGGCAAAGCGGCGCATGACAGTTCCGATCACATTATCTACAACAGTTCGACCGGAGCTCTTTCTTTCGACAGCGACGGCGTCGGAGGCGCAAACCAGATCCATTTCGCGAGCCTCTCTCCGCATCTGTCGATTACCGCATCGTCTTTCCTGGTCACCTGACGCTCCAGCGACGAATGCCTTAAAGGTCGGCGAGGTCTTGGTGCCTCGCCGACAGTCGTTTGGGCCGAGCGTCCGAACTTCGCGCCCATCAGCGAGCCGCGGAGTTCAGGTCCGCCACGCCTTACTCCAGCCACTCATCGTACCCACTTCAGGCAATGCCGTGGGGGCGTCCCGGTGAGACTGCGTCGGCAAGACAGGAGGGACATTAGCGCTCCCCACTGCGAGGGAATCTCGCCTCACTGGTCCTACCCCTTTCCAAACATCATGGTGTCATTCAAACGGACGAGGACAGGAACCCGGCCTCCCCATAGCGTGCACTCGGGCGGGATGCGCTCATAGGTGATGAAACCGGGCCGTGGCAGCATCGAGAGCGTCAGTTACTCGATTGCCCGCCGTGTGCGCTGGGAGAGGCAGATGAACCCACATCTGGTCTGCGTGGGAGGCGAGGATCACGCCTTGAGAGTTCCCTTCCTCATCGCGCTGCGAGAGAAAGGCTTTCGCGTTACGGCGGTCTCGAGCGGTTCTCCCGTACCGTTTTTAAGGCATGACATTTCGCATCACAGGTTCTCCTTCGACCGGTTTGCATCTGGCGGCGGAGAATGGCGTGCTCTCGGAACGATGCGCCGATTGATGCGGGAGCTTCGGCCCGACATCATCCAGAGTTTCGACACCAAGCCAAATCTGTTGACGCCCCTTTCCATGCGGGGAACAGTTCCGGTTATTCGCACCATCAACGGGCTGGGCTGGACGTTCTCATCTCTGGCGCCTCGCGCTTTGGCCCTGCGTCCGGTCTATTGCGCGCTGCAATGGCTCGCGTCTTCGTGGACGGCGGCGACCGTTTTCCAAAATCGTGATGACCAACTGTTCTTCGAGCGCTTTCGGCTGACCGGTCGCGGAAGCTCGCGACTGATACGCAGTTCCGGAATCGATGTCGATGCGTTCGCAACGGTGCGCCATCTCGGGTCCTCGGCAACGAAGATGCGTAAGGAACTCGGCCTCCAGTCCGCTGAAGTGGTGATCTTTGTCGGCCGCTTGACCCGTCAGAAGGGTGTGGGAACCCTCCTCGAGGCGGTTCCTCGCGTCGTGGCCGAAAGACCAGCAGCACGATTTGTGCTTGTCGGCCCGCGAGAATCCGAAGGCTCATTCGCAATCGACAAGTCCGAGATCGACCGGCACGCATCTCATGTGCTGGCCTTGGGTCCACGACGCGATGTCGCTGATCTCCTCGGCATGGCCGATGTATTCGCCTTTCCCACCCAGTATCGCGAAGGAGTACCGCGTGTGTTGCTGGAAGCGGGGCTTTCGGGACTGCCAATCGTGGCTTCCAGGATGCCAGGCTGCAGAGACGTCGTCGAAGACGGGTGGAATGGCTACCTAGTTGCACCGCATGACGCCGATGCCCTTGCCTCGCGAACAATAGACTTGCTGTCCGACCGCGCTGGGGCAAAGGCAATGGGCGTCCGTTCCGCTGAACTTGTGCGGGAGCGATTTGCCCTGCCGTTGGTGGTCGATCAGTACTGCGACCTGTACGAAAACACACTCCGCGCGGGGCTTCCGCGACCGCTCCCTGCTGTCGCACTTGAGGGCACCCTCGCAGATCACCGGGACGGAGCACGTCAATGATCCGGGACGCCTTGCTCGCCCTGGGAGTTGCGATGTCCTACGCGACGCAACTGGCCGTTCCGGGATTGCCGCTCGGCTATGGCGAATTGTTCATCGCGATCTGGATCGTTCTGGCGATTGGACGAATATTCGCCGGGGGTCGTCTCCAGGTCACACCCGCTTTTGTCCAACTGGCGAGCTTCTGGCTGATCTTGTCGCTGGCTTTGGGAATCGGCACGATCGTCGGCTACCTGACCACCGTCCTTTACTTGACCGGGCTGGCACATGACCTGATGGCCTACATGCTGCTGGCCGGCTTCACATGCCTGGCGGCCGCGGAGCCCGACGCCGATCGTCACCTTCGCCGCAGTGCCTGGTGGGTGATCGCCATCGCCAATGGAAGCTTCGTAATTCAGCTGGGATTGGCATTTGGGGTAGCCCACCAGCCCGGCGTCGACCCCTGGTTCTGGGACAGATTCCGTGGCTGGTCCGAGAACCCGAACCAACTTGCGCTCTATTGCGCGCTTTTTGGCCCCCTGGCTTTGCACCTTGCCACGACCACCCGTAACCCATGGCGCCGTTTGCTCGCATTCTCCAGCCTGATCCTGACCTTTTATGTCGGCCGGCTGACGAAGAGCGACACCTATCTCTACACCAGTATCCTGAGCTGCCTCGTCTTTCTCGGATTGCGGCTTCGTGCATGGATCGCAACAAGCGGTCGCGCCAGCCTGCCCCGCTTGGCAGCAATTGTGCTGTTGGCGGGTTCCTTGCCTTTAGCGCTGGCGATGACGCCGTACGCGCTCACCGAAGAGGCCAGCGTCGCCCATTTTGCCAAGAGCCTTACAAAGGACCAGGGTGGGGAAGCGACACTCGAAACGTTCGAACTCCGGCTCTATCTGTGGCAGGATGCGGTGGAAACGGGGTTGAAATCCGGGTCCCTGGGATTAGGCCCTGGGCCTCACCTCGAGCGCCCGCCCGTCGCCGACCGTCAATTTCTACAGCGACCTTTCGAGGCCCATAACACCGTTCTTGACCTTTACCTGCAGGGCGGATTGCTTGCGGTGATGGCATTGGTCTGGATCGTGGGAGCCGCAATGTCGCTTGCCTGGCGAGCGGGATTCGACGCGCTGCTGGTGCTCGGTGCGTCGACGATAATCTTCAGCATGCCTCACCTGATCATCCGCCATCCGATCGTGTGGTTTTCGCTGGCTTTCTGCCTCGTTGCCGGAAATCCGACCGCACTTCGGCCGCAACTTGCCGAGCCCAGGGTGCCCTAAATGTGTGGGATCGCCGGAATTCTATTGGCTTCCGATGCCACAGACATAAAGCCGCTCCAAGCGATCGGGCGGATGACCGCATCGCTGCGTCACCGGGGCCCGGATGGCGAAGGGCTCTGGGCCGACCGCGAGGCTGGAATCGCATTGGGCCACAGGCGATTGGCAATTGTCGACCTGTCAGCCGCCGGGCACCAGCCGATGCATTCTGCCAGCGGCCGGTACGTGATCACCTTCAACGGTGAGATATACAATTTTCGCGATTTGCGTCGCGAACTCGAGAGTGCGGGCCAAATCTTTCAAGGCGCCAGCGACACCGAAGTGATGCTCAGCGCAATCGAGCATTGGGGGCTTGAAACCGCCCTCAAACGCTTTGCCGGAATGTTCGTGTTCGCATTGTGGGATCTGAAGACAAGAAGCCTTTATCTGGCCCGTGACAGGATGGGCAAAAAGCCCCTCTATGTTGCTTCGACCCGAGACGCATTGGTCTTCGCCTCTGAGCTGAAGGCGATCAACACCTTTCCGGGCTTCTCTCCCGACCTTGATCTTGATGCCGCGGCGGCAATGCTTTCAACGGGATGGGTGCCGGACCATCTCTGTATCTGGCGAGGCGTGTTCAAACTGCCGCCTGGTTCCGTCCTTTCCATCACCGCGGCGAATTATGCCGAAGACCGCAGCGCGGACCGTCTTTCGCAACGCGTTCACCGCTGGTGGTCACTGGCTGACGTTGCAGCCGATGGGCGACGGAACCCCGCTACCGGCACCGACGAAGATCTGGTTGACGAACTGGACAACCGGCTTCGGCTGGCCGTGCGGGAACGCATGATCGCCGACGTCCCTCTGGGCGGCTTCCTGTCGGGCGGGATCGACAGCTCAGCCGTGATCGCCCTGATGCAGGCTCAATCCTGCAAGCCGGTTCGCAGCTTCACGATCTCGTTCGCAGAGGGCGGCTTTGATGAAGCTCCATACGCAGCGGCCGTTGCCCGTCATCTGGGCACCGACCACTCCGAACTTCACCTCTCGCCCAGCGCCGCACGCGACGTCATTCCCGAGTTGCCGCAGGTCTGGGATGAACCCTTCGCCGATGAATCGCAGATACCGACCTTGCTCGTTGCCAGGCTCGCTCGTCAGCACGTCACCGTAGCGCTGTCGGGCGACGGCGGTGACGAATGCTTCGCAGGATACGGCCGCCACTTCATGGCGGAGCGGTTGAAACGACACCTGCGCCTGCCCCGGCAACTGCGCCGAACCTTGGCGGCAGGGGCAGGTTTTTTCGCACGCGCCGGACGCGACGATGTCATCGGCAAACTGCCACTCTCTGCGAGCGCGAGGCATTTTATCCGGAGCGACCGGATGGAACGTCTCGCCCGGCTGCTCGCGGCATCGAATGAAGACGAATTGTTTCAGCGGCTGGCGCGGCCACAGGCTGAAAACCTGGGACGTCAGCGGCCCACCGAACCAATCTACGGCCACGGCGGTCCGCCGCTTGACGACCTGCTCTCCCGTCTTCTGTGCGATGACATGGCGGGGTACTTGCCTGGCGATATCTTGGTGAAGCTGGACCGTGCCACTATGGCCAACAGCCTTGAGGGCCGGTGTCCTCTGCTTGACCACCGCGTTGTCGAATTCTCCTGGCGGCTGCCATCCAACATGAAAGTTCGTGATGGCGCCGGCAAATGGATCCTTCGTCAATTGCTACGCCGCTATCTCCCGCAGCACCTGATCGAGCGTCCGAAACAGGGCTTCGATGTCCCTATCGCAGCATGGCTGCGGGGTCCGCTGCGCAACTGGGCCAGCGATCTTCTCGCCGACATGCGAGCAGAAAGCAGTGACGTATTGGACGCTGCGAAGATCGACGCCTGCTGGCGCGATCACATTGATGGCCAGAACCGCTCGCGCGAATTGTGGTCCGCATTGATGTTCCAGGCCTGGCGGAGCCGAGCCAACCGGCAAGCACAGCAAACCGGCCCAATTCATGAACCCGATCTGGCAGGAGTATAAAATGGTAGGTTCCGCAATCAGCCCGATCCAGCTGCCACGGATCAATCAACCACCAGCACCGGTTCTCGAAGGCAGAGCGCACGTGCGGTCGTTGCGCGAATATGTCGAGCCGGCCACCGCGTCGCACCAACTCTTCGTGATTCTGGCAAGGCGAAAATGGTCTATTGTTGCCTTCGCTGTGTTGGGCGGGCTGCTGGCGGGGTTGCTTGGAAGTCTTCGCCCGGTTCTCTACGAAGCAACTACTCAGCTTATCATCGACGCCCCATCGCGCGGTTCACTGCCCGTCGGCGCCCCGTCTTCGCAGGACCTCGTCGATTCAAGCATAGATGACCACATCACGATGCTATCGTCGCAAGACCATCTGCGCCGCGTCATGGCGGCACTGCGCAAGACAGGTGCGGCTGAAACCGGACAGGACAATTCCGCTAGCGGGAATTCCCGGCTTGAGCCGTCTGCCATCCCTCCCCCAAGGACACGCTCGCTTGCCGGTGGTCTACTGGACCGACTGTGGCCAGGAGCGGACAAAACAATCAGCGATTCACAGGCCGAGGATGCCTCCGAATTGAGAGCCTTGCGGCAAGGAATGCGGGTCGGGCAGGAGCTGCGATCGAGAGTAGTCTCCGTCGCTTTCGCCGATGACAGTCCCGAGCGGGCGGCGCTCGTGGCCAACACATTCGCTCAGGTCTATGTCGACAATCTGATAAGGAGAAGGCAGGCATCCGACCAGCAAGAACTCGATGCGATCACCACCAGCCTGCCCAGGCTGCAAAACGATCTGCAGGCAGCGGCCGACCGCCTTGAGAAATATCGGTTGAGCCACGGAGCCATCGACCAAGGCTCGGCGGACAATGCAGCCAGGGAACGGGCCGACCTCAGCCAGCAATTGTCGATGTCAAACGCAGATCTCGCCGCTGTGGAAACTCGGCTGCGACACATTCAGGAGCTTCGAGCGCAGGGGGCTTCTTTCGTCTCCGTGGCCGAAGCCATTGGCGGGCCTGAACTTGCCGATCTCGCGGCTCGACAGGCTCGCGCGCCTGCGGACCAAGAACTCAGAAACATGACCGAAAGCAAGGTCGAACAAGGCATCGACAAGATTGCTGCGGACGCAAACATTTTCCGTGCCCAGATCGCCACTCTTGAGAGCCGGAAGGCCATTTTGGATGCGGTCATGGCCGACACCGCCAGCCGGCTTTCCGGGTTGCGGGTTCTCGAGCCGCAGGTCAGTTTGCTGACCCAGCGATACAACGAACTTCTTGGCCGGCAACAGGATTTGACGCGGCGTATCGGAGTTCCCTCGGCTGGAATTTCCATCCTATCGGCGGCATGGCCGCCGACCATCCCGCAGACCTTGCCCGCCATCTTCCTTGTTCCGCCCGGGATGATTGTGTTCGCTATACTGGGCGCGATTTTCGTCACGATGCGCAATCACTTCGATCGGACTTTCCGCGGTGAGACCGAGGCGGAAGCGGTGCTCAAGGTTCCATGTATGGGGCAGATTCCCGAAGCAGGCAGGGTGCATGCCAAACGACTGCGAACCCTTGTCCTGGGCGAGCGCAGCTCCGCCTATAGCCGCGCCGTGACGTCGTTGCTGATTGCTGCGGCGCCCAATGCGCTGAGGGCTCGTTCGTCGTACACGGCGCTTGTCACCTCCAGCGTCCCGGAGGATGGGGGGACCGAGCTCGCATGGAGTCTGGCGCTGGCCGGCACGCGGATGGGCGGTCGTGTTCTCTTGATCGATCTTGAACGCAAGGGCGTTCAACTCACGCTCGAGTTCCTGCATCAGTTCAGCGAGCGCAAGAGCCGCCATTCCTTCGCTGACTATGTCTGCAATCGCAGCAACCTGGAAAACGCCGTGGCCAGTCTGCATGAAATCGGCATCGACGTGATGACCGCTGCTCCGTCGGACGATCTGCTGGCGGTGTTGTCCTGCGAGGATGGGGGCAAAGTGATGGCGGATCTGCACTTGACCTATCGCATCGTCATCATAAACCTGCCGTCGGCGCTCGGGCGGCCGGAAGCCAAATTTCTGGCTGGATGGGCTGATGCGGTGCTTTTTGCCGTCCGATGGAGGAAAACGCCACGTACCCTCGCTCGCGGGGTGCTGGAACTCCTTCAGGGCAACGGTTCTCTTGCGGTACCCGTCGGCAGCGTCCTCACGCAAGTGAACTTGAAAAAACATGCCGGATATCGGCTCGAGGATAGCGCCGACCTCTTGCGCGAGCAGATAGCATGACCAAGCACAGGCTCGTCCTTGGGCCGCGGACGATCCGGGGGCGGTTCATCCAGGGAGCGGCCCGGACGATTCAGGGTGCAGCCTGTCCGCAGAGCGCGTCATTCAGGTGAATGATGGCAAGGTTCGGTGTGCATCGTAGGCTGCGGCAATCCCCGATATTTGCCTCCCTCGGAAGCGCGAACCGATGGCACTGAGCGACCTTCTGAGACCCAAGATGGTTCCCGCGGCCGACACAGCCATCATCGCTGTTCGGCCGAGCACGATCGGTTCGATCATTCGTGCAGCTGGTGAAGTGTCGGCGATGGCAATTGTCGGCCAACTCACCCTTCTTGCTGCGATTCCGGTCTTGGCGCGGCTCTATTCGCCTGCGGATTTCGGCATCTTTACGATTTATCTGTCGATTGTGAACATACTCGCCGGGGTCGCAGCATTGCGCTTCGAGGCGTCACTCTATGGGGTTAAGGGGAGCGCCCAGGCCTATGTGACGGTCAAGCTTATCCTTTTGGCTGTGTTCGTGACCACCGTCCTGGCCTTTTCGGCCGGACAGATGCTGTCGAACCTTGCTCCCAACCGCCTCGGCTCGCTTGCCTGGCTCATTCCGATCGGAATGGGAGGCGCAGGTCTGGTCGAAGCCATGAACTGCTGGAGCCTGCGTGCTGGGCTTTTGCGCGACTTTGCCCTTGGGCGGCTGATCCTGCCGGCGAGCATGGCTGCACTGCAATTGGTTTTCGGCATTGCCAACCTTGGCGGCGAAGCGATGATCCATGCCCATATTTTGAGCCAGTTCGTCTTTATCGGGTATATCGGTTATCGGGTGACGAGCTGGGAGGATTTGCGCGGCATCGCCCGGGCACCCTGGCGTGCGGTGTTCGAAAAGGCCCGGCGGGAATACAAATTTCCTCTGTTCGATATCCCCGCAACACTCGCGAGCATAGCGATCAACAATCTTCCGGCAGTTCTTGTCGGTGGGCTGTTCGGCACCGCATTTGCCGGATATTTGGGCGTGGCAACGCGCCTGGTTACCGGTCCAGTGACGCTGATCGCTTCACCGCTCAGCAATGTTTTTGTCGCCGAAGCAAACCAGAACAACAATCGTGGACACCTGCTTGGCGTGGCACGCGGGCTTCTCCTGCTGGCTGCCGGCTTTACCGCGGTGCCGATATTGCTGCTTGGACTCGCCGCGCCCTATGTGGTCGTTCCGCTCCTGGGCGAGCCTTGGATGCCCACCGCGGAAATCATGACCGCACTGGCGCTGATGGGCGCGGCACAAGCGTTGTCGACTCCGCTTAGCGACGTTCCCGCTCTGCTACGTCGGCAAGGAACAAGACTGGTCATCGACCTCGCACGAGCGGTTCTCGTGTTTGGCCCGTTGCTCGCCGGCGCCCAGGCGGGCTGGCAGCCAGTCACCGTCATCTATTTCATGGCCGCCGGCGGCGCGTCGGGTTTCGCTCTGAAAATGGCAGCATCGCTGTATTTGTTGACCCACGACCCTCAACCAGCAGGCGCTGCAACGTGCATCCAACATGAATGTCTCGAGGAAAAAACACCATGAATTCGTCGTCGGTTGACAATCTTCAAGCGGCAGTTGCGGTCACCCAGCATGACCGTGCCGATGTCTCATGGTCACGCCCTTTTATCTCTGTCGGGATACCAACCTTTCGCCGGCCCGATACGATCCGCAGGGCGATCGACAGCGTCCTGGGTCAGGATTACTCCGATTGGGAGTTGGTCGTGAGCGACGACGAGGGACCGGAGGGCGAGACCTGGGCTATCGTGACCGACTATGCACGAAGCGAACCTCGCATCCGCATCATCGAGAACAGCCGAGGTCGCGGTCAGGTGGAGAACACCAACAACGCTATGCTGGCTTGCTCTGGACGGTGGATCAAGTTGCTGCACGACGATGACTGGCTTGCGCCAGGTGCACTCAGGACATTCGCCGAAGTTGCCAAACAGCACCCGTCGGTTGCCTTCATGACGTCAGCCGCAAACATAATCGAGGACAAGCGAGTGAGATTTCGCCAAGTCCCCAAGGAGCAGGAAGCGATCTCCCTTTATTCCAGCCAGCAGTGCCTGATGGACCTCTATCTGGTGCGCGCGACACGCTGCCTGGGGATCATTCCATCCACATTGTTGATCAACAGCGACGTCATTCGTGCCGGCTGCTTGATGCGCACGCACAAAGAGATTCCGGCCGGAGTGGATCAACTGTTCTTCGTCGATCTAGCCAGCCATGGGGACATGGTGGCGATAAGCGATCCGCTTACCTTTTATGATGCAACGAGCCATCCAAGCATTACCACGTCAAAGAGTTTCCGCGAGGTCGACGAAGTGACCCTCGCCGTCAAGCAGCTTAACTGGAATCTCATCAAAGACCGCAACCATCTCCCGCCTCCCGAGACATTGCTGCGGGCGCTGCGGGTTGCTCGTATTCCCATGCGGTTCCACCAGCAGTCCTGGTTGACCACATTCCTGGATGGGATACAGATCTTCCGGCCTTCGGTCATGAAGGTGGCGGGCTGGCACGTGCTTAATCACGTGTTTGCAATCCGCCCAAGATTGGGACGGGTGCGCACGCGACGGCGGTAAGGTGAGGCTGGCCGACAAGCACATCAGCGACAGATTGCGCGCACAAGCCTGTTGTGCGCGCGCATGGTAAAGGCGTTTGCCTCACGGCAAAACGCATATGCGCCCAAGAAGAGCTACCAGTTCCGCCTGTCGCCGTGTTTCGGTCTTGGCGAACAGCGACGCCAGCTGCGACCTTATCGTGGTCCGGCTCAAGCGCCGCTTGCGGGCTATTTCCAAAGGGGCATCGCCCTGCGCCAAGCGCAGTGCGAGCTGCGTTTCGGCACTCGTCAGACCAAACATTCTTTGCAGCGTCTGGGGATTTGGCCCGGACCTGTTTTCACGATCCAGCAGCGCCACGATGCTTGTCGCGTCAGGCGTTGCTATGCCCTTCTCGTTCAATATCAGGGGCCTGTCGCCCATGCCTCGGATCACCACCCATGAAAGCGTGCCAGGAGAAAAATTGCCCGGCACGTTTGCGATCAGCCGTCTCAGCGCAGCAAATACCTTGCTGGCCGTATCGGCTGCCTCGCCTTCGCGCTCCAAGGTGTTTTGAGCGGCTGAATTCCACTCCATGACCTTCCTGTCGCTGTTCAGGATCAGGTAGCCACAACCGATGCGATCAAGCATTCTCACAACAGATGCAAGGCTGCTCTGCCGTGGCTCGACAGCAACGCTGTCGAACCGTTGTGGTGCTTGATGCCAAGCGGAAGCATGGTCACCTTGCGTTCTCAAGGCGGAGACAGGCTTTCCCCCGAAACTTCCATATTGGCGACCAAGAATTCCATCATCTTGCCTACCAACCAGTGCCATTTTCTTACCTCCCGCAAAACGGCAACGCCTCCCAGTCAAAAGGAGGTGCCTTAAACATGTCAGTCAGGTCGCTTGGAGAGTAGCGGTCCGATCCGCCCCCGACATCGGACAAAATGCGCGCTACAATCCCGGGGAACAATCCTGCGGTCGGACTAGTCTGTACGCTTTTCGGTCTAATCTCGACGGACTAGTCAGAAGGTTATAGTCTGGCACATGCGTTTGCATTCGCTCAGTTTGCATCCGAACAGCTCAGGCAAGTTGCTGACCCGCCTTGCCTCGATGTCGCTCCTGATAGCGACACTTGCAGTCGAGACAGCGCTGCCGACCTCTGTGGCATACGACATCGGCTTTTTTGAGTTTGTTCCCGCCATTATTGCCATCTCATATCTCGAAGATCGCATGATCGCTCTTGCGGCAACATTTGTGATGGTTGCCGTCGGCTTGTTGACGCGGGATGTCCTGCACCATCCAATCGATGTCGGCCTTTGGGTTCAAGCCATTCTGCTGCTGGTTGCAGGGGGGATGATCGCCCTGACTTTCCACCGGCAGAGGCAGGACTACCGCACCCTTTTGCAGGTTGCGGAGGCTAGACTCGCGGCCTTGGAAGCAACCGAAAACAGGTATCGCTGGGCATTCGAACGTGCCGCCATTGGCTTTGCCAACATGAATGAGAACGGAGAGTTGCAACGGTCCAACAAGCGTCTTTGTGAGATGACAGGGTATGTCGAGGAGGAGCTTTCAAGTCTGCCGCTCAGCGCACTCGTCCACCCCGACGACAACCACACCTTGGCGGAAGCGTTGACTCGCCTGAAAGACACGACTTCGTTCGGCTCGGAGATCCGTCTCCTGAGAAGAGACGGCACGATTTTGTGGACAAGATTGGCCCTGTCTTTGGCCGTGCCAGCCGATGCTCTCCCTCAAAGCATTTTTGTAGTGGTGGACGACATATCGGGAGAGCGAACCGCCCGCGAGGCACTCCGGGCTCAGAAGGAATGGTTGGACCTGGCGCTATCGTCAAGCCGGTTGGGAACATGGCGCATAGATTTCGAGAGCGGGTCCGTGAAGGGCTCAGCCGCGTTCTGGGAAATGATGGGGCTGGCACCCGCGCCGAGCCGTCCATTGCAGGAATTGACTGCGGTCGTTCACCCGGCCGACTTGCCTAATCTGATGGCCCCGGGAGAGCTTGCATCAGGCGCCGACTATGACGCTGAGATCCGCATCAGGCGAACTGGCGGACATATCCGCTGGATTGCTCTTCGGGGACGGGACGAATTGCGCGACGGTCGTGCACAGCGAATAGGAGTCGCCGCGGATCTCACCGATCGGCGCATAACCATTCTGCTGCGGGCTGCGGCGAAGAAGCGAGAGCGGGCCATGCTTGAACAGCGCCATAGGCTCAACAATCTGTTTCCGGTGATCACGGCGCTTGTGAATATGGTTGGTGCCCCCGACAATGATATCGCCAGCTATAAGCAGACACTGATCGAAAAGATCGGCGCACTCCAGGCGACGCATCTGCTTCTTTCACGCGATGGCAGCCTGTCGGCTTCCCTGCGTGACCTCATCGTTCAGGAATTGCAGCCCTATATGGGGACGCATGACATTTCGATCAGTGGACCCGAAATAAAAATGGCTGAGGGTTCGGCTGAGAGCTTCGCAATGATCGTTCACGAGCTTACGACCAATTCCGTGAAGCATGGGGCTCTCGGCACTCCGGCAGGACGGATCGAGGTGGTGTGGCAATTCGTGGCCCAGGAGCCCGGCGCCGACATAGTGTTTGAATGGTCGGAATCGGGAGAGCGCCGGGTCTCCACCTCGGCTCGGCGTGGCTTTGGGTCGTTGATTATCGGAGCCGACGGTGAGCCTATCGTGGGCCACTCTTCCAAGCTTGAGATGCTGGATCACGGACTGAAATATTCGGTCCGGCTGCCGCCAAAAGCAATCGGCGCTAGTTGATGTCCCTGGCGGCCCATGTCTTCAGCAAAACCGCGGCTTCCGTCCGATTTCGTGCCCCAAGTTCGCGCAGCACGGCAGCCGCATGAATCTTCGTCGTCGCTTCTGCAATTTCAAGAGAGCGGGCAATCTCTTTGTTCGAGTAACCTTCAGCCATCAACCTGAGGACTTCCTTCTGTCTGGACGTAAGCCTGCCCAGATTGTTGACGCTGATGGTCCTGTGGGGCATTTGCGTGGGAGCCTCGGATGGAAGGCGCACCGACTCCTTGGACCTTTGTGAAAGAAGTGCCGGAACGTAAATGCGGCCAGCCAGGATTTCGTTCACCGCCAGGACCACCTCCTCGTCCGTTTGGGACTTTACGATATAGCCATGAAGTCCAATCGAGAGGGCAGTTAGAATCTCGGCGCGTGAATCGGTCCCTGAGACAATTGCAAACCGTGTGTCGGGATGAGCCGGTAAGACGTCGCGAAGGTCGTCCTGACCGGACAGTCCCGGCATGTTCAGGTCGATGATGGCGAGATCAACAGGCGCCTGATCTTCAAGCAGGCTTATGACGGTATCAAAACACGCCGCTTCGAATATTTCCAAGTCTGGAATGCCGGCCATCAAAGCCAGTCGCAGCCCACGACGATACAAGCCGTGATCATCGGCGATGATAATACGATACATGAACCACCCACCTTTTGGCAGCCCGCATGTGTCCCTAGCTGCCGAAACCTCCCTTTGGATGGACTGTACGGTGACCCAACACAGATCAGCCGCCCGCTGATCCCCCGTATGTCGACGCTCGCCGCCGCCCATCGGCACATTTCAACCTTCTAATATAGCTTACAATCGCACACATTTCAGGGCCAGATGTTGAAGTGTTTTTTTCGTACGAACGGTAGCGATGCCCTTCCGAGCAGGTCGTTGCCGGCGCCGGACATGTGAACAGTTCCCAGCTCTGATCGGCCTGCCGCGCCCATGCCCTGCCAACTGGAATATTGAATCAAAAGGCCGGGAAAGTGCCATTCAAATGCACGACGACGCCTTCTCAAGCGCCACTTACCATCGCTGCACTCCGGAGAGGCAAAACCAACACTGGCGTACCTTCCGGCCGGGTGGGTTGGACCCATCACACCGCGACAGTCGTATCAATAGGAGGACGAGATGAAAGCGGTCATTCAGTGCGGTGGAATGGGAACACGCCTTCGGCCTTTCACATCCATATTGCCCAAGCCTCTCATGCCGATCGGTGCTCGACCGGTTCTTGAATTGCTTTTGAAGTGGCTGCGGCGGAACGGCATTCAGGAAGTCTACGTCACGACCGGCTATCTGGGGCACTTGATCCGCACCGTATGCGGGGACGGATCCCAGTGGAATCTAAGGATACGCTACACCCAGGAACTGGAACCTCTCGGCACCATTGGCCCGCTCTCCCTGATCAGGGAGGAACTGGACGAGCCGTTCATTGTTCTCAATGGGGACGTACTTACCGATCTCAGTCTCAGCCGGTTTGTGGCATCACACCGCACACACACGGATCCAGTCACCATAGCCACCGCATCCCGCGTCATCAAAATGGACTTCGGCGTCATCGACGAGGTCGACAATACCGTTCAAGTATTTCGTGAAAAACCGACGCTATCCCATCTGGTAAGTATGGGAATATATTGCATGAATCCAGACGTTTTTCGTTTTATACCTGACGGCATCGCCTTCGGATTCGACGATCTCATGCTGCAGATGATGCAAAACGGCACGAATGTGCACGTCTACAAACATGACGGGCTTTGGCTGGATATCGGACGCGTTGAAGATTTTCAAAACGCACAAACCATTGCCTGGGAAGAGCAGTCCGCATCGATCGAGGTCTCGGCAGCGGCCGCTTGAGGGCTGAACGCTCGACCACGCCAACATGAGGAGGTCGTAATGCTCTTGGTCAGCGCTCCTATTCTTGGCTTTCCGGAAAAGGCGGCCTTGGCCAAAGTTGTCGACAGTGGCTGGCTGACGATGGGGGACCAGGTACGAGCCTTTGAAGAGGCCTTCGCGGCCGTGCATGATGCGGTCGATTGCGTTGCCGTCAGCTCTTGCACCGCCGCCCTGCATCTCATTCTCCATGCACTTGGGATCGGTCCCGGAGACGAAGTTCTGGTTCCCTCGCTGACCTTCGTGGCGACCGCGAATGCAGTGCTCTACGTAGGAGCAACACCGGTATTCGTCGACATAGAGTCGGCCGAAGTGCCACTGATGTCCCTAAGCGACGCGGAAGCCAAGTGCACCGGACGCACCAAGGCCGTCATTCTCGTCCACTTTGCCGGCTACCTCGCCGACCGGGAAGAATGGCAGAGATTTGCCCGTGTGCGAGGACTGCATATCGTCGAGGATGCCGCGCATGCTCCCGGCCTTAAGGAGGTGGGGACTTACGGTGCGGCCGCGGCCTTTAGCTTCTACGGCAACAAGAACATGACCACCGCGGAAGGTGGGGCCGTAATCGCCCGGGATGCACAGCTCCGTGAAGCGATCCGCCAGGCTCGCGGACATGGGATGACCAGCGGCACACATCAGCGGCTGAACAGCCGCACGCCGCAATACGATGTGACGATGCTCGGGTTCAATTACCGCATGGATGAATTGCGCGCCGCTATTGGCTTGGTCCAGCTTCAGAACCTGCAGGAATGGAATGAAATCCGGCGCATATTGGTCGTCCTCTATCGACGTCTGATCGCAGACTATTGCTCGGCTGTGACAGTTCCGTTCTGCAAACCGCGGACCTCGGCCTATCACATCATGCCTGTCCTCCTGCCACATGACGTCGACCGGCAAACGGTGATCGACCATCTGCGAACGAAGGGAATACAGACCACAATCCACTATACGCCCGTGCACCAGATGACGCTCTATCGCCAAATGTTCACTGAAATCCATCTGCCGAAGACCGAGGATTTCGCGCAGCGGGAGTTGACGATTCCACTACACCCGCAAATTACGGCAAGTGCGATCGAGTCGGTGGTTGTTGCGTTGGCCACCGCGATTGAAAGCAGCGGGCGCGCGGGAGCCGCGGCATGAACGCACTCGACGTGACGATGCATCGGCCCGCCGTAGCTGGCACCAGCCACGGAATTGCCAGGCGCGCGATGGATATCATCCTCGCCGCAGCAGCGGGAATGGCACTCGCTCCGCTGATGCTACTGATTGCTGTTGCACTCTTTGTCGAGGGTGGTTGGCCCGTGCTTTTCGCACAGACGCGCCTGGGTGCCGGCGCAAAACCGTTTCGCATGTACAAGTTCCGCAAATTCAAGACAACAGCCGATCCTTTCGGCCTTGCGCTGACCATGAACGATGACAGCCGGATGACGCGGATAGGCCGTTTTCTCGCGGCAACGAAACTTGATGAGTTGCCGCAACTGTGGAACGTTTTTACGGGAGACATGGCAATTGTCGGCCCGCGGCCGGAAAGCCTTGCCTTCGCCGATTGTTTCCGCGGCGGCAATGAAGCCGTCCTGCAGTGGAAGCCCGGCCTGCTCGGCCCGACCCAGGTTCTCTTCCGTCACGAAGCCTGTTTTTACCCGCCCTCCCTTGATCCGCTCCTGTTTTATCGAGAGGTCCTGTTCCCGGCCAAGGCAACGATCGACCTCGCCTACTATCCGCGGCGCACGATTGCATCGGACCTCGTCTGGATAATGCGAGGCTTCAGGGCGGTTTTCGGCGTGTCCCTGCCTCCCGCGGCGAGTGGGTAGAGTTGGAAGGTGAGGAGAGTTTGGCATGAATGGATTGTTGTTCGTTCGCCAGTTTGACAGCTCACACGATCAAAGGAGTGCACAGTCGTGAGCTATCGCGGCAGGAAGGTCCTGGTCACGGGTGCGGATGGATTTATCGGATCCCACCTCACGGAAGCGCTGGTGCACGAAGGCGCCGATGTCACGGCACTGGCCCTATACAACTCGTTCGACAGCCATGGCTGGCTGGACGATTTACCCGACCACGTTCGAAGCCAGTTGCAATGCATTCGTGGGGATGTTCGTGACAGCGCGTTCATCAACCGGATCGTGCGCGGCCAGGCGGCGGTGTTTCATCTGGCTGCGCTGATTGCGATTCCCTACTCCTACGCGGCTGCCCAATCCTATGTGGAAACCAATGTGCTGGGCACCGTGAATGTCCTCGAAGCGGCACGCCACTGGGAAACCGAACGCATTGTGCATACGTCCACGAGCGAGGTTTATGGCACCGCTCTGACCATGCCGATCGACGAATCCCACCCGCTGCAGGGACAGTCCCCCTACTCTGCGTCCAAGATCGGCGCAGACATGATGGCGGCGTCCTATGCCAGGTCCTTCGATGTGCCGGTGGTCATCCTGCGACCGTTCAATACATACGGGCCGCGCCAGAGCGAGCGGGCCATCGTGCCGACCATCATAAGGCAGGCTCTGGACGAGAACTGTCCGGCGATCATGGTCGGAGACACCAGCCCTATCCGCGACCTTACCTTTGTGGAGGACACTGCGGCGGCATTTGTGGCGGCAGGGGCGGCCGAGCTTGAATTTGGCCATGCCTACAATGCAGGCAGCCAGCGCGCCGTCAGTGTCTCGGACGTTTTGGAGTTGGTGCTCGAGTTGAGTGGCACCAGGAAACCAGTTCGTCGAGATGAAAGCCGGATGCGGCCGCAAAACTCCGAGGTTCGCGCGTTGCTCGCCGATTCCTCGAACCTTGAAAGTAAAGTCGGATGGCGGGCACATACGAGCTTGCGTGATGGTCTGGAAAAGACCATCGAGTGGTGGCGCTCGCGCCTCAGCGAAGGCCGCGTCCGACGCGAAATGAGCTACATGACATGACCTTTCCGCGGCTCATACCAGCTTTGCTGTTGATGGCCGCTCTGCTGGCGCTGCACACAGCCGGAAACCGGCCGAGCGGTGCGGCAGGCACGGAGCCGGCAATGGATCTGCCCGCTTATCTGAAACCTGCAACTGATCCGGCGACAGGGATCCGCTTTACTCGGATCACTCAGCCCGGAGCGCTTGGCAGCGGAATTGTCTGCGGCAAAATATATTGCAGTCATCGCTACTCGAGCGCGCAAGCCTGGAATGCCAATCAGAGCCTCCTCGTCCTCATGAACGGCTGCAACGGCATGTGTTTCCTCGACGGGAAAACCTACCTCCCTTTGTTTCATCGCAACAAGTCGGGTGAGTGCGAATGGCGCCCTCGAAACGCGGAGATGATGATCTGTGTCGATGGTCAAAAGATATCGACCTGGGCGCCCCGCACCAATCGTGAGGACATAGTGTATGCCGCAACGAAATATCGGGATCTCGAATTCGGCCCGTCCAAGGGAAATCCTAGTCGTGACGGCAACCGCATTGCCGTACGCGCGACCCGCAATGATGGAGCTGCTGTCGTCTTCGCATACGACATCGACCGGCGTCTGAAATACCCGGACATCGATCTCGCCCAGGTTGCCGGAACGACCAGTTCCTGCACCATTTCTCCGCTCGGAGAGAACATCCTGTGTTTCCAAAATCTGGTCGACGGCACCGAACAGCGAGCCATTTTCGCAGTCGACGGCACCCTGCGCCAAACGTGGAAGGATCATCATCGGCCCGGCCATGGCGATTTGACTCTCGATGCGGATGGCAGCGAAATTTACGTCGGAACCAGCAAATCCGCTCCGGACAAATATCAGGTGATCAAGCGTCGGCTGTCCGATGGAAAGGTCACGTCGCTCACGAAGTACGGTGAGGCCGAGCATACGTCGCTGCGTGCTTTGGACAGGCCCGAATGGGCATTTATAAGTTACGGGGGCAATCCCGATGAGGTTCGGAGCCACCCGGACTGGGCGCCATACACGCGCGAAGTGATCGCGCTGCGTGTCGACGGTCGTCAGGAGGTCCGACGCATCGTGCAGACGCGAAACGCTCCGTTCGACTATTGGAGCGAGACACATGCCTCACCCTCCCCTGATGGGTCGCAAGTGATCTGGTCGAGCAATTGGGGGGTGCCTGGTGGGCCGGTCTACGAATTCGTCGCCCATCTCGATTGGCCGCAGCAGCCGGGCCTGAATTAAAGGGAGATTGCCATCGATGGCCTTCGTTAGCCGAATTTTCTTTGCAGCCCTTGCCGGCTGCCTGGCCCTGGATATCGCAGCCGCGGCTGAAGCGCCGGTGGCCTATAAGCTGTCGCCCGGCGATACGGTGGAGATAGGAATAGCCTCCATAGCGGAGCGAACGCAACGCGCGATCGTGCAAATGGATGGCTCGATCGCGCTGCCCGAGTTCGGGATGATCCCGGTTGGCGGGCTGACGCCGGCCGAATTGCAGACGCGAATGGAGGCGGTGCTGCCAACCAAGATAGTCCATCAGCGCCTACCTGATGGACGGGAGCAAATGATCGTCATCAAGCCGAGCGACGTCACGGCCGTGATCGCGGAGTACCGTCCGATCTATGTGACTGGCGATGTGCTGACACCAGGGCAGCAGACTTACCGGCCACTCATGACTGTCCGACAGGCAATTGCCGTCGCCGGCGGTTTTAGTCTCCTGCGGTCTCGGGCAAGCCAAAGCGGACCTGATCCCGTTGATCTGCGACGCGACTACGAGTCGATCTGGGGGGACTACATCAGAGACTACTTTCATGGTGCGCGCATCCGCGCCGAACTTCAGAACCAGGCAGAATTTGACATGCAACCGCCGCAAGGCTCGCCCCTGTCGAATGCATTGATATCGGCGGTCGCGCAGGCGGAAGCGGAGGGCCTCAAGATTTCGCTGAACAATTTTCAGCAGGAGCAAAGCTATCTCGACAAGACCGCCAAGGATGCCGAGGCTCAGGTCGAGGTTCTGCTCAAGCGCGAGCAGACGGAAGCGGCCGCGGTGAAACAGGATGAAGACGATCTTGCGCGGGTCACCAAATCGTTCGAATCGGGCAACCTGACCAACAGCAGACTCGCCGACGTCAGACGTGCCGTGCTGATGTCGTCGAGCCGGGCGCTCGAGACCTCGGTCGAACTGATGAGAACGCGGCGCCAGCAGGAAGACTCCGTCAGGCAGCAGGAACGCAATGAAAATCAAAGAAGGATCGGCCTTCTGAACGAATTGAGGGACACCGACCTTCGCCTCGCCGAGACCACTGCAAGGCTCCACGCAGCCAGCCAGAAGCTTCAGCCATCAGGGGCGTCCGCGCTTCCACTGCCCGTCGCCGGCGAAACCTTTCAGGCGCGGATCACAATAACCGGCGGGGCCGGCGACGCGTCGAGAGGTCGACCGGTCGACCAGGACACCGAGGTTGCGCCTGGAGACACCATCGAGGTGAGGTTCAGCAGCGAACTGCAGAGCGCGGCGATCCAGTAGTTGCGCGGACGTGAACCGAGCCGGGAACGACGTTGCTGATGGCTCGCCCACGTCATGAAGACCGGGCGCCTGAGAAATCGACATGGGGAAATCAAGAAAGCGGGTTTGCCGTGATTGGTGAAATAGATGTCGCCAGCGCCTACAGCACCGGCCGCACCGACTTCATGGGGCTGAAGTTGGTTGTCGCGCCCGGCGTGCTCGTCCCTCGCCCGGAGACGGAACTGCTCGGCAGCACCGCCCTCAATGTGCTTCGTGAACTTAACAGGCCGGTACCGCGTGTCGTGGACATGTGCTGCGGGGCGGGCAATCTCGCCTGCGCCATTGGATACAAGGTCCCCACCGCGCGCGTCTGGGCGAGCGATCTCACTGACAGCTGCGTCGAAACCACCTGCCGGAACGTTGCCCATCTTGGCCTGGCCGGACGCATTTCGGTGCTACAGGGCGACCTCTTCAATTCCTTCTCGGGTCTGGAGCTCGAAGGTACGATCGATCTGGTTGTCTGCAACCCGCCTTACATCTCGGAGAAGCGGCTCGAAAGCGACCGCGCGCATCTGATGGAACTTGAACCCCGTGAGGCGTTCGCTGCCGGGCCTTACGGCCTGAGCATTCATATGCGGGTGATCAAGGAGGCGCAGCACTATCTGCGGCAAGGTGGCATGCTGCTTTTCGAGGTCGGGCTTGGCCAGGACCGGCAGGTCATGAGTTTGGTTGAGCGTTCCAAAGCCTATGAGAGCATTCGCACGGTTGCGAACAAAGCCGGTGAAGCCAGGGTGGTTTGTGCACGGGCCAAAGCGTCAGCGTGAGCCGCGCCATGGGTTTGCACGCTCGGTTGGGACGACGCCCTCAAGCCGTGGCCCGGCGATCAGTTTTCCTTGCTGACCACGTAACGTGCAATTCCCTGGATGGAATCGAAATTCTCCGGCAGAAGTTCACTGTCCTCGACAGTGATGCCGAATGTCTCCTCGACGAATCCGATAACTTCAAGCACTCCAGTCGAGTCTATGATGCCCTGATCGAGCAACGACGTTTCAACTTCCAGCGCATGCGGGTCGGCTACGTAGAAGTTTGACGCCAGAAAGGCGCGGATTTGATCGCTGTAGGTGTCAATTCTGTTGTTCGTGCTCAGCATTGAATTGGCCTCCGATCCAAATAATTTCCGTAAATTGCTTTATGACAGCGCCATTTTCTTGAGCTTGCCCGTGTCCGTCATCGGCAGACTGGACACAATTTGGATGGACTTCGGAATCATGAAGTTTTCCAATCGCTTCTGACATTCCATCCGCAGCTGCTTTTCGCCCATGATCGTTCCTTGCTCCATGACGACAAACGCTTTCACTGCTTGCCCCAGCAGGTCGTCAGGTACTCCGACAACCGCGGCTTCCCGTACTCCCGGGATTTCCATCAGCACGTTTTCGACTTCCCTAGGCGCCACCTTTTCTCCCCGCGATTTTATGATCTCATCGCTGCGGCCGACAAAATAGAGGTAGCCTTCCTCGTCCATTCGGCAGTAGTCGCCGGTGTACAGAACCTGCTCGCCGGGCAAAGGACCTGGCTTGAGCTTCTTCGCGGTAGCCTCCGGCTTACCCCAGTAGCCCTTCATGACCGTTGCCCCGCGGATGACCAACTGGCCGACGACATTGGGACCAACCCTTCGGTCATCCTCATCGACAATCCACATTTCGGTGTTCGGGATGGCGATCCCCACGCTCAACGGTTTTCGGGCAAGATCGTCCGGCGGAAGATAGGTGCAGCGTTTGCATTCGGTCAGGCCGTACATCGAATAGATGCGGGCGGCGGCAAACAGTTCCTGGAGCAGGCGAATGTGCTTAAGCGGCAGGGCTGCCGCCGTGTTCGTGACATACCTTATGCTTGCAAAATCATTTGCCTTCAGCGTCCTGAGATCCGACAGCGCGGCAAAGATGGTCGGCACGCCGGGAAAGCCTGTAACTCTCTCCCTTTCGATGATCGCAAGTATCTGTGCGGGGAAGGCAAACGAGCGCTCGAGGACCAACCGCGCCCCGGTACGGAATGCCATTATCATCTGATAGAGGCCGTAGTCGAAGGCCAGGGGCAAGACATTGAGGATCACGTCGTCTTCGCCAAGCTCAAGGTACGAGGCGATAGACGTGCAGGCTGTCATCATGTTCCTGTGTGTCAGCATCACGCCTTTGGGTTCGCCGGTCGAGCCCGACGTGTAGATGATGGCTGCGAGATCGATATCGATGCGGCGGCGGGCCGGCGCTTTGCCGTGGCCGGCAGCCGCCTCATCCCAGCGCACGGCATGCGGCAATCCCCGGAGCTCGGCGTCGTCCACCTGACCGGAGACGATGAGCCGCCGCAGCGACGGACAGTTACGCGCCGGCTCAGCAAAGACCGGCTGCAAATGTTTGTCGGTGATCAATGCTGCCGGAAGGCAATCGTTGAGCAAATACCCCAGCTTGTCGCTCTTGGTGAGCGGATTGACGACGCACACAACGGCGCTCGCCTTGAGAACCGCCCAGAAGCTGACCACGGTCTCGACGGTGTTGTCGGCGAAGATCATAACGCGGTCACCGGGAGCGACCCCGGACGTGACGAGATGACGGGCGACCGCGCTGGAGCGTGTCTCAAGCTCGTCATAGGTGAGCCGGTGCTCGCCGCACACCAGCGCTATCTTGTCGCCGAGCCGTTCGGCCGAATGGCTGAGGTAATCGTCCAGCAGAGGTACGGCGCCATGCATCATACCAGCACCTCTTCCCTGTGCAGGTGATCGACGTCTATCCTGAGGTCGACCGCATGCGCGCTCGATGGGCGGCTTGCGACAAACTGCTGATGGAGGAGCTGCGTCGACAGCACGCCGACCAATGCCATGTTGTCCGAGTTGGACAGATCCCCATCGCCGGTCTTGGCAGCGCATTTGTCCAGCAGGCGCGCGACCGAGTTCGGATCAAAGACATTCGCCGCGCGCAGAGCAGTCTCGGAGAGTGCTTCGCGGACATAGGCGGGTGCGCCATCGCCCGTGAAGCAAAGTGCGTTGGGCGCCCGGTAGGGTTGCTTCTTGCGGGCCACGACTTCCACGGGCACGATCGATTTCGCCACACGCTTCAGCACGTGTTTCTCATCCAGAATGCGCAGCTTGTAGTCGGGCGGGAGCGAATTCGCCAACGCCACGAGCCTGTCGTCCAGGAACGGGAAGCGCCCCTCGACAGAATGGGCCATCAGCATCCTGTCACCCTGCGAGGAGAGCAGGTAGCCCGACATCAGTGTCCTGATCTCAAGGTACTGGTCCTGCGCGAGAGGACCCCATCGTGGAAACTCTTCGGGCAGGCGGCCAAGCAGGTCCGCCACCACGTCGTGACGCGCCGCTTCGGCATGCATGCCGGCCGAGAACAGCCGTTTGATGGCGCTGGTGGTGCGCCAGCGGGTGTCATGCGCGAAGCCGGGCGCGCCAAATGCATGGATATCGTGTCCAAAGAACTGGCGCGCCATCGCCTGCTGCTTGACCGGCGACCGGCTCAGATAGGGGTAGAGGCGTTCCAGCAGTCGCGCGCGTCGGGCGGATGCGGGCTGCCGCCCCCAGAAACGGCGGACCTTGCCTTCACGGAACAGGTCGTAGCCGGCAAACATCTCGTCGGCGCCCTCGCCGGTCAGGACGACCTTGATGCCATGTTCGCGCACCAGTCTCGAGAGAAGGAACAACGGCGCCGGCGCGGTCCTGAGAATCGGACGCTCGGCGTGACGGATCACATCTGGGAAAACCTCGGCAATATCACCGCGCGAAACCATCACCTCGTGGTGCTCGCCGCCGCTCGCACTTGCAACCAGCCGCTGGTAACGGGTTTCATCATATTCGGCGTCAGCAAAACGCAACGAGAAGGTCTGGAATGGCGCGCCGGCGAAGCGCCTCCCGAGCATGGCGACAAGTGAGCTGTCGAGCCCGCCGGAAAGGTAGCAGCCAACCGGCACATCCGCCTTGACCATTCTAAGCGCCGTCGCGGCCTGCAAGGCGCTACGCACTTCGTCCACCGCATCGTCCAGTGAGCCGGTGAAGGTGCCGTGGGCCTGGTCCGCGATCTCGGGATAACAAGGTTTCCAGAAAGCGTGCTCACGAACGCTGCCATTGTCGTAGATGCGTACATGGCCGGGGGTAAGTTCCTTCACTCCCTGAAATACGCCTTGCGGCGGTACGACCGTCCACAGCGTGAAAGTCTGGTCTATCCCCGCCGGATCGAAGGCCCGCGGTATCGCCGGGTCGGCTGCGAAAATGGCCTTCACTTCGCTGGCGAAGTGAAGGCGGCCAGCATGTTCGCACAAATGCAGCGGGCAGATGCCGAACCGGTCGCGCGACAGGACGAGGCGGCCTGTCAGCGAATCCCAGATGGCGAGTGCCCACTGCCCGTTTAGCCTCTCGAACGCGGCCACGCCCCAGGCGCGGTAGGCGTGCACGATGACCTCGGTATCGCTGCGGGTGCGGAAACGATGCCCCAGCGCCATGAGTTGTTCACGCAGCTCGACGTAGTTGAAGATCTCGCCGTTGAACACGATCCAGGTGGTATCGCCGGTGTCCGCGAGGGGCTGCTGTCCGGTCGAGAGATCGATGACCGACAGACGGGTATGCGCCAGCCCCGCCCGCCTGTCGCGGTAAACGCCGCTCTCATCCGGGCCTCGATGGGAGAGCGCGGCTGCCATTCGTAGAAGCGCGGCTCGTGAAGGAGGCTCCGCAGCCGCGTTCAGCGCCACAATTCCGGCGATGCCGCACATGGGTCAATCCCTGTCCATCGCAGCGGACAGCTGCGGCCGGGCGTGAAGGTAGCGGGCGGCGCGGCGTTTGCTGACGATATCCTTATAGACCTTCTCGACCTGCTCGGCCGTCAGGCCGGCGGCGGCGGCAACCACGCCGGCCGAAATTCCGTGATTCATGCCGTAGAGGCACAAATCCATCAGCTGATAGGGCAAGGCGAAGTAGAACTCCTCCTGGGTTTGCGCCATGGAAAACGTGTCCGTGGTCGGCGGCCTCGTTCGGACCTCCTCGTCAATCCCGAGATATTCCGCCAGCTGATAAACCTGGGTCTTGTAGAGATGGACGATCGGCATCACGTCGGCGACGCCGTCGCCCTGCTTGACGAAGAAGCCTTGGTCATATTCGAGCCGGTTTGGCGTGCCTGCCACTGCATAGTTGAGGCGGTCCGCATGATAGTATTCAGTCATCTTGCGAACCCGCTGCTTGTAGTTGGTTGCAGCGACGATCTGCAGGTAAGCCGCCGGCGAAAGACGCACGGTGTCGATCTTTCCGTCCGGATCCTCGACGGTGAGGCGCGTGATATTAAGGCCGCTGCTCTCCAGCACCGATGCCATGACCAGCTTGCATTTCCAGCCTTCGCCATATCCAGGGACGGCAGTTCGGATGGCCTCCATCTGTCGGGCATAGGCACCGATGCCCTCGAGCGCCGGCTGGATATCTTCAAGGATTGTGTCGATGCCAAGCTGCCCGGCGACGCTGCGGCCAAGCCTCAACGAGTCGCCGGATGAATCGCGCTCCGGCATGAACAGGCCCAGTACCTTGTCCCTGCCGAACGCGCGTGCGCAGACCGTTGCGACGACCGAACTGTCGATGCCTCCGGAGAGCCCGACAACCACTCCGCGGCGCCGTTGTGTGCCGAGAACCTGTTCGCGCAAGGTCTCGACGATGCGATCGATCTCCAGCCGGGCATCGAGCGCCAGCACATCGCTGCTGAATTCCCCGATCAGGTCGATGACACTGCCTCCCGTTTCTGTGACTCGATTGAAGAGTAGGTCTCAGTCACAGCGTTTTCGATGAGCGGGCGATTGATGGTCAGATGAGGCTCCACGACCATGTCGATGTGAGTGCCGGCGATCGGAATGACGTCCAGATGGACGAATGCCCGATCCCACCCAAGTGCAAGCGGCATTCCGGGCCGCGCGCAACGGAACAAGGTGCCGGTGATCGGCAGTATCGGCCTGGGTTCTGTGAGCCACTGGAAGAAGGCGCGCGCGCGCAGAACTTCCTGCAGTTCCAGTTTGGTTCTGAAGCTCGTCGGGTTGAACTGACCCTCGGCATAGCGGTCGAGGAAGCTGGCAAGCCGGGATTCGCAGTGCATTTTGACCGCGACCTTGGCAAGCGCGCGGCATGCCACTCGACTAGCCGATATACGATTGGTTCGGATCCGGTGAAATGTCCGGGTAATCGTCTCCCAACGCTTGCTGCGTTCGCCAACCAGGCTGGTATCCAGAATGCCCGTGAACGCTACAGCTCGCCCTTGATCAAGCAGACGCGCGGCAACCTCAAAAGCGACCGCTCCTCCGAGCGAGTGACCAAGCAGGCGAATACAGCCGGTCGGCTGTACGCGGTTGATATGATCGATTGCAGCTTCGACCATTGCGGCGACGGTGTTCTGACCTTGCAGGATCATGCCCAGGGCCGGATATCTGATGGGAGACACCCTGGCGACCTTGCTTATTGCCGATGCGAACGAAGCAAGGCTCGGACCATAGCCGACCGAGCCGGGGAAAAGGAAAAGCAGCGGAGGCTCGTGTTTCCAAGCGGGCGCGTGCTCGCCGCCTCCTTGAGCAGAAATGACCGCTGCAACCATCTCATTGAAGCTCATTCCAACCGTGAAGGCTTCCAATCCGAGCTCCTGCCCGATCGCGCTTTCGATTTCCATGACGCAGTGCAGCAGCTTCAGCGAATCTCCCCCCGCTTCGTCCCAACAGCCCAGGGCGACCCGCGTCTTGAGGACCTTGGTCCAGGCACGCCGTACGATCTGATGAGCAGGAACTTCATGTCCTGCATGGGGTATTTGCGGTGGGGGCGTGGTTTCCCGAACCGAAAGGTCAATTGCAGCCAGCGTTGTCATGTCGATCTTTCCGCTGGGCAGTCGCGGTATCTCGGCGCTTGCATGGAGTCGCAACGGGCAAAGCGCCGGCGGCAATTTTGTCCTGGCAAGTTGGCGCAGCTCGTCGCAAAAACTGGCTCCCGCTCCGCTGTGCGGTACGGCGAATGCAACCAGTTCATTCGCCGGGGTGACGATAACCACGGCATCCTTCACCGACGGCGCGCCACGCAGAACCCGTTCGAGTTCGGCCGGCTCAACGCGCCGCCCATTGACCTTTATCTGGCGCCCTTTGCGGCCTATGATCCGCAGCAGGCCGTCACTCCCGATTTGCACAAGATCGCCCGTCGCAAAGATGCGAAGCGTCTGGTCGTCGGGGTCTACTTCAAACGGAACAACGGCCCCGTTTTCCCAATGTCCAAGCGCGACATACGGGCTTCTGATCAACAGTTCTCCGATCTTGCCGGGCTGAACCGGGTAACCCTCTTCATCGACCACTGCGAAGCTGATTCCCGGAAGCAGCCAGCCGACGGGAGCCGAAGAATCGAATTCCGGCCAATCGTGCGGCAAGAACCACTGCGATCCCGTCGTTTCCGTCGATGAATAGCCGATCTGCACCAGGCAATTTGGCGGGACAGCCTTGCGCACGAGGCGGATGTCGGCCGAAGATACCTTCTCGCCTCCAATTCGGGCAACTCTGAGCGAACCAAAGGCGTCCGCGGGTTCATCCGCCAAGAGAGCGCGAAGCAATGCAGGCACCAGATAAGTGATCGTCACGCCTTCGGATTGCATGCGGCCGCGAACCGCGCGCAGGCCGACGGCTTCAACCTCCACAAGCTGCAACGTGGCACCCGTGAGCAGAGCGGCAAGAATTTCCCGACAGCCGGCGATGGTTGCCGGGCCGGTCAGAGGCAGGAATACATCCTGTGCATTGATGTGGCACGCATCGACATATTGCTGCACTCGGCACAGCAAGTTCCGCTGGCTGTTGACAATCCCCTTGGGGCGGCCCGTGCTGCCGGAGGTATAAAGCACGATTGCCGGTGCATCGACAGAAACCACACGGTGTGCGGCTGGATGGGGCGTTGCCTGCAATGATTGCGCCATATCGATCCAGGCAACGTGCTGGGGCAGATCAAGGCCGTGGAGGCCTTTGTCGCCAATTATGGCGGAGAGCCTCGCGTCGGCGACGATTTCGTTGATGCGCGAGTCCGGATCTCGCACGTTAAGCGGCACTGACGGCCGACCGGATGCCATGCTGGCCAACATCGCAACGGTGTACCAGACCGAGTTGGCCTGAAGTATTCCAACCGCATTTCCGTCGGGAACGACGGCTTCAATCCAGCCGGCCAATGCCTCGACCGCCCGAAAAAGCTCGGAATAGGTCAGTCGATTGGTGCCGTCGCTGGCGGCTAATTTTTCGGAATAACGCCCGGCGATCTCCCTCAGGTGATCAAAGACAGGAACGTCGGCGAAGCCAGTTCCCATCCGTTGATGCAGACGTAGAACAGGCCCGCCATGGTCAAGAGCATGATCGGGAGCTTTTAACCATCGGCAAGGGACCACCGCTTGGTAGTCAGCCTGCACCGTTTGAATCGCCCTCGAAGATTCTAAATGCGCCAGAGACATAAGGGCCCCACGCTAGGATTGTTGCCGCTTATCGCTCCGCGGCATGATCTTTTCATCAATCATTCGGATGATGCGTGAGACGGTCTTAATCGCTTGAATTATTCGAAGATGAAGAGGCCAGCCTGCGCCCGCCCGGGCTGCGGGACTACCTTACCTTACAGAGGTGTCGGGCTGCGCGCTGCTATCCGCTTTGCCAGTGCTTGAAACGAAGCAGTATGCGAACACTTCCCCTCCAAGCTCATCCGTTACACGAACCCAATTGTTTTCCCAAGTCCGCAGGGTAACCTGGCGTCCCGTTGACATAGTCGCCGCCGTGAACGGGCTGGACGCATTGACGTTACTCGCCGCGACCACGTCATCCCCCTCCATTTGTTCCACCAGGTATGTTTGCATCACTGCTCCTGACTGTGGGGCAAGGCCGGTTCAATCGCGTGTAGCTGGACAACTCCAACCGCAGGGAACGGATTTCGTTCCATGCTACAGGCAACCCTACCGCCGGAAGTCAGCCTTCAGATCGCCTGCCCTCCTGGCAGGACCGTGGCCTAGCCGCTGAACGACTGGTCAGGACTGAGCTATGCTTTGGGGGAGACGGACCTCGCCCTGCGAATCCGCATACTTCTGGAAAAGTGCAATCTTGTCGGGATACGTAATCCGGATTTCGCTGTGACAGCCCTCGCAGCGATATTTGGACGCAACCTGGAACCAGCGCCCGGGTTTGAGCAAAGCCAATCCGCAGCGCGGACATTTGAACGTCATTTCAAGAGGGCATAGATTCTGACACAGCGGCATTTCGCAAAGTCCATAAGGGATACCTAATGTTAGGCAACGACAGCCGGCCGAAATCGTTCCTGGACGCCGTTCTTTTCGTCAGGCCGACGACCAGCCCCGGACGCCGGGAGATTATTGGATTGTCCGCGATGCCAGATTTACTGACCCGGGCCTGAACTCAAGCGCACCCCGATTTCCGGTGGCGTAGCGCCGTTGCAGGCGTTGACTGATGTCAGCAGCTTGCAATCCGAATGAGCAAGCCCGGAGCGAGGTGGCCTCGGGGGGACGACGGGGCCGCACGGTCGACGACACGGCCTATCCGGATGCTGAAACAACGCCGCGCGCCAACCCTGTCGAACAGCACCAGTGGAACAAGCAGGACGAAAAGCGGCGCAACAGGCGGTAATACTTAAGTCTCTCGCCTATATCGTAGCTCGGGAGCCGCGATCCCGACCGAGTTGATGGATATGGAAGCGCTGTTGAAGGGAACCGACGCATCCCTTGGCGAATGCGTCGGTTCCAGAAGTTTATGCGTGGCGGATTTCCGTTCCCAGCACCTTCAGACATTCGCGGATGAACGCAGCAAGCGCCGTCCAACCTTTGGCCGAAACCATTGTCCCGTCCACATAGGCCTCGGTCGGCGACAGGTCGATATAGGTGCCACCCGCCAGTGTCACCTCCGGCTCGCAGGCGCCGAGTGCCGCGACCTTCTTGCCGCGCACCACGCCGTCGACAGCGATCAGGATCTGCACGCCGTGGCAGATGGTGAAGATTGGCTTCTTGGCCTCGTGGAAATGGCGCACGATCGCCTGCACGCGCTTGTCGGTGCGGATGTATTCCGGGCCGCGGCCGCCCGCGCAGTAGACGGCATGATACTGATCGAGCTGCCTCTCGGCTTCCGAGAAAGTCTTGTTGATCAGCGCATAATGGCCGAGCTTTTCGGTGTAGGTCTGGTCGCCCTCGAAGTCGTGCAGCGAGGTCTTGATCAGATCTCCGGCGTTCTTGTCCGGGCATACCACGTGGATGGTGTGACCGACGGCTTCCATCGCTTGCTGATAGACAAAGATTTCGTATTCTTCGGTGAACTCACCGGTCAGCATCAGTATCTTTTTGCCTGGCATGGTTCTTCCTCTCAGTGTTTTGAGCTAGGCAAGGCGCAGACTGCGCCTGCCTTTCTGTGAAATCGGATAGGGTCAGAATGGCGAATCCGGAAAGTAATATTCCTTGGCGTTGGCCTGGGTGATCAACGGCGCGTCGAGCTTGACGGTGCCACGGACGGGTGCCTGGCCGATCAGGTTGGCGACTGTCATGTAGATCGCGGTCTTGATCATCGACGGCGGGTATGGCGTCTCGACCGGCGTCATGGCGTCGCCGTCGATCACTTTCTTGACGATGTCCTTCATGCCGTTGCCACCGAGCGCAAGCTTGATGTCGGTCCGCCCCGACTGCTTGACCGCCTCGAGCACGCCAAGCAGCATGTCGTCGTCATTGGCCCACACCGCATCGATATGCGGGTACTTGGCCAGATAGTCCTGCATCAGCTTGAAGGCTTCGTCGCTGTTCCAATGCGCGTACTGGATGTCGAGGACTTTCAGATCAGTGCCTTTGATCGTGTCCTGGAAGCCCTTGATGCGCTCGTCGTCGATGACGGTCGGAATGCCGCGCAACACAACGACGTCGCCCTTGCCGCCAAGCTTGTCGATCATGAACTTGGCGGTGTTGGTGCCAACCGCGATATTGTCGCCGGCGAGGTAGAGATCCTGGACGGAGGCGTCAGTCAGACCGCGATCGACGACGGTGATGAACGTGCCCATGTCCTTGATAGCCTTGACCGGCTGGGTCAGCTCTTCCGAGCTGTAAGGCAGGATCACCAGAGCATCCAGCTTGCGGCTGGCCGACAGGTCCTCAAGCGCGCTGACCTGCTCCGCCGCGGACGGCGACGTCTTCACGACCACTTCGACGTTCGGGAACGCGGCGTTGATTTCCTTGGCCGCCGCTTGTGCGTGGTAGACGATGCCCGCTGTCCAACCGTGGTCAGCGGCCGGTATCGACACCGCGATGACCTTCTTGTCTTGCGCCATGGCCTGGCCGGCCAGCAGCAGCGCGCCAAGTGTCGCTGCCGCAATCCATTTTCTACTGAACATTGTCTTCTCCCTTGGACCTACAAGAACGTTAATCCGCGTGGTCCGGACGCGGCGCTATTTCGAATTCGAAAACCGCTGGATGAGCATGGCGATGATGATGATGACGCCTTGAACAGCGGCAACGAGGTATTCGGAGACGAAGTCTGACAGCACCATGAGGTTGGCGATGAGTTCCAGGATGACGGCGCCGGCGACTGTCCCCCACACATGGCCCTTGCCGCCGCGCAATGCGGTGCCGCCAATCACCACGGCGGTGATGACCTGCAGTTCCCAAAGCTGTCCGGTTGTCGGCGTTGCGGCGCCCAGGCGCGGCACGTAGCAGATCGCGGCAATCGCCACACAGACACCCTGGACGATATAGGCCACGGTCCGTGTCCTGATCACCGAGATGCCGGAATAACGGGCGACATCCTCATTGGCGCCGACCGCCGCACATTTGCGCCCATATTTCATCTTGTAAAGGATGAAGGATGCGACCGCGGCGACTGCGATGGATATGAGGATTGGAACCGGGATCCCGCCGACCGTGCCGAAATAGACAGGCCGGTAGGCCTCGCGCAACGACCTGTCGATCGGTATCGTGCCGCCATCGGTCAGATAGGTTATCAGCGCCCGGAAAATCCCCATCGTGCCCAGCGTGGCGATAAACGGTTCGATCCTGCCGACCGTGACGATGAGCCCGTTGGCAAGCCCGCACAGCAGGCCGACCAGGATCGCAACCGCCATACCGGCGGGAATAGCCCAGATGCCGGCATGCGGCGCCACCGCGTTCATGAACATGATGGTGATGCCGGTGATGAAGGCGGCCATCGAGCCGACGGAAAGATCGAGCCCCCCCGACGAGATCACAAATGTCGCGCCGACCGCGATAATAGCGATGAAGGCGCTGCGGGTGATGACGTTGGCGAGGTTGGTGGCGGACAGGAAATCGGGGTTGATGAGGTAACCGACCACCAGCAGAGCTGCCAGCGCAAGAAAAGGCCCGATATCGGTCCAACTGATGTTGAGATCGAGGGGGCGACGCCTGGGTGCGGATTCGCTCATGACAGCCATTTTGTGCCTCCCTTGGCTTTTGGCCCTTGCTTGGGGCCACTGGTCGCCAGTACCGCCACATTGCTTTCGGTCATTTCGGCGCCACTGACCTCGCCGGTGATGCGGCCTTCGCGCATCACCAGGATGCGGTCGCAGATGCCGATCAATTCCTGCATCTCCGAAGAGATGACGATGCAGGCCTTGCCCTTGGCCACAAGCTCCTGGATGAAGGCATAGATCTGCGCCTTGTTGGCGATGTCGATGCCATGCGTGGGCTCGTCGATAATGACCACCGAAGGATCGGTCAGCAGCACCTTCGCCAGCAGCAGCTTCTGCTGATTGCCCCCGGAAAGCTGGGCCGCTTTGGCGCCGAGGCTCTTCAGCCTGATGTCATATGTCTCCACGGCCTGTTCCAGGGCTTGCGCTTCGCGGCGCCGACCCATCGAGAGGCCGGGATGGAACACATCGAGCGCCGACAGCGTCAGGTTAGGCGCCAAGTGCTCTTGCAGCAGCAGTCCCTTGCCCTTGCGATCCTCGGTCAGGTAACCGACGCCGGCGTCGATCGCCGCGCGCGGCGATTGGAAATGGACCGACTTGCCTTCAAGTTCGATCTTGGCAACTGCCGGGCGCAAGCCGATAATGCCCTCGAAGAGTTCGGTTCGGCCTGCGCCGACCATACCGGCGAACCCCAGGATCTCGCCCTTGTGGACCGTGAACGACACGTCCTCCACATAGCCGGGAACGGAGGCGTTCCTCACGCTCAGCATCGGTACATCCGAAGGCGCTGCGGTTCTCTCAGGATAGAGCGCTGCCAGTTCGCGCCCGACCATCAGCCGCGCCATATCCATCTGGCTCAGCGTCTTGCCGGGATAGGTGCCGACCGTCTTGCCGTCGCGCAGAACGGTCACTTTGTCTGCGACCCGCTGCACCTCATCCAACCGGTGGCTGATATAGAGCACGGCGGTGCCGTGAGCCTTGAGTTGCAGGACGATCTCCAGCAGGCGCTCGACCTCGCCACCGGTCAGAACGGCGGTCGGCTCGTCGAAGATAACCACCTTGTGGTCGTCAAGCAGGGCGCGAGCGATCTGCACCATCTGCCGGTCTGCCAGCGAAACGTCGCGCACCAGTGCCCTTGGCGAGACCGCGCAGCCGATCTGCGCCAGTTTCTCGGTTGCCAGCCGGCGCATGGTGCGGTCATCCACGACATGGCCACGCGAACGCTCTCGCCCGAGAAACAGATTGTCGGTGACCGTGAGCCCCTCGGCGAGCAGTATCTCCTGATGAACCAAAGCGATACCCGCATCCTGTGCTTGGGCAGGCTTGGCAAATTTCACCGCGTGTCCGTTCATCGACAATGTGCCGTGGCTTGGCTCGACATAGCCGGACAGCAGCCGCATCAACGTCGACTTGCCGGCACCGTTCTCGCCAATGATGGCATGGATCTCTCCCGGCAGGACGTCCAGGGTGACGTCCGACAACACCGTCACTGGGCCGTATTGCTTGGACAATTCCTGGGCGCGCAGCACCGGTTCAAGCGAACCAGGCGCTTCGCTGGACAACGTGCTCCCGCCCTCCCCGGCGATATTCGCGGCAATGGACATCCGTTCCGACCTCAATCGAATGCCGGGAGCAGGCGATCGCGCGAGTGCTCGATATGGATGCGCATCGCCTTTTCGGCGGCATCGGGATCGGCCGAGCCGAACGCGGCAAGGATCGCCTCGTGTTCGTCAAGCGCCTCCTCGGTCACGCGTGCATGGAACATCAGGCGGAAGATGTGGAAGTGCGTGTGCTGGTGGCTCAACGTCTCGCGGATGAGTTCGTTTTGAGAAAACTCCATGATCTTGTCGTGGAAGATCGCATCCTGCCTGGCGAAATTCGAATAGCGCACGCGATCATCCTTGCCTTCGCGGCGTGACATCACGCCGGCAGCTTCGAGCAACAGATCGAGCTTGGCGTCGTCCATCGTTGCGGCGGCCTTTGCGGCGCCATGCGGCTCGAGCAGCAGACGCATCTCGTATAATTCGTCGAAACGGCGCCGGGTGATCTGGGGCGCGGCACGATAACCGATCAGATGCGTCTTGAGCACCAGGCCTTCGCCTTCGAGCCGTCCGAGGGCTTCCCGGATCGGCGTGTGCGAGACGTTGAATTCCTTGACCAGGCTGTCGACTGTGATGCGTGAGCCGGGGGGGATCTTCAGCGCCATCAACTGCGCGAAGATGGCTTCATAGACATCTTCGACGAGACTGTTGGCGCGCTGGATGCGACCAGCTCCAATGCTGGCGTCGCTTGGGTCGGGTAAGTTTGCGGTCTGCATATTTTGCCTCTTGACAGTGAGGACTGCTAACACGATGGTTCCACGGATGCAATCCTATATCCTATACGATTTTGAAGCGGATATGCTCTAAGTGCGAGAGACACACTCTTGGACCATCCGATCCCAAGCCCAGTTCAATGCCTCTCCAGTCAGCCGCCGACAAAGGACCGATCATGACCCTCTTCGCCGCCCTGCGGTTGCCGCGTGAAATCCTGTTCGGGAAGGGGCAACGCCATGTGCTGCCGACGGTCGCCGCCCGGTTCGGCCGACGCGCGCTGGTCTGCACCGACGAGCGTTTCGCGGGCACAACGGTATTCGCCGACATCATCGAGTCCCTTCAGTCAGCCTCGATCGAGGTCCTGGTGCATGATCGTGTTCTGCCCGACGTGCCACGCGATACGGTCGGCATCTGCGTCGAGGAAGCGAAGGGGTTCGGGCCGGATATGGTGATCGGCATCGGCGGCGGCAGCTGTCTCGATTTCGCCAAATGCGCCACCCTGCTGCTCAGCCATGGCGGCAAGCTCCAAGACTATTACGGGGAGTTCAAGGTGCCGGGTCAGACACTGCCGCTGATCGCCGTACCCACCACGGCCGGCACCGGCTCCGAGGTGACGCCGGTCGCGGTGATTTCCGACCCGGACCGGACGCTCAAGGTCGGCATATCGAGCCCTCACCTTATCGCCGCGGTCGCTCTGTGCGATCCCGAGCTGACAATGACCTGTCCGCCTGGCCTGACCGCGATCGCCGGCGCCGACGCCTTGACCCATGCGATTGAGGCCTTCACCGCCATGCGGCGCGGTGAAGACCCCAATCTGCCGCAACAGCATGTCTTCATCGGCAAGACTGCGCTGACAGACCATTTCGCGTTGCTCGCGATAAAGCTGCTTGGCCGGAGTCTGGAGAAAGCCTGCAGCGACGGCACGGATGCCGACGCGCGTGCCGATGTCATGATGGGCGCTCTGGCGGCGGGCTGCGCGTTCGGCACCGCCGGCACGGCGGCGGCGCATGCCGTGCAATACCCGGCAGGCGCCCTCACCCACACCGCCCATGGTTTGGGCGTGGCCACAATGATGCCTTACGTGATGACCTATAACAGCCGCGTCGCCGCTCACGAGATGGCAGAGATCGGCGCGGCACTTGGCTTGGAGGCCAAGGCGCGAACCGCCGACGAGATGGCAGCCGCCACGATCGAGGAGATCAGGCGATTGTTCGCGGCGATCGGTATTACGCCAACATTGGCGGATCTGGGCCTCCCTGCCGATAAGCTTGACTGGACCGCCGAGCAAGCGCTCGGCATCGACCGCCTGATCAAGAACAATCCGCGTGCGTTCGATCTCGGCACGATGCGACGCCTCGTCCAGGCCGCCCATGACGGCGACCTCGCCGCCTGCGTTATGTGAGAAACGGAACAAAGCGATGAATTTGAACGCTCAGCAACTCGACCAGGATGGCTATGACGTGCGCGGTTTTTCGCACGGACTCTACATCGACGGCACTTGGCGGTCGTCCTCCGACGGTCGGCTCATCGATGTCGTCGATCCCTCCTCCGGGGCGGTGATCGCGGCGGTTCCCGATGCGACGGTCGAGGACGCCACCGCCGCCGTCGAGGCGGCGGCCAAAGCAGCTAGGAGATGGCGGGAAACTGCGCCGCGCAAACGCTCGGAAATCCTCAGGCGCTGTTTCGAACTGATGGTCGAACGCTCCGAAACGCTCGCCATGCTGATCTCGCTGGAGAACGGCAAGGCGCTGCGCGACGCGCGCGGCGAAGTGGCTTATGCCGCCGAGTTCTTCCGCTGGAATGCCGAAGAGGCGGTCCGGATCACCGGTGAATTCGGCACCGCGCCATCCGGCACCAACCGGATCGTGGTCGATTATGAGCCGATCGGAATTTGCGTGCTGATCACACCGTGGAATTTTCCGGCCGCGATGGCGACCCGCAAGATCGCGCCGGCGCTGGCGGCAGGCTGCACTGTCGTCCTGAAGCCGGCCAGCGAAACACCGCTGACGGCCTATGCGCTGGCGGCACTCTACAGCGAAGCCGGCGTGCCTGCCGGCGTCGTCAACGTGCTGACCACGACCAGTCCTGGGCCGCTGACTTCGGCCATGCTTGCCGATCCGCGGGTCAGGAAGCTGTCCTTCACGGGATCGACGGGTGTCGGCCGAACCTTGCTCGGCGAGGCTTCAAAGCATGTCATTTCGTGTTCGATGGAACTCGGCGGCAATGCCCCGTTCGTCGTCTTCGACGATGCCGATCTCGACGCCGCCCTCGATGGCGCGATGATCGCCAAGATGCGCAACGCCGGCGAAGCCTGCACCGCCGCCAATCGCCTCTATGTGCAATCGGGAATCTATGATGCTTTTGCCGACGGGCTCCGCAAGCGCATGGCGGCACTTAAGGTGGGGGCGGGCCCGAATGCCGACACCGAGTGCGGGCCGATGATCACCAGAAAGGCTGTCGACAAGATCGACCGCCTGGTCAAGGACGCGGTGGGCCGGGGAGCCAAGGTGCTTTGCGGCGGGGCGATTTCGGAGGAAGAAGGATTCTTCTATCCGCCCACAGTGCTGTCCGATGTGCCGCCCGATGCGGAGATGGCGCACGAGGAGATTTTCGGCCCGGTGGCACCTATCACACGCTTCGACACCGAGGCCCAGGCCATCGCCCATGCTAACAACACGGAATATGGCCTGGCCGCTTATATATACACACGCGATGTTGGGCGCGGCATGCGGGTGGCGTCGGGGATCGAGGCCGGCATGATCGGCCTCAACCGGGGACTGATGTCGGATCCGGCCGCACCATTCGGAGGCGTCAAGCAGAGCGGCCTTGGCCGCGAAGGCGGCCAGCACCACGGCATCGCCGAGTTCATGGAGGCTAAGTATATTGCCGTCACCTTCTGAACCGGCGGTCATGTCAAAGGACCCTTTCCGCACGCGCGACCATGTGGCCGATTTTGACGATATCGTGACCGACATAGTGACTCGCAGCGCCGAAACCCGGGCGACCCTGCCAATGTCGGCTGGTATCGCCTATGGCGAGGGTGAGGCCGAAAGGCTGGACCTGTTCTTTCCGCCCGGTGTGCGCACGGATCTTCCCGTGCACATCTTCATCCATGGTGGCTACTGGCGCATGTTCTCCAGGAGCGACTATTCTTATGTAGCGAACACAGTCACCAAAGCTGGGGCGGTCGCGGTCATCGTCGACTATGCGCTGATGCCCGAATTCAGGATGGCGGCAATCGTCGACCAGATCCGGCGTGCCAAACAATGGGTGCTGGACAATATAGCCGCCCATGGCGGCGACCCTGCCCGGCTAAGCGTAAGTGGTCATTCGGCGGGTGCGCACCTGGCCACATTCCTGTTCGAAAAGGCGCCAATGCCGTCGCGCATACGTGCGGCGCTGCTGCTAGGCGGCCTTTACGACCTCAAGCCCCTTCAGACCTCCTTCCTCCAGCCGTTAATCGGCATCACCGATGAGGAGGCAGCTGCCTTCACCCCAATGACGCGGTGGCATGACCCGGAGACGGCAGCGACCATTCTCGTCGGAGATCAGGAAACGTCACCTTTTCACCAGCAGGCCGCCGACTTCGGAAAGCGCTTGCGCGCGCAGGGGCACCCTGTCAGCGACCTCCGCCTGAATGACCGAAACCACATGAACAGCGTGCGTGATCTGGGCATCAGCGGCACACAAGCTGGCGATTGCCTGATGGCGATGATCGAGGGAAACGGCCTGTAGGACGGAAACCCAGGGAGAGCAGGGCCCGCTTGTGCCTTACTTGACGCTCCCGTCACTCAAGAAAGTACCGTCATGGGGATCGCGGCACGCTGCCGGCATCGGGCTGAGCTTTGCGACAGGTGAAATCCGGCAGAGCACACAACCGACGATTCCTCATCCTCTTTTTCCACACTGACGAACTGCACAGCGCATCAGAAAATCGAAATTGCCCCTGCCGCCCTGAGCCGCGATGGTCTTTACGCAAGCAGCCGGCTTAGGGCCGTGGAGGAAACGTCGTCGCGGCAAAGCCCCTGGGGCAAGGCCGCTTTGGCACGCCGCCGGTTCAAACCGGCAGCGAGGGAGGAACAGACTTGGCTGGTTCGGGCAAATCCGATACCGCGCGCTTGGGCATCAAGATGTCCCAGGAACTCGTCGTCGGCGCGATCTCGGCCGTCCTCTTCCTGGTGTTCTCGGCGACGCTCAACAATTTCCTGAGCCAGGGCAACATCCTTGCCATTCTCAAGAATGTCTCGATCCTCGGCACGCTGGCCGTCGGCATGGGGTTCATCGTCGTCGGGCGTGGCATCGACCTGACCATGGTGGCGGTGATGGTCGTCGGCGTCGCGTTCAGCATTTGGATCTCCACCTGGGGCGTCGACTTCACGCTGGCCGTCGTCTTCGGGGCCATCCTGGTCGCGGCCATCGGCCTGTTCACCGGCGTCATGGTGGCGGTGGCCGAAATTCCGCCGATCTTCGCCACCCTTGCCATCGCGTCCTCGGTCTACGGCTCTGGCCGCATCGTCTTTGCGTCCGACGTGCTCTATGCCCCCTCCGATATCGGCTGGCTGAAATTCGTCGGCAACGGAACCATCCTCGGCATCCCGATGTCGGTGATCATCTTCGCGGCGGTGGCCGCGCTCATGGGCTTTTTCCTGAGGAAGACCCGCTTCGGCCGGCTGGTCTATGCTACTGGCGACAACCCGAACGCGGCCCGCACGACCGGGCTGCCGACGCGCCCGATCATCGTGACGCAATATGTCATCAGCGCCCTCATTGCCTATATCGCCGGCATCATCATGCTGGGGCTGGTCACCGGCATCGACACGCGCCTCTACAATTCCAGCCTGATCTATGACGTGCTGCTGGTGGTCGTGCTGGGCGGCATCGGCCTCTCCGGTGGCCAGGGCGGCGTACGCAACGTCATCGTCGGCACCATCCTGGTCGGCATCCTGACCAACGGCATGACGATCCTGAACTTCAGCTACACCAGCCAGAACCTGATCAAGAGCGTGATCCTGCTGGGCGCGCTGGCGATCGACGCCATCATCAATCCGCGCGACGAGCAGACCTCGCAAAGCGGCGACATCTGAAACAAGAACCGAGACATAAATCTGGGAGGATACCATGAAGTTGTTCAAGAACTGCCTGCTCGCGGGCATGACAGCGCTGGCGCTGCTGGGCGCGGCGAAAATCGCCACGGCGCAGGAAACCGATCAGGTCGGCCGCTCTACCTATCTCGAGGCGCTCAAGGGCAAGAAGGTCATCTTCGTGCCAATCTCGCAGGGCATGGACCTCAACCAGGCCTGGGTGGTGGTGTGGCAGCGTCACGCCGCTCGCTACGGCTTCAGCCTCGAAGTGCGCGATCCCTCCGGCGACACCAATGCCGGCATTCGCGCCATGCAGGGCGCCATCGCCGAGAAGCCGGACCTGATCATCGTGCAGAACCCCGACGTCCAGACCTACGCACGCTTGTTGAAACAGGCGCAGGCGGCCGGCATCAAGGTGCTGCAAGTCAACATGCAGTCGGCCACCCAGACGGACAGTTATGTCGGCAACGACTGGATCGAAATGGGCCGTCTCGAAATGGGCGAACTGGCCAAGCACTGCACCGGGCCCAATGCCGTCTCGCACAAGGTGGTCTGGCTCGCCGGCGTCCAGACGGGTGCCGCCAACATCTACATGCGCACCGGCATCGACGAGGTGCTGAAGGCCAATCCCGAGCTGCAGCTCGTCTCCGACCAGCCGGCCGATTACATGAGCGAAAAGGCCCGCCAGATCACCGAGACGGTCCTCCAGCAGCATCCGGACCTGTGCGGCATCATGGGCATCTGGGATAATGCCGAGGTCGGCGCCGGTGCCGCCGTCGTGGCCGCCGGCAAGCAGGACCAGGTGACGATCGTCACCAATGGCGCGGGTAGCGCCACGGGCTGCGAGAGCATCAAGAACGGGCTGCTCGACGTGATCTTCAACTTTAATGCCCCGATCCAGGCCGAGATCGCAGCACAACAGATTTCCGAGCTGCTGCAGCAGTCCGGCCGGCAGGCGGGCAGCGAGAAGACCATCTTCTTCGGTCCGATCACCCGCGTCGACAAGGCCAATGCGACCGGCAGGAATTGCTGGAAGCTGGACGAGCTCAAGTAACGGACTTCCTTGATGAGCATGGCTGAAAGCCTTGTGCGCTGGCGCTACCGCCTGCTCCCCGACCACGTGGTCGGGGAGATCCTGACCAAGAAGTGGATCGACAGCGTCATTCCCTTCATGGCGCTGGTCATTTTGTGCGCGATCTTCGGCTCGATCGTGCCGGGCTTCTTCGATCTGGCGACGCTGACCAATCTCAGCGGCCAGACCGCCGAGCTTGGCCTTGTGGTGCTCGGCATGACCATCGTCATGGTGTCAGGCGGCATCGATCTGTCTGTCGGGTCGACCTTCGCGCTCGCCGTGCTGGTCACGCTCTATGGGATGAATGTCGAGCAGTGGAGCTTTGGTACCGGCCTGTTGGCGTGCCTGGGCCTCGGCGTCGTCTGCGGCGCCATCAACGGCTTCCTGGTTGGCTTTCTGCGCATGCGGGCGTTTCTCACCACGCTGGTGACGCTCATCATCTACCGCTCGACCTTCGACATCGTCTTCCCGCAGGTCTCGACGCGGATCGTCACCAGCGGTCCGGATTCGCCGGCCTATGATTTTCTTGGTTTCGGTACGATCTGGGGCGTGCCGACGTCCTTTGTGGTCTTCGTCGTCATCGCGCTGATCATCCATCTCGTGCTGTCGCGCGCCCGCTATGGCTGGCGGCTGTTCGCGGTCGGCGGCGCGCGCCGCTCTGCCTACAATGCCGGCATCAATGTGCGCTTCATCTTGTTCAGCGCCTATGTCTTGTGCTCGGTACTGGTGGCGCTCTCCGGCTTCTTCTTCTCGGCCCGCATCGGCAGTGCCGCTTCCGACATCGGCACCGGTCTCGAACTGCAGGTGTTGACCGCGACCGTGCTCGGCGGCATCTCGCTAGGCGGCGGGCGCGGCTCGGTCGCCAAGGCGCTGATGGGCACCGTCTTCGTGCTTGTCCTGTCGAACAGCCTGCTTGCGCTGGCCGTGCCCGGCCCGGTCAATTTCCTGATCCTCGGCATCGTGCTGCTTTTGTCGGTGCTTCTCGACGTTCGCTGGGTGAAGAACCGCCACAAGATCCTGCGCAGCGTCTACATCTCGCCGACCTTCGCCCAGATGCCGCAGGCGATCTCGACCGCGCCCGGCGCGCCAATGGCGATGAATGACCGGTTGAAGGACGTCGGCGTCATCGGCCTCGGCGTTCTCGACGGCGCGGAGGATGTGATCTTCGACCGGCAGGACCGTCTCTACACCGGCAGCCGCCAGGGCGAGATCCTGCGCTTCCAGCCGCCCCATTATACCGATAGCGAAGTGTTCGCACATATTGGCGGCTCGCCGCTCGGCATGGCTTTCGACCGCGACGACAACCTCGTCATCTGCGTCGCCGGCATGGGCCTCTATCAGGTCTCGCCGGCCGGCGACGTAAAGCTGCTGACCGCCGAAACCAACCGCTCACTGACCTCGGTGGTCGACGACTCGACCATGAAGCTCGCCGACGACTGCGACATTCTTCCGGACGGCCGCATCGTCTTTTCGGAAGCCACCGTGCGCTTCGAAATGCATGACTGGTATGCCGACGCGCTGGAAAGCCGTGGCAACGGGCGCATCATCGTCCATGATCCCAAATCCGGTTCGACACGCACACTGCTGTCGAACCTCGTCTTCCCCAACGGCATCTGCACGGCCTTCGACGGCCAGTCGGTGCTGTTCGCCGAAAGCTGGGCCTGCCGCATCAGCCGCTACTATTTCGATGGCCCGAAGAAGGGCCAAGTCGAGCGCGTCATCGAGGGCTTGCCCGGCTATCCCGACAACATCAACCGCGCCTCCGACGGTACCTACTGGCTGGCCCTGATGGGCATGCGCACGCCGGCCTTGGATCTCTCGCTTGAAATGCCGAGCTTCCGCCGTCGCATGGCGCGGCGCGTATCGGAAGACGCGTGGCTGATGCCCAATCTCAACACCGGCTGCGTGCTGCGCTTCGACGAGAACGGCCAGATCCTCGAAAGCCTGTGGGACCAGGCCGGCGAGAAGCATCCGATGATCACCTCGATGCGCGAGCACAAGGGCATCCTCTATCTCTGCGGCATCTTCAACAACCGCATGGGCACCTTGCCCTTGAAAGGCGTCGATCCCGACTGGTTCAGCTCGGATTCCTACTGGGGCAAAAAGCCATGAGCGGTTTGAGCCAGCTTTTTGACCGCTTTCTCGGCCGTGGCGAGTGGGCAGTGACCGTGCCGACGCTCGACGGGCCGTTGCTGCCCAACCAAGGACTGGAGGAAGCCGAGCCGTTCGCCGGCCTCGCCGAGGCCGACAATCTCGTACGCACCGAAAAGGGCATTCTGGCAAGCAGCGCCAACCGGCTGATGCGCTTTAGCGCCGACGGCCATGCCGAAACCTTGCAGGAATTTCCGGGCGAGATCACCGCACTCGCCCATGCCCGCGGCATGACCGCGATGGCCATCGACGGCAAGGGCGTCGTCGTCCACGGCGGCCTGCATGACGGGCGCGAGGCGACGGGTGAGGAGGCTCGGCGCCTTTCCTGCATCACCGCTCTCACCTTCCTCGACAGCAACACCTTGCTGGTGGCCAACGGTTCGGCCTCAGTGCCGGCGAGCGGTTGGCGTCGCGACCTGATGCAGAAGAGCGTGTCCGGTTCGGTCTGGCGGCTCGATCTAAAAAACGGCCGGCTGGAGCTTGTCAGGGACGGCTTGGCCTGGCCGGCCGGCATCGCCACCACCGGCTCCAACCGCATCTACGTTTCGGAGGCCTGGCGCCACCGCGTGCTGGCGATCGACCTTGCCACCACGGCGACGCTGCCCGTGCTGGAGCATCTGCCGGCCTACCCCGCCCGCATCGCCCCGGCCTTCAACGCCGGCTATTGGCTGACCTTCTATTCCGTGCGCAACCAACTGGTGGAGTTCATCCTGCGCGAGGAGACCTACCGCACCCGCATGCTGGCGGAAGTCCCGGAGGCCTACTGGATGGCGCCGTCGCTCGGCTCATGGCGCGACTATCGCGAGCCCATGCAAGGCAGCCAGTTGAAGCAGATGAACGTGCTGAAGCCATACGCGGTGACAAGGTCCTACGGGCTGGTGGTTCTTTGCGACCAGAACATGAAGCCGCTGTCGAGTTTCCATTCGCGCGCAGACGGCAAGGTGCACGGGACGCTGAGCGCCTGCGAGCTGGGCGATGATCTGCTGGTCGCCTCGCGCGGCGGATCGAGGATCGTACGCGTGGCGAGCGCCGCCAGCGGCAAGCGAGGCTAAGCGATGTCGGACGCCAACATCATTGAACTCAGGGATGCCGCCAAGGCATTCGCGCGCATTCCGGCCTTCAAGAATGTCAATTTCGACCTGCGCAAAGGCGAAATCCACGCGCTGCTCGGGGAAAACGGCGCCGGCAAGTCGACGCTGACCAAGGTCATGGCCGGTGTCTTCAAGCTGACCGAGGGCAAGATGACCTTCGACGGCAAGGATGTGTCCTTCGCCACGCCCGCCGAAGCGCTGCGCGCCGGAATCGCCATGGTGTTCCAGGAAACCAACCTGGTGCCGGCCATGACCGTAGCGCAGAATCTCTATCTCGGCGAAGAGAAGATGTTCAACCGGTTGCGCGGCCTCTACATTCAGGCGCGGCAGTTCCTCGCCGGCATGGGCTTCCAGGTCGACCCGTCCGCGCAGGTCAGCACGCTGGGCGCGGCGCACAAGCAGATGGTGGAGATCGCGCGCGCCGTCCACCACAAGGCCCGCGTCATCATCTTCGACGAGCCGACCGCGACGCTGACGCCTGAAGAGAAGAGCCACTTCTTCAAACTTTTGCAGCGGCTGGTGAAGGAGGGCATCGCCGTCATCTTCATCACCCATGCGCTGGAAGAGGCGCTTGCCGTCGCCAACCGCATCACGGTCATGCGCGATGGCGAGATCGTCGCGTCCGGCGAGGCCAAGGGTTTCACCCGCGCCTCGATCGTGCAGGCCATGGTCGGCCGCACGCTCACCGAAACGCTGCATGGCGAGGTCAAGCGCACGGCGCGCCCCTATGGCGACAAGGTGCTTTCGGTCGAGAATCTGTCCTGCGCCGGTCTGGTGCGCAACTCTTCCTTCTCGGTGTTTTCAGGCCAGGTCACCGGCATGTTCGGCCTTGTCGGCGCCGGCCGCACCGAAATGGCCAAGGTCGTCGCCGGACTGTTGAAGCGCAACATCTTCCACGGCGGCGAGATCCGCCTGCTCGGCAAGTCGGTGCGCTATCGGGTGCCCAGGCCTGCGGTGCGCGACGGCATCGTCTATGTCACCGAGGATCGCAAGGTCGACGGTTTCTTCGAAACCATGACCGCGGGCGAGAACCTGCAAATGGGTGAACTGACCGAGGGCGCCAATCCCGTCTCCATGGTGTCGCTGGCGCGAGCCAGGCAACTTGCCCGCGAATGGGGCGAACGTCTGAGCCTGCGGCAGACCAGCGACCGAGCCCGGATGATCGAGCTCTCCGGCGGTAACCAGCAAAAGGTCGTGATCGCCAAATCGCTGATTCAGAAGCCGAGGCTGGTGATCTTCGACGAGCCGACACGCGGGGTCGACGTCGGCGCCATCGTCGAGATCCACCAGCTCATCAGCGATCTCGCCGAGCAAGGCATGGCCGTCGTTGTCATCTCGTCCTACCTGCCTGAAATTCTCGCCGTTTCGGATCGCATTCTGGTGGTCAAGCGCGGCCGCGTTGTCGAGGAGATGATGCTTTCGGAGGCCACCGAGGAACGCGTCATGTTCGCCGCGGTTCATTGAGCGGCTCGACAAGAGAGACACTTTTGCCGGCCAAGCCAGGACCAATGTCTGGCCTGCCCTATTGCCTTGCAATCGGTTCCGCGTCTGAATAGGTCAGGGGTCAGATCACCCTGCCCGAGCGGATATGCCCAGCGTCAACCTCAAACTTCTGCAGACGTTCCTGCTTGCCGCCGAAAACGGCAGCTTCCGACGTGCTGCCGAGGAGAGCAACCGTTCGCCATCGGCGGTCTCGATGCAGATTCGCGACCTTGAGGAGCAGATCGGTATCTCGCTGTTCATCCGCACCGCACAGCGTGCCAGCCTGACGCCGGAAGGCCAGATCCTGTTCGAGGAGATCGCCAACGTGATGTCTCAGGTGCAGACCAGCCTCGACCGCCTGACGGAGGTCGCCGCTCGGCGCAAGGGCAAAGTGCAGATCGCCTGCGCCCCGACGCTCGCGGCAAGCCGGCTGGGCGATATCCTGGCGACATTCAAGTTGCGCTATCCACGCAGCATCGTCGAGGTCATCGAGAGCCCGCCACAGGCCGCGCTTGGCCTTTTGCAACAGCAGGAGGTCGAGTTCTACATCGGCCCCGAACTGCCAAACCTGACGGACTTCCAGTTCGAGTCCATCCTCGACGATCCGCTGATGGCCTGCATCCCCACGGAAATATACGGTGGCGAAAGGAAGCTGCTGCTCTCGGACCTGCTGCGCTATCCGCTCATCCTGCTCAGCCGCAAGACCGCCGTGCGCGGCCTTGTCGATCGGCTGACGGCGGCGGAAGGCATCGAGTTCAAGCCGCAATACGAGGTCGAAAGCGCACAGACGGCGGTGGCGCTGGTGTGTTCGGGACTTGGCGTCTGCGTGGTGCCCGGCATCGCCATTTCGCGCAATGACGAGCGTATGCGGGTGGTGCCGATCGACCATCGCGACGCCCACCGCTCGGTCGGCATCATCACCGCGCGGGGCTATGTGCACCACTCCTTCTCCGAACAGCTGATGAACCTCATCCGAACCAATTTGCGCGAACTGGCAAACTGAGCGTCGCGCCTTCGGACAGGCACCTTGCACGAGCGCCGAGAATGGTGCGTTGGGAACGCCGCCATTGGCAGCCCGGCCTCTCCTGAATATCAGCGCACCCTCAGTCGGTCTGGATCCAGATCGACTTGGTCTCCAGATATTCATGCAGATGTTCGATGCCGCCCTCGCGGCCGTAGCCGGACATCTTCATCCCGCCGAACGGCACCGCCGGGTCGATGGCGTGGTACATGTTGACCCATACCGAGCCGGCCTTGATGCGGCGGGCGAGCTTGTGGGCGGTGCCAAGATGACTGGTGAAAATGCCGGCCGCCAGGCCATAGGGCGTCGCATTGGCCCGCGCCACGGCTTCGTCGAGCGTGTCGAACGGCATCGCCGAAATCACCGGACCAAAGATCTCTTCACGCGCGATGGTCATCTTGTCCGACACCGCACCGAAGACAGTCGGCGCGATGAAATTGCCGCCGTCGTAGGGGCCGCCGGTCAGTCGCGAGCCGCCCGCCATCAGTTCCGCGCCTTCGTCGCGGCCGGCCTTGATATAGCCCACCACCTTGCCGGCCTGCCTGGCATTGATGAGCGGGCCGATTTCGGTTTCCGCCTCGATGCCATGGCCGATGCGAAGCCTGCCGGCAAACTCGGCGACCCGGCGCACGAATTCGTCATGGATTTCGCGGGCCACGAAAAGCCGCGAACCGGCGATGCAGATCTGGCCCGAATGCACGAACACAGCCATCGCGGCGACAGGAACCGCCTTGTCGATGTCGGCATCGCGGCAGACGATGATCGGCGATTTGCCGCCGAGCTCCAGGGAAACGCGCTTAAGGTTGGTCACGCCCGCCCGCGCGATGGCCTGGCCGGTCAGCGTCGAGCCGGTGAAGACGATCTTGTTGACGTCGGGATGTTCAGCGAGCCGCGCCCCGGCCTCTGTCCCGGTGCCGGTGACGACGTTGACGACGCCGTCGGGAACGCCGGCCTCCTGCATCAGCCTGGCGATCAGCAGCGGCGTCAACGAAGCATCCTCCGAGGGCTTCAGCACGATGGTGCAGCCGGTGGCGAGCGCCGGCGCGATCTTCCAGATCGACGCCGCAGTCGGAGCGTTCCAGGGGATGATCGCGCCGACAACGCCTACCGGCTCGCGCCTTGTGAACGAGACGATCTCGCCGGGGATCGAATTGTCTATGGATTCGCCATGCAGCGCGGTCGCCATGCCCGCATAGAAGCGCAGCATGCCGATGACGCGCCGCCGGTTGGCTAGCGTGCGCGTGATCGGCAGTCCCATGTCGAGAGTGTCGGAAACGCTGAGTTCTTCCCAATGGGTCTCGAAGAGATCGGCGATGCGCAGAAGCACGCACTGCCGCTCGTAGGGCGAGAATTTTGACCACGGCCCTTCGAAGGCCGTGCGCGCAGCGGCCACCGCCGCATCGATGTCGGCCGCCGAGCCACGCGGCACCGTGGCCAGCACTTCGCCAGTCGCCGGGTTGAGCGCCTGCATCTCCTGGCCGGATTGTGCCGGAACCCACTTGCCGCCGACGAACATCGGCCGGAATTCGCCATGGTAGAGCGCCGTGGCCTTCGCCCGCGGGTCGAAATTCAGCGTCATCTCTTCCTCCTCACAATTCCGTGGCGACTATGACTCCCACGCCGGTCGACCTCAAACAAGGAAAGCTAAAAGGGCGTTCAGATAATCGGACTGTGCAATGCACGCGACTTCCCCGATGGTGCCGGCAACGGAGGAACAGATATGAGACTTGCTGGCAAGGTCGCTATCGTCACGGGCGGCGGTTCGGGATTTGGCGAAGGCATCGTCAGGAAATTCGTCACCGAAGGTGCGCTGGTCGTGTTGATGGACCGTGATGAGGCCGCCGCGGCCCGCGTTGCTGCCGAAGCCGGCGAAAATGTGCGGCCAATCACTGGCGACGTCTCGACACTCGGAAGCTTCGAAGCGGCGGCAGACCTGGCCCGCTCGGCCTTTGGCGGTCTCGACATACTGGTCAACAATGCCGGCGTGGCCCAGCCGCCCTTGGCGCTCGAGACAATGGACGAAGAGATGTTCGACCGGATCGCCAACGTCAACATGCGATCCATCTACAATGGCGCCCGTGCGGTCGTTGCGCATTTCAAATCCATCAAATCAGGCGCCATCCTCAACGTCGCCTCCACCGGCGGCGTCTCGCCGCGCCCGAATTTGACGTGGTACAATGCTTCCAAAGGCTGGGCGATTGCCGCCACCCGGGCCATGGCCGTGGAACTCGCCCCCTTCGGCATCCGCGTCAACGCCATCAACCCGGTTGCCGGCGACACGCCACTTCTGTCCACTTTCATCGGCTCCGGCGAGGAGAACCGCGCCCGCGTCGTCGCCACCATTCCGATCGGCAGGCTGTCTACGCCGGCGGACATGGGCAATGCCGCGGCATTCCTGTGCTCCGACGAGGCCAGCATGATCACCGGCGTCGACCTCAACGTCGATGGCGGCAAGTGCATCTGAGCGTTAGACCATTTGGGAGTTGGCGATGAAGCCTGTCTACGAAATCGCCGTGGTGCATGGCGACGGCATCGGCCCGGAAGTCTGCGCCGCAGCGGTTCAAGTGGTAAAAGCAGCGCTCGGTCCCGGCAGCCCCTTGCACTTCAGCGAATACCCGGCCGGAGCCGAGCATTTCCTGAAGACCGGCCAGAGCTTTCCCGAGCCGACCTTCCAGGCCTGCCGCGAGGCGGACGCCATCCTGCATGGTGCGGGCGGCTTGCCGGGCGTCATCCATTCCGATGGGACCGAAGCAGGCCTGGATTTCACGCTGAGGCTGCGCTTCGAACTCGATCTCTATGCCAACATCCGCCCCGTCAGGCTCTTCGAGGGCGTGCCGAGCCCGTTGAGCGGAGTGAAGGCCGGCGATATCGACTACATCATCTTGCGCGAGAACAGCGAAGGGCTTTACGCCGCGCGGGGATCGGGCGCGCTGTTGCGCGGCGAAGTGGCGGTCGACACGCTGGTGCAGACCCGCTCCGGCATCGAGCGCATCGCACGCAAGGCCTTCGAACTGGCGCGCCAGTCGGGCGGCGCGCCCCGTGACGGCGTGCGCCGGGTGACCTGCTGCGACAAGGCCAACGTGCTGCGCAGCTATGCCTTCTTTCGCTCCGTCTTCGACGAAGTGGCGAAGGACTATCCCGATATCGCGACCGAGCACGCGCTGGTCGACGCCATGGCGATGCATCTCGTGGTGAAACCGGGTCATTTCAACGTCATCGTCAGCGAGAACATGTTCGGCGACATCCTGTCCGACCTCGCCGCCGCGACGGTGGGCGGGATGGGCATGGCGCCTTCAGCCGAGATCGGCGCGGCCAACGGCTTCTTTCAGGCCGCGCACGGCTCGGCGCCCGACATTGCCGGCCAGGGTATCGCCAATCCGTATGGGACGATCCTGTCGGCAGCCTCGATGCTCGACTGGCTCGGCCACAAGCATGGCGACGAGAGACTCAACCAGGCCGCAGCGCGCATCCGTCGCGTGACCGAGGACTGCCTGGCCAACGGGCTTCTGAGCGCCGATCTGAAAGGCAGGGCGTCGACCAGCGAGATAACCCGTTCGGTCTGCGACCGGCTCGCTGCCGGGCGCAACTGATATGACCAAGCCAAGGATAAATCTTGTTGGACCTGGCAAGGTCGGCCAGACGCTCATGCGCCGGATATTCATCGCCGGCCGGCACAGGGTCCAGACCTGAGATGGGCGCTCTCGATCGCCAGATTTCGGTCGAGGACTTTCGCACGCTTGCCCGTCGTCGTCTGCCGAAATCCGTCTTCGAATTCATCGATGGCGGGGCGGGGCAAGAACTCACCCTCAAAGCCAATCGAAGCGATTTCGAAAAAATCAGAATTTTGCCGCGCGTGCTTACCGATGTTTCGCATCCGAACGTTTCCACGACGCTCTGGTCCGAGACCTTGCCAACACCGCTGGTGATCAGCCCGATGGGCTCCTGCGCGCTGGTCAGGCCCGGAGCCGACATTGCCATCGCGAGGGCGGCAACCGCTCGCAGCATCCCCTACACGCTCTCCACCATGGCCACGGCCAGCATCGAAGGCATGGCGCGAGCCGTACAGGGGCCGCTGTGGTTCCAGCTTTATGTGCTCAAGGATTTCGACTTCAATCGCCAGTTGGTGAGGCGAGCGGAAGAATTTGGCTATTCGACGCTGGTGGTGACCGTTGATCTGCAAGCCGGTGGCAAGCGCGAAAAGGATCTTAGGAACGGCATATCTATCCCACTGCGGCCTTCGGCCCGGCATCTCTGGGAAGGCATGCTTCATCCTGGCTGGTCGCTGCGCCTGCTGCGCGGCGGTCTGCCCCAGTTCGAGAACGTCCGCGGCTATCTCGGTGACAACAGCGCCGGCCTGACGATCGCCGCGCGTGTTGGCGGCAGCCTCCATGCAGGTTTCGACTGGGACGATTTCCGCCAGATCCGCGACTGCTGGAAAGGCCGGCTGCTGGTCAAGGGCGTCCTGCACCCGGGCGATGCGTCGCGACTGGTGGCGGCTGGTGCCGATGGCATCTGGGTGTCCAACCATGGAGGCCGCCAGCTCGACGGTGCTGTATCGAGCATCGATGCCCTGCCCGCTATCCGTCAGGCACTTGGCGCCCAAATCCCGATCCTCATCGATTCCGGTATCCGCACGGGCACGGACATCGTCAAGGCCAAGGCACGCGGCGCCACCGTCGCGGCGATCGGCCGGGCCGCCCTGTTCGGCGCCGTGGCTGGCGAGCCCGGCGTGGCCAAGGCACTGGATATCATCCTGGACGAAGTGGTGACTTGCCTCAGGCTCTGCGGGATCCCCCGTTTTCAGGAAGCGGGATCAGAAATGATAGCATAGCGCCAAGACGAGTGCTCACGCTTGGTCAAGAGGTACAGAAAACCCCCGCTCGTCCAATATTCTTCCTCATCATGCCAAGGTTTTGCTATCGCGGTTGTGCAAGCGGCTGCGGGCGGCCGACCAATTGCCGCCCTCACACGCCGCTCCTTCCCAAGCCCAGCGGCCGCCTGTCAGAGAGCACTTGTTTGATGCACACCCGCTAGCGGCGGTCGTGATTAAATTCGAGAGGCTGCGCAGTCTGATAGGCAGACTAAGGTCGGCCGCCCGGTGCTGTTTTCGGTTCCATCCACCCGTTCTTCAGAATGTCGCGAAGCACGTTGCGGATGTCTTCGCCCGCTGCCGTTGCGCCGCTCGCCCAAGCGATCGCCAGTGCCCCGAAAAAGATGTCGCGCCCGGTCATCGTCCGTCGTGCAAGCCCTTCGTCCTGTGCAGCCTTCAGGATTCGCTCCGTCGTCGCGATGACAGCATGGCAGGTCGGCGTCAGCGGGGATTCTACTCGGCAAGCCGCCCGTAACGGTTCAGGCAAGCCCTCATAAGCCAGCATCCAGTCGCCGAGAGCTTCAACCCAGAGTTCGAGTGCGCGGCCTGCATCGCTCTCCCCGGCTTCGATTTCAACGCGACGATGGTCGAGGCCTTCATAATGAAGAACTAACAGCGCAGCCAGCAGGGCGTCTTTGTTTGGAAAATGGCGGTAGAGCGTCCCTGCTCCCACGCCCGCCAGCTTCGCAATAGAATCCATCGAAACGTCAACACTATCGTTGCCGAACGCTTGTCGCGCCACCTCGAGAATGTGCGCCCGATTATGCTGCGCGTCCCTGCGCAGGGCTGACGCGACCGAAAATTGCGACATTACTGACCTTGAACCCTTGAATACCGGAGACACTCTCCGTATCTAAAAGCCGAATCGGAGAGAGTCTCCATATAGCCCCCGGTCGACTATTCTAACAGGTCGGCATCAGCGAGCGAAACGAGGACACGATGATCAGGCAGATGATACCGGCATGCATCCGGGCAACGGGCACCGCAACCTGCCTGGCGCCTGGCGCGCGCCGTCAGTAGATGCCGCGAGCTATACGAGTTTCGAGGCGGGCTGCTCCGTCGGCAGCACCGCCCTGCGCGACCCTCTGGATGTCCGCTCAATACGGAATAGATCAGCGCACCATGCGCTGAGCTCATAATCACAATTATCTGGAAGGAAATCGGCATGAAGATCGGCATTATCGGCGCGGGAAATATCGGCACCACCCTTGCACGAAAGCTGTCAGCCGCCGGACACGCGGTGAAGCTGGCGGGCTCGAAGGGGCCTGAGGACATCGGCGAGAAAGCGACGGAGGTTGGTGCGCTCCCGGTTGCCGCGCACGAAGCAGCCAGGGATGTCGAGGCGATCGTTCTATCGATCCCGTTTGCGAAGATCCCCGATGTCGCCGGCCTCTTTGCCCATGTACCAGCCAACGTGGTCGTGATCGACACCTCCAATTATTATCCCTTGCGCGACGGGAATATCGCGGAGGTTGACGATGGCAAGCCGGAAAGCGTGTGGTCCAGCGAACAACTCGGCCGGCCAGTGGTCAAGGCATTCAATGCAGTCCTCGCCCAAACGCTCGCAGAAAGTGGCGCAGCGGCCGGAATGACCGGACGCATCGCGATCCCCGTCGCAGGCGATGATGTGCATGCCAAAGCGATCGCACGCGAACTGGTGAACGAGACCGGTTTCGACGCACTTGATGCCGGCGATCTCGCGAATTCCTGGCGCCAGCAACCGGGCACGCCCGCCTACTGCACGGAACTGACGTTGCCTGATCTTCAGGATGCGCTGTCCACGGCGGAAAAGGCGCGCGCACCCGGAATTCGCGACGCGCTGATCAAGGGCTTCATGGAGGCGACGCCTCCCCTCCGCCACGAGCAGATCGTAGCCCGCAACCGTGAAGTCACCGCCCGCCGATGAGAAACTTCTCCGGTTCCGGTCCGAGGTGACCAATAAGACTGTCCAAGAATTCCTTCTGTTTGTCGGGAGCAACCTGAGGGGCGACGATGACGAGGTAATTGGGACAAAGGTGAAATCCCCCTTGAGGATGCGAGGCATCAGCTCCTGAGCGCGGCATGCTCCGCTGCTCAACCAGCGAGCCTGAGCCATAGCGCCTGACTGGCGGCAGGAGATTAGCCGCCGCCGCCCATGGTTACGGACATAAAGGCCCGGAAGGCCGCAGCCGCCGGTTCGATTGATCTGTCACGCGACCAGGCAAGGCCAACGTCCATAGTGGGGATGGGCTCGACAAGCCCGCGCACTTCGATGCGCTGCCCCTCCAAGGACCAGGGGCGGTAAACCATGTCGGACAGGACAGTGACCCCCATGCCGGCAGCCACGAGCGACCGCACGGCCTCGACCGAACTGGTGGTAAGGACGGCGCGGAGCGAAAGGCCCGCGGCATCCCAGTAACGGGCGGCCGTCGTGCGTGCCTCGTCAACCGTCAGCATGACATAATCTTCCGCCGCCACATCGGCCAGGCTGATCTCCTGCCGCGCGAGGAGGTGATGATCAGCCGAAAGCCAGAGCCGGCGGTTCGACCGCATCAAGACCTCCTGCGCCAACTCCTTGGTGTGCTCCAGGTTCGACACCAGCATCACGGCCATGTCGATGTCCCCGCACATCAACCCGCTTTCGAGAGCGTCTCGGGGCAGTTCCAGCACCTCGACCTCGATCTCGGGATAGGTCTTTCGAAACCGCGCGTAGTGGCGCGACATATAGTAGCCGACGACCGTGTAGGTCATGCCCAGCCGCAGCTTGCCCGCCAGGCCTTTCCTATCGCGCAACGGGCTTCGGACGGCGGCAGCGACGGCCCCGGTGATAACACGCGCATGTTCAAGAAACCGCGCGCCCTCCATCGTCAGTCTTACGCCAGCGTGGTTACGCTCCAAAAGCCGTACGCCCAGGTCAGCCTCAAGCGTCTTTATCGCCGCAGTGACCGCCGATTGCGAGATGTTGAGTTCCACCGCGGCATGACTGACCTGTCCGCTCTCGGCGGTCGCGATAAAATAATCCAGCTGTTTCAAGGTGATGGTCATGGTGCGCCCTGGCCCAGAACCATTATCTGTTTTTTTGATATGACAATCAATAAACTACTATTTCACAAATGCCCTCGCATGCGCAAAAAATGCTGCAACGCCGCAAAGACGGCAGCTTCGAGGGGTAACAATGCGATGGCGGTGACGCTAAACTGCGACATGGGCGAAAGCTTTGGCCTCTACAAGGTTGGCGACGATATGGGCATGATGCCCATCATCGACGTTGCCAATGTCGCCTGTGGTTTTCACGCTTCCGATCCGGATCACATGCACGCCGCCGTCCGCAGCGCCAAGGCGAGTGGCGTAAAGATCGGCGCCCATCCAGGCTTGCCCGACATTCAGGGTTTCGGCCGGCGCGAGATGCGGATGACCCGCGAAGAAGTCAGGAACACCATCATTTACCAGGTGGGAGCGCTTGCCGGCTTCCTCAAGGCCGAGGGTGTGGAACTCCACCACATCAAGCCGCATGGCAGCCTCTACTTCATGGCCATGCAGCAGGAGGCAATCGCCCATGGCGTGTGCGACGCGGCAGAGGTTTTCGGCGTACCCCTCTTCGGCATGACGGGCACCCTGCACGAGAAGATCTATCAAGAGCGCGGTATCCCATTTGTCGCTGAGTTCTATGCCGATCTCGACTACGATGCCTCCGGCAAGCTGATCTTGACACGCGTTCATGACGCCAAGGACCCCGCAGAGATGGCCGAGCGGTGCGTACGCGCCATCAGGGAGGGCGAGGGCACGGCAGAGGACGGCAGTTTCTTCCCTGTACGCTGCGAAACCATCTGCGTGCATTCCGATACGCCGAACGCCATCGAAATAGCCCGGGCCGTGCGCACCGCAATCGCCCCCTGGCACTGAACTCGACCGAACCCGCCCGTGCGGGCGGTTCCAGATTAGTCTGTCCGCAGTTTTCCGGAGCTTTTTATGGCCCAGATTCTTTCACCTCTTCCCGGCACTTTTTATCGCAGCGCTTCGCCAGACCAGCCGCCATACAAGGCGGATGGCGACGCGGTGTCCGCCGGAGACGTAATCGGTCTCATCGAAGTGATGAAGTCGTTCCACGAAGTGAGGGCCGAGACGGCCGGTACGAACATCCGCTTCATTGCCGACAATGAGGACCCCATCATGGCCGGCGCACCTATTGCGGATCTCGACTGATGCTGAAAAAGCTTCTGGTTGCCAACCGGGGCGAGATAGCGGTCAGGATCATCCGGGCCGCGCAAGATCTGGGGATCGCCACCGTGGCGGTGTATTCGGCCGCAGACGCCGAGTCGCTCCACGTCCAGCTTGCGGACGAAGCGGTCAACATCGGCCCACCAGCTGCAAAGAAGTCCTATCTCAATGTCGAAGCAATTCTGAAGGCTGCCCGCGACACCGGTTGCGACAGTGTTCATCCAGGCTATGGGTTCCTTGCCGAGAATGCCGCGTTTTCCGACGCAGTCACAGGCGCTGCATTGGTCTTCGTCGGCCCGTCGGGAGATGCGATCCGGATGATGGGAGACAAGGTCTCGGCGCGATCGGCCGCTGCCGCTGCAGGTGTCCCTGTGGTGCCTGGTTCGGCTGGCCGGGTCGAGGGCCTCGAGGCTGGCCACGAGGTGCTGACCGCAACCGGTTTTCCGGTGATGATCAAGGCGGCGGCAGGCGGCGGCGGGCGGGGCATCCGCATCGCGAACTCGTTCGCCGAGTTCGAACAAGCCTTTCCTCAGGCCGAAGCAGAAGCCCTCGCCGCCTTTGGCGATGGTGGTCTCTACATGGAAAAGGTGATCGGCAAGGCCCGCCATATCGAGGTGCAGGTGCTGGCAGACGGAAGCGATGCCATCCACTGCTACGAGCGGGAGTGCTCGCTGCAGCGGCGACGCCAGAAGGTTTGGGAGGAGGCGCCGTCGCGCGCACTTTCAGACAGGCTGCGCGAAGAGCTCTGCGCTTCAGCGGTCGCCTTGGCCAAGGCGGTCAAATACTCTGGTGCCGGCACGGTAGAGTATCTTTACGACGATGAAGCAGACCGCTTTTACTTCATCGAGATGAACACCCGTATCCAGGTCGAGCACCCGGTCACCGAAGCGATCACCGGCATCGACCTCGTTGCGGAGATGCTTCGCATCGCCGGCGGCGAGAAGCTGCGGATCCGGCAAAGCGATGTCTCCGTCAAAGGGCATGCGATCGAAGTCCGGCTCAATGCCGAAGACCCGGCGAAGGAGTTCGCTCCATTCCCCGGGCAGGTGGCCGAGCTTCGCATTCCCGGCGGTCCGGGCGTACGCTTCGATTCGATGCTCTATCAAGGCTATCAGGTGCCGCCCTTTTATGACTCGCTGCTTGCCAAGCTGATCGTGCATGCAGAGACGCGCGAGGCGGCGATAGTGCGCCTGATCCGCGCGCTCAACGAGTTGAAGATCGGCGGGCTCAAGACCACCAAGCCGCTGTTTCTTGCGCTGGCCGCCGATCCGGCGATGCGGGCGGGAGACGTGCATACCCGCTGGCTGGAAGGCTGGCTCATCGAAAACGCCGCAGCATTGGCGGGTTAAGGAGGACCGATGTCGATACGATTCAACTTCGGCGGTGACGAACATATCTTCGGCGAGGTGTCCGAAGAAATGTCGCTCACCTCCTTCTTTACCGGCCTTTCGATGACCAATGCGGTGCGTACGGCAGGCATCCGAGGCGTCACCGAGATCTGCCCAGCCAACGCCAGCTTCCAGATTCGCTTCAACCCCGACATCGTCAAGCCGCAGGATTTGCTCAGCGAACTGAAGTCGATGGAAGAGGCCGCCTCGAAGTCGGACCCGGTGCTGAAGACCCGGATCATCGAACTGCCGGTTTATTTCCAGGATCCATGGACGCGTGAAACCTGCCTGCGCTTCCGCGAGCGCCATCAGGACCCCTCCTCCACCGATCTTGAATATTCGGCACGCATCAACGGCTACGCCACGGTGGAAGAGTTTATCGAGGCCTATTCCGGCCAGCCCTGGTTCGTATCGATGGTCGGCTTCGTCGCCGGACTGCCCTTCCTGTACCAGATGGTTGAGCGCAAGAAACAGATTCAGGCGCCGAAATACTTGCGTCCACGCACCGACACTCCCAAGCTCACCATTGGCCATGGCGGCTGCTTTGCAGCGATCTATTCGGTACGCGGCGCTGGCGGCTACCAGATGTATGGCATAACCCCGGCCCCGATCTACGACCCGACCAGGAAGGTGCGCTACCTCGCCGATGACATGTGCCTGTTCAAGCCAGGCGACATCGTCAAGTTCAAGGCCATTGGCCGCGATGACTACGACGCCACGCTTGAGGAAATCGAAGCCAATCGGTGGCAGCCGACGGTTCGCGAGTGCACCTTCAGCCTGAAGGATTTCAACAGCGACATTTACGGCACCAATGCAAAGCTGATGGAGCTTATCAATGGCCGTTAAGGTAATCTCTCCCGGCCTCTCCACTTCCGTGCAGGACCTTGGCCGACCCGGCCACTATCATGTCGGCATTCCAGAAGGGGGCGGCATGGACCGCTTTGCGACACGCATCGCAAACCTGCTTGTCGGCAACGATCCGGGTGCCGCGGTGCTCGAAGCCACTTTCATGGGTCCCGAACTCGAATTCACCCAATCCGCGGTCGTCGCCGTCACAGGTGGAGAACTCCCACCCAAACTCAATGGCGAGGAACGGTCGACGTGGGAAAGTTTTCCGGTGAAGGCCGGTGACCGGCTTTCCTTCGGCTTCCTCAAGAGCGGCGCGCGCGCTTATCTGGCCGTCTCCGGCGGCATCGACGTACCCGTGGTTCTCGGTTCGCGCTCGACTTACATTCTGGGCGCGCTTGGCGGCCATCAGGGCCGCACGCTGAAGGCGGGCGATGAGCTTCCCCTCGGCGAAGGTTCCGGCAAAGCCGGTCTTTCACTGCCTGCAAATCTGCGCCGCGCGCGCAATAGCCCGGCGGAACTCAGAATGCTTCCCGGCATATACTGGCATCGGATCACTGAGGCTGCCGGCAATCGGTTCTTTGAGGAAACCTGGAAGGTCGCGCCCGAAGCCGACCGTATCGGCTATCGCTTCCGGGGCGGGACGCCGCTGGAATTCGTCGAGCGCGAGCAGCCTTTCGGTGCGGGCTCCGACCCCTCGAACATCGTCGATGCCTGCTATCCCTACGGATCTGTCCAAGTGCCGAGTGGCACGGAGCCGATCGTTCTTCACCGGGACGCGGTTTCGGGTGGCGGGTACATGATGCTGGGCGTGGTGATATCGGCCGACATGGACCTTATCGCCCAGCTCCAGCCGCACACCCCGGCGCGCTTCGTCCCGGTGACGCTGGAAGACGCGCTTGCCGCGCGAACCGAACAGCGCGCCGCGCTGGCGCGTGCTGAAGGGCATCTGGCCGGCTGACGTCAGCCGGGAAAATGCCGGCGGAGGAGCCGGAGGCGAGGAGATCGGCCGGCCAAAACCGACCGCGCGTGGCGGAAGACAAAATCCGGTGCGCGAAACGACAAGACGACGCCGGGCAACGGCGTGAATTTGGCACCCGAGCAGTCCGCTAGAGACCGCCGGAACCGACAGGGGAAGACATTCGCAACGTGACTGGCCGCAAGGCCGGATGCTTCGCGCCTTTCCGTCGGTAGAAAGAAGGAAAGGGTCATGAGTCATCTGAGCGCGGAGAACGTCTCGGTATCGTTTGCGGGGCTGAAGGCCCTGTCATCGGTAGACCTCCAAATTACGCCCGGCCGCATCAGTGGCCTCATCGGCCCGAATGGCGCTGGCAAGACCACGCTCGTCAACGTGCTGACCGGCTTCCAGGCACCGACGGAAGGCACTATCAAGCTCGACGGGGCGGCACTCACGGGTCTCAAGCCGCATCAGGTCCGGCGGCGCGGCATCGCCCGCACCTTCCAGGGTGGGCGGCTCTTCCGCGACCTGCCTGTGCTGGACAATTTGGAAGTGACCGGCGTTGGCCTGGGAATGAGCCGGCGCGCTGCCATCGCCGAAGCGGAAGCAATGCTCGACTGGATAGGCATCGGTGCGCTGGGTACCCGCATCGCCGGAACGTTGCCATACACGGACGAGCGCCGCGTCGCCATTGGCCGCGCCTTGATGGGACGGCCCGCATACATCCTGCTCGACGAGCCCGCGGCTGGCATGAGCGCACTGGAGGCGCGGGAGCTTTCCGCCCTGATAAGACACATCGCCAGCGATCTCGGCTGTGGTGTCCTGCTCATCGAGCACAATGTCGGGCTGGTGCTCGGCCTTTGCCAGCATATCGTCGTGCTCGATTCCGGAGCGATCATCGAGGAAGGACCGCCTGCCGCGATCCGCGACAGCGAGAAGGTGCGCCACGCCTATATGGGCACGGCCGCGAACACCGACCTGCCTGTGCTGGAGGCGATGGAATGAGCCTGCTCGCCCTTTCCGACATCACCATCCGCTACAGCCGTCTCACGGCGGTCCGCAATGTCTCCTTCTCCATGGACGAGGGAGAAATCCTATTCATCACCGGCCCGAACGGAGCCGGGAAGTCTTCGCTGCTGCGCGCGATCGCCGGTGTTACGCCGGTGGCGGGCGGCCGGATCGACCTTGCTGGTCATGAGATCACCGGCCAGGCGCCGGAGAACATCGCCCGGCTCGGATTCTCCATGGTGCCGGAGGGGCGCGATGTCTTCGGCTCGCTGACGACCGAAGAGAACCTTCTGGTCGGAACCGGCATGCACGCCCGCGAACGCGGTTGGCGCAGCCGAGCGGCCGACGAACTCGAAGCCGTCTACGCAACCTTCCCGATGCTGAAAGAGAGGCGGCACGGGCAGGCGGGATTGCTGTCCGGCGGACAGCAGCAAATGCTGGTCATCGGCCGCGCGCTGATGACCAATCCGCGGCTTGTAGCCATCGACGAGCCTTCACTGGGCCTCGCCCCCAACATCAACGACCAGGTCTACGAGCGGCTGATCGCGCTGCGTGCGCAGCGCCAGCTCACGCTCCTGATCGTTGAGCAGAGCTCGGCCCGGGCGATGATGGTGGGCGGGCGGATGATCCTGATGCGTGGCGGACAGATCGTGCTCGATGGCGACGCGCGGACGCTCGGCAATGGCGAGGCGATCCAGGCTGCCTATTTCGGCTACGAGGACAATTGAGATGCTTCAGATCCTGTTCGACGCACTCTCGCTTGGTTCGCTCTACGCGCTCGGGGCGCTCGGCATTGCCCTCATCTTCGGCGTCATGCGGCTCGTGAACTTCGCGCATGGCGACGTCATCGCCTTCTGCGTCTTCGCCCTGTTATGGCCGTCTACGGACGCAATGGCCATCGTCTTCGCCGGCCAATTGCCGTGGTACCTGCTGGTGCCATTCGTGCTCCTTTGCGGGGCCGGGCTGTCGGTGCTGTGCGAAATCGTCGTCTTCAGGCGGTTCCGTCAGGCAAATCCGGCAACCATGATGATCGCCTCCTTCGCGCTCGGTTTCGTCATTCGCTACTTCCTGCTCATGCTTTTCTCCAGTCGGCCGAAATCGATCTCGCTGCTGCCCGAACTGTCCCAGCCGGTGGAGATCCTTGGTGCCAGGCTTCCCCTCCTCCAGCTCATAACGATCGTAGCCACGATGGTCATCCTGATCGGCCTGACACTGTTCCTGCGTCAAACCCGCTTCGGCCTGGAGATGCGGGCGGCGGCCGAGAACTTCTCGATGGCCCGAATGCTGGGTGTGCGTGCGAACCGGGTTATCATGGGCGCGTTCGCCCTCTCCGGCGCGTTGGCCGCCGCCATTGCACTGATCTTTGGCGCCCAGACAGGCACGCTGGACATCCAGATGGGCGCCTCGATCATGTTGATGGCCTTCATCGCCACCGTCATTGGCGGCCTCGGCAGCCTCGGGGGAGCCGTGCTCGCCGGCTTCCTGCTGGGTGCCGCCTCGGTGATCATGCAAGTCATGCTGCCCATCGACGCCCGGCCATTCCGCGATGCCTTTGTCTATGGAGCGGTCATCCTCGTCCTCCTCTTCCGCCCACAGGGGCTTATTGCCGCGCGCGGCACCAAGGAAAGGATCTGATTTCATGGGTGTCGCCGCCTCCCTCACCGACTCTCCCGCTGCCGGTGCCCCGGCTGCCGAGCGAAAGCCCGCCCGCTTCGCGCTTGCCCGCCGCACAATCCTGACACCGGTCCTGCTTTCTCTGCTGCTGCTGGCCATCGCGCTGATCACGGTGATGACCGGATCGCGGCCCTTCAACCAGACGGTGATCGACGTGTTCGTCCGTGTCATCCTCGTCGTGGGCCTATACATCTTCATCGGAAATTCGGGCGTTCTCAGCTTCGGGCATATCGGCTTCACCTGCCTTGGCGCCTACGCGGCCGCGTGGCTCACCATCAATCCGATGATGAAACGCGGTTCGCTGCCGGGACTGCCCGAATGGCTGCTGGCGACCCGATTGCCGTACTGGCAATCGGCTATGCTGGCAGCATTGTTCGCCGCCCTCGCCGCTCTCATCTTCGGGCGGGTGCTGATGCGATTATCGGGCATCGCGGCTTCGATCGCGACCTTCGCGATGCTCGCCATGATCAACACAATTTATTCCAACTGGGAGAGCGTGACCGGAGCGACCTCATCGGTCGTCGGCATTCCGATCGTACGCGTGATCTGGCCGTATCTCATCGGCGCCGTGGTCGCGATCTTCATCGCCTGGGCGCACGCGATCTCCCGGTCCGGCCTGGCCCTTCGTGCTGCCCGCGACGAGCCCACCGCCGCCGCGGCTTCCGGTATCGACATTCCCAGGGAAAGATTGGTGGCATTCGTCATATCAGGCGCGGTGATGGGGCTGGGCGGTGCGCTCATGGCTCATTCCATCGGCGTGGTCACACCCGACACATTCTATCTCGGTCTCACCTTCATCACCCTTTCCATGCTCGTTGTCGGCGGCATGGGCAGCCTGTCGGGGGGTGTGGTGGGTGTCGTCCTGCTGTCCGCCCTCATCCAGGCGCTGCGCTGGCTGGAGGCAGGCGTATCGCTCGGCGAGTCCACTTTCGCCCTCCCGAAAGGGGTTCAGGAAATAGCCCTCGGCGTCATCATGATCGTGATCCTCGCGCTTCGCCCATCCGGACTCATGGGCAACCGCGAGATCACCTTACCCCGCAGCAGTCGCAACAAGTGACCGGCGGCACAAGCCCGACCGGGAAACAAAAAGGAGACGTGCATGACATACAAAATGAGAATTGTCGCAACCGCTCTGGCCTCGATGTCCATCGCATACCCGGCCCTGGCCGATGACAAGACCATCGTCATCGGCTTCGCCACTGCGGAGTCGGGCTTCATGGAAGCCTATGACAAGCCTGCGCAGGAGGCGGCCTTGATCCGCATCGACGAGATCAATGCGGCTGGCGGTCTGCTTGGAAAGCAGATCAAGGTCGTCAAGGCCGACACCAAGTCCGACCGGGCCGAAGGCGCCAAGGCGGGCCTCTCCGTGCTCGACCAGGGCGCGGATCTCGTGGTCGTCTCGTGCGACTACGACTTCGGATCGCCGGCTGCGCTCGCGGCCGAGGACGCGGGCCGTATCTCCTTCTTCCTGTGCGCGGAATCCGTCAAGGCCGGTATCCAGGGTGTCGGCCCGCACAGCTTCTCCGCGTCGGTGCTGGCGCCCGTGCAGGGCGCGACCATGGCCGAGTGGGCATTCAAGGAAAAAGGCGCAAAGGACTTCTACCGTCTGCTCGATACCTGGACGGCCTACAACAAGGGCATCTGCGACGGCTTCGACTGGATGATGCCGAAGCTCGAAGCCCAAGGCGCGAAGCTTGTCGGTGAAGACACCTTCAAGAACGAGGACGCCTCCATCGCCGCGCAGATCACCCGCATCAAGTCTCTGCCGAAGGAGCCGGATGCGATCATGCTTTGCACAATGATGCCGGGCGCTGTCTCGGCCATCAAGCAGCTTCGTGCCGCGGGCATCAACTCCATGATCCTGAATGGCTCGGGCGTCGACGGTAGCTATTGGCTATCCGCTGTGCCCGATCTGACGAACTTCTACGTCCCCGTTCAGGGATCGATCTATGGCGACGATCCCAATCCGGAAGTGCTGAAGTTCAATGCCACCTACAAGGCGAAGACAGGCGCCGATCCCTCGAGCCAGTATGTCTTTCCGGGTTACGTCATGGTCGACGTCTGGGCCAAGGCGGTGGAGCGTGCAGGCACGACCGATGCCGACGCCGTCGTCGCGGAACTGGAGAAGATGAAGAACGAGCCGACGCTGTTCGGGCCTCGTACCTTCACGCCGGAACTGCATCACCAGAACCAGACGCGGTACCTGATCGTCGAGACCAAGGCCGGCAAGCCGGGTGTTGTAGGCAACTGGACGATTTCCGAGCCGGTACCGATGGAAGCCTTGCTCAAGTAAGAAGATGGGCCGGGTAAGCCCGGCCCTTTCATGTTTTGAGGATCTTGCCTTTAGACAAAAAACGAGGGCGGCCCGCTTGGACCGCCCTCGTTGCCCGATGAATTCAGATTTTCGCTACCCTCGCGCTTTGCGGTAGGAATCCTTGAGCGCTATGAGCTCCCCCGAGAAAGCGAAGATATCGCAGCCGTCGACTTCGATTTGCTGCCCCGCTGCCGTGGTGCCGACGAAGCGCCATGATGAAAGCCCGGTGTCGCCCGTCACGACGTGCCGTCCTCTGGTCCACGCGGCCTTCGGGAAAGCATCGAACAGCGCTGCATAGGCGGCGCGCACGGCGTCACGCCCCATATGCTTGCGCCCTTCGGCATCGGGTCCAGCCGAGCCGTGGAAAGCGCAATTCTCAGCCATGCAGTCCATCAGCGCGCCCACGTCGCGGGCGTTCCAGGCTGCGAGGAACCGGTCGAGCACGGCGAGCCGCCTGGCTGCGAGGTCGCCGGCCTCAACGACCTCGACCTCCAGAAAGGCCAGCGGCGCATCGCCGGCATTGATGACGTTATGGGCCACACCCGTCCGCCGCGAATAGGGCACCCCTTGGGTGAGAGCGGCTTGCGCCTGCGCGCCGTCCGGACCTTCGAGACCGAGCTTGCCGTCCGTAAGCGGCACGATGACGTAGTCATGTCCGTGGATGTGCCAGCCGGTCTCGGCCCCGGTGGCAAAGCGCCATTCGGTGACCCGAAAGCGTTCGTCGTCGATATGGACGACCGGTTCGGCTTTCATGCGGGTCATTCGAGTCCCTCCTTGGCAACCGCACCGGTCAGGCGCTCAAGCGTCCGGCCCATGCGCGTCATGATTTCTTTCACATCGTCTTCTGTCGAGATCATCGGCGGGCAGAGCGCGAGCTGATCGCCGATGGCGCGGAAGATGAGGCCTTCCTCGTGGCCGATCCCTGCTGCGATACCCCCTGCGCGCCCAACCTTGGCGAAGGGGCGTTTCGTCGCCTTGTCTGCCACCAGCTCAACGGCGCCGATAAGACCGGTGCCCCGCGCTTCGCCGACAAGCGGGTGATCGGCAAATGAGCGGATGCCGGCCTGGAACGACGTCTCGAGGCGGGCCGCGTTTCCGATCAGGTCCCGCTCCTCGAAGATGGCCAGGTTTTCGAGACCCACTGCCGTCGCGACCGGATGACCTGACGCCGTGAAGCCGTGGCCGAAATTGCCGATCGTGGCGGTGTTGTCGGCGATCGCCTGATAGATCGCATCGGAGAAAATGACGGCGGCAAGCGGCATATAAGACGACGTGATTTGCTTGGAGACCGTCATGATATCAGGCGTGAAGCCGTATTTCTGAGCGCCGAAGGGCGTACCAAGCCGCCCGAAACCACAGATCACCTCGTCCGCTATCAGAATGATATCATTTGCCCGGCAGATTTTCTCCACGCCTTCCCAGTACCCGACCGGCGGTGGCAGAACGCCGCCGGCTGCCATGAGCGGCTCTCCTATGAAGGCTGCGATGGTGTCAGCCCCTTCTTCGGCGATCACCGCTTCCAGCTCGGCGAGCAGGCGCGCCGTGAAGGCGGCTTCGTCTTCGCCTGCCATGCCGAAGCGATAGAAGTGCGGGCAGGTCAGGTGGCGAACGGGAATGGCCGGCAGATCGAAGTCCCGATGGTTGACCGGCAAGCCTGTCAGGCTGCCGGAGGCGACGGTGATGCCGTGATAGCCCTTGGTCCGTGCCAGGAATTTCTTCTTTTTTGGCCGGCCCAGCGCGTTGTTCATGAACCACATCATCTTGACGATGGTGTCGTTGGCTTCCGAGCCCGACGACGTGAAGAAGACACGCGTCAGGTTTTCCGGCGTCATCTCCACGAGTTTCTCCGCGAGCCGGATGGATGGCTCATGCGCCTTGGAGGAGAAGGTGTGGTAGTAGGGCAGCTTCAGCATTTGCTGATAGGCAGCGTCGGCCAACCGCTTTTCCGAAAAGCCGACGCCCACCGACCAGAGCCCGGCCAGCCCTTCGATGTATTCCTTGCCGCGTTCGTCATACACACGGATGCCGTCGCCGCGGCTGATGATCAGCGGCCCGGTTTCTTCGTGCTGACGCAGGTTGGTGTAGGGGTGGATGGTGGCGGCGATGTCGGCGGCGGCGAGAGAGTTGGAAAGCGCATCCATGGAAGTCCTCAGCGGCTTGGAGAAATGGTTCGGGCAGTGAGTTCGAGATAGTCCTCGAGTTCCTTGCGTGGAGCTTTCACGATTCGGGAGAATGAATCATGGCAGGCCGTTGGAATGAGTGTCGATGATCCGCCGCATCAGCGCGGCGACGTCGCGCGCATTCGGCGGATCGGAGTGGATGCAGACGGTGTCGAAGTCGACCGGGCGGATCGTGCCGTCTGTCGTGACGAGTTCGCGTCGGGTAAGCGCCCCCATCATGCGGTGCTCGGCAAGCGTCAGGTCGATGGCCGACTGGACGCGCGGGATGATCAGGCTGCCGCCGGGAGCGTAGGCAAGATCGGGAAAGAACTCGCCCACGAAGGCAACGCCGAGTTCGGCTGCCGCCGTCTCGTGACAGGTTCCCGCCATGCCGAAGAGAGGGACGCCGAACGGCTTGACCGCCGCGGCAATTGCCCGGGCAGTGTCGACGTCGTGCGCGGCCATGCCGTAAATGATGCCATGCGGCTTGACATGGCTGAGTTGCCCGCCCTCGGCGGCCAGCATCCCTGTCAGAGCACCGATTTGATAGAGGAAGGCAGCTGTCAGTTCCTCCGGCTGAAGTCTCATTTCGCGCCGGCCGAACCCCTCACGATCGGGAAGGGAGGGATGCGCGCCGACCCGCTTGCCATGCGAAAGGGCGAGCCGCACGGTCTTCAGCATCGTCCATGGATCGGAGGCGTGGAAGCCGCAGGCGATGTTGGCGCAATCGATATGAGGCATGATGCCGGCATCGTCACCGAAGCGCCAGTTGCCGTAGCTTTCGCCCATGTCGCAGTTCAGGGTGACCATGGTTTACTTGCCTCAGCCCAGAGTGTTCAACGCCCAGCCGGGGGCGATGTGCGGGAATTCCGGCGGTGGTTCGCGCTCATGCAGCAGTCGAAGCACGCGCGGCGGCGTCAGTGGCAGCTGCCGCACCGGCTTGCCGATGGCGCGTGCCACAGCGCAGCCGATCGCCGCGCCCACCGCCAGGATCGGGACCTCGCCCGCACCCTTGGTGCCTAGAGGCCCCATCGACGGCGCGCCCTCGTAAAGGTCGGCGGCGACCGGAACCACATCCTGCGCCAGCGGCAGGCGATAAGTCTCGAAATCGTCCTGCGCGATGCATCCGTCGGCGGTGAGCGTCACCTCCTCGTGCAACGCATAGCCGAGCCCCTGTACCACGCCGCCCTGTATCTGGCCCAGGATGGCGCGCGGGTTGAGCGCGCGGCCGACATCTTGAACTACGCGATAGGCCAGCACCTCGACATGGCCGGTGTCCGGATCAACCGCCACCTCGGCCTCGTGAACGACGAAGACGGGAATGTCGAGCGCATCGATGAAATGCCCCATCGCGCAGCCGGACATTGCCGGAGTGTTCCTGGCGGCAAAGGCCCCGCTTCCGGTGATCGGGCCAGTGGTTGCCTGTGCATGGGCGACGACAGCGGGGATCGACATGCCGGAACCGGGACGTCCCGTGATCTCGACACGACCGTCCCGCAGCACCAGGTCTTCCGGTCGGGTCTGGAGCATCTCGCCGGCGGTCCGCAGCAGCTTCTCCCGCACTTCCGCGCAGGCGGCGATGCTCGCGGCACCAATGGACACGGTGGTGCGCCCACCGCCAACGCCGACATCGAGACCGGCGGCATCCGTATCGGCTTCGCGCACGATCACCTGGTCGGGAGCAAGCCCGAGCTGCCCAGCCACGATCTGCGGCAGGGATTGCACCATCGTGCCGGATCCGATCTCCACACCCGAGGTGACCAGCGTTGCGCTGCCGTCGGCGTTCAAATTCACCGTCGCCGCCGAAGGCCCGACGAAAACGAACCATGTGCCGACCGTGGTCGCAATTCCATAGAGCCTGCCGTCGGCCTCGGCCTCTGATGTACCGGTGCTGGCGCGCAGTGTCTCCATGCGATCGAGCATCGGACCCAGCACGTCGGCCTCGAAAACCTGCCCCGTGGCACCGAGATCGCCATCTCCCAGGACATTTTTCTTCCGGAACTCCATTGGGTCGAAGCCTAGCGCATCGCAGATTTCGTCGGTGTGTCGCTCCAACGCGAAGGTGTTGTAGACGCCGTTGCAAGCTCGGAAAGCGCCGTTGGGTGGTGTGTTGGTGTATACGGCGCGGCTGACGAGCCGCGTTGCGCCAACCCTGTAATTGCCGCCCAGCGTGTGCGCCGTCATCGTTGTCAGGAAAACCTGTTCGCCGCCATACGCGCCGCAGTCCATCAGCACGACCGCCTCGCGTCCGGCGATGTATCCTTCGGCAGTGACAGCGGACCGGATGCGGATTTCCGCATTCTCGCGGCAGAGGCAAGTTGCCATCTCTTCCTGCCGGGTGTTTTCCAGGACCACCGTGCGCCCGGTCATCCGCGCCAGAAGTGCCGTGATCGGCTCGATGGACGCATCGAATTTCAGGCCGAACCCGCCTCCGACAGGCGGCACGGTGACCCGCACACGCCCGGGCGCAAGCTGCATGACCCTTCCGGTGACGTTGCGAACTGTCCAAGGCACCTGCGTCGAGGTCTGGATGTGAGCCCGGCCGTCCTCCCAGGAGCCGATGGCAACGCGCGGTTCGAAAGGCACATGGCTCTGCCGGCCGACGGTAAAGCTGCTCTCGACTATGCGTATGTCGGGACGGGCGAAGGCCGCATCGACGTCGCCGCGGCTGGATTTTGCCTCCCATGCGATGTTGCCGGCACGTGCGCCGCCCTCGGTGATCACCTCATAGCCGCGCCAGCCCTCGTGGACGAGACGGGCTGCGGGCTGGAGCGCTTCGGCCATGGTGGACACCGGTGCCAGCGGCTCGATCTCAAGCACGATGGCGGCAAGCGCCGCCCGCGCCTGCTTCTCCGTTTCGGCGGCAACGACGGCGATTGGCTCGCCATGATAGCGGATGGTGTCGATGGCCAGGAGCGGATGGTCGGCAATGCCGATGCCGTAGCGGCCTGGCGCGTCGGCGCCGGTCGCCACCGCGCGCACGCCAGGACAGCGAAGTGCCGCCGAAAGGTCGAGCTTGCGGATACGCCCCGCGGAAACGGTCGACCGCAGCAGCACGGCATGCAACATGTCGGGGCGAACCCGGTCGTTGGTGTATTTCGTCCGCCCGCGCAGCTTGTCTTGCGCATCGCGGCGGGAAAGATTCATCACCGTGGCGGACAGCTCAGACATGGAGGCCTCCCACCGGCTGGCCAGCCTTCCGCGCTTGGTCAAGGCAGTCGGCCACGGCGTCGACGATCCGCTCATATCCGGTGCAGCGGCAGATGTTGCCGACCATCGCGGCCTTGATGTCGGGACGGCTCGCATGCGGATTGTTACGCACGAACGCCGAAAGGCCCATAACCATTCCTGGAAAACACATGCCGCATTGCACGGCATCGGCGGCCTCTAGATTGGCCTGGAGCGGATGCAGCGCCTGGTTTCCGGAACTCAATCCCTCGATGGTCGTGACCGCGCACCCCTGGACCAGGCCAATCGGCTTCAGGCAGGACGGCACCGCTTCGTCGTCGACATGCACCGTGCAGGCGCCGCAGAAGCCTTCGCGGCACACGGCTTTGGTCCCCGTCAGGAATCGTTCCCGCCGCAAGATGTCGACGAGCGGCGTCATCGGATCGCCGTGAAAGCTGCAGTCCTCGCCATTCAGCTGGAATGTCACAACCATGCCAGGCCCTCGGTCTTGAGAAGTGCGGCAACACCGCGCTTGACCAGCGGCGGAAGAACCTGGCGCCGGTACCAACCCTCCGCTTCCCTGCCGTCGCGGCCCTGAAAATCATTGTGCTCCAGTGCAAGCCCGGCAGCGCGCTCCGGATCGAGCGCGGAGGCCTGGCTTGCCCTCATCGCCTGTTCGAGCGCCGTCCAGCGCCGCGCTACCGGCTCCACCGAGCCGACGGCGATGCGACATCGTTTGTCCTTGTCCACCGCAAGCGAGACGACGGCGACCGGATAGTCGCCAGCCTTCCGAAGCGGCAGGCGGATATGCGCGCTTGCGACAAGGTCGCGGCGCAGATGAATTCTCGTCACAATCGCCTCTGCCAGCAGCGCATGCCTGTCTTTGAGGAAATCCGAAATACCGATGAGTTTTGGGCCTTCGAACGTCTCCAGCTCCACCGTCGCCTCACAGACGAGAAGCGCAGGGGCGAGATCGGCGGCGGCAAAGTCGAGGGCACAAATGTTGCCGCCCACGGTGGCGACCCTTCGGATACCGGGATTGGCCGCGTTCTCCGCCGCGGCAACCAGACCTTCGAAGCCCGCTGCCCCATGCAACGCGCGGCCAAGGACTGCGTGGGTAACAGTTGCACCTATCACGACATGGTCCGAGTCGATTTCGACCTTGGACAAGGCCGGTATTCGGTCGAGTGCGACCACAGCGTCGGGAAGGTCGACCCCGCGTTGGGGATGACGCATCATCCAGGTGCCGCCTGCAAGCACCACCGCGCCCTGCCGGCGTGCGGCCATTGCCTCTTCAAGTGTGCTGGCCGCGGTGAACGATCGTCCCACGCCTGGTGCCATCTGTCATACCCCTCGGAGCAGCCAACCTTCGCGGCGCTGCGACATTGTTGCTCCAGCTTTAGGTTCCTGTGAAATAGTAATTCTTTGAATATGGTATCGAAAAAACAGATAACTCTGGCATCCCGCGAGCGCCCGCAAGATTGCGGCGCGCTCGCTGGCGCTCAGACCCAGTGGGTGACGGTCCGTTTCTCAAAACTCTCCCGGAACTGGGCGGTGGTTTTGGGAAGTAGTTCGCCGGTCTCCCAGTCGAGGATCACGGCATAGTGCCGAACCGCATCGAGCGTATCGATCTCGCCGGAGCGGTATTTGCGCGCGACCTCCTCGGGATCCATGCGTGCCCAGCCCTTCCGTTTCGCCCGGATGTCGGTACGGCAGGCTTCGGTCGCCGTCTCGTCGATTTCGTACTGGCACAGGTCGCGGTCGATTTCGCGGATCACCACACCGTAGTCAGTCCTGGCACGCTCCAGGGAAACGTAGTCGTCGATCACGTCCTCCATCACCTTGCGGGGCTCGCGCTGCAGTGGATCGCCGAAACCACCGCCGCCGGCCGTCGGACGAGCGAACTGGTCGCCTGTGTGGACGGAGTAATCGGAGAATACGGAGCCGAGCCAGATCTCGGTCTCTTCTCCGGCGCGCTTCATGGTCAAGCCGTGGGGCATCGACGGCAGGCCTCCTTCGACACCCCAGACGACAGCACGCTCGCGGTCGCAAATATAGGACATGACGGCATTTTCAGCCTCAAGCAGCAATGAGGTCTTCTGCACGCCGACGCCGCCCCGCCACTTGCCGGGCCCGGCTGAATCCTGCTTGATCTGGAACTCGAGCGTCCGAGTGGGATTGACCCGCTCGTTGCCTTCGTTCGGCTGCGACATCAGCCCGGTTCCGAAGCAGGCGGTGGTGACATCGGCACCATCCTTGCCGCTGCGCCCGCCCCAGCCGCCAGGCAGCCATTCGTAGAACATGAAGATCGGCTTTTCGGGTTTGCGCGCATCCCGTCCCCCGGCCAGCAGATATTCGAGGTTGAAGGCGCAGGCGATAGCGCGTTCGGGCATGATCTTCGACCACATCTCGAAGATCGCGTTCATGATTTTTTCAAACGGCATCAGGAACCCGGTCACCGCCACCGGCCATTCCGCGCTGACGATGCTGTTCTTCGGCGCGGTCACCTCGATCATCCGGTAAAACCCGCTGTTGAGCGGGAGGTCCGGAAAGAAGGTTTTCATGCCGGCGACCACGGCCGAGAAGGTCGCGCCCGGTGCGGAATTGTACATCGAGGCAATGGTCGAGTGGCTTCCCGTAAAATCGTAGTGGATCGTGTCGCCCTTGATCGTCATCTTGATGCGGATCGGGATCATGCCCTCGCCGGCACCGAGATCCCGGTCGATGTAGTCGACCGTCTCCCAGGTGCCGTCGGGCAGCTCCGCCAGACGCTTTCGCACGGCACGTTCGACGTAGTCCTGAACCTCCTCCATACCGCGCATGACCTGGCCGCGTCCGTACTTCTTGACCAGCCGCAGCAGTTCGCGCTCGGCCGCCTGCGTCGCTTGCGCCTGGGAATGGATGTCGCCAATGATCGATGCGGGATCGCGCGTGTTGGCCGCGATCATGTTGGCGACGTCGGAGCAGAAGCGGCCGCGCTGGAAAAGGCGCAGCGGCGTTATCCGCAGCCCTTCGCGGAACATGTCACGGGCGGTGACGTCGAAGGAGCCCGGCACCGAGCCGCCGAGATCCGACCAGTGTCCGTTCGACTGTGAGAAGCCGATCAGTTTGTCTTCATCGAAGATCGGCCGGACGAGCCGAACGTCGCTGAAATGCGTACCGCCGGCATAAGGATCGTTGATTGCGTAGACGTCGCCGGGTGCCATGTCGCCTTCGAAGACCCGGATCACCTCCTTGCAGGTGTTGTGCAGTGTGCCGACATGGACCGCGATGTCGTAGTTGCCCTGGGCGACGGAGTTGCCATCGGCGTCGTGCAGGGCGTTCGAAAAGTCTCGGTTGTAGATGACGAAGGAATAGCAGGTGCGAAGCATCTGTTCGGCCATCTGGTCGACGGTGGTGATGAAGGAGTTCTTCAGCACCTCGAACGTTACCGGATCTAGGCCAGGGCCCGTTTCAATCAGCTTTGTCATGTCTCAGCCTTTCGTCACGATGAGAATGTTCAGGAAGCCGTCGACGGTCGCGCTCATTCCCGGCGGAACCACGGTGGTGGAATCGAACTGTTCGACGATGGCGGGTCCCGCAAAGGCAGCGCCGGCGCTGAGTTGATCGCGTTCATAGACAGCCGCGTCATGAGATACGCCGTCGAACCAGACGCCGCGGCGGCCGAGCGGCTCGGGCACATGAGGCAAGACTTCGTGTCGCGGTATCTCGGCTTTCGGGACGATGCCGATCGCCTTGACCGCGATGCGGAAGATCGACACCGGCGCCTCTTCGCGGCGGTAGTTGAACTCGCGTTCGTGTTCGTTGTGGAATGCCTCGATCAGCGGGCAGATGCTCTCGATCCGCGCCGGGGCTGACACCGCGAGCGAGCGCCATTGGCCCTGGTACATCATCTCGACCGTGCGCTGCAGCGCCATGTCTTCCTGCGCCACGCCCTCATGGCCCAGACGCTCAACCGCCTGTTTTTCCATCAGAACGAAGGCTGCCTGCATCTCGGCGGGCGAGACAGTCGAAGCATCGGCCATGAAGCTTTCGGAGAAATCGTGCTGCACGTCGACGAGAAGGCAACCGAGCGCGGAGGTGACGCCGGGATTGGGCGGTACGATCACGGTTGGAATCGAAAGCTCCTTGGCCACGGCCGCTCCGTGCAAAGCGCCAGCACCGCCGAATGCGACCAGCGCAAAGTCGCGCGGGTCGTAGCCTCGGCTGATGGAGAGAAGCCGGACGGCATTGCCCATATTGGCGTTGGCGACGGCGATGATCGCCTCGGCCGCCTGGTGGAGCTCCATGCCGAAGGGTTCCGCCACCGTCTCCTGAACCGCCTCGGCGGCCAGAGCGGCGTCGAGCGTGATCTTGCCGCCCGCAAGGCTGGTGCCGAGACGGCCGAGCACCACATTGGCATCGGTGTTGGTGGCAATGAGGTTGCCATTCTTGTAGCAGGCCGGACCTGGAAAGGCGCCAGCGGACTGCGGCCCGTTGCGCAAGCTGCCGCCCTCGTCCTGCCATGCCAACGACCCGCCGCCCGCACCGATGGTCAATACCTCGATGGAGGGGAAGCGGATCGGATATCCGAATTCGATGTACCAGTCCTTTGTGATGCGCGACTCCCCGTTCCAGGCCAGCGAGACGTCGGTGCTGGTACCGCCCATGTCGAAGCCGATCGAGTTCGGGAAGCCACAGAGATTTCCGATGAAGCGGCTTGCGATGGCGCCGGCGGCGATGCCGGATCCCGCGAGCCGGGCTGAGAAATCCTTGACGCTCGCGGGCGTCATGACCCCGCCACCGCTGTGCAGCAACAGGAGATCTCGCTTGTATCCGGCGTCGGCAAGCCTTTCTCCGAGACGCGACACGTAGTCGACGACGACCGGGGCGCAGACGGCGTTCGCCATGGTGGTGGAAAAACGTTCGTGCTCGAAGATTTCCGGCATCACCTCCGAGGAGATCGAGACCGGCAGATCCGGCATTGCCTCCTTCAGGATCTCACGCATGCGGCGCTCGTTGGCGCCGTTGACATAGGAGTTCATGAAGCAGACGGCGATGGACTTGACCTGCCGTTTCTTGAGAATCTCCGCGACACGGCGCGCGGCCTCTTCGTCCAACGCTTCCAGGATCGTGCCCTCGGCACTGACCCGTTCCCGGACGGTCAGCCGGTCGCGGCGCGGGATATAGGGCTTGGCGACATCTTTGTAGGTGTCCCAGAGATCTTCCTTGTTGGCGCGACGGATCTCTACAACGTCACGAAAACCCTCGCTGCAGACCATTGCGGTGCGCGGCAGACGGCGGGTGATCAGCGCATTGGTGGCGACCGTCGTACCATGAGAGAACATCGTTACCTCCGAAAGATCGATGCGCCCCTGCTCCACGCCATTCATGATGGCCTGCATGGGATCGTCAGGCGTGGAGGCGGTTTTTTCGATGCGGATCGCTCCGCTGTCTTCGTCCATGATGCAGATGTCGGTGAAAGTCCCTCCGACATCGACGGCAACTCTGATTCGGCTCATGACAGTTCCTTCGCAAGGTCTTGCGGGCAAAGCCCCGCCTTCGTCGCCCCTTGCCGGGGAGACGTTGCATGAATGGTGGAATTGGCCCGGATTTCGTCGGGACTAGTGGCGCTCTCGCGAGGCCGAAGAGCCGCCCGCCCGGTTCGCTGCTTCGCGACGGGTATCCGTCGGTGCGCAGCCGAACCGCGTCCGGTAGTGCTTGCAGAACTGGGACTGGTCGGCGAAGCCCCAGCGGTAAGCGATCTCGGCTACGCTGCTGATGTTGGTCACCGACATCAGCTCCTCGGCGCAAAGTTCAAGCCGGGCGTCGCGGATGAAGCCGTTGATCGACTGGTTGCTGTCCTGAAAAAGGACCTGCAGGTAACGCAGGGAGATGCCGCAGGCATCAGCCACCGCCTGCGGGCCGAGGTCGGAATTCTTCAGGTTGTCGCGAATATACTGCTCGGCACGATGCAAATGGCCGGCCCGGATCGACGAGATGCTGCTGTCCAGCACGCGATCGTCGCTCACGATCGACAGGCACAGCATTTCCAGGATGTGCCTGCCCATCATCTCACGAGCGACTTCAGTAATCTCATCGAGATGGCCGATCGTGGTTCGCACCGTGTCGAGGAAGAGCGCGGCAATGCCTTGGGTCGCGTCGAAACTGAGCGCACTGAGCCGTTCGGCGGATCCGATCCGTGCCCGAACGCTCGATGATGGTACCTTGAGGACCCACAGCGCGTTTGGCTTGCCGTGCCAGAATTCGTAAGGCGCATCTCCCCGCTCGACGAGAAAGCCCCCCGGCCTGCAATTGACGGTTCTCGACCCTTGCGAGAAATTCACCTCCGACATCTCCGGGATCGTGATGAGCAGGCTGGCGTCACGCTCGTTGAGGAAGTGGCGGCGGTGGCGACGATAGCTTACGGCATCGCAGCGCATTTTAGACACGCTGACGAGCCCAAGCGAGAAGGTTTCCAGCGTGCCTGAAAATTCGCGACGGTTCCGATACTCGGTGTCGAGCGGAAAATAGGCTTCGGTAACAGCGGCTTGCCAGGCATCACCGCCTGCGGGACCGCCGATCGTATCGACGACGTATTTCATTCCCCGACCTTTCTGGTTGACCCGGTTGTCCCGGTGTTGTTCCGAAGATTACAGGAATTCACCGGCGCGTATTGGTCAAAAACGAATAAACTTATGTGGTCGGTTGGCCCAGGACCGGAGCTCGCGACGGTTGCAGTTGTCGTCACGATCAGTGTGCAGCTGATCAAACCAGCCTTGGCGCGCAAACCGCCAGCCGACTTGGAACCATGCATTCTGTTCGCACACTCATTCAGGAAAAGTTGTCGGCTTCCAGATGTGGGCGGAAATGATGTCCTGCAGTTCCGTGCGCACCGCACGGAAGAGTGGCAGCAGCGTGTAGCGGCGGGAAGCGACAATGTCCGCCTCGTCCTCAATCGAGAGCACCGTCGATCTCGGTTCCTTCGGACCAGTCGATAGATCGGCGACCGAAGCTCGCCTCTTCCACTTCGCAACCGTCTTCTGGTTGATCCCGCTTGGCCAGCCCCCTCAGGCTCTCTTGACTATGCTGTATCGCTCGACGGACCGCCTCTGTCGTTTTGGCGCTCCCATGCAGAACTTGGCCCATAGCGCATCCTTTGATTCGGGAGACAAGAATGCTCCATAAAGCCCGGGATCAAACATCTAGGATGATCAGATCCAGCACCAAAGAAACAGAGGGGCTGTCGGCAGGGAACATGCAGACCATGAGCGACTGGTTGTCGGCTTGTCTCCGACTGCTCTGCGTCAGAATCACCTCAAAAGCGAAGTCGCTTGGCTAATCCGTCATTTCTGGCGAAAGGCGGAGTGGAACGACACAACCAGCGGGCCCAGAATGTAGTCGAGCGCGGTGCGTTCCTCGGTGACGATCATGACTGACGCTGGCATGCCCGGATAAAGCGCAATCTGTGGGGCTGCTGCCAATTCCACCGGATCGACCGCTACGTCGGCAAGATAGTAGGGAAACCCGGTCTTGCTGTCGGTAATGCGATCCGCCGAAATGCGGGTGACGCGGCCATGAATTATGGGTATTGAGCGCTGCTTGTAGGATGTAAAACGAACTTCGGCAGCCATATCGGGTCGCAGGTTCGATATGTCCTCGACGCGAATCTGGGCCTGGACGATCAGCGAATTTTCGGTCGGCACGATATCGAGGATGGTCTGGCCCGGCGAAACGATAGCGCCTATCGAGAAGACGCTGAGATCCATCACCTGGCCGTCATACGGCGCGCGCACCTCGGCTCGGTCCATGGCAGCCTGGGCGGCAAACATCTTGGGCACGAGGTCGGAAAGGCTCGATTGCGTATCGATCAGCATGGCCGACAGCTTGGCTCGGCGCTCATTTGTCAATTGTGCGATCTGGCTTTCGAGTTCGGCTTTGCTCTGTTGGCTGCCGCCGATCGCGCCGAGGTTCTCATCGATCAGGCCCTGCAGATCCGAGGCGGATCTTTCCAGCTCCAGGATGCGTGGGCGGGTCGTCAATCCGGCCTTGAGCAGCTTCGACAGGCTGGCCTTCTCGTTGATCGTCGATTGCAACTGGGCATGGTAAGATTCGACCCGAGACTGCTTGCCCTGGATCTGCTCCTCGAGTTCGGCAATGCGCCGCTCGAGGATCTGCCTGGCGCCGGCCATCGAGGCGCGTTGGCTTTCCAGATCGGCGATCTGGTTTGCCATTGCATCCCTAAGGTAGTCTTCGTGCTCTTTGAGAATGTCCTTGGGAAAGGCAACAACCTCGCTGCCGTCCAGTTCGGCTCGGATCCTGGCATCGGTTGCGCGCAACAGCGCATATTGCTGGGCATAAAGATTGAACTCGGACCGAATCCTGGTGTCGTCCAGCTTCAGCATTATGTCGCCCTTCCTGACGACGTCGCCATCCTTGACGCGGATCTCCTTCACCGTACCGCCGTCGAAGTGCTGTACGCTTTTGCGATTGCCATCCACCTTGACGATGGCGTCGGCAAGCACGGCGCCGTTCAGCGGGGCAAAGGCCGCCCAGCCGCCAAAGATGCCAAAGAAAGCAACGATGATCAGCAGACCTATATAGGCCGGCACCCGGATCGAATCCGGGGCCAGAATACCGGCGTCGCCAGGCAGGCTCCGGTAGGTAAGGGCGCCGTCGCTCATCGCTCTCTCCAAACACGGCTCATTGCGTTGCCACCGCCATTGGAGCCGCGCGCTGGTTGAGGAGCGCCACGATCTCGTTTCTCATGCCAAAGGCCTCGACGGCGCCATCGCGCAACAGGAGGATCTTGTCGACATTCGCCAGGGTCGAGGGCCGGTGAGAGACGATGATCACCGTACTGCCGCGGCGCTTGAGTTCGATCGCGCAGTCGCTCAGCGCGCGGTCGCCATCGGCATCGAGATTGGAGCTGGGCTCGTCGAGAATGATCAGGTTCGGCGTTCCGAACACTGCGCGGGCAAGAGCAATCCGTTGGCGATATCCTCCCGACAGCACTGCGCCACCTTCGCCGATCTGGGTCTCATAGCCCTGCGGCAGGCGGATGATCATCTCATGCACGCCGGCGAGCCGCGCGGCCTCGATGACCTCCTGGTCGACATTGGTCTTGAAGCGGCCGATGTTGGCGGCGACGGTATCGGAGAAGAGTTCTATATCCTGCGGCAGATAGCCGATGTGGTCGCCGAGCGCGTCGTGTCCCCATTGCGACAGGTCGGCGCCGTCCAGCCTGACGGTACCACGGCTGGGTTGCATGACGCCCGCGAGATGACGCGCCAGCGTCGACTTGCCGGCGCCGGAAGGGCCGACGATTCCCAGCGTCTCGCCTGCTTCCAGCCGGAACGATACGTCCCGCAGAAGCACTTTCTGCTGGCTGGCGATTGCAAAGCTGACCTGCTCAACCGAAATCTTGCCGGTGGGCTTGGGCAGGTTGAACGATCTTTCGCTCTGCGCGCCCCCGTCGACCAGCTTCTCGACCCTTGCCAACGCCGCCCGCCCCAGGATCAGGCTGCGCCAAAGGCCGACGATCTGCTCGACCGGCTGCAGCCCCCGGCCCAGCAAGAGGCTCGCGGCGAACATGGTGCCGCCGGTGATCTGCCGCTCGATCACCAGATAGGCGCCGAGGCCGAGGATCAGCGACTGCATGGTGAGCCGCAGGAAACGGATCAGGCCCGACATCAGTGCGGCGCGATCGCTTGCCTCCGCCTGACGCCGCAGCGCCAAATTGCGGTCGCGTCCCCAGCGGCGGATGAGGCCGTCGATCATCCCCATGGCGCGAACGACTTCGGCGTTTCTGAGGCTCATCTCGGTGAAATTATAGTTGGTCGTCGCCAGGTCGTTGGCCTGCTTCAGCGGCGAACGCACGATATATTCGTTTAGCACCGCCATGGCGACCAGGAGCAGCGAGCAGCCCAGCGCGAAGAAGCCGAGCCAGGGATGCAGCAGGAAGATGATGCCGATGTAGATGGGCGACCATGGCAGGTCGAACAAAGCGTGGATGCCGCTGCCGGTGATGACCTGCCTGAACGTGTCGAAGTCTCGGATGGGCTGGCTCGGCGACGAGCCGGGCGATGGGGTCTCGACCGACGCGGCCAGGACTTTTGCCGACAGCAGCCGGTCGAGCCGCGCACTGGCACGCGTCAGGATGGAGGCGCGCACCAGGTCGAGGCCGGCCAGCGAAAGAAAGGCCGCCAGCAACACCAGGGTCAGCATCACCAGCGTGGTTTCGCTGCCGCTGGTAACGACCCTGTCGTAGATCTGCAGCATGTAGAGTGGGGACGCGAGATAGAGCAGATTGATGGCCAGGCTGAACGCCGCCGCTACCAGGAAATAGCGGCGGCAGGCCCGAAGCGCATCCTTCACAATTCGAGATTTGCTATCCACGTCCAGAACCCCACTCGATACGCATCAGGCCAGGTGGGCCGCCGCTGGCGGCGGCCTTTTGGTTCACACCACGAAGTCGCTTGAAATTGCTCCATTGCCAACGCCCGTCAGCGTGAATTCCGCCGGATTGTACGAAACGGCGGTATGGCCTTGGCCGTCATCGGCAAGCTTGAAGCCGTTCGCATCGTAGCTGCCGACCAGATGCAGCGCGGTACCGTGGGTGCCGTCCGAAACGGTCAGCGTTCCGCCGCTGCCATCCTGGTTTGCCTGGTAGACGGCCGTCGTTCCCGCGCCGAACAGGATGTCCTCGAGCTCAAGCCTGTCGTCATTGGTGATGCCGCCGATCCGCCCGCTGAAATCGAAGGAATCGTCGAGCTGCAGCGTGCCGGCCGCATCGTGCGCGAAGGTGACATCCGTCGACGAGGCGCTGCCGAACTCAAGCTTCGACAGGTTGCCGATCGTGGCATCGCCGTCGCCGGTGACCTGGCCATGGATGACTATGTCGCCGCCATTGGCCAACAGCATGCCGGAATTCGCCAGCCCGCCGGTGATCGTCAGTCCACCTGAACCGGTCGCCTCCAATGTTCCGGAGTTGGTGACGACGCTGCCCCCCGTATCGATGACCAGCGCATTCGCGCCGGAGGCGATAATGGTGCCCTGGTTGTCGAGGCTCAGCATCCCGCCGCCCAACTGGCCGGCGCCCGATATCGTGTTGTCGACATTGACCAGAGTGACGTCCGGCCCCGTGCCGGAGATCACGTTGGCGGCGCTGTCGGACAACAGTATCTGCCCGCCGCCCTGCAGGGTCACGCCATGCTGGATGATTTGCAGCAGCGTTTCACCGCCGGTCGAGTCCAGCGAGATGAGGCCGCTATTGTTGATCATGCCGCTCAGCGGCAGCAAGGCGCCGTCGCCGATCGTCATGGTGCCGGCATTGTTGACCACCGGCGTCTGGTCGAAGACGAAATTGCCTGCCGTCAGCGCGCCCGAGTGCACGCCATCCAGCGTGATCGACTGCCCATCGCCCAGCGTGATCACCGCGTTGCCGTGGGCATCGTCGGCGATATGGGTCTGCAGGTCGGCAAAGTCCGCCAGTCCGTTGTAGCCGATAAGGTCGATCTGGTCGGCCGCGGCGTCGAAATTGTGCACCGTGTCGGCACCGATCGGCTGCGAGAAGACGAAGAGGTCGTTGCCGCTGGACCCGGTCAGGTAGTCGTTTCCAGACAAAGCAAAGATGGGCGAACCCTTGGCATAGATTTCCACGTTGTCCGCGATGGTCATGGTCCCGGTGGTCCCGTCCTCGTTACTCCAGGTCCCGGTCACGTTGAGCACGTGTGCACCGGTATAGGTGACCGGCGTCGTGACGGTCAGGGCGGAAACATTCGTGGTTGTTGCGGTCCAAGAGCCGTCCGCGTTGCGGGTGCCCCCATCGATCGTCCATCCGTCGGGGACGTCACTAATCGTGAGCGTAATCGCGCCATCGTGGCCGGCTGGATCGGTAAGTCCCAAGTTCACAGCCTCTCCGGCAATGCCGGCGGGCGCTGTGACACCGATGGATTGGACAATGGTACTGCTGCCTGTCGTAGCGACCACAAAGAAGGTGTGGGCTCCGGTGTTGTTGCCCAGGTTGGTCTTAGCCCCGCTCCAGGTGCCATCGCCATTCAGCGTCACGGCAACTGCGTGGGTCGGATTGTCGACGTCCCAGTACGCGCGTATCGTCACACCGGTATTATAGTGCCCGGAAAGAGTGAAATTGCCGCTTTGCCCGTTTTCCTTCGTCGCTGCGTCAAAGGTAAAGCCCTCGAATACCGTGTCGTTGCCTCCGGAGCCTGTGTTCAGAGCTGCATCCGTATAGCTTCCCGAGCTCACTGAAACGGTCGCGTTTCCGACAAAAGTCGAAGATGCGGTGAACGTTGCGACATAGGTTTTGCCGGTTGGATCTGTGGCGTCTATGGTCGGCCCGCTGGTGATCGAGCCGCTGCCTGACGTCACAATGATGTCGGCCGCCGTGAAACCGGTAGGGACTTCGCTGAAGACAAACTTTACCTGTGATGTCCCGCCTGCCGGCAGGTCTGGGGCGATGATGTCGACCGAAACGGTCGGCGCCTTGGTATCGTAGGCCTGGGTGGCATTGACAGTGCCGGTCCCCGAATTGCCCGCCGTATCGGTGATGCCAACCTGGTTCACTGTTACACTGATCGTGCCGGCATCGACGTTGGCCGTCGGGGTCACGGTCAGGTTATATACGTTGCTGGTGCCGACTTGCGTCAGCGCACCGACCGTGCCGCCCGTTACCGTCACGTCCGCAATGGTCAGCGTGCTGCCAACGCTCTCGCTGGTGGTGAAGGTGTAGAGGACACTGCCACCGGCAATGTTGGCCGTCGCCGCCGGCTCGTCGTCGGTGATGATAACCGTCGGCGCCTTGGTGTCGTAAGCTTGCGTCGCCTGGATCGCCACCGTGTTGCCGTTGCTGGCTGCATCGTTGGCCGCGCCTGCCGCCACATCTACGGTGATGATACCGGCCTGCGTATTCGCGGTTGGGATCACATCCAAGGTGTAAACCGTGCTGCTCACCGCGGTGAACGTACCCTTGGTACCGCCTCCCACAACGATATCCGATGTAACAAATCCGGTGACAGGCTCGCTGAAGGTGAAGGTGTAGAGGACATTGCCACCGGCAATGTTGGCCGTCGCCGCCGGCTCGTCGTCGGTAATCGTCACGGTCGGCGCAGTTGCGTCGATGATCTGCGCCGTCGCCGTGCCAGTGCCGACCACCAGGTGTTCAAAGTTGCCGCCCAAGGTGCCGGTGATGGTCGCGGACAGGCTTGATGCGTTGGGGGTTGCGATCACCAGTGTGCCAACGGTCTGGCCGTTAGCGATGGTGATGTCGCCATGGTCGGTGTGGACCGTGGTGACGCCTTGCGAGGCGTTGCTCAACGTCGCCGTGAAGGTGACGTTGGTATCGTGATCCGTAACGTTCGACGTGCTGAGATTGACCGTCGCGTCGGTGGTGGTGTCGGTGACGTTGGCCGTCGCCGTGCCGGTGCCGATCACCAGGTGCTCGAAGTTGCCGCCCGCGGTGGCGGTGATGTTGGCGGTCAGGCTCGATGCGTCGTTGTAGACGTCCTCGCCATTGCCCGAGGCGATCGTCAGCGTGCCGGTGGTCTGGCCATCGGCGATGGTGATGTCGCCCTTGTCGGTGGTGATCGTGGTGACGCCATGCGAGGCGTCCGACAGCGTCGCCGTGAACACGTAGTTGGCGACCGCGCCCTCGGCGACCGTCGAGGCGCTCAGGTTGACCGTCGCGTCGGTGGTGGTGTCGGTGACGTTGGCCGTCGCCGTGCCGGTGCCGATCACCAGGTGCTCGAAGTTGCC
>NZ_JAIUGP010000005.1:0-280000 GCF_020164655.1 Mesorhizobium sp. AD1-1
GGAGTAGGGGAGTAGGGGAGTAGGGGAGTAGGGTGTGTGTTCCGCAGGTGCGATCTGCCCCTACTGTCTTACTGCCCTATTCCCTTACTCCCCTAGAGCAATCAAATGCCTTCACCGGCAAGTTCCTCCGAAATCGTGCCGACCTGGTCCTGGGCGCTGCGCATCATCGGATAGATGGCCAGCACCTTTTGCCAGGCCTCGAGCGCCGATTGCTTGTGGCCGGTCAACGCCATGATCTGCGCCAGGCCGGACAGCGCACCGAAATGGCGCGGCTCGAGCTGCAGCGTATGGTCGATGTCGGACATCGACTTGCCGTAGTTCTTCATCATGAAATGGACGGTGGCGCGCCGGTTCCAGCCCTCGGCATAAGTAGGCTGCAAAGTCACCACCTGGTCGAGGAAATCGAGCGCGACGTCGAACTTCTGGCCCTCGACGGCTTTTTGCGACCATTGCATCATCAGGTCGATCGAGGCGCTGCCGGATTGCGACCACTCGCTCCAGATGTTGCCGGCGATGCGCTCCGCCGCCTTTTCGTTGCGTTCGCGTTTCAAGTCGCTGAACAGCTGATCGAGGCGGGCTTGTTTCGTCGTTGGGACGGGCGGCGCATCCTGAGTGGACGGCGGCGCGACAGCACCATCCGCCCATGCCGGGCCATAAATGACGCCGGAAACAAGCAGAGATGTCAAAAATGCAAAAAGAATCCGCATCGCCGGACTCTAGTCCCGGGCGAGAGAACGTCAAACTGAATTTGGCGTGAAAAGGCCGGCAGGCGGCGACAAGCATCAAATGGGCGGAGGCGACAGCCTCCTGCCCGAAAACTCAGCCCTGACGTGCCTTGTAGCGCGGGGCGGTCTTGTTGATGATGTAGATGCGGCCCTTGCGGCGAACCAGCTGGTTGTCGCGGTGACGCGCCTTCAGCGCCTTGAGCGAATTCTTGATCTTCATGGTCTTGCCTGTCGGTGTGGACCCGGTTGGGTCGAAATTTTAAGGCGCGCCAGAAGACGCGCCTTTGAACTGTGGGTGGCTCATAAACGAGGAGCCTTGTCCCTGTCAACCGCAAGCGTGCTCCATAGCGGCTGTGAATCATCCCTGTCATCAATTATCCGCCATGTCGGCCTTGCGGCATTGCGCGGCCCTGGGCCGGCTGGGATGATGCGGTCGCCGTGAAATGATTTGGAGACGACTATGCGCCGGATGTTCCTGGCCGCCTGCCTTGTCCTGCTGGCGGCAGCTTCGGTTGCGCGCGCGCAGGAATGCGATCGCAGCGACGACAGCCAGCAAATGATGAACATCTGTGCCGGCGAGGACTACCAGGCGGCCGACGCCAGGCTCAACACGGCCTATCAGAACCTCACCAGCTCGGACGATGCCAACGGCAAGAGATTGCTGCAGGTGGCGCAACGCGCCTGGATCACTTTTCGCGATGCCGAGTGCGCGCATTCCACCGCCGCCAGCGAAGGCGGATCGATCCATTCGATGGAAGTTTCGCAATGCCTGACCAGATTGACCAATGACCGCGTCAAGCAGCTCGCTGCCGCGGCCAATTGCGAGGAAGGCGATGGGAGTTGCGCCAATCCAGGGCAGGACGAGAGCGACGACGCGCAGTAGGCAACCTTATGAGGCGCGACGTCTGATCCGAGTGAAATGACCCATCTTGCGGCCGGGCCGCGCTTCGGCCTTGCCGTAGAGATGCAGCATCAGATCGGGCTCGGCGAGAAGCTCCGGGACGCGTATCACATCGTCGCCGATCAGGTTTTCCATCACGCAGTCGGAATGGCGGTCCGGGCCGCCGAGCGGCAGGCCGGCGATGGCGCGGATATGCTGCTCGAACTGCGAAACGACACAGGCGGCTTCCGTCCAATGGCCGGAATTGTGCACGCGCGGCGCGATCTCGTTGGCCAGCAGCGAGCCATCGGCCAGCACGAAGAACTCGACGCCGATGATACCGACATAGTCGAGCGCCGCAAGGATCTTCGATGCGGCCGTTCGGGCTGCTTGCGCCGTCTCCGGCATAATGGCGGCCGGCAAGGTCGATGTGTGGAGAATGCCGTTGCGATGGATATTCTCGGCTGGATCGTAGGCGACAACCGCACCGTCCAGCCCACGCGCCGCGATCACCGATATCTCGCGCTCGAACGGCACGAAGGACTCCAGAATCAGCGGCACATTGCCCATCGCCTCGCATGTGCCGGCAAAACCGCCGGCTTCCATGTTGCGGAAGACGCGCTGGCCCTTGCCGTCATATCCCATGCGCCGGGTCTTCAGGATGCCGCTGCCGTCGAATGCTTTCAGCGCCGCCGCCAGCTCGTCATCATTGTCGACGGCGTGGAAATCGGCGGTGGCAATGCCGATGCCGTTGAGGAATGTTTTTTCGTCCACCCGGTCCTGCGCCACTTCCAACGCACGCGCCGGCGGATAGACCGGAACCTTGGCCGCCAGCGCGCTGGCCGCTGCGACCGGGACGTTCTCGAACTCGTAGGTGATGACGGAACTCGACGCTGCCAGTTCGGCAAGGGCGGCCGGGTCGTCATAGGCGGCTGTTATCTGCCGGTTGGCGACCTGTGCGGCCGGGCAATCCGCTTGCGGCTCCAGCACCACGGTGCGGTAGCCGAGGCGGGCGGCAGCAACAGCCAGCATGCGGCCGAGCTGGCCGCCGCCAATGATGCCGATGGTCGATCCGGCGGACAGGCTCACGGCGTATCCGTCGGTTCAGCCGCGACCTTGGCAGTCTGCGCCGCGCGCCAGGCATCCAGACGGACGGCAAGGCTGTCATCGTTCAGGGCCAGCACGGCGGCGGCCAAAAGGGCTGCGTTGGCGGCCCCAGCCTTGCCTATGGCCAGCGTTCCAACGGGAATGCCGGCTGGCATCTGGACGATGGACAGCAGCGAATCCTGCCCGGAAAGCGCTTTCGATTCCACCGGCACGCCGAACACCGGCAATGGCGTCATCGCCGCCGTCATGCCGGGCAGGTGTGCTGCACCGCCGGCGCCGGCGATGATCACCTGATAACCGGCCGCCTTGGCGCCCTTGGCGAAATCATAGAGCCGGTCCGGTGTGCGGTGCGCGGAGATGATGAGCCGCTTGTGCGGGATGCCAAGTGCTTCCAGCGTTTCGGCGGCATGGCGCATCGTCGCCCAGTCGGACTGGCTGCCCATGATGATGGCGACGTCGGCGCGTTGATCGTCCAAGTCCGTGTTCCCCGGCGACAAAGGCGCGCCTTAGCGGAATTCGCACGAGGCCGCAAGGATAGGCGGCCGCTGCTGCGGTCTGGCAAGACGGAAACCAGCCGGTCAGATGCCGTCGCGCTCGGCCTCTGGCGTCGAGACCAGCAAGGCCGAAGCCGCGTTGGCGGCGGTGATGGCCACCCGCATGGTCTGCCCACGGGCAAGTCCCGCGGCCAGCGCGCCAACGAATTCATCGCCGGCGCCATGCGTGCTGGCGACCTTGACCGGAATGGCGGACAGCGCAAAGGCCTCGCCGCTCCGATCGCAACAGGCGACACCTTCGCCGCCCGCCGTGACAATTGCCACCGGATAGAGATCGGCCAATAGCCGTGCGGCTTGCGCGGCCCCGTCGAGTGTCTCGACCACTGCCGTGCCAGCCAGGAATTCCGCCTCGATGGCGTTGACCGCCAATATGTCGACCAGGGCGATCAACTCCTCGGAGAGTTTGCGCGCGGGGGCCGCGTTGAGCACGACGCGACCGCCCCGTGCCTTGACTGCGCGTGCGGCGGCAATGTTGGCGGCTTCCGGCACTTCGTTCTGCAGCAGGAGCACCGCCGTCTGTCCCACCACATCGGAAGCAGAGGCAATGTCGGCATGGCCCAGTGTCAGATTGCTGCCCGAGACGATCACCGCGCCATAGTCGCCGCCTGCGTCGAAGATCGCCACGCTCATGCCGGAGCCGACGCCAGCGGCCACCCGCACGAAGCGGCGGTCGACCTTGGCGCGATCGAGATTGGCCAGCACCGCCCGCCCGAAATCATCGTCGCCGACGGCGCCGATCATCGCCGCATACACACCGGCCCGCGCCGCCGAGACGGCCTGGTTGCCGCCCTTGCCACCGCATTTGGGGTGCCAGGCATGGCCGGTCACCGTCTCGCCCTTGCGCGGGCGGCCGGGGGCGTCGACCATAATGTCGTAATGCAGGCTGCCGAACACGGTCACCAGCGGCGTTGTCGTCATGAGCCCCGGTCTTTTCGTTTCGATGTCACCGCCGACATAGTGCGGCCGAGATTGCGCTCCGCCGCCTGATAGTCGCGCTGCGCCACCGCGACGAACAACGCGTCGAGAATGTTGAGCTGGGCAATGCGGGCCGCTGCGTTCTCGCCCATCAGCGGCGAGCCCTGCGCGGTCGAGCACAGAACGATATCGGCGACGGCGGCCAAGGGCGAGTTGTCGTAATTGGTGATGGCCAGCGTGCGGGCACCGTTCTTGCGGGCCAACTGGATGGCGTCGATAACGGCCGACGTGTTGCCCGAATGCGAGAAGCCGACGGCGATGTCGTCGCCGCCGAGCAGCGAGGCCGACATCAGCATCATGTGCGAATCGTCGTAGACGGATGCGCGGATGCCGATGCGCAGGAATTTGTGCGAAACGTCGCGCGCGATCTGCGCCGAGCCGCCGACGCCATAGAAATCCCGGTTCTTGGCACGGAAGAGCAGCTCGGCGGCGCGGTCGAAATCCTCGATGTCGAGGATCGCCAGCGTCTCCTCCAGCGCCTGGATGGAGGTGCGGAACACTTTTTGCACGATCTCGGCCGAACTGTCGTCGGATGACAGTTCCTGGTGCATCTCGGCGGTCGGCAGGCGACTGTATTCATAGACGGCGGTGCGGAAGTCGCGATAGCCGGAAAAGCCGAGCTTCTTGGCGATCTTGACCACCATCGCCTCGGACACGCCGGCTTCCTCGGCGATCTGCTTCAGCGGAATGCTCTCGTCGAAGCCGCGCCGGCCGAAGACGGTTTCCACCACCTTCGCCTCCAGCGGAGTGAGATGCGGCATCATCATGCGGATGCGCGGTCCTACCGCTTTCAGGTCCAGCCCGCTCAAGGTCATCCACGCCCCCTCGTCACGCGATCGATAAGCATCGCGGCGAGGATTATAAGACCAGTTGCCAAAAGCTGATAGAAGGACTGGACGTTCATCAGCGTCAAACCGTTGCGCATGGCGCCGAGGATGACGGCGCCCAGGATGGTGCCGACGACGCTGCCCTTGCCGCCCATCAGCGAGGCGCCGCCGATGGCGGCAGCCGCGATGGCGTCGAGCTCCCAGAGATTGCCGAGGATGGGTTCGGCGGCGCCCAACCGGCCGATCAGGATCTGCGCGGCAAGCGCCGCCAGCAGGCCTGAGATCATGTAGGCGGCGATCTTGGTGCGGGCAATCGGCACGCCGGCGATGTAGGCCGCCTCCTCGTTGCCGCCGACGGCGAGCAGATATTCGCCGAAGGGCGTCTTCTTCAAAACGACCCAGGCGACGACAGCCACGCAGGCGACGATGACGACCGCCAGAGGCAGTCCGAACAGCGAACCGTTGAAGACGGCGCGAAAGCCTGGGGGCAGGCCGAGGACCGGATTGCCGCCGGTGTAGATCAGCGCCAGTGCCCGATAGGTGCTGAGCGTTCCCAACGTGACGATGAAGGGCTGCAGCCCAACATGGGCGACGAGCACGCCGTTGACGAGGCCGCAGGCAAGACCAATGGCGAAGCCGGCGGCGATGGCCAGCGGAAACGGCACGCCGGCGACCATCATAGAGGCCGAGATGACGGCCGAGAGTGCCGCCGTCGGCCCGACCGACAGGTCGATGCCGCCGGAGATGATGACCAGCGTCATGCCCAGCGCCAGACAGGCATTGATGCTCGACTGCTGCAGGATGTTGATCAGGTTGCGCTCGGCGAAGAAGCCGGGCACCAGCGCGCCGAACACGGCCAGGATCACGACAAGCCCGATCAGCGTGCCGGCGTCGCGCATGGAAACACCGCGCAGGAATTCGGCCTGGGGCCGCACCAGAGTGGCATCCGACATATCCGTCACCTACTACTGCCTTGCCGGCTGTGCGGCCGGCGTTTGCGTTTGCGGGATGGCGTGCGCCGCGATCGCCTGTTCTGAGAGATTTGCCCTATCGAGTTCGGCGGCGATGGTGCCGTCGCGCATGACCAACACGCGGTCGGCAAGCCGGATCACCTCGGGCAGTTCGGAGGAGACGACGACCACCGCATGGCCCTCGGCGGCGAGTTCCTCGATCAGATGATAGATCTCCGCCTTGGCGCCGACATCGATGCCGCGCGTCGGCTCGTCGAACAAGAGGATGCGTGTTCCCGCCGCCAGCCAGCGGCCGATGATCGCCTTCTGCTGGTTGCCGCCGCTGAACAGGCGGATCGGCCGGTCGAGCAGGAATGGGCGCAGATTGACGCGGCTCATCTTCTCGGCCGCCACCTGTTTCAACCTGGCGTGATCGATGAGGCCGCGCGGCGCGAACACGGCCATCGAGGCCAGCGCCATATTGCTGGTGATCGAGCGCAGCGGCACGATGCCTTCGCGTTTGCGCTCCTCCGGCACCAGTCCGACGCCGGCGGCAATCGCGTCACGCGGGCTGAAGAACCGTGCCGCCTTGCCGTCGATTGCAATCGTCCCGGCCGTGGCGCGATCGGCGCCGGCCAAGAGCCGCAGCAGTTCAGTGCGGCCGGAACCGACCAGGCCGGCAATGCCCAGCACCTCGCCGCGATGCAGATCGAACGACACGTTGCGCACCTTCGTCGCCGAGGAGAGGCCACGCGCGCTCAGCATGACCTTGTTCGTGGCATGGGAATTATGCTGCTCCTGCGCCAGTTCGCGGCCGACCATCATCGCCACGACCGCTTTCTCCGACAGGTCGTTCAGATCGACGGAATCGACGACGACGCCATCGCGCATGATGGTGGCGCGCCGGCAGATGCCGAACACCTCGTCCAGCTTGTGCGAGACATAGACGACGGCGACGCCGTCGCGGGCGAGGCCGGTGATGACTTGCGCCAGCCGTTCGAATTCGCTCGGCGTCAGGCTCGATGTCGGCTCGTCCATGGCAACGATGCGGGCGCGATCGAGCAGCGCGCGGGCGATCTCGACAATCTGCCGCTGCGCCACCTTCAGGGTACCGAGGGGTGCAGCCGGATCGATGGAGGGATCGATGGCCGCAAGAGCCTCCGCAGCACGGCGCTCCTGTTCGCGCCGAGCGACGAAGATGGCGCCGCGCGTCAGCGGATGGCCTAGGAACATGTTCTGGGCGACGCTAAGGCGTGGTACCTGCTGCAATTCCTGATGGATCATGGCGACGCCCGCAGCGCGTGCGGCGACCGGGTTGGCGAGTGTAACCGGCTTGCCGTCGATGAGGACGCTTCCCGCTGTCGGCGTGTGGACGCCAGACAGGATGCGCAGCAGCGTCGACTTGCCGGCGCCATTTTCCCCGAGCAGGCCGTGGATTTCACCGGCACCTACCGAGAACGACACGCCGTCAAGCGCCCGCACGGCCGGAAACAGCTTGGAAATGCCCTGGAATTGCAGCCGGGGTGACATTGGGTTCTATCTCCGGGCAACGGTGCCGGCGGGAGCGAATTGCTCTGGCCGGCACTCGCCGATTGGCCTTACTGGCCCGCAGCCGCGTCCTCGAGCAGTGCCTTGCGCGCGCCGGCGCCGGAATAGCGGTCGGCATTGTCCTTGGTGATCAGTGCCTGGGGCGTGGCGACGACGCGGGGCAGCTTCTGTCCCGCGACAAGACGCAGAGCAGTTTCCAACGCCACTTCGCCGGTCAGCACCGGGAAACTGTCGACCGTGCCGGTCAGTTCGCCGGCCCGTATGGAGGCATAGGCGTCGGAAATGCCGTCGGTGCCGAAGACCGCAACCTTGTCCTGCAGGCCGGCGGCCTTGACTGCCTCGACGATGCCGAGCGCCATGCCGTCATTGTTGGCATAAAAGCCGATCAGGTCGGGGTGCTGCTGCAGGATGTTGGTGGCCGCATCATAGGAGGTCTGGCGGTCCCAGTTGCCGGGAACGCTGGCGACGACCTCGAACTTGCCTGCCTCGGTGATGGTCGACTTGAAGCCGTCGGTGCGCTGCACGGCGGCATAGACGCCAGCCTGGCCTTCGACGATGGCGACCTTGCCGCCATCCGGACGGTTCTTGATGAACCATTTGGCGACGCGCACGCCATTGTCGCGCTGGACATTGCCGACATAATGTTCGGCCTGCGGGATGACGGCGTCATTGACGTTGACCACCGGCACGTTGGCGGCCTTGGCTTGCTCCATGATCGGCTGCAGATTGGCATCCGTTTGCGGCGAGACGAGCAGCACGTTGTAGCCCTGGGTCACCAGGCCTTCGGCAATGGTGAGCTGGCCGAGCTGGTCGCCCTCGCTTTGCGCTGCCTGATAGACGACGGGAACGCCGACCTTGGCGCCGAATGCCGTGTAGCCCTCGCCCAGCGAGCGCCAGTATTCATTGGTCAGCGTCTTGGAGACGGCGCCTGCCTTGGTGCCTTCGGGCAGCTTGGGGAACGCGCCGAATTTGGCCTCGACCTGCGACCAGTCGATGCGGTCCTTTTCCGTGTCGGAATTGAGCGGCGCGAGGTCGGCCGAAAAGGCAGAGCCGATCGACAGCGCCATCAGTGCGGCGGTAGCAGTGGCAAGCAGAAGTTTCATTGTATTCCTCCCTTGTTGAAAACGATAATGGTGCGGATGCCTCAGCTATCCGGCCCGAGCATGATTTCCTGGATGATGGCCTGCGACGTCACCGCATCCTGGCTGTCCATGGCGGCGGACAGGCGATTGTCCTGCTCCAGCCGGTCGACGACGCGCAGCATGCGCTTGACGGTGGCGATGTTGACTTCGCACTCGCGCACCGGATCGAGCCCGGTCATGTCGGGGAACGTGTCGAAATAGATGGCGCCGGCGTAACCGTCGCGGCGAATCTGCCTGAGCAGCTCGATGGTCTGCAGCGTGTGCACCGCGCCGACCATCAGGCCGTCGTCGCGCTTGGCGTAGCCGTCGTTCAGATGCACGCCGAGCAGCTTGCTGTGGCGCGCCACCAGGGCCGCGGCAAAGGCCGGCTGTTCGTCAGCATAGAGCACATGGGCGAAATCGAGGGTGACGCCCAGATTGGGCAGGCCGACATCGCGGATCGCCAGCAAGGTCGTCGCCGCATCCGGCATCAGGCTGTAGGAGCGTGGTTCGTTCGGTTTGTACTCAAGGCTGATCTGACAGTCGGGATCATGCGCGGCTACTTCACGAATCCCCTCGATTTCGTGTTGCCAAAGCGTCACATAGTCGGCCTGGAAGGCGTAGTCGAAGCCATCCTGGCCGAGCCACAGCGTCATCAGGCTGGCGCCGGCCTCACGCACGGCATCGATGCCGGCTTTGGTCAGGTCGATGGCCTCGCGGCGCACCGCCGGATCCGGATTGGTGAAGGCGCCGAGCTTGAAGGCGGGGTTGGAGTAGTAGCGCATGGCAAAGCCATTGATAGAAAGCCCGAGATCGCTCAGTTTGAGGGCGATTTCCGCAGGCTTTTCAGTGACATGGTCGGGAAAGTTGAGGTCGAGATCGGTAAGCCCGCCGACCTTGGCGGCGCGCGCCGCCATCTGCAGCAGCGACGGCTTGCCGGTAAGATCAGGCCATTCGGCCTGCGGCCGCGAGGCAAAGGAATTTAGGCGCGTGGCGAAACGAGTGGCTGTCATGGTCGATCCTTCAATCGTCATGACTTCACATAAATACAAATATTTGTAAAGTTATTGTTTTTGAGGGGCGGGCGGTGATCTGTGTCGACGGCCGGGGCTGAGCCGCGCGAAGGCGCAGGTTTCCCAGCGGCGTCGCCGGACAATCCGTCAGAACGGTGGGATCACTGACCGAGAGCGTGCGACGAAGCCGTCGAGTTCGAGGTGCTCCATGTGCGAGATCGCCCGGCAGGACGCGCCGTCGCGGCTAGTGCACCGGCGAAAAAGAGCCCAACGATTGACCGGCCAAAGGCACCGTCACACGACCGCGCAGGGAGATGCAGATCGCCGCTGCCTGGCGCTCGATCAGCGTCAGCACTTCACATCGTTCAAGCAATGATGTCGGGAATGATCTTGTCTTCCAGCGCCATCAGCCGGTCCTTGAGGAACAGCTTCTTCTTCTTCATGCGCTGGATCTGCAGCGGATCGCAGGCCATGGCGATCATCGCGTTGATGGCTGCATCGAAATCGGCGTGTTCCTGCTTCAGGCGGGAAAATTCGAGGCGAATATCGGCCTGTTCCTGATCGGACATTCTCTACCGTCTGCACGTCTGCGGCGCCCAAAGCTGGGCCTGATTGGGCGGGGCCGGGTGTTTTGTCACCGGCGTGCAGCCCATATCACATTTCACAGTGTCGTGGAATGCTACCACGGATCATTCGACATCGCCCGCGGAAGGTGACACACTGTCACCGTGCCGTCACAGAAGCGAACCTGCGGTGGACGCGCCGTGACGGTTGCAATCGAGGAAAACCATGAAAGGGAGAACCAATCATGTCTCTTGCATCCCATCTTGATGAGTTGCAGCGGAAACACGGCGACATCGAACGTGAAATCGATGACGCGATGAATCATCCATCGGTCGACGACCTCGAAATCGTGAATCTTAAGCGACGCAAGCTGGCACTCAAGGACGAGATTGAAAAACTAAGAGGAAAACCGACCACGCATTGATGCCCTCCTGACATAGCCGCCCGGTATCCGCGGCCTCTTTTCCCGGCGGCTCCCCGCCGCCGGCGTGGAGGGGTTTGATTTCCCAGCACCGGTCTGTCAGCCGAAGCTGGACTTGCACCGGCTTAATATCCGCTTCGGCCGTCGCCCGTTTCGCCAGATCCTCGATTGTTTTTGGTCGTTGGCGGCGTGCCGATTCCGGCCAGTGGCGACCTGTCGCCATTGACAAGCCATCTTTGCTCCTCCACCTCATGCCCGGACCTCAGCGCATCGGCCCGGGGCGTCGTTGTGCGCCCATGCAGGACACAAGATGCTCCAGAGACAAAAGGCTGCCGGCATGACCGGATATTTTTCCTCTCCTTTCCCCCGCCGCACCTCGGTCGGCGTCGATGTGGGCGGCGTGGTCGTCGGCGGCGGCGCGCCCGTTGTCGTCCAATCGATGACCAACACCGACACGGCCGATATCGACCAGACCGTCGCGCAGGTCGCAGCACTGCACCGGGCCGGCTCCGAGATCGTGCGCATCACCGTCGATCGCGACGAGAGTGCCGCCGCCGTACCGCGCATTCATGAGCGGCTTCAGCGGCTTGGCATCAACGTGCCGCTGGTCGGCGACTTCCACTATATCGGCCACAAGCTCTTGGCCGATCACCCGGCCTGCGCCGAGGCGCTGGCCAAATATCGGATCAACCCCGGCAATGTCGGCTTCAAGGACAAGAAGGACCGGCAGTTCGCCGACATCGTCGAGATGGCGATCAGGCATGACAAGCCGGTGCGCATCGGTGTCAACTGGGGCTCGCTCGACCAGGAGCTTTTGACCCGGCTGATGGACGACAACCAGGACAAGGGTTTTCCGCTGACGGCGCAAGAGGTGATGCGCGAGGCGATCGTGCAGTCGGCCATTCTCTCGGCCGAGATGGCGGAAGAGATCGGCCTTGGCCGCGAGAAAATCATCCTGTCGGCCAAGGTCAGCGGCGTGCAGGACCTGATTGCCGTCTATGCCGAGCTCGCCACCCGCTCCAACCATGCGCTGCATCTCGGCCTGACCGAAGCCGGCATGGGCTCGAAAGGCATCGTCGCTTCGTCGGCCGCCATGGGCATCCTGCTGCAGCAAGGCATCGGCGACACCATCCGCATCTCGCTGACGCCGGAGCCGAATGGCGACCGCACGCGCGAGGTGCAGGTTTCGCAGGAATTGCTGCAGACGATGGGGTTCAGGCAGTTCGTGCCGATCGTCGCCGCGTGTCCCGGCTGCGGCCGCACGACCTCGACCGTGTTCCAGGAGCTCGCTCAGAACATCCAGGCAGATCTCAGGAAGAACATGCCGGTGTGGCGCGACAAATATCCCGGCGTCGAGAACCTCAAGGTCGCGGTGATGGGTTGCATCGTCAACGGCCCGGGCGAGTCCAAGCATGCCGATATCGGCATTTCGCTGCCCGGCACCGGCGAGACGCCGACGGCGCCTGTCTTCGTCGACGGCAAGAAGGCGGCGACGCTGCGCGGACCGTCGATCGCGGCGGATTTCGAGAAAATGGTCGCCGACTATATCGAACAGCGGTTCGGTCGCGGCGGCAAGGCCGCGGCAGAGTAGGTCAAATGCAGCGTTTCCTGTGGGCGACGCTGGTCCTGCTGTGTGGGCTAGTCTGGTCGACACTGGCTCAGGCCGATCCGCCGCAATCCGCCAAGCAACGGCTTATCGACAAGGTCTGCAACCTGATCCAGGCGCATGCCGACCAGAATGGTTTGCCCAGGGATTTCTTCGCCCGGCTGATCTGGAAGGAGAGCCGTTTCGATCCCAACGCCGTCAGTCCCGTCGGCGCCGAAGGCATTGCCCAGTTCATGCCGGGAACCGCCAAGATGCGCGGGCTTGCCAATTCCTTCGACATCAATCAGGCGATCCCGGCTTCGGCGAAATATCTCGCCGAAATGAAAACCGGCTACGGCAATCTCGGCCTGGCGGCCGCCGCCTACAATGCCGGCGAGAGCCGGGTGTCGCGCTGGCTCAGTTCCGGCGGTTTCCTGCCGATGGAAACCGAAAGCTATGTCTTCGACATCATGGGCGAACCAGCCGACAAGTTCACCGACCGAGCCTATGCCGGAAGGGTCGAACCGCTCGACGCTAAGGCGGATTTTGCCGTCGCTTGCCGAAAACTGCCGGTGATCATGTCGCGGACCGTGGCGATGGCCTCGATCAACGTAAAGCCGTGGGGCATCCAGGTGGCCGGCAATTTCCGCCGCAGTGCCGCGATCAACCAGTGGCTCAGGGTAAGGAGCCGGTTCCCGGCCCTGCTCAATGGGCACGATCCAGTGGTCAGCCGGGTGCGCACGCCGATCGGCCGGCGGGGTATCTATGCGGTCAGGATCGGTGTCGACCACCGCGCCGATGCAAACGTCATCTGCCAGAAATTGCAAAGCATCGGTGGGGCATGCGTGGTGGTGCGCAACCGGTAATTTGACCCCTGCCGGCAGGGTATTTTGTCTGAGAGAGGCATTTAAAAAGCGACAGCCGTGGCGTCGCATCCAGCAAGGATTTCAGCTATGGCGGCGGCCATGTTACCAGGAGCGACAGCCCCTGCCTTTGACAAGCCGCGTGGGCACAACATGTTCGATGGATACATTATCTGCGGTACGCCGAGGACGGGGAGCACTTTGCTGTGCAAGCTTCTGGCGTCCACGAAGACGGCCGGTGATCCGCACTCATTCTATCGGCGCCAGGACGTGGTGGAGTGGGCCGAAGAGTGGAAGCTGCCCGATCGCGCCGCGATGAGCGAGCGCGAATTCGATGCCGCTTACCTCAATGCTACGATCGCCGCTGGCAAGGGTGGGACCGGCCTCTTCGGTCTCCGCTTGATGCGCGAAAATCTGGATGAGCTTTCGGCGATCCTCGGCCGGATTTTCCCAAAACTGCCATCCGACAGAGCACGGTTCGAAAGAGCATTCGGCAATGTTCTCTACATACACCTCTCGCGGGAGGACAAGCTTGCGCAGGCTGTCTCCCTGATCAAGGCAGAGCAGACCGGTCTTTGGCATATCGCTCCCGACGGCACCGAGATCGAAAGGGTCGCACCGCCGAAAGAGCCCCAATATGATTTCGAGCGGATCAGGCGTGAGGTCGAGGTACTCGAGACCTATGATGCGGCATGGAACATTTGGTTCGCTGAGCAAGGCATAACCCCGCTTCGGGTTGGCTACGAGCGCCTTTCGAGCAATCCGGCGGCGACGTTGCTAGGCATCTGCGAAGTCTTGGGCGTTCAAGCACCAGACGCCGAAGATGTAAGGCCCGGCGTCGCAAAGCTCTCTGACGACACCAGCCTCGACTGGATGCGCCGCTATCGCCTCGACGCGGCCGCCTGACGCATTGATGGGCTGCAGCTGGAAATTTGGAGTATGGGCAGCGACTATGACCGACCCTATCTACAGCGATCCCGACTTCGTCCAGTTCTATGATATCGAGAATCAAAGCGGCCGTGCCGATTTTGATTACTGTATCGGTCTTGCCGTAAATCGCGGCTCGGTCCTCGATCTCGGCTGTGGCACTGGCCAACTGGCTGCCGAACTTGCCGATGGGCATAATGTCACTGGCGTTGATCCGGCATCGGCGATGCTCGACGTGGCGCGGCGCAGGGCCGGCGGCGACAGGGTCGACTGGGTCGAGGCCGACGCGCGAACTGTTCGGCTCGGGCGGCGTTTCGACCTGGTCCTGCTCACCGGGCATGCGTTCCAGGTTTTCCTGACAGGCGAGGATCAGATGGCGGTGCTGGGCACCATCGCCGAGCATCTCGCTCCCGGCGGGCTCTTCATTTTCGACACACGAAATCCCGCCGAGGAGGAATGGCTGGAATGGACACCGCAGCGCTCCGAACGGGCAGTTACGCATCCCGGCCTCGGCACGGTCAAAGCCTGGTATGATGCCGAACACGATGCCGCTACCGGCATCGTCACCTACTCGACCTTCTATGACATTCCGGGCGGTAGACCTGTTCTGGGCGCCGAATCCAAGATCGCGTTCCCCAAGAAGGAAGATCTTGCGGGGATGCTGGACGAGACTGGCCTGTTGGTCGAGCAGTGGCTGGGTGACTGGCAGGGCACACCTTATGGTGTGACCTCGCCGGAAATCATCCCGATCGGCCGGTTGCGCTGATCCGGCCTGACCAATAGGGCCGGCTTTTACGCCGTCTTGGCCACCACGGTCTCGCTGAGCCAGGTGCCGATCTTGGTGCCCAGTCGGTCGGGCGAAACGGGCTTCGGCAGATAGTCGTCCATGCCGGCTTCGATGCACTTGTCGCGATCGCCCTTCAGCGCATGCGCGGTGACGCCGATGATCGGTATATGGGTGCCCGTCGAAGTCTCCATGGCCCGGATCGCGCGGGTCGCTTCGTAGCCATTCATCTCCGGCATCGAGACGTCCATCAGGATCAGCTTGGGGCGCAGCGCCCGGTACATCTCGACCGCCGTGCGGCCGTTGCCCGCGATGCGGTAGCTCAAGCCCAACCCATTGAGGATCTGGCCGAACACCAGCTGGTTCACGTCGTTGTCCTCGGCAATCAGGATGTCGATCGGTCCGTTCGGCGTGGTTGTCGATTCCGGTGCTGCCGCGACTGGCAGCGCCGGGCCGCGGATGACGGTAAAGGCGGGCGGCGCTGCCGGGGGAGCCTGGACGATCGGTTCGCGGACAAACTGCGCCTTGCCGACCTGCGAACGGGCCTTCTGCACGACCGAAATAACGGTGCCGAGCAGGACCGCAGAGCGCGCCGGCTTCGTCAAATGCGCGGCAATGCCGAAGTCGATGATCATCTTGCCGAAATCGACCTGGTCGACCGAGGTCAGCAACACCACCGGGATGGAGGACAGCCGGCTGTCGGAAGCAATGGCTCTGGCGACGTCGGCGCCGTTCATGCCGGGCATCTGGTAGTCCAGGATGATGCAGTCAACGGCGGCGCCCAACTGAAAGGCGCGATCGAGGAAGGCCAGGCCGACGGCGCCGCTTTCGGCGGCGGCACAGTCGAAGCTCCAGCTCCTGAGCTGCTCGAGCAGGATTTCGCGGTTGACCGGATTGTCATCGATGACCAGCACGCGCGCGCCGGTGACGTCGACCGGCACGATCTCGTCGCGCGCCGCGGCCTGATGCGCGGGCAGCGGCACCGCGAACCAGAACACCGAGCCGCGGCCGATCTCGCTCTCGACGCCGATCTTGCCTGCCATCAGGTCGACGAGGCGTGCTGCGATGGCCAAGCCCAGCCCCGTGCCTTCATGACGGCGGGTGGACGAGCCGTCGACCTGCGCGAATTTTTCGAACACGTTCTGCAGTTTCTCGGCCGGTATGCCGATGCCGGTGTCCTCGACGCGGATCTTGAGCTGGACCACGTCGTTGACGATCTCGCCGCCGACATCGATCAGCACGTGACCCTTCTCGGTGAACTTCACCGCGTTGCCGAGCAGGTTGGTGATGATTTGCCGGAACCGGCCGGCGTCGCCGACGACATGGGCCGGCAGGCGCGGATCGACGCGCACGATCAGTTCGAGGTTCTTTTCGGCGACGCGCGCCGAGACCAGCGTCGCCACGTCCTCGACCGCCTCGGAAAGGCGGAAGGGAGCAGGGTCGAGGGTGAGCTGGCCAGCATTGATCTTGGAGAAATCGAGGATGTCGTTGATGATGGTGAGCAGCGCGTTGCCGGACTTCACGATAACGTCGGTGAAGGTCTTTTGGCGTGGGGTCAGATCGGTCTTGGCCAGCAGTTCGGCCATACCGAGCACACCGTTCATCGGCGTGCGGATTTCGTGGCTCATATTGGCCAGGAATTCCGATTTGGCGCGGTCGGCGGCCTCGGCCTTGAACAGGGATTCGGCGGATTCGGCAAAGGCGCGGCGGATCGCCACTTCCATCGGGCGGAAGATCCAGAAGGCGACGATGGCAAGGGCCGCGAACAGGATCCCGCTGGCCCACAACAACAGCCTGTCGCTGGAGGCATCGGCCAGATGGCGCTCATCATCCATGGCGGTGCGGACGCGAACCAGCATGGGTTGGGCGAACAGGTCATTCTGGTTGCGGATTTCGCGATAGCTCCACTCGTCGACCTTCTGCGCCACCGACATCAGGTTGAAATTGCGCACCATGTCGCGCGGCGACCAGAACAGATCGCCGTTAACTGAAGCGGATTGGAGTTCGTCGACGGTCTTGATCGACAGCCGCGGCTTGATCGCCGCAAGCTGGGCGGTCAGCGTCTCGATCTCGCCGGTCAGGCGCTCCGAATGGCCGCGCGCCGATGTGGTCAGGGCATCGCGTGTCTCCGCCCGCCAGGCGGTGCCGGTCGTCTCGGCAAAGCTGGTCGCGTTGCGCAGGTCTCGGGTGAAGATGACGAGATTGCTGCTCAGCGCATCGATGTCGCGGCGAAAGGAATTGACGCGATCAAGCGCAATCACGATGCCGGCGGAAGCCAGCGCGAAGATCAGCAACCCTGAAATATAGCGGATCCGGACCGACCGGATGAAGGACGAATATTCAGGCATGCGCAACCCCAACACATACGCACCATTTTAATGGCCGGGATTACGCTTCATTTACATTAAAATTTCGTTCGTTCGGGCAGGCGAGCCGTGCGAGCCGCCGGATGGACAGCGCGCCTAGGCCGCGTCCACGACGAGGGCGCGGATGCGGCCACTCACCGGGCCTTCCCCGAACCGTTTCCCAAGGGCATTCGCCACGTATCGCGTCACCTCCCCCAGCGAGCCACCGCGCGCCTCGATCTCGGCCCGCAAGGGCGTGCCCTGGCAATAGGCCGTGGCCGCCTCATATGGCGAGGAAGCGGCGCTGACGGCATCCAGCGGCTCTATGGTGATGTTACGGAAGCCGGCGGCATGCAGGTCGGCGCGGATGACGTCCGCATCGTGATAGCCATGCGGTGTCCTTGCCATGAAGCGAGGCGGATCGGCCGGGAAAAAATGGCCGAGCGCCCGCGTCACCTCATCGGCAAACTCGTTCTCTTCGATGGCACCCCAGACGTTGAACAGGAAGTGTCCGCCCAGCCGCATCACGCGCCGAACTTGCCCGTAGGCGCCCACCCGATCGGGGAAGAACATCGCGCCAAACTGGCAGGCCACGGCGTCGAACTGTGCGTCCTCGAAGGGCAGCGCCTGAGCATCGGCCTGCTGCCAGGTGATGCGAGGATCGTCCACCATCCGCGTGCGTGCGTGGTCGAGCATGGGCTGGTTGAGGTCGGTGACCACGATGCGCGCTTGCGCCGGCAGCTTTGCTGCGAGCGCACGTGTCACCACACCGGTGCCCGCCGCCACTTCGAGCACCGATTGCGGCCCGAGCTTCGACACCCGCTCCGCCAGATCCCGCGCATATGGCTCGAAGATCAGCGGCACCATCGCCCGGTCGTAGATCTCGGGAATGGAACCGCTGAACAGCTTGTCGGTGGTCGACATGGCATCCTCCAACTCTTATCCGCACCGCGTGCTTGCCGTGCGGATGTCAATCCTCTGCCTCGGCAGGCTTCCGCTCAAGTTCTATTTCAGAACCGGCCGGCGGGGACGTGCGTGCAATCAGCTCGATGTTCCGGCTGGCACCAACCTTAGCTGTTACGCGCCGCCACGAATGTCGCCGCTTCTTTCAGCAACTGGGCATCGTCGCCATAGGGCTCAAGCAGCGCATGCGCCTGCGCGACGAGGCCGTGCAGCTGGCCGCGTGCCCAATTTGCACCATGCAAGGCCACCAGCGTCGCCTTGCCGGCGGCGGCGTCCTTGCCGGTCGCCTTGCCCATCTGGCTGGCGTCGGCGGTCAAATCGAGCAGGTCGTCGGCAAGCTGGAAGGCAAGACCGATCGCCGAGCCGAATTCGGCCAGCCGCTCGCGGTCATCGGCCGGGGCGCCGGCGATGAGGGCGCCTGCCTCGCAGGCGAAGCGGATCAGCGCGCCGGTCTTCATCGCCTGCAGCCGGATGATGCCGGCCTCGTCCGGCGGCGTCTGTTCGGCTTCGAGATCGAGCTTCTGGCCGCCGACCATGCCGCCTGCTCCGGCGGCGCGGGCAAGCGCCAGCACCAGGGCTGCCCGCCGCTCCGCCGGCAGCGCGGTCGACTCGCCGGCAATGATGTCGAAGGCCAGCGTCAGCAGGGCGTCGCCGGCCAGGATCGCGGTTGCCTCGTCGAAGGCCTTGTGCACGGTCGGCTGGCCGCGACGCAGGTCGTCGTCGTCCATGGCGGGCAGATCGTCGTGGATCAGCGAATAGCAATGCACGCATTCAAGTGCGGCGGCGACACGCAGTGCCGCCTCGCCGTCGGCGGAAAAAAGGGCGGCGCTTTCCATGACCAGGAAGGGCCGCAGGCGCTTGCCGCCGTTCAGCACGCCATGGCGCATCGCCGCCATCAGCCGGTCCGGCCGGGCGATCTCGCCCGAAAGCGCGCGGTCGTCGAGCAGTCGCCGCAGCAGCACCTCGACGGCGGCTGCCCGCCTGATCAGCGCCATTTCGAACGCCATTTGGTCATCATTCGTCATGGCCGGGACCGGTAGCCGACACTCAGACGTTGCGCAAGAAGGCAAGCGCCATTATGCCGGAGCAGTATGAGCCCGTTCGGAAACTCTACTCCTGCGGTCATCTGAGGGCGTTTTCTGCGCTTCCGGTGCTTGCGTACTCTAATGTACGCTCCGCTCCGGTTCTCGAAAACACCGTCACATGACTCACAGGAGCGCGTTTCAAAACGAGCTCTCTGGCACGGGTTGGGCGGCTTGGCGGAACCGATCGTCGATCATGAAACCGAAAAGCTGGACATGGCGACGAGATCGCGGGGCGTAAACCGCCGTGGTCTCAAGCGCTGGGTCCGGCGCGGCATCGTCGTGGCCGCGGTGCTGGCTTTGATTCCGGTCGTGCTGACGTTTCTGTACCTGCCGTTCTTCGTGCATCCTGTCTCGACGCTGATGCTGAAGGACCTGGCGACCTTCTCCGGTTACGACCGCCGCTGGGTGTCGATCGACGACGTGTCGCCGGTGCTGGCCAATTCCGTCATCATGTCGGAGGACGGGCAGTTCTGCTTTCATCGTGGCGTCGATCTCGGCGAGCTGAGAGGCGTCGTCGACGATGCGCTGGCCGGCGAAGCGACGCGCGGCGCCTCGACCATCACCATGCAGACGGTCAAGAACCTGTATCTCTGGTCGCGGCCGCTGGGCTCGGTGCGCAAGGTGGTCGAATTGCCGCTGGCCGTCTATTTCGATGCGGTGATGTCGAAACGGCGCATCATGGAAATCTATCTCAACATCGCCGAGTGGGGGCCGGGCATCTACGGCATCGAGGCCGCGGCACAGCACCATTTCGGCGTCTCGGCAAAACAGCTGTCGCGACGGCAGGCCGCCCTGCTTGCGGTCTCTTTGCCAAATCCGATCGCCCGCAATCCGGCCAAGCCCGGGCCTGGCCTGAGGCGGCTTGCCAATCTGATCGAGCGGCGAGCCGGCCGCTCGGGCGCCTATGTCGGTTGTCTCCGCTAGCCGATCCAAAAAAATTCGCGCCAGTGCTGGCCAAAACGGCACAGGGCGTGTATAGGCACCCGACTTTCTCAGATTTAGGCCCCGACATGGCCCTTTCACGAGGGCGGGCGGGGCTTTTGACCATGTAGTGGAGCATATCCATGGCCGTTCCGAAACGTAAAACCTCTCCGTCCAAGCGCGGCATGCGCCGCTCGGCCGACGCCCTCAAAGCCCCGACCTATGTCGAGGACAAGAATTCCGGCGAAATGCGCCGTCCGCACCATATCGACCTGAAGACCGGCATGTATCGCGGTCGCCAGGTGTTGACGCCCAAGGAAAGCTGAGACCAGCCTTCCAAAGGTTTGAATTCCAAAAGGACCGGCCAGTGGCCGGTCCTTTTGCGTTTGGGGGGCGGGGTAGCGCGCATCTCGACGCGTGGGCGGCAATCGTTGCAGGCAACCGGCTGACATTGTTGTTGCGTGCGGTCTTCGACCGTGTTCAACGCTGCCATCGAAACATCTTGACGGCGTGCCTGTGGCGCATTCTACAAAGGATTGCCCCCACATGGAGACGCCAGATGTTCGGTGCCATTCCGCTGCTGATCGTGCCTTTCGTGCTCTACAATCTCGGACTGCTGGGAATATTCGGCAGCGGTGACGATCCGTGGGCAAGCGAGGTCTTCTCATTCAGCATGATGTCGGGTGGCGTGTTCTCGATGACGCTTGGCGATCTGATGGTGCTGATTGGGCTGATCTTCCTGTTCCTCGAAATGGCGAAGTCGGTGCGCACCACCAACGCCTCGATCATGGACCATCTTCTGTCGACGCTGGTCTTCGTGGCCTTCCTGGTCGAATTCCTGCTGGTGAAGGGTGCGGCCCATTCCGTCTTCTTCACGCTGATGGTCATCGCGCTGTTCGACGTGCTGGCCGGATTCGCGGTGTCGATGCGGTCGGCCAGCCGGGACATCAATTTGAATTAGGTCCCCCGGCGCGGAAGGCGGAAGTTTGACGGGCACTTGCGCTGACAGTTGGCGCAAACGCCCCTAACGTCGTCATCCCAGGGCGTAGCAAGGAGCGTAGCGACGGGCGCAGACCCCAGGGTCCAAGCCGCGACACGTGAGCGTTTCAGCGGTCCAGAATTCTGCTCCGCTGCACTCTACGGCGGATGTTACGGAATGGATCCTCGGGTCTGCGCGACGGAGCCTCGCTCCTGCTCCGCCCGTGGATGACGAAGTTCCCGACCTCACCCCGGATCGGCGGTGAAACCGGCGGCCTCGATGCCGGCGATTGCCGCGGCTTCGTCATTGTCCGACGTGTCGCCTGAAATGCCGACGGCGCCGATGATGGCACCGGCCTTGTCGCGGATCAGCACGCCGCCGACGACCGGCAGCACGCGCCCGCCCGAGACGTCCGAGATGCCGGCGACGAGATGCGGGCGCTCCTTGGCGAAGGCCTCGACTTTGCGCGAGCCCATGCCGATGGCGAGCGCACCATAGGCCTTGCCGGCCGACATTTGCCGACGCAGGAACGAGGCGCCGTCCTGGCGCTGGAAGGCGACCAGATGCCCGCCGGCGTCGAGCACCGAGACGCCGAGCGGCTTGAGCTTGAGATCGGAGCCCTTGGCAAAGGCGGTTTCGATGATTTGCCTGGCTTTTTCGAGCGGCAGTGCGGTCATGGCGGTCTCCTGTTTGAAACGCGTCGATCATCGACCGTCGGCGGGTGAGATAACATCCCGGTTCCGGTTGAAATTGCTTCGCGTGAAAAGGCGGGATGGAAAACAGCCTTCGCCGGCTCTTCCGGATAAGCGTTGCCGCTTGTATGGCTCCAGACGTGGCTGGGCTACTTCTTCTTGGCGCGGGCCGGTTTCTTGGCGGGTTCCGCCGGCGCGTTGGCGAGGTCTTCCGCTTCCTTGGCGAGACGCAGTGCCCGCAGCTTGTTGGTCTTGGCCTGGCGGGCGTCGCTCTCGGCGGCGTATTCGGCCATCGCCTTCTGGCGGACGGTTGCCGCCTCTTCCTGCTTCTTGAAGCGCAGGTCGGCGCGTGCGCGGGCAGCATCCCGAGAGTTCTCAACCAAGACCTTATCCAATCCCGTGAATTGTGATTTTCCGCTTCTTCTAGCAGAGCCGGCCCCAAAACGGGAAAATAAGTTGGTTACGCGGCCGGGCTGGCGGCGAGGGCCTTGCTGGCAACCACGGCCTCGTAGGCGGCCTGCAAGGTCGCGCGGACAGAAAGGCCAGACATTGTATCGAGCGGCATGCCGAGATGCTCGTGCCGCAACTCGTCCATGAATTTGTCCCACATAGGCTGTCCGCCCTTTTCCAGCAGTTCGGCGCGGATCGACAATTCGTCGCTGACCGGCAGCCAGACGCGGCCCCAGGCGCCGAGATGGGCCAGGATCGGAACCAGCGTGATTGCCATCTCGGTCAGGCTGTAAATCGCCTTCTGCTTGTGCGAGGGATCGTCGGCCTTGGTCAGCATGCCCAGCTCCATCAGGCGCTTCAGCCGGTCGGCGAGGATGTTGGAGGCGATGCCTTCCATCGATCCGTTGAGCAGCTCGCGAAAATGGCGCCTGCCGCCGAAGATCATGTCGCGAAGGATGATCAGGCTCCAGCGGTCGCCGAAGACTTCCAGCGACAGATTGATCGGGCACCCGGACCGGCGATCCATGCTCATGAGATTTTTCTCCAAAACCGGTTGCATTATCGTAGCAGTTTTATTATCGTGCAACCGATTGCAAACTGCAATCAGTTTTGCAGAGAGGAGACTGCGTGATGAGGACCACCGAACGCCCTGAGATTATATCCGAAGTCTTTGGCGATCCGGCGAACCCGCCGCTGTTGCTGATCATGGGAGCGATGGCCTCGATGCTGTGGTGGCCGGAGGCGTTCTGCCGGAAACTGGCCGGTGCCGGCCTGTTCGTGATCCGCTACGACAATCGCGATACCGGCCGTTCGACGAAATACAAGCCGGGAGAGCCGCCCTACACGTTCGATGATATGGCCGACGATGCAATGCATGTTCTGGACGACCACGGCATCGGCAAGGCGCATGTCGTCGGGATGTCGATGGGCGGCATGATCGCGCAGCTTGTGGCGTTGAAACATCCCTCGCGTGTCGTATCTCTGACTGTGATCAGCAGTTCGCCGGTGGGAATCGACACATCCGGCCTTCCCGGGACGACCGAAGCCTACATGGAACACTCGGCCGAGGGCGCCAAAGTCGATTGGTCGGACAGTGGTCAAGTGGTCGATTTCATCGTCAGGGATGCGCGGGCGATCGCCAGCACCACGCATCCATTCGATGCGGCGGGGATACGGGCCTTTGTCGAGCAGGATTACGACCGCTCCGGCGGCTTCCTGAGCGCGACCAACCATTTCATGCTCAAGGGCGGCGCCGCCTGGAAGGGCCGCCTGCACGAGATCGCGGCGCCGCTGCTGGTCATTCACGGCACGGCGGATCCGATCTTTCCGGTCGAACACGGCGAGGCGCTGGCCGAGACGGTCACCGGCGCAAGACTCATTCGCATCGAAGGTGGCGGCCACGAGCTGCATCCGGACGACTGGGCCGAGATGTCCGCAGCGATCATCGCGCATGTCCAAGCCGGTTGAAGCAGCATAGGCTGGTTTGACGGACAAGGCTAACCGCAACAGGCGTGCCGCAGGGTAGCGGCCACCGACAATCCACGAAACAGACGAGCAAAAAATGTCCCTGACACTTCATTTCCATCCGCTGGCCTCCTTCTGCTGGAAGCCGTTGATCGCGCTGTACGAGAACGCCACGCCGTTCACGCCTGTCATCGTCGACCTTGGCGATGCTGAATCGCGCGCGGCCTTCCTGAAGATCTCGCCGGCCGGCAAGATGCCGGCGCTGCGCGACGATGCGCGTGGCCGTACGGTGCTGGAATCGAGCATCCTCGTCGAATATCTGGCCGCGCACTATCCGGGGCCGGTCGACCTCGTTCCCGCCGAGATCGACATGGCGTTGGCCGTCCGCCAAGCTGACCGTTTCTATGATTTCTATGTGCAGGAGCCGATGCAGAAGATTGTCGGCGATCGGTTGCGTCCCGGCGGCAAGACCGACCCGTTCGGCGTCGAGCAGGCTCGCGACCGGTTGCGCAATTCCTACGCCATCATCGAACACGACATGCAGTCGAAGATCTGGGCGATGGGCGACAGCTTCACCATGGCCGATTGCGCAGCCTCCCCCGCGCTGTTCTATGCCAACAAGGTCGAGCCGTTGGGCGACAGGTACCCGGCTGTGAAGCGCTATCACGACCGGCTGCTGCAGCGCCCCGCCTTCGCTCGGGTGATCGGGGAGGCGCAGCCCTACTTCAAGTTCTTCCCCTACAACAACGGTTGATCGGGTCAGGCTTCCCAGAACTGATCGAGCCAGATGTTGAGTTTGAGGAAGCCAGTGCCGCTCACCGTATAGACGCGCCTTGTTCCTTCCGGCTTGGCGTGGACCAGGCCGGCATCGAGCAGCACTTTCAGATGTTGCGACACGGCTGGGCGCGAGACCGGCAAGCCGGCGGCCAATTCGGTGACGGTTTTCGGGCCGCGGCGAAGTTCTTCCAGAAGATGGCGCCGGTTGGGATCGGCAATCGCCATGAAGGCGTCGGAAAACATCATGCCTGTATTAGTGAGGCAAAGCCTTTCGAATCTCAACCGTCTGCTTCTGCTTTTCTTCTGGGATCAAGCCGCAATGCTTCCGGGGTGACCGAACGGTCGGCCGGCTGCGTCTTGAAGGCGTCACGATCCCCGATCGGCACCGGCGCGCGGCGGCTGATGCGCAGCAGCGTGTAGCCCGCCAGGCAGAGATGCGCGAAGGCGGTCGCCAGGAACAGACCTTCCGGGCGCATCCAGCCCATCAGGGCAGCCGCAAGCAATGGTCCGATCATCGTGCCGAAGCCATAGAGCAGCAACAGCCCGCCAGATACCTTGACGAAATCCTCCGAGCGCGCGTGGTCGTTGGCATGCGCCACGGCGATGGAATAGAGCGTATAGGCGAAGGCGCCATAGGCGGCGGTGAAGACGATGACGAAGACGCCGGAGCGTGGCTCGAACAGGAAGATCATGAGCGCGAAGAAGGCCCCGCCGAAAGCCGCCCCCGCCAGCACGAAGCGCCGATCGGTCTTGTCGGACAGGCGCCCGGCCGGAAGCTGCATGGCGGCACCGGCAACGACCACAAGGCTCATCATCAGGGCGATCTCGGCCGTGGAAATGCCGATGCGTGCACCATAGACCGCGCCAAGCGTGCCCCAGGCGCCGTTGGCGATGCCGATCAACACGCAAGCGACCGCCGACACCGGCGAATTGGCATAAAGGCCCCTGACATCAAGTGAGACATCCTGCAGCGGCTTGGGGTGGGAAGCGGTCGAGACCGCTGTCGGAATGAGCGACAGGCAAAACAGGATGCCGGTGATCATGAACAGCGACGCGGACTTCACGTCGCCGCCGGCGACGATCATCTGCCCGCCCATGATCGAGGCATAAGTCACCATCATGTAGAGGCCGAAGACGGTGCCACGGTTCTCGTTGGTGGCCTTCTCGTTCAACCAGCTTTCGATGACCATGAAGGCGCCGGCCATGGTGAAGCCGGTGAAGGCGCGCAGCAGGATCCAGACATACTCGTCGATAATCAGCCCGGTGAGCAGCGCCACGATGGCGCCGGACGCGGCAAAGGCGCCAAAGGCGCGCACGTGGCCGGCGCGGCGCACGATGCGCGGTGCGAAGAAGCAGCCGGTGACGAAGCCGCCGGCCCAGGCCGTGCCCATCAGGCCGAGCGATGCGGTCGAGAAGCCTTCCAACTGACCGCGCAGGGGCAGAAGCAGCCCATGCAAACCAGATGCCGCGAGCAGGAAAGCGGTGCCGCGAAGCAGCGAGAGGATCGGTCGGTAGGTTGCGAACATTGGTTGATCCGGCTCAGGTTTGGCGGGAACGCTGCGTCTGAAGACAGTCGCATTCGGGCTTTTCGGCGGCGGGCTGTACGCCCGAGCGCCTATCCGCGGCGGAACAGTGCTTCGGCCGCGGATTTGGTGGTGTCCTTGGCCTTGAGTTCGGCTTCCAGGCGGGCGATTTCGTCGCGCAGGATGCCGATCCGCTCAGTCAAGTCGCTGACGGAAAGCAATGACAGGTCCTGCCCGATCTCGTGCGGGCGCGCCTTCTTCTTGGGTTCGTCGTCGAAGATCGCCATCGTCGCTCCTCCTCCGCCAAGACCAGATTGGCCATTTGCCTGATTTGGCAATCAGCATACATAGGGCAGGGGCGTCGATGCAAACAGCCGGTCGGATAACGGCGAGGAAAGACGGGAAATCTCATGGCGAGCGGACAGAAAATTCCGGCAAGAATGACGGCCATCGCGATCTCGGAGCCAGGTGGCCCTCGGGTGCTGAAGCCGGAAACACGCGACGTGCCGCAGCCCGGCCCCGGCGAGATCCTGATCAAGGTGCATGCCGCCGGCGTCAACCGGCCCGACGTCCAGCAGCGCAAAGGCGCCTATCCGCCACCGCCCGGCGCATCCGACCTGCCGGGCCTCGAGGCCTCGGGTGAAGTGGCGGCCCTTGGCGACGACATATCACGCTGGCGCATTGGCGACCGCGTCTGTGCGCTGACGCCCGGCGGCGGCTATGCCGAATATGTCAAGGTCCATGCAGGGAGCGTGCTGCCGTTGCCCGCCGGCTTCACCCACACCGAAGCCGCGGCGGTGCCGGAGAATTACTTCACCGTCTGGCACAATGTGTTCGAGCGTGGCAGCCTCAAGAAAGGCGAGACGCTGCTCGTCCATGGCGGCTCGTCCGGCATCGGCACGACAGCAATCCAGCTTGCCTCCGCCTTCGGCGCCTATGTCATCACCACTGCCGGCAGCAAGGAGAAATGCGACGCCTGCCTGAAGCTCGGCGCTGACCGGGCGATCAATTATCGCGAGGCGGATTTCGTCGCCGCGGTGAAGGAGGCAACGGGTGGCAAAGGCGCCAATGTCATCCTCGACATGGTCGGCGGCGACTATGTGGCGCGCAATTACGAAGCCGCGGCGGTCGAAGGCCGCATCGTCCAGATCGCCGTTCAGGCCGGCGCTGTCGCAAGCGCGGACTTTTCGAAGATCATGGTCAAGCGGCTTACCCACACAGGTTCGACGCTGAGGCCGCGAACCGTCGAGTTCAAGGCGGCGATCGCGGCGGCGCTGGAAGCGCAGGTGTGGCCGCTGCTCGGCACGCGCAAGGTTGCCCCTGTGATGGACATGATCTTCCCGCTCAGCGAAGCCTGGCGGGCGCATGAGCGCATGGAAGAGGGTGAGCATATCGGCAAGATCGTGCTCGACGTAGGCTGACAGCGCGCGAGGTCAGCGCCTCGCTGCCCACAAGATGAACAGAAGCTTAATGCTGCAATGCAGCATTTGCATCATTGCTATGCAAAATCAGCCATTCAAGTCCTCATCGATGACGCCTATTTGAGCACCATCGAAACGAACATCATTCTGGAGGGACTACCATGAACCCGATCCGCGCTTTCCGTAACTGGCGTATGTACACCGAGACCGTCCGCGAACTGAACCGTCTCAACGCACGTCAGCTCAGCGATCTCGGCATCAACCGCGCCGACATCGAAAAGATCGCCCGCAGGGCTATCTAAAGCCACGTCCTGGTCCGCTCCGGCGGGCCCAAGCCGTGGAAGCCAGAGCCGCACCAGACGAACTTTGTCGCGGTTCCGAGCCCGCTGGACCCAGTCCGGCGGGTTTTGTCGTTTTGGGCGGGAGATCAACGACCGTCCCAACCGATACCGGCCATCGAGCAGGGTTGACCTCAGTTTCCTGCATGGCATCTTGGCTCGGCGCTTTCACAAGGGCGAACCCTGATGGAAGCAGCGGCTCCGGCATGACCGGGGTGCCCTACCTCAACCGATCTTTGCCAAGACCGGAACTCGCCAGCGAAGCCAGCTTGTCGTTCTGCTCAAGAGCGCGGAACGTTTTCGGTAAGTACTCACGGCTTCCGGTCTTTGCTCCAAAAACGTTGCGAAAGGACCCGAGAGCGGTTATACAGACCGCGAATTTCCCATTTTGGTGGCTCTAAACCACCGCCCGCGCGGGAACGCGGGCGAACGAGAAGGATTTGTAAAATGGCCAATACGCTGCTGATGCCCAAGGCGACCGCCGTCTGGCTGGTCGACAATACCGCACTTTCCTTCGAGCAGATCGCGCAGTTCTGCGGGCTGCATCCGCTCGAGGTCAAGGCAATCGCCGATGGCGAAGCGGCGCAAGGCATCAAGGGCATGGACCCGATCATGACCGGACAGCTGACCCGCGACGAGATCGCCCGTGCCGAGAAGGATCCGAACCAGCGCCTGAAGCTTTCAGACCCCAAGGTGCGGGTGCCCGAATCCAAGCGCAAGGGTCCGCGCTACACGCCGCTGTCGAAGCGCCAGGACCGGCCGAACGCAATTCTGTGGCTGGTGCGCAACCATCCCGAGCTCAAGGACGCGCAGATCTCGCGCCTCGTCGGCACCACCAAGTCGACGATCGAACAGATCCGCGAGCGCAAGCACTGGAACTCAGCCAATCTGCAGCCGATGGACCCGGTGACGCTGGGTCTCGCCTCGCAGATCGACCTCGACATGGAAGTCAACCGCGCCTCGCGCGGCCGCGAACAGGCGCAGCCGGTCGGCGACACGCTGCTGCCGGCGGCCCTGACCGAGCGGTTGGTGCCGGCTCCCGAGAAGCCGAAGGACGAGGACGCCGAACTCGACGCCAACGCCGTGTTCGCCAAGCTTTCGGCCTTGAAGTCGAAGAACACGGACAATGACGACGACGAGTGAGGTTGTCTGATATTCCAAGAAAAAGCCCGCTTCGAGCGGGCTTTTTGTAGCTGCGCCAGGTCTCAGCTGCGCGCGGCGCGATCCGGCGCCATGCCATAGTCCTCGCTGCGCTCCACTGCGCGGTAGAAGTCGGCAAGTTGCTTGCCGCGCTCCGGTTTGAAGATGCGGCCGGCGATGACCACCGAGGCGATGCGATCGATGCGGAAGGCGCGGAAATCGTCGCGCATCTCGCACCAGGCGACCAGCGTCCACACCTTGCCCCAGAACCACAGGCCGAGCGGGCGGATATCGCGGGCGGTGCCGCGGCCGGCCTCGTCGGAATAGTCGATGGTCAGCACCTGGCGCTTTTCGACCGCGCGCTCGATCAGGTCGATCGCCTCGCGGGCGGCGTCGCTGACCACCCACATCGGTGTGTGGATCTCGGTGCGGGCGATGCGGTCTTTCTCCGCATCGGGCAATACGGCGCCGATCTTGACCAGCGCTTCGTCGGCGGCCCGCGCCATGGCGGCACCGCCAAAGGCACGCACCATGCGGGCGCCGGCGACCAGCGCGACGATCTCGTCACGCGTGAACATCAGCGGCGGAAGGTCGAAACCCTCCCTCATCATGTAGCCAACGCCGGCCTCGCCGTCGATCGGCACTCCGGTCGACTGCAAATCGGCAATGTCGCGATAGATGGTTCGCTCGGAAACTTCGAGCCATGTGCCGAGCTTCTGGGCGGTGACCAATCGGCCACCGCGCAGATGCTGCACGATCTGGAAGAGCCTGTCGGCGCGGCGCATCGTATGGTCCCTCGGCGTTGTCTCTATGCATGCCGCCCGAAACCGGTCCACCTCTGGGTGGCATGCATCGTGTTTTCGCGCATGCCGTTATCCCAAAACCGCAGAACACTTTTGGGCGGCATGCCTCATGGTTTCAGCCCTTCGCGCTTGCGCTGCACGGCGACGAACTCCGCGCCGAAGGACAGTTTCTTCGTCGTCGGCGTTTTCGCATCGAGCACGCGCCAGAACGGTGCCACGTCACTCGGCGTCATGCCGCGCTGGAGGTCCTCGTTGGCGGCTTCGGCAACAGTGCGCAGATGATAGCCTATGGTGACCGGGCATGTCACTTCGGCGCCATGCTCGACGGCAAGTGCTGTACGCAGCGCACGCACATCCATCTCGACGCCTTCGGGAATCGAGCGGATGAAATCATCGACCTGGCGCGCTGTCGGCACCAGCATAGGCTGGCCTTCGACGACATCGGCCATCGTGCGCGGCGTCGGCTTGACGCCGTTGATGCCTGGTGTGCTCAGTCTGTCGTTCCAACTCTTCATCGATCGTCCTTTCGACCGCCGATGCACGGGTGCCCGAAGCTGGCACCATTGCACGGCCCTCCTGACAGCATACTGTCAGGAGGCTTCAGCATACTCCTTGGCAAACAGCGTTCGCATCCGAGCGAGATCGCTGCCTCTTTCGGGGTAGAGCGTCTTCAGAAAGGCGAGCGCGAAGGTGCCCGGCGCCGAGCCTGGCGCGGAAACAATTTTGCCGTCGGCCATGGCATGCGGCACATCCTGATAGAGGTTGTCGCCGGCATAGCCGGCCTCATGACCATTGATCCAGTCGCGGCCATTGCTCGTATGCCTGGCCTTCTCGAACAGGCCGGCGCGGGCTAGCGCCAGCGTGCCGGCGCAGATGCCGCCGACCACGCCGCCGCGCGATGCAACAGCATTGAGCAGATCGGCAACATCGGGCGGTGCCTTGCCGGCCCACTCATCGGAGCCGATGACGGCGATGGCGTCGAGATCGTCATTCTCATCCGCCCCGGCCGATCGATCGGGCGTCAGCCGAAAGCCGCTGATCCCGGCCACTGGGTTGCCATCAGGCGTCAGCGACACGGCACGGGCGCCGAACCATTCGACCGCCGAGGCCGCCAGCAGCCCATACTCCCAGTCGGCAAAACCTTCGATGAAAAGGAAACCGATCGTCTTCTGTTCGGGCATAGGCTCGCTCCCATCCTCACGCACCGGACCTGTTATCTGGGCGTTGACGCGCCCACATCCAATCGCCGGGTCGAAAAATTGGCTTCAATTGCCCCGAGGGCCACGGTCCGCATACATGTCCGGCCAGCCGATATCCTTGCGAATATCCGCCGGCAGCGAGTTCATGAACCGCTGGGTGCGGATCTCGTTGCGCATCGTGCGGATCTTGCCGACATAGTGCTGCATGCCGCGCAGAATGGTGTAACCGTTCATGGCCAGTCTCCTCTCTCTGTATGGAGGTACTACGCATACCCCTCCTGACAGCAGTCTGTCAGGAGGATGTCAGGCGCGAGACGATAGTTGCGACCAGTGCGCGCGACGCAGGCAAGGCATCGCTTTTCGCCGCATAGAACGGTGCCGAAGGCAGGTTCGCGACTTCCGATTGTTCATAGCGACGACGTGCTCTGGGCGCCGCTGTTCAGTTTCCGGCGACGGACTGTCGGAATACGAGGCCTTCAGCGGGGTGACCGCAGTTCTGATATGGAGGGAGAAAATTGTTCCCCAACAGCAGGGAGACGACGATGAGCTTGCAACTGACAGGTATCCACCATCTGACCGCCATCACCGCCAATGCGCCTGGCAATCTTCATTTTTATACGAAGGTGCTGGGTCTGCGGCTGGTCAAGAAGACCGTAAACCAGGACGACACCTCGGCCTACCACCTCTTCTATGCCGACGGCGAAGCGACACCGGGCACCGACCTTACCTTCTTCGACTGGCCGGTCGGCCGCGAGCGGCGCGGCACGCACAGCATCGTGCGGACCAGCCTCAGGGTCGGCAGCCAGGAGAGCCTTGCCTGGTGGAAGCAACACTTGACCGACGAAGGCCTGGCAACAGGAGAGATCGGCGACATCGGCGGTTATGCGTCACTGGACTTCGAAGATCCCGAGGGCCAGCGTCTGCGCCTGGTCAGCGATGGCGGCAAGGGCGGCAGCCATCCCTGGGCGCAAAGCCCGGTACCGGCCGAGCACCAGATCCGCGGGCTCGGGCCGATCGTCATCAGCGTTCCCGACATCACCAACACCGAGGCGGTGGTGACCACGGTGATGAACATGCGCAAGGCGCGCGACTATGCCTCGCCGGAGGGCCAGGTTCACGTCTTCGAAATGGGCGAGGGCGGGCCGGCGGCGGAGCTGCATGTCCTGGTGCAGCCGGGACTGGCGCCGGCACGGCAAGGTGCCGGTGCGGTTCACCATGTTGCCTTCAGGGCGCCGGACCAGGAAACGCTGCATCAATGGACGGCGCGGCTGGCCGAGTTCCGGCTGCCGTCGAGCGGCGAGGTCGAGCGCTATTATTTCCGTTCGCTCTACTTCCGCGAGCCGAACGGCATCCTGTTCGAGATCGCAACCGACGGTCCGGGGTTCACCGCCGACGAGCCGCTGGAAACGCTGGGGGAAAGCCTCGCCCTGCCGCCATTCCTCGAACCGAAGCGCGCTTCGATCGAGGCTGGCCTCAAGCCGCTGAAGTAGATCGTTTGCCGGTCAAAGGGCGCCGCGTTCCGGTTCGGGATCCCGGCGTCCGTTCTTTCTCAGGCAATGAACGACGTGCTTTGACAGCCGGGCGCGTTGCTGGTCAAAGGCGGCATGACGAAATTCCTCGCCCTTGTCATCGCCGGTTTCATGGTCATTCAACTGATCAAGCCGCTTGGCTGGCCAGGCCTCAAGCGACGCGGTGATTTCTGGAAGCTGGCACTGCTCGCCATGGCCGCGATTTCACTGGCGGCCGTGCTCGGGCATTTGACGTAGGACGCACTTGTCGTCGCTGCTCAATGGCCAAGCACCGGGCCGACCAGATGCTCGGCCCAGGCCCGGTAGCCTGCTTCCGAGGCGTGAAAGCCGTCCGAGGCAAAGCCGGCTTCCGGATTGGTGATCGGCAGGCGCGGCGCCGGCACCGCGCCGCGCTCCAGGCAAAGGCGTTCGCCCATCCGGTTCATGTCGGTGGCGCGGATCTCAAGGATCTTTCCGAGCAGCGGCGGCATGGCTGGCGCCCGCGTGAACTCCAGCACCGGCGACCACACCACGCGCGCTTCCGGCCATTTGGCGCGCAGGCCGTAGAGCAGGCCACCGAACTCCTTCTTGAAGCGCGGCACGGAGTGGAAATTCTTGGTGTCGTTGGTGCCGATGGCCAGCACGATATGCGTCCACGGATCGGCCGACAGATTGGGCAGCACATGGTCGCGGATCTGGCCGGACGTTGCCGAATTGAAGCCGGCCGCCCGCCAGCGCACGGCGCGGCCGGTGCTTTGTGAAATCAGCACGGCGAGTTGCGCGGCAAGTCCGTCTTCCGAATTGCCGATGCCGACCGAAGCGGCGGAGGAATCGCCCAGCACCAGAAGCGAGATTGCCGGTGCTGTGCCTGATATTTCGTGCATTACCGGCCCTTGAGCCGGCAGCATGCGCGTGGTGCGGCGTCGCACGCCGAGGCCTTGCCAGATATAGACCGGGAAGGCGAGCCAGGTGAGTAGGGCCGGGAAGCGCATGGCAGTACCGTTAAACGATCAGCGGCAGCCTTAGCGCATGTTTTGGCCGACGGGAACGATCTTCAATCGCAGCAACTCGCCTGCCCCGCCTGCTTGCCCTGATATTCATCGTGCAGCCGCACCCAATCCATCAGGCCGTGATAGGGGCCGTTCTCGTTGCGGCCCTTCGGCGTCATGTCGAGATAGTCGTAGGCGCCGATCTGCGCCTCGCCGCCGCGGGCGCGCGACATGAAGGTCAGGAAGATGTCGCCGGTCTCGTCCCGGTAGAAGACGCTGGTGCCGGGAAGCTCCTTCGATGTCCGTGGACGGGTCTCGAAATTGTAGGTGGTGCAGCCGTCGGCGATCTGCTTGTCGGTGAAGGAGACCTGCATGTCGAAGTTGAAATCCGAGGCATAGGACGACACCCAGTCGAACTTCCAGCCCATGCGCTGCTTGTAAGGCAGAAGTTCCGCCAGGGGAGCGCGCGAAACCACGACCAGCGACACGTCGTGATGCCGCAGATGCTGATTGGCGCCGTCGATATGGTCGGCAAGGAATGAGCAGCCCTCGCAATGATGGGTGCAGCCCGGCCCGAACATGAAGTGATAGACGATCAGCTGGCTGTTAGTGCCAAACAGGTCGGTCAGTCTGTTTGGCCCTTGTTCGGTCTCGAAGACATAGTCTTTCCTGATCTTCAGCCAGGGCAGTTCACGCCGTTCCGCGGCGATCCGCTCGCGAAACCGCGTCAGTTCCTTCTCGCGCGCCAGATGGGCCTTGTGCGCCTGGAACCAGTCTTCGCGCGAAACGATCTTGTTGCGATGCATGAACCTCTCCCTGAATGTCATCCCAAGGACGTTGGGGATGGGCGCAACCCGACATCGCCGGAGAGGAAATAAGGACGGAGAGGCTCCGCCCCAAGCCCTGCAAGTCACAAACAAAAAACCCGGGCGCATCGGCCCGGGTTCGAAGGAGAAAGAAAGGATTTTGATCAGGCAGCCTGTTCCAGGCTCGCCCTCCATTTTCCGAGCGCTGCCAGATGGTTCATGTGGGCGCGATGGGTGAAGGCGGCCTGGCCGGCGGCAACGTTCGAGGCTTTGCCGCTCCAGGCTTTCTGTGGCGCGGCCTGCAGCGCGCGACCATAGGAGAAGGTCAGCTTCCACGGGTGCGGCCCGATGGCGTTGATGGCGTTGAGATTGGCGGTCGCCTCTTCGTCTTCCTGGCCGCCGGAAAGGAAGGCGATGCCCGGCACCGCTGCCGGCACTGTCTCGCGGAACAGTTTTATGGTCTTTTCGGCGACTTCTTCGGGGCTGCTCACCTTGCCCGATTTCCTGCCGGCCAGCACCATGTTGGGCTTCAGGATGGTGCCTTCCAGCACGACGCGCGCCGCATGGAGCTCGTCATAGAGCTTGATCAGCGTTGCCTTCGAAATGTCGTAACAAGTGTCGATGTCGTGGGCGCCGTCCATCAGCACCTCCGGTTCGACGATCGGCACGATGCCGGCTTCCTGGCAGAGGGCGGCATAGCGGGCGAGCGCATGAGCATTGGAGCCGATCGAGGTCGCCGAAGGGACGCCCTTGGCGATATCGATGTCGATTACCGCGCGCCATTTGGCGAAGCGGGCGCCGAGCTTGTAGTAGTCGGCAAGCCGTTCGCGCAGGCCATCGAGGCCTTCGGTGACGGTGTCGCCGGGAAACCTGGCCAGCGGCTTGGCGCCGGCATCGACCTTGATGCCGGGGATGGCGCCGGCGGCCTTGATGATGTCGACCAGCGGCGTGCCGTCGGCGGCCTTCTGGCGGATCGTCTCGTCATAGAGGATGACACCGGAAATGTAGCGGGTCATCGCCTCCCTGGTGCGGAACATCATCTCGCGGTAGTCGCGGCGGCTGTCGGCGGTCGATTCGACGCCGATGACGTCGAAGCGCTTCTTGATGGTGCCGGAACTTTCGTCGGCGGCCAGCAGGCCCTTGCCATCGGCGACGATCGCAGCGGCAATGTCTTCGAGACGTTCGCTCATTGTTGCTTCTCCTGAAACGGTTGTTCCGCGCTTAACGGAAGTCTACCGCCAAAGGAATGGCATCGGAAAGCTCGAATCGATTGAAGCCTCGGGCGGCCTTGTTCGCTCTCCGAGTGTTGATCGCCTCGGAGCCTCAGCGCTTCAACACATCGACGCCGGGCAGCGGCTTGCCTTCCATCCACTCCAGGAAGGCGCCGCCGGCGGTCGAGACATAGGTGAAGTCGTCGGCGACGCCGGCGTGGTTGAGCGCCGCGACCGTATCGCCACCGCCTGCGACCGAGACCAGCTTGCCTTCCTTGGTGCGCGACGCCGCATGCTTGGCCGCCGCCACCGTCGCATGGTCGAAGGGCGCGATCTCGAAGGCGCCGAGCGGGCCGTTCCAGACCAGTGTCGCGGCGCGGTCGATCCATTCGCCGATGGTCGTCACGGTTTTGGCGCCGACATCGAGGATCATCCCGTCGGCCGGCACATCGGAGATGGCGACGGTCTCGCAGGCCGCGCCCGCCTTGAACTCCCTGGCGACGACGCCGTCGACCGGCAGGATGATGGCGCAGCCGGCCTCGGCCGCCTCGATCATGATCTGCTTGGCGGTTGAGGCGAGATCATGCTCGCACAGCGATTTGCCGACATCGGTGCCGCGCGCGGCGAGGAAGGTGTTGGCCATGCCGCCGCCGATGACCAGCGCGTCGACCTTCTTCACCAAGTTCATCAACAGATCGATCTTGGTCGAGACCTTGGCGCCGCCGACAATGGCGACGACCGGACGAACCGGTTTTCCCAAGCCCTTCTCCAGCGCCTCAAGCTCGGCTTGCATGGTGCGGCCGGCAAAAGCCGGCAACAGATGCGCCAGCCCCTCGGTCGAAGAATGCGCGCGGTGCGCGGCCGAGAAGGCGTCGTTGACGAAGATATCGCCATTGGCGGCGAGTTTTTCGGTGAAGGCCGGGTCATTCTTTTCTTCAGCCTTGTAGAAGCGAGTGTTTTCGAGCAGCAGCACGTCGCCCTTGTTCATGGCGGCGACAGCGCTTCCGGCCGTGTCGCCGACGCAATCCGAGGCGAAACCGACGGGGCGGCCGAGCACTTCTGCCGTGGCTTTGGCGATCGGCTCCAGCGAGAATTCGGGCGAAGGCCCATCCTTGGGTCGGCCGAAATGGGCGAGCAGGATGACCTTGGCGCCCTTGGCCGATAGCTCGGCGATGGTCGGTGCGATGCGTTCGATGCGGGTGGCGTCGGTGACTTTGCCCTCAGTGACAGGCACGTTGAGGTCGACGCGCACCAGCACGCGCTTGCCGCTGATGTTGCCGATATCGTCGAGTGTCTTGAAGGCGGCCATGCGGGTTCCTTTCGCGAAAAACCGGGGGACCATACCCCGCATCGGCGACGATGCAAGGCTTAGGGCGCGCTCGAACCGAAATTTTGAAGTGGGCACGATCTTGCACTGGCGGGCGGATGAATGGCAGCGCTCAATATCGGGTTTGTCAGCTTTCGGTTGCTGCCTTTTCCGGCGCTGGCTCCGGGGCCGGTTTCTCGTCCGCCCGCGCCTCGTCCGCCTGCGCCTCGTCCGCCTGCGCCTCGATCGGCTTGCGCCAATTGCGGATGAAGGCGGAAAGACGGTCGCCGATTTCTCCGGCGCTGAGGAAGACCGGCACCCGCGCCACCGGCGCGGTCGGCTCGAACGACAGGCCGAGGCCTATGATCTTCCCCTTGTCGTCGACGTCGCGGACGATCAGTTCTATCGGGCCGAGCAGCACGCGGTCGGCATATTCGGCATGGCCGCCGAGCCGCGCCGTGACCAGCGCGCCAACGGTGAGCTTTTGCTCCGCTTCGGTTAGACCTGGCGTATAGGCTGCTTCCAGTTCGGCGGCGGGGCGCGCTGGATCGACGGCGAAGGCGCCGAAGAAATCGGCATCTTCGGGATCGACCACGGCACGGCTGGCGAACAGCTTGTCGAGCAGGCGCGGATAGCGATCCGGGACGAAAATGTAGACCTGGTCGCCGGCGGCGAGCCGGCCCATGTCCTGGAAGCGCATCGAACGGCCGTCACGCAGCACCAGCGAGGGTCGCGCCCAGCGTGGGATGCGCTCGCCGCGCGCCACCGGGCTGCCGGGTGCGACGCGATAGGCGAGAAGCTCGTGATGGGCCGAACCCGGCAATTCCAGCTCGACCTTGTCCAGCGGTCCGAGCCGCGCCGGCACGATCAAACCGAGGCGGCGCGCCAGCGGTCCGACCGTCCAGCCCTGGATGACCAGCGACACCAGCACGATGATGAAGGCGGTGTTGAAGATGACACGGCCATTTTCCAGCCCGCCGAGCAGCGGGGTGATGGCAAGCAGGATCGACACCGCGCCGCGCAGGCCGACCCACGAGACAAAGGCGACTTCGGGGCGCGGCATGCGGAACGGGATCAGGCAGAGCCAGACTGCGACCGGCCGCGCCACGAACATCAGGAACAGGCCGAGCAGCACCGCCGGCACCATGATCGCCGGGAATTGCGAGGGCGTCGCGAACAGGCCGAGGATGAGGAACATGATGATCTGTGCCAGCCATGACATGCCGTCCTGGAAGCGCTTGAGGATGGTGACGGCGCGGATATCGGAATTGCCCGAGATGAGGCCGGCGATATAGACCGCCAGGAAGCCAGAGCCGCCAATGGCGCCGGCGGCGGCAAAGACCATCAACGACAAGGTCAGCACGAAGATCGGCAGCAGGCCATGGTCGAGATTGAGCCGGTCGACGAGACGCACGATGGCGAGGCCGCCGAGCACGCCGACGACAGCGCCAAGGCCCATGTTGAGGAGGAAGCCGAGGAAAAGGCTGGTGACCAGGACGTTGGTCTCGGGATTGGCATGAGCGGCGATGATCTCGACCAGCGTGATGGTCAGGAAGATGGCGATGGGGTCATTGGTGCCGGATTCCACCTCGAGCGTCGAGCGCACGCGTTCGCGCAGATTGATCTCGCCGGCACGCAGCAGGAAGAACACGGCGGCCGCATCGGTGGAGGCGACTGCGGCGCCGAGCAGGAAGGATTCCAGCCAGGTGAGGTCGAGCAGATAGTGGGCGGCGGCGCCGAACAGGCCGGTGGTCAGAATTACGCCGAAGGTCGCCAGCGACAACGCCGGGCCGGCTGCCTGCCGCAAGGCGTTGAGCGGCGTGCCGAAGCCGGAATCGAACAGGATGACGGCCAGCGCCAGTGAGCCGGCAAAATAGGCGATGCGGGCATTGTCGAACTGGATGCCGAGACCGTCGGTGCCGGTGGCGAGGCCAATGCAGAGGAACAGGAGCAGAAGAGGGGCGCCGAAGCGGAAGGCGATCAGGCTCGAAAACGCGGCGGCGACGACAAGCGCTGTGCCGACCAGCGTGACGAGATAGATCGCATGCTCCATCCTGAAATCAGCCCCTCAAATTCGTCTGTCTCCTGCTTTGCGAGAGAGTGGGGCGAAGACGTGACCAGTGCAAGGCGGCAGGGTGGCTTTTTGGTCTATGCCGCTGATTTTCGGATGTTTTGGCGCCCGGGACACAATTTGGGAAGGCGCAAGCTGCGCTCATGAAAAACGCCCGGGCAAAGCCGGGCGTTCCAAGTCTCGAAAAGAGAGCTTTGTGATCAGGCGATGGTCTTGCCGAAGGCGACCGATGTGTCGCCCATGCGGTTGGAGAAACCCCATTCATTGTCGTACCAGGAGAGCACCGATACGAAATTGCCGTCCATCACCTTGGTCTGGTCGAGCGCCATGATCGAGGAGCGCGGATCGTGGTTGAAGTCGATCGACACGTTCGGGTGATGAGTGACGCCGAGAATGCCCTTGAGCTTGCCGTTGGAGGCGGCGATCACGGCTTCGTTGATCTCCTGCACCGTGGTCGACCGCTTGGCGATGAACTTGAAATCGACGACCGAGACGTTCGGGGTCGGCACGCGGATCGAGATGCCGTCGAGCTTGCCCTTGAGGTCGGGCAGCACCAGCCCGATCGCCTTGGCGGCACCGGTCGAGGTCGGGATCTGCGACAGCGCGGCGGCGCGGGCGCGGTAGAGATCCTTGTGCATGGTGTCCAGCGTCGGCTGGTCGCCGGTGTAGGAGTGGATCGTCGTCATCATGCCTTTTTCGATGCCGACCGTTTCGTGCAGCACGGCTGCCAGCGGCGCCAGGCAGTTGGTGGTGCACGAGGCATTCGAGATGACGATATGATCCTTGGTCAACTGGTCGTGGTTGATGCCGTAGACCACGGTGAGGTCGGCGCCTTCGGCAGGGGCCGAAACGACGACGCGCTTGGCGCCGGCGGTCAGGTGTGCCGCTGCCTTGTCGCGGGCGGTGAAGATGCCGGTGCATTCGAGCGCGATGTCGATGCCGAGTTCCTTCCACGGCAACTGCGTCGGGTCCTTGATCGCGGTGACCTTGAACGTCTCCTTGCCGACGGTGATCTGGTCGCCGGATACCGAGACTTCATGCGGGAAGCGGCCGTGCACGCTGTCATAGCGCAAGAGGTGCGCATTGGTCTCGACTGGGCCGAGGTCGTTGACGGCGACGACGTCGATGTCCTTGCGGCCGGATTCATGGATAGCGCGCAGGATGTTGCGGCCGATGCGGCCAAATCCGTTGATGGCAACTCTGACGGTCATAATTCTCTCCCTGGGAGTTGGAGGGCGGACGAGGGGTCTGCAGTTTCATAGCGGCGGAAGCAGAAAGAATCCAGCCGCACTGGCGTGGATTTAAATCGATTAAGTCGAGCCAGCCCGGCGAAGCCGTTTTCGCGGTTTCGCCGAACTGGCCCGGAATCTTACTTGGCGTGCAGGCGGGCTTCCGCCGCCTTGGCCGCGGCCTCGGCGGTAATGCCGAAATGCGGATAGAGTTGCTCGATCGTGCCCGACGCGCCGAAGCCGGTCATGCCGACGAAGATGCCGTCGGAGCCGATCAGATGATCCCATCCCTGGCGGATGCCGGCTTCGATCGCCATCTTGATCGGCGCATTGCCGATCGTCTTGTTGCGGTAGTCGTCGCTCTGCTGGTCGAACAGTTCGAAGCAGGGAACCGAGACGACGCGGGTCGGATGGCCGTGCTTTTCCAACAGCTCGCGCGCGCCAAGTGCGATCTCGACCTCGGAGCCGGTGGCGAAGATCGTTATCGCCGCCTCGCCGCTGGCGGCGGCCAGCTCATAGGCTCCCTGGCTGCTGAGGTTCTTGGCCGTGAATTCGGTGCGCACCGTCGGCAGGTTCTGGCGGGTCAGCGCCAAGGTCGACGGCGTCTTTTCCGACTCCAGGGCGATCTGCCAGCATTCCGCGGTTTCGACCGCGTCGGCCGGGCGGAAGACATTGTGGTTTGGGATCGCGCGCAATGCCGCCAGATGCTCGACCGGCTGGTGGGTCGGGCCGTCTTCGCCCAGACCGATGGAATCATGGGTCATGACGAAGATCGAGCGGATGCCCATCAGCGAAGCCAGACGCATTGACGGACGGGCATAGTCGGAGAAGCACAGGAAGGTACCGCCATAGGCGATGAGGCCGCCATGCAGCGTCAAGCCATTGATGGCGGCCGCCATGCCATGTTCGCGAATGCCGTAGTGGACATAACGCTGGCCGTAATCGTCGGGCGTGATGTTCTTGGTCTGGCTGGTCTTGGTGTTGTTGGAGCCGGTCAGGTCGGCGGAGCCGCTTATGGTTTCCGGCACGGCGCCGTTGATGACCTCCAGCGCCATTTCCGAGGATTTACGGGTGGCGACCTTCGGCTTGTCGGCCGACAGCTTCTTCTTGTAGTCGGCGATGACGGCGTCGAAATTCGACGGCAGCTTGCCGGCGAGGCGGCGTTCGAACTCGGCCTTCAACTTGGGCTCGGCCTTGGCCAGGCGTCCCTCCCAGTCGGTGCGCGGCTTGGCGCCGGTTTTACCGGCGGCGCGCCATGCGTCAAGGATGTCGGCCGGAATCTCGAAGGGCGGCGAGTCCCAGTTGAAGAATTTGCGCGCACCGGCGATCTCGTCGGCGCCGAGCGGCGAACCGTGCGCCTTGTTGGTGCCGGCCTTGGTTGGAGCGCCGAAGCCGATGGTCGTCTTGCAGGCGATCATCGTCGGCTTGTCGGAGTGACGAGCGGCTTCGATGGCATAGGCGATGGCTTCCGGATCGGTGCCGTCGATGTGGCTGGCGTTCCAGCCCGAGGCCTGGAAGCGGGCGACCTGGTCGGTGTTGTCGGCAAGCGAGACCGGGCCGTCGATCGAGATGTTGTTGTTGTCCCAGAAGACGATCAGCTTGTTGAGCTTGAGATGGCCGGCAAGCGCGATGGCTTCCTGGGAAACACCTTCCATCAGGCAGCCGTCACCGGCCAGTACGTAGGTGTAATGGTCGACGAGGTCGTTGCCGAAGGCTGCGTTCATGATGCGCTCGCCGAGCGCGAAGCCGACCGAATTGGCCAGACCCTGGCCGAGCGGGCCGGTGGTCGTCTCTATGCCGGTGGCATGGCCGTATTCGGGATGGCCGGCGGTCTTCGAGCCCAACTGGCGGAAATGCTTGATCTGGTCGATCGTCATGTCCTCGTAGCCGGTCAGGTGCAGCAGCGAATAGAGCAGCATCGAACCGTGGCCGGCCGACAGGATGAAGCGATCCCGGTCGGGCCAATGGGGGGCCTTCGGATCATATTTCAGGAACTTCGTGAACAGCACCGTGGCGATGTCGGCGCAGCCCATGGGCAGGCCGGGATGGCCGGAGTTTGCCTTCTCGACGGCGTCCATGGAGAGAAAGCGGATCGCATTGGCCATCCGGTCATGTTGTTCACGCGACGTCATGGTTCCTCCAGAAGTGGGGGTTTGGGGGCTTGGGAGAGCCCTTGAAAAGGGTGCGCGACACATAGCAGGCGCGGGCTTTTAGTCAACAAATCGGGTGCACATTTGCCGGTCTTGTGATGCCGGCGGCGGACCTACATTAGCGTTAGCGGGGGACAGTCGCGAGAGCTTTGTTGACGTTGCCTTCACCCGGTGCCTAATGTTTCAGGGATAACGCGTTCTGAACGTGAACGATTCGGTGATGGGCAGGGCACAGGACGAAGGCCATGACCGGGGAAGCCACACTCAAGGAAGTCATCGCGAGGCTGGGCAAGGCCATCGAGGGGCTGGAAAACGCCGTCGCGGCCAAGCTCGAGCATGAACGCGACTACTCCGAAGCCGAGGCCGAGGTGCAGCGGATGAATGCCGATCGCTCGCGGCTGGCGCAGGAACTCGACAATTCCGAAGCGCGCGCCGAACGGCTGGAAGATGCCAACAAGGAAGTCTCGCGACGTTTGGTGACCGCCATGGAAACCATCCGCGCCGTGTTGGACAGATAGGAGCTGGCCCGATGGCACAGGTCACGGTTTCAATCGACGGCAAGCAGTATCGCATGGCCTGTGACGAGGGCCAGGAAGAGCATCTGATCGATCTTGCCGAACGTTTCGACCGCTATGTTTCACACCTGAAGGACTCGTTCGGCGAGATTGGCGATCAGCGGCTGACCGTGATGGCCGGCATCATGGTGATGGATGAACTCTCGGAGTTGCAGAAACGCGTCAAGGGCATGGAAAGCGAAGTGCTGACCTTGCGCAAGACCCGCGACGAGGCTCTGACCAAGGCCGACAAGAGCGATAGCGTGCTGACCAACGCGCTCAGCGCGCTGGCACAGCGCATGGAAGACCTGACTGTGACAATGGCGGTCAACAAGAGCTGAGGCAGGATCTCTCCTGTCCAGCCCAACAGGCTCTCATCCGCGTGCCGAGCATTCGGCAGCATAAAAATGCTCGCCTGCCGCCGACAAGAGTTTCATATTATCTTGCAGTCACGATTTTTGCGCTAAGATGCAACGATGCCCGGGCGGGGCAGCTCGATGGCGGCATGGGTTGCCGCTTGTCGTTCCTCGCTGCCGACGGGTTCCGTTTACAGGGGAGATGTACCATGAGCCTTCGTATCAACGACATTGCGCCGGATTTTACCGCCGAGACCACGCAAGGGACGATCAAATTCCACGACTGGATCGGGGACGGATGGGCGATCCTGTTCAGTCATCCCAAGAATTTCACGCCGGTCTGCACGACCGAGCTTGGCACGATGGCGGGGCTCGAAGGCGAATTCAAGAAGCGCAACGTCAAGATCATCGGCATTTCGGTCGATCCGGTCGAAAGCCACGGCAAGTGGCAGGACGACATCAAGACGGCGACCGGCCATTCGGTGAACTACCCGCTGATCGGCGACAAGGACCTCAAGGTGGCCAAGCTCTACGACATGCTGCCGGGCGGTGCCGGCGAGACGTCGGAAGGCCGCACGCCGGCCGACAATGCCACGGTGCGCTCGGTCTATGTCATCGGACCGGACAAGAAGATCAAGCTGGTGCTGACCTACCCGATGACCACGGGCCGCAACTTCGATGAGATCCTGCGTGCGGTCGATTCCATGCAGCTGACCGCCAAGCATCAGGTGGCGACGCCGGCAAACTGGAAGCAGGGCGAGGACGTCATCATCACCGCTGCCGTCTCCAACGAGGACGCGATCAGGCGCTTCGGCGCTTATGAGACCATCCTGCCGTATCTGCGGAAGACCAAGCAGCCCTCTGCCTGACCGCTCCTCGGAACAGTTTTTGGCTTTCCTGTCGCCGCGAGCGAAATGATACTTGACTGGCTCACCCGAGCGGACAACCATACTCCTCTCGGGTGTCGTTAGAGAAAATCATTCCTGACGACCGAGAGTTGGGGAAGCCAGAATTGGACGTAGCTTTGGCCAGGCCGCAGGTCAGCGGCTTCTACGACAAGCCGACCGGGGCCATCCAGTATGTCGTCGCCGACCAGGCGACGAAACGCTGCGCCATCATCGATCCGATCCTCGATTTCGACGAGAAATCCGGTGCTACGGCAACGACGAATGCCGATATCCTGCTCGACTTCGTCAGCGAGCAGGGGCTGAGCGTCGAATGGATCCTCGACACCCATCCGCACGCCGATCATTTCTCGGCGGCGTACTATCTGAGGGAGAAGACCGGAGCGCCGACAGCGATCGGCGACAGGGTCGTCGACGTCCAGAATTTGTGGAAGGCGATCTACAACTGGCCGGATTTTCCCGCCGACGGTTCGCAGTGGGACAGGCTGTTTGGTGAAGGCGAAACCTTCACGGTCGGCACGCTTCCGGTCAAGGTGCTGTTCTCGCCCGGCCATACGCTGGCGTCGATCACCTATGTGATCGGCGATGCCGCCTTCGTCCACGACACGCTGTTCATGCCCGACAGCGGCACAGCGAGGACGGACTTTCCCGGCGGCAGTGCCGCGCGGCTCTGGCGCTCGATCCAGGACATACTGGCGTTGCCGGACGAGATGCGGCTGTTCGTCGGTCATGACTATCAGGCCGGCGGCCGCGAACCCTTGTGGGAAAGCACGGTCGCCATACAGAAGGCGACCAACACCCATCTTGCCGCCGCCCGCAGCGAGGCCGAGTTCGTCGCCCTGCGCGAGGCGCGCGACAGGACGCTGCCGATGCCGCGGCTGATCCTGCATGCGCTGCAGGTCAACATGAATGGCGGGAGGCTGCCCGAACCCGAAGCGAATGGCCGGCGGTACCTGAAGTTTCCGCTGGATGGGCTTTGAGAGATCGCTGCCGGCGAAGCTGCAATCTTCCCCTTGCGGGGAGATCGGATGTCGTCTCCGCTTTCGCCAACCACACAAGAAAAAAAGCGGCGCCAGTTTCCTGGCGCCGCCTTTAGATCTTGTTGCCTTTAGCCGGCTTTAGGCTGCGGGCTGCGCCTCAATGGTGCGCAGCGCCTGGGTCTGGCGCTTGGCGGCGGCCTTGACCGCATCCTGCACCTTCTCGAAGGCGCGCACCTCGATCTGGCGCACGCGCTCGCGGCTGATGTCGAATTCGGACGAAAGCTCTTCCAGCGTCAGCGGCTCCTCGGCGAGGCGACGGGCCTCGAAGATGCGCCGCTCGCGCTCGTTGAGCACGGCAAGAGCGCCCGACAGCATGCCGCGCCGGTTTTCCAGCTCGTCCTGCTCGATCAGCATCTCTTCCTGGCTTTCGTGGTCGTCGACCAGCCAGTCCTGCCACTCGCCGGACTCACCTTCGCTCGCCCGGATCGGGGCATTGAGCGAGGCATCGCCCGACAGGCGGCGGTTCATCGACACCACTTCGGCTTCGGAAACGTTCAGCCTGGTGGCGATCTCGGCGATCTGGTCGGGCTTCAAGTCGCCGTCGTCGAGCGCCTGGATCTTGCCCTTCACCTTGCGCAGGTTGAAGAACAGGCGCTTCTGGTTGGCGGTCGTGCCCATCTTGACCAGGCTCCACGAGCGCAGGATGTACTCCTGGATCGAGGCCTTGATCCACCACATGGCATAGGTCGCGAGGCGGAAGCCGCGCTCGGGTTCGAATTTCTTGACGGCCTGCATCAGGCCGACATTGCCTTCCGAGATCACTTCGCCGATCGGCAGGCCATAGCCGCGATAGCCCATGGCGATCTTGGCGACGAGCCTGAGGTGGCTGGTGACGAGCTTGTGCGCAGCGGAGGTGTCTTCATGCTCGGCATAACGCTTGGCGAGCATGTACTCTTCCTGCGGCTGCAGCATGGGAAAGCGGCGGATTTCTTCCAGGTAGCGGCTGAGGCCGCCTTCGCCGGAAACGATACTGGGTAATGACTGGGCCATGATAGCGCCCCCTCTCTATTGGAGTGATGCCCCCGAAACGCGGCGGGCATGTGACGCGAGCACCAAAAGGCTCGCCCGCGACATCGGATCTTATACAGGAACAAAACCAGAAAAGACAGGCATTTGTTCAACACGAAACAGTGTGTCACGGTGAAGTGAACAATGTCAGTCAGGTTTTTTGATGGCTTGTCGGTGACGGGTTCAGAGTTTGCGGAAGCCGCCGACGAGTTCCTCCATGTCCCTCGGTAACGGCGCCTCGAACCTCATCGTTAGATGGGTAGTGGGGTGGCGAAATGCAAGGAGCCAGGCATGCAAAGCTTGCCGGGGAAATGCCTTGACCTGGCTTTTCAGCGGTTCCGGCAGCCGGTTGGCCTTGGTGCGGAAGGCTTGGCCATAATCGGGGTCGCCGATCACCGGATGACCGATATGCACCATGTGGACACGGATCTGGTGGGTGCGGCCGGTCTCCAGCCGGCATTCGACCATGCTGGCGGTGGCGAACTCCTGTTGGCTCTCGCCGAAGCGCTCCTGCACGGCAAAGTGGGTGACCGCATGGCGGGCGTCGTCGCGTCCTTCCGGCACCACGGCACGGCGCACGCGGTCGGCGGCGCGGCCGAGAGGCGCGTCGACCCTTCCGGTCGGCCTCTGCGGTATGCCCCAGACCAGCGCCAGATAGGCACGTTCGAGATCGCCGGTGAGGCCGTGATCGGCGAAAGCCTCGGAGAGTGACTTGTGGGCGCGGTCAGTCTTGGCGACCACCATGACGCCGCTGGTCTCCTTGTCGAGGCGGTGAACGATGCCTGGCCGCCGCACGCCGCCAATGCCGGAAAGGCTGTCGCCGCAATGATGGATCAGCGCGTTGACCAGCGTACCGGTCCAGTTGCCCGCTCCGGGGTGCACGACAAGCCCGGCCGGCTTGTTGATGACAATCAGCTCGTCGTCCTCATAAAGCACATCGAGTGCGATGTTCTCGCCCTGCGGCTCCGCCGGCTCCGGCTCCGGCATGGTAACCGACACGCTTTCGCCCGGCGCCATCTTGCGCTTGGTCTCATCGATCAGCTTGCCGTCGACCGAGACCGCGCCTTGCCTGATCAACATCTGCACGCGGCTGCGTGACATGTCCGGACCAAGCCTTGCCGCCAGCCACTGGTCGAGGCGCTGACCGGCCGCGTCCGCATCCGCCACCAGCACGGTCGGTACCGCCTCTATCAATTCAGGGGCCTCTTCGTTATGAGCGCTCATTGAAAAACCGTTCCGGAACTGTTTGCCATGGCCAGCCCGATCGCCGAAGAAGACCAGGATAAGCCGCTCGACCCCGAGGTCGAAAAGGTGCGCAGGAAACTCGTCCGCTTCGTCGGGATCAATCTCGGCCTGCTGTTCCTCGCCCTTATGGTGGTGATCGGCGCCCTTGTCTACAAAGCGCGCAATGCACCGCCGGCGAACCCGCCGCTGGCCGGGGATATCCAGACACCCGCCGGCGAACCGGTCAGCGGCGACATCGTGCTGCCGGTTGGGGCCAAGGTGGTCAGCCAGTCGCTGTCCGGCAACCGTGTCTCGATCGACGCCGAGCTTGCCGACGGCAGCCGCACGATCTTCGTCTACGACATCACTGAGCGACGCCTGATCGGCCGCTTTGCGATCCGCAACAAGTGACCGAGCCGCAACGATGAACGGCAGCAGGCCAATGAAGCCTCGGGGATGAGCGGGTTCGCCGAACATCGTCGCGTCGCCACGGTCGCCCTGGTCGTCGCCAATTATGACGAGGCGATTGCCTGGTATGTCGAGAGGCTGGGTTTCCTGCTCGTCGAAAATGTCGATCTCGGCGGCGGCAAGCGCTGGGTCACAGTGGCGCCGGCCAACGGGCAGGGCGCCAGGCTGCTGCTGGCCGAGGCTTCCGACGAGGCACAAAGCAAAAGTATCGGCAATCAGACCGGCGGGCGTGTCTTCCTGTTCCTGGAAACCGACGACTTTGCCCGTGACCACGCGGCGATGCTGGAGAAGGGCGTCGAATTCCGCGAAGCACCGCGCTTCGAGCCCTACGGCACGGTGGCGGTTTTCGCCGATCTGCATGGCAATCTCTGGGATCTGATCGAACCGAAACGATAGGCTGACGGCCGGCTTTTCCTCGACCGGGGAAAGCGGCCAAACCCCAGTTGCTTTTTCCCAGCGCTCAGCCTATATCGCCGGTTCTTGAACGCGCCCATCGTCTAGCGGTCAGGACATCGCCCTCTCACGGCGGGAACAGGGGTTCGATTCCCCTTGGGCGTACCAATGATTTCAACAACTTAGCCGACCGGCGTTTTGTTCTGTCCAACGTTTGTGGAATGGGTGTTGCTGGTGACCTAGTCGCTGGCTCCCCATTTCAGGTAAACTCATAGCAGCGCTGATTCCTTTTCAGCGGCCCTGTGAGGCGAGTTTTCCTGATGGACCGTAGTAAACTGACATTTGAGGAGGCTGAAGGCGCATCCGCAGTGCCTAGCCAACTTGCACTGAAGGAGGTCAGTCAGGAACTGCGGGCCATTTTATGGGCTCGTTTTTACGACGTGATCAGAGTTTACGATGGAGAGATAGTCGAACCTTGGGACGTAATTCTGAGGAATATGCATATTTATAAAGAACATAAGATGGCGGACGATTTTGATCCGAGTTGGAGATTTCAATCGGCCAGGCTTAAGAAGCTTTTTTCCGAAGGTACGTACATCGAGATCTTTGGCTTCATCCAATATGTCTTGAGACAGAATAAATGCCCATACGGTCTCGATGACATTATTGATAGTATTCTCAGCTATACGCGGGCTGCATATCGCGTCGTCGACGGAGCAACGATAGCTCCTGTAGCGTCCGAGGAGGACAGAGTTAACTTAGAGCGCGCGTTCGCCGATTTGGCGAAGGTCGAATTCAACGGCGCACGTCAGCACCTTCGTAAGGCAGCCGAAAGTGCCGCAGCCGGTCAATGGGCCGATAGTGTGCGGGAAAGTGTCCACTCGGTGGAAGCAACTGCGCGCAAGCTGATTCCAGAAGCGAGGGAACTTGGGCCGGCACTGACGAAGCTGGAGGAGAGCGCAGCGATCCACGGCGCACTGAAAAAGGGCTTCGGGGCAATATATGGCTTCAGCAGTGACGAAAAAGGCATTCGTCATCCACTGATCGATGACAGAAGTGCAAACGTGGATGAGACTGACGCGTTGTTCATGCTCGGTGCATGCGCAGCATTCGTATCGTACTTAATCGGCAAGGGCAGGGCCGCCGGACTTATCGCTGCCTAGAGACCGACGGCCGCCGGACTCCTAGCTTTGGAGCCACACGCATCGTCCCAAGTGTGCAGAGTCAAGCCCAAGGCCGTTACCGCCGACCCCGCCCCGAGGGCATCTGATTGATGCTATCAGGGCGGCGATCAAAGCGGTTGGGCTTTCGTTCGCGCCACACCGCTCCCTCGTCACCACCCACCAATTTCACGACGAGACTGTCAACTTCACAAAGGCCGTATGCGTTTCGGCCTGTGACGACAAATCCCCGCCCGTCATCAGACGGATCAACCTCAAACGAATTCTCTTTTTTCAACATCGACATCGCACCCTCCAACAGCCCTTCTTTGACGCCGGCTTTCTTGAGCGATGACTGAATGGCATCGTTCACCGCATCGTTGCGCCACGCTTTCCGTTCCCTTTCCACCCTGGCAGGGATGTCCTCCATTTCGGCATTGATGCGGGCGATCTCAGCCTCGCCATCGCGAATGACATCTGCGGTCTGCGTGGACAGAAAGTAGCCCTTGCCGTTTTCGTCCTCGATGTAGGCCATTCGATAGGATTCAGGGATTGCTTCCAAACGATCCGCTGCAATGCGTCGCGGCAACCGCAGGAGATCACGTTGGTTGTGCACCGAGAGTAAGTAGCTGCTGTTGATCAGGGCTGGGCTGTCCACGTTTATGCCTCCTGCTGATAGGCCGCCAACGCGCTTTCCCGCTTCGTGCGAGCGGCGATGGCAGCATTGGCGAAGGTGGTATCCGACGCCTGCTTTACCAACTTGGTGAATGCTCCTGCCCCGTATCGCTAGCAGCGCGCATCTTCCGGAGGCGGTCCAGACGCTTCATCTCCACGGGGAAGGCCTGCTGGCGGAACCGGTGGCGAAGGGATTCCAATTCCGCCGCCTTCATGCCGGTCGTAACCCGTGGTGCGCGCAGCACCGCACCAATGAGCGCCATATCGTTGCTGGCGAGAGCATCATTGATCTCCTTGGCACGCTTATCGTCGGGCAGCGCCTTCAACGAATCACGAATCTCCCTGTCGTACCGCTCGCCGATCGTGGCGTCCGGTGGGGGCGCAAACGTCACTTTCTCAAGCGACGCTATCGTCGTATCAACCTTCTCCTGAGCGGCGAGCAAGCGGGCCGCGACACGCTCGCCGCTTTTGCGTGCCGCAGTAGCCACCTGGATGGCGGCGGCAGCTGGCGGCTGCGACGCGTCGGCATAAGTGGCGTTCGCGAGATCGACCAGCGCGAGGGCCTCCTCCCTCGCCAGTTTCAGGGCTCCTGATAGCGCGAGATGCTCCAGGTCAGGTTCGGGTTTGATATTGCCAATCTGCCTTTCGGCAAAATGGTCGATTGTCCGCTCATCGATGCTGGGCGAGACGTGCAATTTCAATTCCTGTTCGGCAACGGTGGCCATGGTTTTTTCTCCTTCAGACTTTTTTGTTTTGGACGACCAGCAATGCAAATGAGGCGCGCGCTACACCGGCCTCAATCTCGACAAAGCCGCCGCTCGCCAATTCCCGTTGGCGTGGTGCCAACATGATGCGCGCGACGTGTTCCTCGCGCTCGACGCACTGAAAAACCCCCTTGAGGCCGTCAATCGTCACCGACTCGCCTATCTCGAAAACAGGGCGCTCAGCGGGAATCAGAAATTCCGTTCCCTTTTGGAATGCGGTGTAACTGCCATCCGAGTTGCGTCGGATCAGCCTCGCATCCTGTCCGCCGTTCGGATTGCCGACGAACTGAAGGACGCACCAGCGCAGGCCTGAACCCAGCAAGACGATATCGCCAATCTGCACCATCAGACTGCTCCCAACAGGTTGGCTTCTGTCCAATCAGCCTCGGGGCTGATGTCGTGTCCGACCAGCAAGTTGAAGGCGAGACGCCAGCGCATGACCCATTCGGTGCTGCCGTTTTCGCGCCGTAACTTGATGAACTGTCCGCGCTGCTCATCCACCGCAAATGGCTCGTCGCCGTAGAGCGTGTACACGTCGCCCTGATCAATCTCCGTGGTGCCCAGCCAGCCCATGAAGATGTCGTTCTCGGACTCCAGCGCATAGACGATGTCGTCGCCGTACGGCGTCGGCTCAGGTCGGACGATGAACGCATAGCGCCCATCATGCAGCCCCTCGACGTCATCCACATCAAGCAGAAACGCGACCACCCATTTGTGACCCAGTGTCGTTTGAACTATGTCGCCTTCGCGCATGCTGTCCTCACATCGGAATGGCTGTGGTTGTGGTCTTCGTCTGACGTCGGTTGCGTGCGATGACAGCCAGGCATCCAGCGACGGCATTCGCCACGTCGTCATGCCCATTCGGGTTGTGATCGATCGTCTCGCGGCCACCGCTCGTCACGCGGCGCTGCATGCCAACGAGCTGCGACACCAGCTTGGAATGGTCCAGAAGCTGGATCGAGCGGCTGTTCAACATCGGCAAAAAGTTCAGGAACAGCTCGCTCTTGTTCAGCGGCGACTTGATGTATCGGATGCCATACCGGTCGAAGGCATCCACGACCCACTGAGCCGCGTAGTTGTCGCCATAGACTGAATCGCAGCCATACGTCTTGAGCGTCGCGGCGAACTTCATCACGACCTGTTCGGGGCGGAACGGCGGCTTCACCTCGTCCACCAAATCCAGAATGATCAGGTCTTTTCCAAGCTGCTGGTCGTCCAGCCCGTCATGTCCGATGCCCAACGTGAAACTGTCGGTGCCACTGCCGCCAGCCGGGTCGCAGAAGGCCGTGTAGGGCTGGCGCAGAGCGTTGGGCAGAATTGCTGCCAGACCCGCAGCTACGCACGCTTGCACGACGGCAAGGTCCACAAAGGCCGCCAAGTCCTCTCGGAACTCGCCTAGGTACTCGGCCCGCGCGGCAGCAGCATCGCGTTCCAGCGCACGTGTCACGACACGCTGCGATAGGCTCGGATTGAAATCGCGGCTCGCGCCCCTCGCGACAAGGATAAGGGGATCACCGTTTGGGCCGAAGTCGCGCTCGACCGCTTGGAACACTTCGCCCGACTTTGCGAACGGCGAGCTAATCGCGACCAGCGGCCCAGATGTTGTCGCGAGCGAGGGGCGCACCGCATTCAGGATTTCCTTATCGGTGTTGGCTGAATATTCCTCCGACTGGAAGAACGCCAACTCATCGAAGATCGCGCCAATGCTGGTGACGCCACGCAACCCGCGCCATGTCGCTGCCCGCACTTCCAGTTCAATGCCGGTTTTGAGAGCGATGATGTCGGCGCTGACGTTATCGACGCGCTGCGCAAACAGGGGGAGGTTGAAGATCGACTTCGCGTAGTCGAAAGCGATGTTCGCCTGTTTCTGATTGTAGCCGAGATAGAAGAGCTTTCCGGTTTCACCCGGCACCAGCACGTCCGACCAGTCGCAGAGGGCCGCGAGGTAGGCTGACAGGACGGACATGGCGCGCGTTTTGCCGCCACGGCGACCGACGATGCCCCAGAACTCCTCGACGGGAGATAGCGGCTCGTGCTCGCGCTGGGTCAAGGTGGTGAAGATGACACGCTCTTCTGCCGTCAGCGGCTCGCCCATCAAGGCGATGAGCATCACCCGCCACGGAAGCCAACTGTCACCGCTCAGGATGGTGCCGAACAAGTCCGGGTCGGCGAGGGCTTCGCGCATGGAGATGATCGGTTTCATGCCGCTGCTTGCTTCCGCTTGGCGGCGATGTGCCCCTCTATCGTCCTGGCTGGTTTCTCCTTGCGCTTGAGACCGAGACGCTCAAGGAGACGTCCTAGGTTGCCGGCTGTCCGATTGTACAGGTCGAGGGTGCGCTCACCCACTGTCTCATCCTCCGCGAAGCGCGTCTCCAGCTTCTCAAGCTCAACGGTCAGGACGGCGACACGGCGGATCAGGGACTTCTCGGCGGCGGACATAGCTTCCAGCCCGCCTCGATCATCCACATGCTCGGCAATGACCTCCTTCATCCTGCGCACGTAGACGGAGCGCTCGTCTCTCGCACCCAGTAGGGTGGCGCTGCCGTTTGCGATACGGGAGCGCTGCGGGGACTTCTGCCCCTCGACGGGAGGCTGATCGGCTAGGGCATCCATGGGCGAGTTTTGCTTCTACCTTGGTGTCATATCGCACAAACGTTTGACAGAGGACGCAAAGCATAACGCAACACATGGATTAAGGCATTGTTTTTGTTTGTATTACTGTGTCCTAAACTGTTTTGGTTCCCGCTGTGTTCAAGCGTTAACGTGGCTTTTGCGGACCGCTAGGAGGGGACGCCAGTGCTGCGCCACAGGGGCAAGGTGCCGGGGCATAGCAAAAGCACGAGACAGCGATGGATTTTTCATACCATCACTGCGGCAACGCGATGCACACGAGGCTGAGTCAGTTTTTACCTAGGTATACGTGGGTGCCACCATGGTAGGCCATGGCATTTACTGACTCGCTCGCCGTCCTGCCTTCCCAAAACAATATACAATTCCCTTTAGGGATCAGTATTTACCTGGGTATACGTGGGTGATGCCATCGCCGCGTCGTCCCTAGAACGGAATTGCCGGGTTGTCGTCCGTCGGCGTCGTATCGCGATGACGGACATTTTGACCAGTCTTCAAGCCGATTCCTTTGTACACCCGTCGCCGCTTCTCGCCCTCGTACACATCACCATCGCTTAAGCCCGGAACAGCGGAGCGCAGGTTTCGTCCGAACCACACTTTTGTCCCAGCAAATTTATTGCTTCCCGATGACGATTGGTTCTCCACCCAAACCGCATACTGCTCCCACAATTCATCGACACCAACCGAGAGAGTTGGTCCAACATCGCATATGGCGCGAACGAACGCCTTCACTGGCGACGCCAAGTGTTCAATCTCTTCCAGCGCCTCCTGCCCGCTTGCAGGCTGAAGGAAGTGCCCCCGGGAGCGAAGCCGCTCATATCCCGCTATTGCCCAATTCAGGATGCCCGATAATTCCGCCTTCAACTTGTCGAACAGACCGGGGTCCTCCTGACCCAAGAAGCTGGTCTTCAAGACAATGATGATGAAGCGGTTAGCCATCGCGCCTGAGCCATCCGACAGCGCCGGCAACTCGTTGGTCAGGATAATGAACCGCGTCTGCAGCTTGCCATGCCAAAACGAAGTGTTCTTCCTGTTGACGCTCAATGGATCTTCGCCAGAAATGGAAAGCAGCCTTTCCGTCACCGCCGCCTTGTCGGTTTTCTGGCCTATGCGGGCGTCCGATATGATGGCTACAGGCCGGGGGATAAGCGGCTCCAAGCCAAACTCGCCGCTAAGGCTGTGCATGGTCGGCCCCGCGACGGAATCACGCCCCACCAGTTCGCGGATCACACGTCCTATGGTGCCTTTGCCCGAGCGGGGAGGGCCGACCATGAGCAGGATTTTCTGTTGCGATGTGTCGGACAGAAGGCAGTAGCCGATGAACTCCTGTGTGGCGTTTCTGGCCTCGACATCATCGCCATAAATTGAGTCGAGGAAGGCAAGCCACTTTGTTGGTTCCGCCGCATCCGGGTCGAATGACACATCGGATGCACTGGTGTTGAAGTAGGTAGGAGTCGGACTCCATAGCTCCCCGGTCGGCAGATGCAGCAAGCCGTTTTTAACCGCCATAAACTCGACCGGCGGCGGATGACGGTCTGCATCCGCCAACCAAGCTGGCACCTCTATCTTCGAGCTAAGCTGCGCTCGCGCTCGCAGCGCGTGGATGATGCCCTGAACTTTATCGTTAGTCGGCTTGAAGGGGACTGATCCCATCTTGCCGGGGGCCTTGGCGCGTTCAGTGAAAGCCCAGACGATGGCCTCCATGATTTCTTTTTCGACTATCTCATAACACGCCCCGTTCCAGAGCCAGAACGTCTCGCGCTGCCGGTGCAAAGATCGGATATTGTTCGCGTCGGTGTATTTGGTGTCGAGCAGCTTGACGGCAGACCGCATAGGGTCAGCCGGGTCCAAGATGTCGTGCGGGGACCAAGGAGCTGCCTTGCCAGCCCGAAACCCCGACGCGATTGTTATCATCGCTTCCTTTCGAGGAAGCTCCAGTTCGTCCGCTGCTTCGATCAGTCGTTCCTTGGCAAGGACTTCGGACAACAGGCCTTTTGCGACCATTCCGCTTACCGTGTAGGCCGCCTTGTTAAGCGCGATGTTGCGGTTGCCCTTAGCTGCCTCGTTGAGCCTCGCGATTTCACGCGACAGCACGGCAAGGGCTTCGGCATCATCCCCACTGTTCAACACGGGTGGAAGGTCGCGAGCGTCATCTAGCCTCGGGCCCCGGTAGAAATCGCGTCCGGGATATGGGGCGGCTTCAAGCGTCTCTAGGAGCCGGACAAGGCGCGGCTCGCCTTTGTTATGGAGGAAGCCGGGCAGCCGCATAACCCGGGGCAAGTCCTTGACAGACTTGTCGCTGCCGAACCGCTCGATAAGCGCAAGCTGGGCGTTCTCGAAATCTCCAAGCTCAAGCCCCTCAACCCGCCAATATGCGTGCCAACGCTCCTTTGAGGTTTCGACCACAATGTGCGGTTTGCGCTGGTACTGAAGGACGGGTTCAAGGGCCGCGCCATCCAGATCCACGAATACGGCACGGACCCTGACTATGTCCGCTGTCTTGCGCCCCTTGCCGTTCGTTTCATTGACGGTGACGAAGACGCCGGCGCCCTGTTTGTTCAACCTTTCGAGTTCAGCCTTATGCTGCCTGAATGAGCCGCTAAGCGTCTTCACGAGTGTACGGTCGTCCCGACCCTTGTCCTCGTCAAAGGTCTGAAAGGTGAAGCTTGTTGCTTCTGGATCGAGCTTGCTCAGGAACAGCTCGGCTTCGTGCAGGTCTTCTTGATTTGATGACTCGTGGAGCGTGGCCATACCCGCATCTCCTTGTTTTATCAATGGCTTGCGGGTAATGTTGCTGTGCGAGGGGACCCGATTTTCCCTCGTCTTCTCCATCTGCCCGTCGCGCATGTGCTTGCGCGGCGGGTTGGCGTTTTAGAGGGGAGCTAGGCGGCCAATTCGGCGTCGGCAGTGCGGGCCTTGCGCCATGCAAGTGCGGCGTCATGCGAGATGCTGTAGCGCCCACCGACGCGCATCAACTCGGGCGCAGTGCCGTTGTGGCGCATGCGATAGAATTTTGTCCGGCTGACCTTCTCGAGGTCGCACCATTCATCGATTGTGTAAGATGGGAGAAGCGTTTCCATGACCGTGCTCCGTTGGCTAATGGGCACAGAATGGGACAGCCTGGGACGTTCAACAAACGCGCAAAAGTGTGGAAAGATCAGCCACTTTCGAACGGTTTAACTGGAACTATCGCCAGCGGCGGCGGGCATCGCGAACAGCGGGAAATTTCGCCGGATCAATCCCATGCTTTTTCGCTATCGCGTCGTTCAATTCGCCCATGGACCCGCGTTTGTTGCCAGCTTTGCGAAGCTGATCGGCCTCGAACCAATACGAAAGCGTGGCTTGGTCCTCGGGCTGATCTGAGAAGATGAAGTCCATATACGTTCGCTTCGGCCGGTGGTTTGGCTTCGGAGCGTCGGGGTCGGGCATAAGGAAGACGGACTTGTCAGATTTGCGTGACATTCGAGTTCTCAATGACTCCAAAGCGAGGTGCGCCTGCCCGAATGGCATCAGCCGCAAACGAGGGTGCGAAGTGACTATAGTGCCGCTCGACCATTCTTGTGTCGACGTGCCCGAGGTTCTTGGCAACCACCAGCAGCGGGACGCCGTTCATCACCGCCAGCGAGGCCCAGGTATGGCGCAGCCCATGGAATCCGATCGGAGGGTCAATCTTGGCGCGAGTGCATGCGTCAAGCATGGGGCGGGATTGATGTGACTCAGCCCACGCGTCGCCGTTCGCTTTCAGCAGCATAATCTCACCGCTACCACGCCCAACAGTTAACGATTTGAAGAAGGCTACACCCTCGTCGGTTAGCACAATGTGTCTGGGCTGGCTGGTCTTGCTGATGTGCACTGCCACGGTGCCCGACGCCTCATTGAAATCACCCACTTTGAGGCGGCACAGTTCGCCGTATCGACACCCCGTTTGCAGTGCGGCCTGTACTAGCTTTCGGAAATCGGGCTCGCTGGCGTTGATCAGGCGCTGTGCCTCCGGGATTTTGAGATAATGGATGCGAGCGGAGTCAACGTCTTCGAATGCCTCCACTCGCCGCCAGGCTTTGTCGTCCTTCACCTTCTCTTCTCGAAAGGCGCGATTGAGCGCTGCTTTGAGGACAGTCAGGACTCGGTTGGCAGTGGACTTCCGCCGCCGCTTTGTCTCGTCATCCATCTCGCCGGTTGAGAACTTCTGCTCCTTGCCTTTTTTGGTCCGAAGGCGAGGGGGCGTTGCGGCGAGTTTATTGTGCCATCGCCTTATTTTTTCGGTTGTGAGTTCCGCCACAACCACCTTGTCGAACTCGGGTCGGATAAGCTGCTCGACGGTTATCTCGGTATCGCGATATGCCTTCTGCCGTTCTTTTGCGTGGGCAAGGTAATCGGTCAGTGCATCGCCTACGGTATAGGGCGATGCTGGCCCCTCGCGCTGGGCTCCAAGTATGGCACGGGCCTTATCGACGGCCTGCCACCAGTTCAGCACTTCCACGCCGTCAGCATCTAGCACGTCGTCCGCTATTCCGATCTTCGCCACTTTGTAGTTTTGGTCGCCTATATACGAGCGCATCACCCAGACGGACGCCACCTTCCCCTTGCGGTATCCGACATGCAGCCCTTCCGCGATGCTGCTGTAGTACGGGTCGCCCCTCGCCTTAAGCTTCTCTCGTGCCGCCCTCGAATCGTATTTTGCATCTCTGACGCGCTTTGCCATTTCCAGCCTCCAAACCCTTCTGTGCAACGTTTGTGAAATATAACAGCATGCCACAGGGTAGTACAGGGTGGGACACTTTAGGGCATTAAATGAGCTATATCAGACGCTTAAGCGAAACGGTTTGGGACACGATGGGACAGGTTTTCAGCTCTCTCACGGCGGGAACAGGGGTTCGATTCCCCTTGGGCGTACCAAGTTTTTCGACAAATTTGCAGGATGCCGTCGATTTCGTTTCTGAAGTCGCGGAGCCTCGATACTGTGGCGTCCGGGAAACCCGCTCTGCACAGGTAGCCGCAGCCTTAAAAACTCCCAGTGGCACCAACCAACCCGGCCTTTATTTCATTCGTCTGGCAAATGTTAACGGACGCGAAACCGAGAACCTTAACGTCCCCGCAACTCACGGCGAATATTAGTTTTCGCTTTAGTAGCTGTAGGAGGTTGAAATGCAGAAAATAGCTTGTCGTTTCGCTTGGGACGAGTCTGGCGCGACCGCGATCGAGTATGGCTTGATCGCGGCTCTCATCGCGCTCGCGATCATCACCGGCGCCGGGGCGGTTGGCAATTCGCTCAACGGGATCTTCACGACCGTCGGCACTACGGTCAACAGCAGCGGCTCGTAAGTCGGTACATCAATTCGGTCGGCTATCGGCCGGATTCGCCGATCTCAGCCTCCAAAGCGCAGCGCGTACGTGCTTCCGATGCCTGGCATCGGAAGTGCGGACGGCGCACTTTCCATCGGTCGGCTTTATCCGTTGCGTCACCGCGTTCGTCGCTTCTGGCGCCGCGGAGCTGTTTGCATTAGCATCACATCATGGATCCTGGGGTACGGCTCCAGCGGCGCGCAGAACGCCGCGCTGTCCGTAAGGCCAGTTGATCCATGGGGGAGGAAGGCCAATGCAGAAGCTGCAATCGCAGGGCGTCCATCACATCACGCTGGTCGGCGCCGGGCGCCAGACCTCTATCGATTTCTGGGAAGGCGTGCTCGGCATGCCGTTCATCTTCGAACAGCCCAATCTCGACAAGCCGAGGGAAAGCCACCTCTATTTCGATCCCGGCGACGGCCGGCTGATCACTATCTTCACCGACGAGAGCCGGACGCCGGAGAAGCGGCGCACGCCGACCGATCCGGGCTGTGTTCACCACATCGCCTTTTCGGTGTCGCGCGTCACCTTCCTGCAGGCGGTCTCCCGGCTTGACGAGCGCGGCATCAAGCACAGCGGCGTCAAGGATCGCGGTTTCATGGATTCGATCTATTTCGAGGATCCGCTCGGCCTGCTGATCGAGTTGGCGTCCTACCGCTTCGAACCGCCGGCGGGCTTCACCCATGCGGATGTGCTGATGGAAGCGCACAGGCTGCGGGTCGGGCGCGGCGACTACAACATCGCCGAAGTGCATCTCGCCGATGCGATCCAGACGCTCGTAGAGCGTTCCCGTGCCACCCTGTCGGACGATCGGGCGCCGAAGAACCCATACTGAACAGACCAGAGGGAGGAACAAGATGGCCAAGACAGCGACGAAGACTGCCGGGAAATCCGCGGCCAAAGCTGCCGCCAAGCCGGCGGCGAAAGCTGCGGCAACGCCAAAAGCCAAGACGGCCGCCAAGCCTGCCGTGAAGGCGACGGCAAATGCCGCGCCCAGGGCCAAGGCCAAGCCGGCCAAGAAGCCGGCGCTGAAGCTCAGCATGCTGAAGCCCAGCGTCAACAACATGACCGTGCGGGTGTTTGCGCGCGCGGCGGGTTTCGACCACGCCGAGACCGATGCCTGGGGCCACACCCGTTCGCCGGAGTTCATGGCGCGAAATCCCGCGCATTTGACACCGATGATCGAGGACAAGGGCCTGCCCAGAGGCGTGCTGTGGGAAAGCTGCGCCATCATGCAATATCTCGCCAACAAGCACGGGCTGGAGAAATTCTATCCGAAGGCACCGGCCAAGCGGGCGATGGTCGACAGTGCGATGTTCTACCTGATCGGCACGCTCTACCCCTATGTGGCGCGCGCCACCTATCCGGCGCTCGGCTTCCCGCACTATGCCGGCGAGGTCGGCCACAGCGACGCCCATCCCGACAAGAAGTCCGAAGCCCAGAAGGCGGCGACGGCGGCGATCGCCGAGCCGCTCGAAGTGTTTCACAGCTTCTTCAGGGACGGCAAGCCGTTCATCGGCGGCAAGCATCCGTCGATCGCCGATATCCGGCTGGCGGCGACGCTCGAATTTCTGGCCGTCATCGACTATGCCTTGCCCACATGGGCGAAGGACTATGTGGCGGCGATCGAGAAGAAGCTCGGCAAGGCCTATAGCGAGCCGGCCGGCGACGTGCGCGGTTATATCGCCCATGTGAAGTCCCAGGCCAAGGCCTGAGCTTAAGGGTTCGTTAACCAAAGCCCTGTCTACTGCAGGCAATTCGCTTTCGGCCCGCGACCACGGATGTACTGGCGCAGAACGTCGCAGCGATAGGAAAGGTCGGCGCAATGCCGGCCTTTTGCTTTTCGCACGCTTTGTTCGACGCAATTCCCAAGGGAAAAGCGTTATGCGCCTTTCCGGGAAAACCGTTTCACACTTAACCGGCATTGCTTTATCGCCAGGCGCGATCGAGCAGCGATCAGACCGCGCAAGCCCAGTCAGGTGTCGCTTTTTCGGCGTCAAGTTTGCCGAGAGATATTGCCATTGCCGACGTTGGCCCTACCATCCATTGAGCGTCCCAGATGGACCGTGGTCAGGCGTGAGGGCTGGCGATGAAAAGCGTTGCGAGACGGATTGCGGTTGCGGGCGTGATGCTGGCGGGCGCTGTTCATGCGTCAAGTGCAGCTGAACTCAACACGATGGACGATGTCGGGGCCGCGATCCAGGCTTGCTGGACACCGCCGGCGGGAGCGGGAACCGCCAGCGTCACCTTGAGCTTCAGCTTCAAGCGGGACGGCACGCTGATCGGCCCACCGAGGCCGACAGCCATCAAGGTAGAAGGCGATGCCAAGGCGAAGAAGTCCTTTGTCGACGCCGCAACGACCGCCTTGCAGAATTGTCTGCCCCTGACCTTCTCAGCGAAACTGGCGCAAGGCATCGCAGGCAACGTGTTCACGTTGCAATTCGCCTCTCCCAAGTAGGCATCCGCCGCCGGCTCAATGGTGACTGCGCCTTGCCGCGGCATGCCGGGCAAGATCGGGCGTTTCGAAGACGTAGTCGTTCCAGGCCGATTCCGGAACCTGGCCGGCCAGATAGCATTCCAGCAACAGGCTTTGTTCGGGATTGAGAGGCCTTGGCGCGCGCTGATCCAGCCCCAGCGAGTGAAACAGGTTTCTTGTCAGGTCCGAGACGGTGAAGTGGATCGACATCTGCGTTCTCCCTTTGGTCCTTCAACGCGGAAGACAGGGCAAAGGTTTCGAACGCTTGGCGATAATGGCGGTCCGTTTCGTTGCAGGTCCGCGGCGAGGGTCGGGCTTGCGCTTTCCTTCGAGGTTCGTCTCAATCTTGAAATAAAAATGTAATATCGAATTTACACGAGATGACATAATACAATAGACAAAAGCTTACTCGGGCTGAAGTTCTTGAGATAATTAGAGTTTACTCATATAGCTGAAGCTTGTGTAAGTTATGGACTGTAATTCCGGGTTCTCAGCAAAAAGGACCGAGTTGTCCCGATGATCCGTTTCTGGCCTTCCATGATGGTCGCATTGATTTCGCTGGCGGCGGTTTTGTTCGGGACGCTTTCGTCCTACGCGGACAGCTGCGGCGCGATCAGAAGCCAGTTGCTTTCGGGTGGCCGCAGCAACGGGGCGAACCCGGAGCTTGCTCAACTGCGCCGGCAACTTGCAGCCATCCAGACTATCGAGAGACAGCGCCAGTGCACGGCGAAAAGTTCGCTTGGTGGTCTCTTCAACGCTTGCGCCGATCTCGCCAGGAGCCGCTCGGATGTGCAGCGCCGGATCGCTGCCGCCGGGAATTCAGGCCGCGACACGGCGGGTCTGCAGGCGCGCCTCGTGGCGCTTGGCTGCGCGCCTTCGGCAAAGCAACGGTCTGCGCGCGCCGCGCCCGGCACCCAATCGGCGAGCACCACGTTCGGCGGCAATGCGATGCTGTTTTGCGTGCGTCTGTCGGACGGGTATTTCTTCCCGGCGCCAAAGTCGCAATTCGCCGCCAGCGGTGATCTGAAGGAGACGGCCGATCAATGCCGTTACATCTGCGATGACCCCAGCGTCGACCTCTACACGTTGAGCGATGCCAGCCTCGAAACCGACCAGATGGTCGCGCTCGACACGCGCAAGCCTTATACCGAACTGCCGGCAGCCTTCAGATATCGCGATGATGCGAATTTCAAGGCATGCGACGTCAAGCGATACTACCAGCGGGTCACCGAACTGCGAGCCAGGACTGTGACGCCCGCCAACATGCGCAATGCCATTATTCCGCTGCCGACGGCGAAGCCGGATCTCGGCACGGTTGCGGCCGTCCCTGGAATCGATGCCGAAGCGCCAGGTGCCGCCCAGCACCTTTCGATCGAGGCCGGCAAGCGGTCGGTGCGCGTGGTCGGCCCGGCGTTTTTCCCGGCCGAATGATCGCCGGCTTCCCCAATTGGCGATCACCGGCTGCGGCGTGCCTGCTGCGATGCGGTTGCCTGATCCGGCTGGAACAGAGAGGCGCTCACGGCGTTGTGATCGACATCAGCCGGGAGAAACGCCGTGGCTACGTTCCGGGAAATGCGGGTGCTGGAGATCGTCGAAGATGACTCGCTGACCACCGAACAGAAAATCGCCGAACTGCGCGAGATCGAATCCGAGGCGCGTGGGCTGCAGCGGGCTGCCTCGGAGGGTCCGATGGACGACGATGACGGCTGGCAGGAAGATCTGCGTCAGGTTCGTCTTGCACTCGACAAGCTCGGTGCCAAGGAGCCGAAAAAGGGCGCTGCTTCACTGTGAGGCCGGGTCACCGAAGCTATCCGCGGATCGCGTCTTGATCGCATCCCATCCGAAAACCGGGTCCCGCTTTTAGGGACCCGCTCCGATCTAATCGCAGACCATGCGAGCTCTCTTGCCCGGCTCGCTGACGTTCCTGCAGGTCAGCGGTTTCGCTGGCGCCGATAGGGAAGCGGACGTAGGCAACCTCGTCTGGTGCCGTCTCGGTGCGGCATGGCTGACCTTGCGCTCGGAAAAACGCCGTTCCGGCTGCGGCGCCACAGGAAAAGCGCCGTTCTCGACCTCGGATTGCCCATAGTCGACATTCGGTGGCGGCCGATCCCAGAATCGCCGGACATCAAGCGGTCTCGGGATGACGACCGTGCCGTCATAACTGCGCGAGCAACCGCCGCCGAAAAGCAGCGCCAGCCCCATGAAAAAAGGCACAATCCGTCCAAGCATCAGCAATACCCCTGCCGTTGCTTATATAGCGGGTTCGACCCCGCCGACAACCGGGCGGAATGAAGCAGACCGCGCCGCGCAATCCTGTCCAACCGACCGTTAAGGTTAGCGGATCCTTAATGCTTCTCGGGCAGATTCCGCCGACGAACCGCGGAGGAGGGTTCGGCCTTGGTTTTCGGGGTGGGGACGGCATGGCGGAAGCGGACGAAACAATCGGCGCGCGCGGCAAGCGCGGGCCTCGCAGATCCACAGTGCATGGCGACGATGCCTCATCGTCCGCCTCTTGCATGGATTCGAACGATGCGCTTCGCCAACTCGTCGAAGCCGGTTCGGATTGGGTCTGGGAAACGGACGCCGAACTGCGCTTCTCCTGGCTTTCGCAAAATTACCAGGCCGCCACCGGCATCGATCCGGCAAACGTGCTTGGCCGGTTCCGCTTCGACTTCCTCAACCAGGTCCTGAACGGCGATCGCAGTGGCGCGGCGCATCTGGAGGATCTGCAGGCGCACCGGCCTTTTCGCGACTTCGTCTATGAGCTCAAGGCTGGCAGCGCCGACTGTCGCTGGGTTTTGACATCAGGCTTTCCAAAGTTCGACGACGAAGGAAGATTTGCCGGCTATCGCGGCATCGGCCGCAACGTCACGGCTCTGGCCGGCGCCTTCAAAAATCTGGGGCGGGAACCATTGGGTGACCGCGAGCCCGACCAGCATCTGGCCGACCTCGAGCGGACGATGGACGCCATGCATATGGGCGTCGTGCTTCTCGATGCCAGGCTCGACACGCTGATCGTCAACAAGGCCTATCGCGACCTCTCGAGGATTCCGGACGGCGCTGTTGCCGTCGGCGCTCCGTTCAGCCTGTTGATGGAGCTCAACCGCCGCAGCGGCATCTATGGCGACATCGACGAACAGCAATGGCAGCGCTACCTCGCTACTCGCCTCGACGAGATTCGCGCCGGATCCGTCGCGCCGCGCCAATTTGTCCATGCCAACGGCAGGACGATGATGTTTTCGGTGACGGCGTTGTCCGGGGGCAGGCGGCTGCTGACCTACTATGAGGTCACCGAGATCAAGCAGCGCGATGCGGAGATCAAAAACGCCAATGCCAGGAATGCCGAGACCTTCGCCAGTCTCCGCACAATGGTCGACCAGATGCCGATCGGTGTCCTCGTGCTCGACGCCGATATGCGCGCCGAGATCATCAACCGTGCTTTCTATGATTTCTGGCAGATCGACGCGCGGCGCGCCGAGATCGGCTGCAGCTTCCGCGATCTGATGGACGCCAGCCGCGACATCGATCCGTTTGGCTCCGACGACGCGTCATGGCAGCGGCATATCGCTGAGCGCGAGGCGGAAATCAGGGCCGGTACCGCCGGATCGCGGCAGTTCCCACGCAATGACGGCCGCACGCTGATATCGTCGATGGCGCCGCTGGCCGGCGGGAAGCGGCTGATCTCCTATGTCGACGTCACCGACATGAAGGACCGGGAGGCCGAACTTGCCGACGCGCTGGAGAAAGCGCGGCTGGCGGAAGCGGTGATCAACGCCGTCAAGGATCCGATCTTCGTCAAGGACGACCATCTGCGTTTCGTCTTCGTCAACGAGGCGTTCGCCGCTCTGTTTGGCCAGACGCCGCAAGCCATGCTCGGCAAGCCCGGCGGCGATTTCCTCCCAACGAACGCTGTCGCGCTTTTCGAGCAGAGCGAACGTGAGGTGCTTGCCACCGGGCGGCCGTACGAAGTGGAAGAGAATTTCGAGGTCGACGGCGCCAGCCGCTCGCGCATCGTCAGGAAGAGCCGCGTCGGCATGGCCAGCGGCCGCAACTACGTTGCCGGCTTCCTGTTCGACATTTCCGACATGAAGCGCCGCGAGACGGAGGCGCAGGACGCACGCAAGCATCTCGCCAGCGTGCTGGAATCCTTGCCGGCCGCCGTGATCATCTACGATCGCGATGACAGGTTCGTTTTCGCCAACCGCAAGATCCAGGATACGCTGCCGGCCTTGAAGCCGGCGTGGCAGCCCGGCTGTACATTTCGCGAAGCACTCGTGCTGGGTCATGCGAACGGCTATTTCCGCAGCAGCGGCGATCCGCAAATCGACCAGCTCTACGACAGCGATCATGACCGCTGGCTGGACGCGATCCTCGCCCGGTACCGCTTGCCCAATTCCTCCTACGAGCGTCACAATCCCGATGGCCGCTGGTATCAGGTCTACGACATGCGGACCGACGACGGCACCTTCATCGGTGTTCGCGTCGACATCTCCGAGATCAAGAGCCGCGAGGCGGCATTGCGCGATTCCATGCGCCAGATCGACCTGTTCCGGCATGTGATGGACGAGTTGCCGGTTGCCGCCTTCATCAAGGCGCAGGACCTGAGCATCGAATTCGTCAACAAGGCCTGGTGCGCGATCACCGGCTTGGCCAAGGAGGATGTCATCGGCCGCACCGACCGGCAGTTGTTCGGCGCGCAGGACGCGGATGGCTACAGCCATGACGACACGCAAGTCGCCGTGACGGGCGTCGTCAAGGAGGTCGAGGAACCCGTCACCCATCGCGACGGCACGGTTCGGCAGTTGATGACCCGCAAGAGCCGCCTGGTGGCGCTGGACGGGTCGGTGCATCTGGTCGGTTCGAGCACCGACATCACCGACGTCAAGGCACGCGAGCGTGCGCTGGAAGAAAGCATGCGCGAGAACGAGGTGTTCCGCAGCCTGATCGACAATGTACCGGTATCGATCTACGCCAAGCGCTCCGATCTCAGGCAGTTCTATGTCAACAAGGGTTGGTGCGATCTGACGGGCTTCAGCAAGGAAGAGGCCATCGGCAAGACCGACATCGAGATTTTCGGGCCGGATGGCGAGGCCTTCGTCAATGGCGACCTCGCCGTGCTGCGCACCGGCGAAACTCAGGAGGTCGAAGAGACGGTGACGCTGGCCGACGGCAGCGTCAGGCATCAATTCGCCCGCAAGGGCGCGATGATCGCCTCCGACGGTTCGCTCTACCTAATCGGCTCGACCACCGACATCACCGAGCTGAAGATGCGGGAGGCCGAACTGCGCGAGGCGCGTCAGCGCGCCGTGCTCGCCGACCGCGCCAAGTCGGAATTCCTCGCCAATATGAGCCATGAGATACGTACGCCGATGAACGGTGTGCTCGGCATGGCCGAACTGCTGGCCAAATCGGACCTCGACCCGAAGCAGAAGACGTTTACCGACATCATCGTGAAGTCGGGCAATGCGCTGCTCACCATCATCAACGACATACTGGACTTCTCCAAGATCGATGCCGGTCAGTTGGTGCTCGATCCGGCGCCCTTCAATCTGGCCGAGGCGATCGAGGACGTGGCGACGCTGGTGTCGACGCGCGCCAAGGAGAAGGACCTCGAGCTGATCGTACGTGTCGAGCCTCGGCTCGAGAGCCTATTCATCGGCGATGTCGGCCGCATCAGGCAGATCGTCACCAACCTGCTCGGCAATGCGGTGAAATTCACCGATGAGGGCCATGTGCTGGTCGACGTCACCGGCGAGAGGGTTCCAGCCGGAACGAAGCTCACCATTTCGGTCACCGATACGGGCATCGGTATCCCCGAGGAAAAACTGAAACTGGTCTTCGAGAAATTCAGCCAGGTCGACACTTCATCGACGCGGCGGCACGAGGGGACCGGCCTCGGCCTCGCCATCACCTCGCGGCTCGTCGAGCTGATGGGCGGCGACATCGGGGTCGAAAGCGCCGAAGGCAAGGGTTCGACGTTCTGGTTCTCGGTGACGCTGCCGAGGGCCGGACAGCAAAACGGGCAACGCATCATGCCGATCGACGTGACCGGCGCGCGTGTCCTGATCGTCGACGACAATGCCGTCAACAGGGCGATCCTGACCGAGCAGATGACATCATGGACGTTCGATTCCTGCGCGGCCGAAAGCGGCGCCGAAGGCCTCAAGGTGCTGATCGCCGCTGCCGCCTATGGCGTGCCGGTCGATTGCGTCGTGCTCGACTACCAGATGCCTGAAATGAGCGGCGCCGAAATGGCGCGGATCGTGCGCAACACCGCTGGCCTTGCCGGAACGCCGATCATCATGCTGACCTCGGTCGACCAGTCGCTCGCCAACACCAGCTATCGCGATCTCGGCATCGATGCCCAGCTGATCAAGCCGGCGCGCTCTTCGGTGCTGCTGGAAACGCTGGTCGCCACCATCCAGCGGCATCGCCACAACACTGGCGGCAGCGACGCGCAGCCGCTCGCGGCCGACGTCGCTGCGAGCAATGTGACGCGGCCGCAGCCCTCGGCACCGTCCGAACAGCGGGCGCTGCTGCAGCCGCCTTCGATTCGCCCCCGGCCACCGGTGGCGGCTGGTGGCGACAGGCTGGACATACTGGTGGCCGAGGACAATGAGGTAAACCAGATGGTGTTCACCCAGATCCTCGGCGAGACCGGTTATGGTTTCGAGATCGTCGGCAATGGCCGCAAGGCGCTCGACGCCTTCGGCCGGCTCAACCCGTGCATGATCCTGATGGATGTCTCCATGCCGGAGATGAACGGTCTCGAAGCGACCGCCGCCATTCGCCGGCTGGAGGAAGAAACCGGCACGCATGTGCCGATCGTCGGCGTCACCGCGCATGCGCTGAAGGGCGACCGCGAGCGCTGCCTGGAGGCAGGCATGGACGACTATCTGCCCAAGCCGATCAGTCCCCGGGCGCTGCTCGAGAAGGTCGAGCGCTGGGTCGGCGCCAGCCGGCAGGCTCAGCGCAACGCCGGGTAGGGCCGGTCCTGCCTGTCCGAGTGCCGGAAATACGGCGAAGATTCGCGCCCTGCCAGCGGCCAAGACTATGGTGCGATCGCACCATATCAAAGGTTGTATCCAGTCGAGACAATGGCGGCGTTCGATTCCTCCCTTTCCAGTTACGGGCGGGAGCAGCGACCGCCGGCATGAGACAGCGTCAACCTACCCCAACGGACCTGTTTTCGGCGATGGCCCGGCCATGACACCGTCTGGCTGAGAGCAACGCGCTCCCGTCCGGCTTTTTTTCGTAAAGGCCGGCTAACCCCAAATCGCCGGCCATCTCGGCCCCCAAGCGGAGCAAGTCTCTGATTCCGGGGACAAAGCCGGGCTGCGTGGTCAGTGCCGGCCAGGCGGCGTTTTGCTCATCGCGATGACGCGTTACCGGGGTGACATCAAACTGTCATGCGACTGTTATAATCGAAGGCTATTGGCCTCAGCGGGCGCCGACTGACGAGCGCCGAGAGACCATCTTCCGAACAGGAGCAGGCCACATGAAGAAATTCCTCTATACGGCGTCGGCCGCTGCGCTTGCGCTCGCCGCGTCGTCCGGCTTCGCCGCCGCGCGCGACCAGATCCAGGTCGCCGGATCATCGACCGTGTTACCTTATGCCAAGATCGTTGCCGAGCAGTTCGGCGAAACGTTCACCAACTTCAAGACCCCGGTCGTCGAATCCGGCGGCAGCGGCGCCGGCATCAAGGAATTCTGCAAGGGCGTCGGCGAAGACACGATCGACATCGCCAACTCGTCGCGTCCGATCAAGGCGGACGAACTCAAGTCCTGCGCCGCCGCCGGCGTGAAGGAAGTCCAGGAAGTCCGGATCGGCTATGACGGCATCGTCTTCGCCACCGACATCAAGGGCCCGGACTGGGCGCTGGTTCCCGCCGACATCTACAAGGCGCTCGCGGCCAAGCTGGTCGTCGACGGCAAGCTCGTCGACAATCCGAACACCAAGTGGAGCCAGGTCAATCCGAAGCTGCCCGACTGGGACATCGCCGCCTACATTCCGGGCGAAAAGCACGGCACGCGCGAAGTGTTCGAGACCAAGCTTCTCGATGCCGGCTGTGACAAGGCTGCTCTCAAGGCCGCCGGCGTTGCCGACGACAAGGAAATCGGCAAAACCTGCATTGCCATCCGCAAGGACGGCAAGGCCGTCGACATCGATGGCGACTATACCGAGACGCTCGCCCGCATCGACTCCAACAAGACCGGCGTCGGCGTGTTCGGCCTCGCCTTCTATGAGAACAATGCCGACAAGCTGAAGGTCGCCACCGTGGAAGGTATCGTGCCTTCGACCGAGACGATTGCCAGCGGCAAGTATCCCGTCTCGCGCCCGCTGTTCTTCTACGTCAAGAAGGCGCATCTGGGCGTCGTTCCCGGCCTCAAGGAATATGTCGAGTTCTTCCTCGACGACCAGATGGTTGGCCCGGAAAGCCCGCTCGCCGAATACGGCCTCGTTGCTGCTCCGGATGCCGAGCGTCAGGCCCAGCGTGACGCTTTCGCCGCCGGAAAGTCGATGTAATCAAGCTGCCGAACCGGGGTGCGGGTCAAATCCGCGCCCCGGTTTCACCGCAGGCCGCAATGGCGGCTGCGTTAGAATTTCCCTTGGGGTGGGTCCATGTCGTCCTTGCTCGTACTGGCCATCGTCGTTGCCGTCGGCCTGGTTGCCTTTTTCATCGGCCGGCAGCGTGCCGCGGCCCAGGACAATGGCAAGGTCAAGCCGCATTCGCGTGCCCACTATCACGGCTGGTGGGCCTTCCTGCTCGCCGTCCTGCCTGCTCTTTTGCTGCTTGCCGTCTGGGCCGTCGGTTCTTCGGTCTATCTTGACCGGCACATCCACGCTGCCTTGCCCGAGCGTACCGTCGACAGCAAGGTTGCCAGCGAGGCACTGGATGTCAGCCTGGTAAAGAGCCTCGCCAGGGGCCTGCGCAAACTCGATGCTGGCACACTGGCCGCAATGCCTGCCAGCTTTGCCGAGTTGCAGCCGCTGCTCGCCGCCAAGGGCGTGGCACTGGCGAGCGACACACAGGATTACATGATCCCGATCGCCGTCGAGGCGAACAAGGTCCAGGACCGGCTCAGCCTGTTCGGTGCCATTGTCATTCTCGCTTCCTCGATCGCCGGCGCCTTCTATGCGCTCAGGCAGATCGAGCCGCGCGCCAGGGCGCGCAACAATGTCGAGCGGTTGATGCTGTGGGGGCTGCTTGCCGCCTCCACCATCGCCATCCTGACCACCGTCGGCATCGTGCTTTCGATGCTGTTCCAGACGATCACCTTCTTCGAGAGCGTCTCGCCGATGAGTTTCTTCTTCGGCACGGTCTGGGATCCGCGTTTTGCCGCTGCCGGTTCGGGCGGCAGCCAGGGCCAGTTCGGCCTGATCCCGCTTCTTGCCGGCACGCTCTATATCGCCGCCGTCGCGCTGCTGGTGGCGGTGCCGGTCGGGCTCATGTCGGCTGTCTACATGGCCGAATACGCAACGCCCAGGGTGCGCTCGGTGGTCAAGCCGGCGCTTGAACTGCTGGCCGGCATACCGACCATCGTCTACGGCATCTTCGCCGTCGTCACGCTTGGGCCGTTCCTGCGCGACCTGTCAGCGGCGCTGACCGGCGGCTCGCCGTTCATCCAGGGCCAGAGCATCTTCACCGCCGGCCTGGTCATGGGCGTCATGCTGATCCCGGTCGTCTCCTCTCTCTCAGACGACATCATAACCGCGGTGCCGCGCGCCATGCGCGACGGGTCGCTCGGCCTCGGCGCGACCCGCTCCGAGACGATCAAGCGGGTGATCCTGCCGGCGGCACTGCCCGGCATCGTCGGCGCCATCCTGCTGACTGCCTCGCGCGCCATCGGCGAAACGATGATTGTCGTGCTGGCGGCGGGCGTCGCTGCCAACCTCACCATCAACCCGTTCGAGGCGATGACGACCATCACCGTCAAGATCGTCAACCAGCTCACCGGCGACCTCGAGTTCAATTCGCCGCAGACGCTGGTCGCCTTCGCGCTCGGGCTGACGCTGTTCACGCTGACGCTGGTGATGAACATCGTCGCGCTCTACATCGTGCGCAAATATCGGGAGCAGTACGAATGACCGACATTCCCATGGATACGATGGTCAGGCCGGCGGCCCATCCGCGCCGCGACATCGGCCTGAAGGCCCGTTACGCCGCCGAACGCCGTTTCCGCATCTACGGCGTCGTGGCGATTTCCGTAGGCCTGGCGTTCCTGGCAATCATGCTGATCACCATCGTCTCGAAAGGCTACACCGCCTTCTGGCAGACGACGGTGTCATTGCCGATCACGTTCGACGAGAAGGTGATCGATCCTTCCGGCAAGCGCGCAACCGATCCGAGCGTTCTGATCAAGGCGAATTATCCCAAGCTCGCCGAAAACGCGCTGGTGGCCAAGCTCGGCATCTCTCCTGATGACAAGCCGATGATCCAGAAGCTCAAGGGCTTCCTTTCGGAAGGCGCCCGCGTCCAGTTGCGCGACATCGTTGCCGCCGATCCCTCGGTGATCGGCACGACACGCGACGTCAACATCCTCGCCGCCGCCAATCTCGACTCCGCTTTCAAGGGCCAGATCGACCTCAGTGTCGAGGAAGCGCGACGCAAGGTCTCGGACCAGCAGATCACCTGGATGAACAAGCTCAAGGCCGAGGGCGCGATGGCCGAGCACTTCAACAGCGGTCTGTTCACCTACGGCGCCTCCAGCCGCCCGGAAACCTCGGGCATGGGCGTGGCGATCATCGGCTCGTTTTATATGATGGTGATCGTGCTGCTGCTCGCGCTGCCGATCGGCGTCGCCGCCTCCATCTATCTGGAGGAGTTCGCCAAGAAGAACCGTTTCACCGACCTTATCGAGGTCAACATCAACAATCTGGCCGCAGTGCCGTCAATCGTCTTCGGCTTGCTCGGCCTCGCGGTGTTTATCAATTTCCTGGGCATGCCGCGCTCCGCCGCTTTCGTCGGTGGCCTGGTGCTGACGCTGATGACGCTGCCGACGATCATCATCGCGACGCGCGCCGCGCTTGCCGCGGTGCCGCCGTCGATCCGCTCGGCAGCTCTCGGCCTTGGCGCCTCCAAGATGCAGATGGTGTTCCAGCACATCCTGCCGCTTGCCGCGCCCGGCATCCTCACCGGCACCATCATCGGTCTTGCACGCGCGCTCGGCGAAACTGCGCCTCTGCTGTTGATCGGCATGGTCGCCTTCGTCGCCGATCCACCGACGACGCCTTTCGATCCGGCCACCGCGCTGCCGGTGCAGATCTATATGTGGGCGAACGAGGCCGAACGCGCCTTCGTCGAGCGCATGTCCGGCGCCATCATCATCCTGCTCGTCTTCCTCATGGCCATGAACATCACCGCGATCGTGCTTCGGCGTCGGTTCGAGCGGCGCTGGTAGAAAAAAGGCATTTTGGTATGAACATCATGACCGAACAGTCCCTTGAAAACGCAGTGGGCGACAAGATGAAGTCGAACGAAGTGATCAAAATGCGCGGCGACAAGGTCGGCGTGTTCTACGGCGAGAAGCAGGCGCTGTTCGACGTCGATCTCGACGTCCGCCTGAACCAGGTGACGGCGCTGATCGGCCCCTCCGGCTGCGGCAAGTCCACCTTCCTGCGCTGCCTCAATCGCATGAACGACACCATCGATTCAGCACGGGTAACCGGCAAGATAACGCTCGACGAAGAGGACATCTACGACAAGAACATCGATGTCGTCGAACTCAGGGCGCGCGTCGGCATGGTGTTCCAGAAACCCAATCCGTTCCCAAAGTCGATCTACGAGAACGTCGCCTATGGGCCGCGCATCCACGGATTGGCCAAGCGCAAGGCCGACATGGATCAGATCGTCGAGTCCAGCCTGAAGAAGGCGGCGATCTGGAACGAGGTCAAGGACCGTTTGCAGGAACCTGGCACGGGTCTTTCCGGTGGCCAGCAGCAGCGCCTGTGCATTGCACGCGCCATCGCCGTGTCGCCCGAGGTGATCCTGATGGACGAACCGTGTTCGGCGCTCGACCCGATCGCCACCGCTCGCGTCGAGGAACTTATCGACGAACTGCGTCAGAACTATACGATCGTCATCGTCACCCATTCGATGCAGCAGGCAGCGCGCGTGTCGCAGCGCACCGCGATGTTCCATCTTGGCTATCTGGTCGAGGAGGGCGCCACCGACAAGATGTTCACCACCCCCGACGACAAACGCACCCAGGACTACATCACCGGCCGGTTCGGCTGATCTCTGGCATATGAGGGACGAAGATCATGGGTGAACATACCGTCGCATCTTTCGATGAGGATCTGGAGCAGATCAGCCAGCTGATCCGCGACATGGGCGATCTCGCCCGCTCGATGGTCGGTGGCTCGACCAGGGCTTTGCTCAATTCGGACAATGCGCTGGCGCAGCGGGTGGTTTCCGACGACGCCATCATGGATGCACGCCAGCGCGAGCTGGACGATCGTGCCATCACGCTGATCGCCAAGCGCCAGCCAATGGCCAACGATCTGCGTGCGGTAGTCGGTTCGATCCGCATGGCCGGCGACCTCGAGCGCATCGGCGACCTTGCCAAGAACATCGCCAAGCGCGTCGGCACTGTCGGGCTGAGCGTCACGCCGCACGACCTTTCGCATTCGATCGACGCGATGGCGCAGCTGGTGCTGATCCAGGTGCAGGGGGTCGTCGACGAGTATGCCGCCGCTGACGCGGCAGCGCTTGCCACGCTCCGAAACAATGATGAACGCATCGACGTCAAATACACATCGGTGTTCCGCGAACTTCTGACCTACATGATGGAAGATCCGCGCAACATCACGGCGTGCACGCACCTGTTGTTTTGCGCCAAGAACCTCGAGCGGATCGGCGACCACGTGACCAACATCGCCGAAAATGCCTATTATGTTTTGACCGGCACGCAGTTGCCAGCCAACCGTCCGAAGCAGGACGAGACGGCAATGTCCGCGCCAGCGGCATGACAGGGGTGACCAGCCGATGATCGCGCCACGCATCATGGTGGTGGAGGATGAGGAGCCGCTAGGCGTGCTGCTCCGCTACAATCTCGAATCCGAAGGTTACCAGGTCGAGGTGGTGACGCGCGGCGACGAGGCCGAAATCCGGCTGCAGGAGAACGTTCCAGACCTTCTGGTGCTCGACTGGATGGTGCCTGCGGTTTCCGGTATCGAACTCTGCCGCCGGCTAAGGATGCGTCCCGAGACCGAGCGGCTGCCGATCATCATGCTGACCGCGCGAGGCGAGGAAAGCGACCGCGTGCGCGGCCTCTCGACCGGTGCCGACGACTATCTGGTCAAGCCTTTCTCGACGCCGGAGTTCATGGCCAGGGTCAAGGCGCTGCTGCGCCGGGCCAAGCCGGAAGTGCTGTCCAGCGTGCTCAAGGTCGGCGATATCGTGCTCGATCGCGAATCGCACCGTGTCTATCGCAAGAAGAGCGAGATCCGGCTCGGGCCGACGGAATTCCGCCTGCTTGAATTCATGATGCGCCATCCAGGCCGCGTGTTCTCGCGCAGCCAACTGCTCGACAATGTCTGGGGCGAGACGATCTACATCGACGAACGCACGGTCGATGTGCATGTCGGCCGGCTGCGCAAGGCGGTCAACAACGGCCGTATGCCCGATGTCATCCGCACCATCCGTGGGGCGGGTTACGCCATTCGCGAGGACTGAACTCCCTCGTTTGAACTCACGCCACGTTCTTGCCGCCGAGACCGGATCTCGCCTGCACGCCCGGCGCAAAAATCTCCTGATCGACGAAGATCAGCGCCCGCATGGCGCAGCCTTCGCGGATCAGCGGCAGTTCGTTCGGCTCGGTGTCGAAGGAAATCGACTTGGAATGCTGGCCGCCGGCGGTCTGGGCAATCGCTTGCCGCAATGCCGGCTCGATCAGGTCGAAGGCGGCGGCGCTGACGCCGACCATGGCGACCGGCGCCGGATCGATCAGCGCAAACAGGCTGCCGAGGCCGTAGCCGAGCGCTTCGCCGGCCTTGCGATAGGCTTCCCGTTCGGGCCCGTCCCTTTCGCGGGCGGCAGCAGCCAGGGCGCGCATGTCGGCGTCGCTGACATCGGCGACGGGCTCTGCATCCTCGCCCATCTGCCGCGCGTTGCGCCAGATGGCATAATTGCCGGCATAGGCTTCGACGCAGCCGCGCCGTCCGCAGCGACACAGCGCCCCGTTCGGCCGATGAATCATGTGGCCGAATTCGCCGCCCGAGGAATGGGTGCCGGTGAACAATTCGCCCTTCAGCACCAGCCCCATGCCGATGCCGTGCGACAAAAGGATAGCGATGAAATCGTCGCGGTAACGATCGGGGTCGCGCCAGCGCAGCGCCACCGCCATCATGTTGCAATCGTTCTCCATAATGGCTGGGATGCCGAACTCCTCTTCGAATATGTCGGCGAAGGCGATGTCGGTGTGCGGCGTGATCGGCGACCACAGCATGGCGCGGGCACGGGTGTCGGTGATGCCCTGGACGGCCAGCGCGATACGAGCGATGCTGCGCACGTCCAGGTCGGGATCTTCCAGGCGGCGCCGCACGATTGCCGTGCACTCACCGATCAGCGAGTCGCGCGACATCGTCAGCGTGTCGAGCCGACGCTGTTCCTCGGATATTACCTGGCCGGCATAGTCGATGACGGCGACCGAGAGGAAGTTCAGCGACAGCACCACGGTCATTACCGCGGCCGCTTCCGGATTGAGGCTGAGGCCGACCTGCGGACGGCCGCGTTTGAGCGAGCCGGCCTCGCTCGGCTTGCTTTCGGTCAGGATGCCTTCGACGATCAGGTCGGATGAGATCGCCGAGATCGTCGAATGGCTGAGGCTTGTGGTTGCGGCGATCTCGGTGCGCGACGGCTGTCCGGCGCGGCGCACCGCCGCGATCACCATCGCGCGGTTGCGGCGGCGCAAATCGTCGTGGCGGATTCCGACCGACATGCTCTTTCATATCCTCCCGGTCGCCGCGGTTCTTCCTGCCCTGGAACGCTGTCGGTGACGCGGTCAAATACTGGCAGAAGCCGCGCGCCGTGTCATTTATTTATTCCGAGGCTCGAAAAAAATTCGAAACGACATCAAAATCCATCAGAATCGATGTTGACAGCGTTCGGGCGTTGGCCCAGTATTTTTTCGAGGCTCGAAAAAATAGGGCCTCTGTGCCGGCCCTCGGGCCAGTTTGGTCGCGCCATACGCGGCGCAGGGAGGATAATATGAAAAGATTCACAGCCGCCATCCTGGCGGGTGCCGCCATGTCGCTGACGCTCGCGTCTGTCGCGCAGGCGAAGGACAAGGTCGTCGGCGTTTCGTGGTCCAATTTCCAGGAGGAACGCTGGAAGACCGACGAGGCCGCCATGAAGACGGCGATCGAGGCCGCCGGCGACAAGTACATCTCCGCCGATGCGCAGTCCAATCCCGGCAAGCAGCTTACCGACGTCGAAAGCCTGATCTCGCAGGGCGCCAATTCCCTGATCATCCTGGCGCAGGATGCTTCGGCCATCGGCCCGGCCGTGCAGAAAGCCCTGGACGAAGGCATTCCGGTCGTCGGCTATGACCGGTTGATCGAGAACAAGGATGTTTTCTATCTGACCTTCGACAACAAGGAAGTCGGCCGCATGCAGGCCCGCGAAGTGTTCAAGGTCAAGCCGGAAGGCAACTACGTCTTCATCAAGGGCTCCGGTGCCGATCCCAATGCCGACTTCCTGTTCTCGGGCTCGATGGAAGTGCTCAAGGAAGCCATTGACAGCGGCAAGATCAAGAATGTCGGCGAAGCCTACACGGATGGCTGGCTGCCCGCCAACGCCCAGAAGAACATGGAACAGTTCCTGACCGCCAACGACAACAAGGTCGACGCGGTGGTCGCGGCCAATGACGGCACTGCCGGTGGCGTCGTCGCGGCGCTGACGGCTCAAGGCTTGGCCGGCACCGTGCCGGTCTCGGGTCAGGACGGCGACCACGCCGCGCTGAACCGCATCGCCCTGGGCACGCAAACCGTGTCGGTGTGGAAGGACGCGCGCGAGCTCGGCAAGAATGCCGCCGAGATCGCCTCGCAACTGGCCGACGGCAAGAAGACGAGCGACATCGCCGGCGCCAAGGACTTCACGACGCCGGGCGGCAACACCGTCAAGTCGCTGTTCCTGACTCCGGTTGCCATCACCAAGGACAATCTCAACGTCGTCATCGACGCTGGCTGGATCAAGAAGGACGAAGTCTGCGCGGGTGTCGCTGCCGGCACCGTCGCGGCCTGTAACTGATCTGGACCACTTCGAAATATCTGAACGCCGCGGCCCAAAAGCCGCGGCGTTTTCTCAAAGAATTGTGTTTCCGCATCATGCGGATAGCTTCTAGGCTGGGCTCCGGCATGCGCGTCAGACGGCCAGCCGGTGGGAGGAAATCATGACCGACACGACGTCCAACCCGCAGGCCGATACGGCGCGCGCGTCGGAACTCGGCGCCGTCGCCCGGTTCCTGAAGGCGACCGAGATCGACACCCGGATGCTCGGCATGATCGGCGCGCTGCTGGTCATCTGGATTGGGCTGCATGTCATTTCCAGCCTGCGCCTCGGCGTCAACCCGCTCGATTTCGACAGCCGCACCTTTCTCACGCCGCGCAATCTGTGGAACCTGTCGGTGCAGACATCCGCGGTCGCCATCATGGCCTGCGGCATGGTGCTGGTCATCGTCATGCGCAACATCGACCTGTCGGTCGGTTCCGCCGAGGGCCTGATCGGCATGGTGATGGGATTTGCCCAGGTGCATTTCTTGGTGCGTTTTGTCGGGCTCGAACTCGGCAATCCGTGGATCTGGGTCCTGGCGCTGGTCATCGGCCTGGCGCTCGGCCTGTTGATCGGCGCCTTTCAAGGCTTCGTCATCGCCTATCTCGAAGTGCCCGCCTTTATCGTGACGCTGGGCGGCCTGCTGGTCTGGCGCGGTGCTGCCTGGTGGGTCACATCAGGCCAGACCGTGGCGCCGCTTAACGCCACCTTTCAGCTGATGGGCGGCGGGCCGGCGGGATCGATCGGCGCAACCTGGAGCTGGGTTGTCGGGATCGTCGCCTGCCTCGCCGTGGTGTTTGGGCTGTTCAACGGGCGGGTGCAGCGCAAGCGTTTCCGTTTTCCGCTACGTCCGATCTGGGCCGAGGCGCTGCTCGGTGTCGTCACCTGCGGCGCCATCATGGGTGCGGTCTGGCTCGCCAACTCCTACCCCTGGCCGATCGGCATCGTGAACAGATATGCGGCCGCCAACAACATCACCGTTCCCGAAGGCGGCCTGTTCATCGCCCACGGTATCGCCATACCGGTGCTGATGGCGGTCGCCGTCGGGCTGGTCATGACCTTCATCACCAACCGCACCCGTTTCGGCCGCTATGTCTTCGCCATCGGCGGCAATCCCGAGGCGGCCAATCTCGCCGGCATCAACACGCGCTGGATCACCATGAAGGTGTTCATGATCATGGGCGTGCTGGCCACGATTGCCGCGGCGATCTCCTCGGCCCGGCAGAATTCGGCCACCAACGTGCTTGGAACGCTCGACGAGCTGCTCGTCATTGCAGCCGCCGTGATCGGTGGCACATCGCTAGCCGGCGGGTCGGGAACGATCATCGGCGCCCTGCTCGGCGCCCTGCTGATGCAGTCGCTGCAGTCCGGCATGGTGCTGCTTGGTGTCGACTCGCCGCTGCAGAGCATCGTCGTCGGCGCCGTACTGGTGATCGCCGTGTGGCTCGACACCGTCTATCGCAAGCGCGTCTAGGAGGGCATGCCATGACTGACAAGACTGCTCCTGCAGCCACCGCGCTGATCGACATGAGGAACATCTCGATCGCGTTTGGCGGCATCCGCGCCGTCGACGACGCCTCGATCGATCTTTTCCCCGGCGAGGTCGTGGCGCTGCTTGGCCATAATGGCGCCGGCAAGTCGACATTGATCAAGATCCTGTCCGGCGCCTACAAGCGCGATTCGGGCCAGATCTTCGTCAACGGCGAGGAGGCATCGATCTCCAACCCGCGCGACGCCAAGAAATACGGCATCGAGACGATCTACCAGACGCTGGCGTTGGCCGACAATGTCGACGCCGCCGCCAATCTGTTCCTCGGCCGCGAGTTGATGACCGCCTGGGGCACGCTCGACGACGTTGCCATGGAGGCCGAGGCGCGCAAGGTGATGGGTCGGCTCAATCCCCGGTTCCAGCGTTTCAAGGAGCCGGTGATCAAGCTGTCGGGCGGCCAGCGGCAATCGGTGGCGATTGCGCGTGCGATCCTGTTCAACGCCCGCATCCTGATCATGGACGAGCCGACGGCCGCACTTGGTCCGCAGGAAACGGCGCAGGTCGGCGAACTGGTCAAGCAGCTCAAGTCCGACGGCATCGGCATCTTCCTGATCAGCCACGACATCCACGATGTGTTCGAGCTTGCCGACCGGGTCTGCGTCATGAAGAACGGCCAGGTGGTCGGCACCGCCCGCACCACTGATGTCACCCAGGACGAGGTGCTGGGCATGATCATTCTGGGCAAATGCCCGCCAGGCGCCATTCCCGGACCGGGCGCGCTGAAGATCGCGGCCTGAGATCAAGCCAGATCGCGGTTGCCGGACACGTGATATGCCAGCCGTAGGGATGGCTTGGCCTTGGCATTGTGTTGGCAGGGCGACTTGCGCATAAAGGTCCGACATTGCTCAGGGACCGCACGATCCGTTGAAGAAGCTTTTCCCGATCATCGCCTTTATCGCCGTCGCGCTGATCAGCATGGTGATGGCAGGTTTTGCCTATTTCGCCACGCAGGAAGCCGCGCGCATCAAGTTCGAGGCGACTGCCGACGATGCGCTCAACCGGATCGAGAGCCGCATCGACCTGCATCTGTCGCTGCTGCGCTCGACGCAGGCCCTGTTCGACGCCCGCAATGGCGGTATTTCTCGCAGTGAGTTCAAGGCGTTCTTCACTGCGCTCGATGTCGACAAGAATTTCGCCGGCTTGCGCGGCATCGGCTTTCTCAGGCTGGCAAAGACGGGCGACGAGGCGACGGTCGAACGCGACATGCTGCACGACTATGGCGTCAGTCATCCAATCTACCCGGACACCACGCAACCCTGGCGCACCCCTATCGTGCTGTTCGAACCGCTGGATCCATCCAATCAGGCCGGCATCGGCTACGACATGTTCAGCGAACCGGTGAGGCGTGTGGCGATCGAAAAGGCGATGTCCGACGACCAGCAGCACGCCAGCGGGCTGGTGCAGCTGGGCCAGGACACGGGCGCCGCGCAGACGTTCACCGGCTTCTTCGTTTTCGTGCGGCTCAATGTCGAAACCGCTCCCGACGTCATCAATGCTTCGAGATCCTCGACATCAGGTTTTCTCTATGCGGCCTTTCGGGCTCGCGATCTGTTCCAGACCGCGCTCAGCCGGTCGCCGCTTTTGCCGGTCAACACCGAAATCTATGATGGCGATGGTGCCGTGAACGGCGACAATCTGTTGTTCCGGTCGGAGACGCCGCCGGCTTCCACTTTCGGGAACAGGCTGCTGGTCACGCGAAAGATCATCGTCGCCGGACAGCCATGGACTGTCCTGTTCCGGCCGACAAGCGCCTTCTCGCAGCCGTCGTCGCGCGCCATTCCGGTGATGCTGGGGCTGTTCGGCCTGCTGTTGGCGGGCGCAATCGCGCTTGTGGCGCGCTATCAGGAGCGGGCCTATGAGGCAGCGTCGCGATTGCACGAAACGACGGAAAAGAGCCTGATCGAAAAAGACCTGATGCTGCAGGAGATGAAGCATCGCATCAAGAATTCGATCACCAGGGTGCTGGCGATCGCGCGTCAGACGGCATCGCGGGCGACCGACGTCAACGAGTTTTCAGCGTCCTTCTCGGCCAGGCTGCAGGCGATGGCGGCCTCCCAGGACATGCTGACGCGCTCACGCTGGCAGAAGGCCGATCTTGGCGATCTCCTGCGCATCGAGCTGGGTCAGGTGTTCGGCAAGGAGCTGCCCGATGAGCTGTTGTCGGGACCACAGGTGCTGCTCGACGAAACCACGACGCAAGCGCTCGGCCTGACCTTCCACGAACTGGCGACGAATGCGCTGAAATACGGCGAGGCCGGCAATTCCGTTGGGGCGCTGAAGGTGGACTGGTCGCTCGAAGGCCGAGGGCGCGACAGGGTGCTGGCTCTCAACTGGCGCGAAAACGGGCAGAAGAAACTTGAAGCGCCCGCCGAGACCGGATTCGGCACCAAGCTGATCGACCTCAACGTGACGCGCGAATTGCGCGGTACGATCAAACGGGATTACCAAGCCAATGGGCTGAACGTGGAAATCAAAATTCCACTCGCCAATTGAGCGCGACCGTTGCCGACAAGGGGGAAGCATCCAGACATCAAAAACCCGGAAGCCGGCGGACCGGCCTCCGGATCGACGTTTCGATTATCGCCGAATTAGTTGCAGCGAGCCGTGTAGATCCGGCCGCGATGATCGCGATATTGGCAATAGCCGTTGCGCAGGTTGCGCACCAGCAGGCCGGAACCGGCACCCACGGCCGCGCCGATCAGCGCGCCCTTACCGCCGCCGACCAAGCCGCCGACACCGGCGCCGATCAAGCCGCCGCCAACCACGTCCTTCTCAGTCGAGGTGCAGCCGCTGACCGCGACCACCGCAACCAGGGCAATAATCATCTTCCGCATAGAGTCACTCCTCACTTTGTGTCCTCACTTTAGTAAGCTCCAGCCGCCATTTAGCATGAAATGACGGCCTTTGCTGCTGCAATCTATTGTTGGTGAAGATAGTCTTTTTCTGGGCGTATCGTGTTCGATGCCATTACCAGGCTGGAAATTGCCAAAGACGCGTCAAGCGTACCATCGGCGCGCACATTCCAGACGATCTGATCATAGTCGTCCTCAAGCGCCGGATCGACCGCAAGGCATTTGGCGACGATGTGGTCAGCCTGCCCTTGCACGTCGCCCAAGACGAATGGGCGTTCGGCCACGCATTGCTCGGCCGTCGCGAAAACGCTTACGGGCACCTGGAGTTCACGGCAGTCGGCCATCGTGTTCGAGCAACCGATGACCAGCAACAATGCAGCGATATGTTCCATGGCGAGAAGTCCTCTCGCCATAGTAACGGTCTATATTCGCCAAAGTTCCTGGCTGGCTTGATCGGCCGGGGAAATAAGATGGCGCTACAGCCGATTCGGCCACCGGCCGAAACGAGGTGGCCTAGTAGACCAGTTGGTGCAGGGCGACCGCCATGATCACCGCCACCAAGGCCAGCGCAACAAGGCGCAAAGCTCCGTTGGGAACAGGAGCCAGCGGTGGCGCGGAAGCCTCGGAGTCCTCAAACTCGCCCATGGAAATCCGGGCGGCCTGCTCCAGTCTGTTCATGTCGGCAACCGTCAAGGCATTCCTCCCACCATACTGCAAATCCTGCTGCGGAAATGTTCGGTGATGCAACAAGTTCCAGCGGTATCTGGGAAAAACAGCATCTGCTTTTATGGTGAACGGCGGGTTAAGGAAGGTCGCTCAATCCGTCTCGAAATTGCCGTGCGGAACGACAAGGCGGTATTCAAGGCGGCCAGCCGCGATTTCGAGCGTCGCCGTTCCGTTCAGTGACGCCGGCACGACCCGTTCGAGTGCGACGCTTCCGAAGCGCTTCTCGCTACGCCTGACATCACTGGCGCCGATTGCCTCCGCCCATGTCAGGGACAGGGAGGTTCCCGTGTCGTCGGCGGTCAGGTTGGCTGTAACATTGACGTACCCGCCGGGCCGCGACAGGGCGCCGTAGCTCACCGAATTGACGGCGAGTTCATGCATCGCAAGGCCGATATGCAAGGCAGCGTTGGGATTGAGATAGGGGTTTGCCCCCTGAAACCTCAGGCTCCGAACCGGATCGCCGCCATAGCGGCCAACCTGGCCCGACACGAGCTCGCGAAGTGCTGCACCCCGCCAGTTGGAAGAGGTCACGAGATCCTGGGACGAGGCCAGCGATTGCAGCCGGCCGCGAAAGCGTGTCAGGAAATCGCCGATGCTGTCGGAGTAGCGGCCGGTCTGGGTGGCTATGCTCTGGATGATCGCCAGCAGGTTTTTGGAGCGATGGCTCACCTCTCGCAACAGCGTCGTCAGGGTCTGCTCGCGGCGCTTCTGCTCCGTCGTCTCGACCATCGTGGTGACGACGCCTTGCACGGTGCCACCATCGCCGTGATCGGCATCGATCCACACCTCGAACCAGCGGCTGCCATCCTCGACGGGAACGCTGATCTCGAGACGTTGGGGGTTGCCGGATGCAATGACGTCGCGCTTGGCCGCGCCGATGCGGTCGGCCTGCGCCTCCGGCAGGATGCCGATGCTGTCGGCGGTGTCCGAAACCCAAGGCGCACGCATGTTGCGCGCCCATACGGTTTTCATCTCGCGATCCTGGTAGAGAACGGAAATGCCGGCATTGTGCAACGCGTGAAGAAGAGCACGGCCGAGCTGCATGCCGCTGTCGGCGGGATGGAGGGCGATGACTTCATCGCTTTGCACGGCGTCTTTCCTGTTTCCGGTCCTGGAACCCATCGGCCAATCTGTCCACCCAATTCAGGCTGAACGGCTCATCGTTGAATGGGTTCCAAACAGGTTTCCGGAAAACCCGCCGCCAAAAACGGTCCGCCGGACGGCGTCCTTTGAGGGACACCGCCCGGCGGTGGCTGGAAACCGTTTGAGGGGTGCGGCTTCCAGTGTTCGGCCGTCCGCCCTTACGAAGCCCGTTTGAACAGGCCCGCAAGAAGCGAAATGACCAGGAAGGCGAGGAAGATGAAAAACAATATCTGCGCTATGCCGGCGGAGGTACCGGCGATGCCGCCGAAACCAAGCGCGCCGGCGATGATGGCAACGACGAGAAATACGAGCGCCCAGTAAAGCATGATCCATCTCCTTCGAATGGTGCGATGAAAACGTGGGTGGTTGCGGTTTGTTCCCACCCTTTGCCGAAAAAGACCGTGCTTGCAAATCGTTCGAGCGGAACCGCAGGAATTCACCGTCGCCGCCCGGGTGCATCAGGCGGCACGAAGTGACGAATTGATCATCTGGAGAGATTCGGGAGCGAGGCTATCGCCTTGGGTTCGTCAATTTCTCACTCCCAATTCCCGACTATGCGGCGGCTTTCGCCTGCCGGTCAAAGAACAGTGCCTGGCTGATCAGCGCCTTGACCATGTCGGGATTGAACGGCTTGGTGACCAGGAAGGCCGGTTCCGGTCGTTCACCAGTCAACAGGCGCTCGGGGAAGGCGGTGATGAAGATGACCGGCACCGACGTCGATGACAGGATTTCGTTCACGGCCTCGATGCCGGAACTGCCGTCGGCAAGCTGGATGTCGGCCAGCACCATCTTCGGCCGCGTCTTGCCGAACATCATCACTGCCTCGGCATGGGTGCGCGCCGTTCCAACGACGCGGTGCCCGAGGCTCTCGACCATTTCTTCGATATCCATGGCGATCAGCGGTTCATCCTCGATGATCAGAACGTCGGTTGCCACCTGACGGGATATCTCGTTGCTCGCCTGGGCAAGCAACTCTGAAAACTCCTGGTCACCGACGTCAAGGATCTCAGCCGCTTCCTCCTCGCTGAAGCCTTCGACCGCCACGAGCAGGAAGGCCTGACGGGGCCGTGGTGCAATCGCATTCAGATTGGCGGCGGTGCGCTGTTCCCACGCCGATTGCGCCTGTTCCTGTGGAACGCGGATGGCGACCGATGTGAAAAGCTTGGCGAAAACCTTGTACAACGCGATGCGGTCGCTCGATGCTTCGGGAAATATCTCGATATCGGCGATGATGGCTTCAAGCATCGCAGCGACCAGCGCGTCACCACTCTCTTGCGACCCGGAAACAGCCCGCGAGAAACGGCGCAGGAAGGGCAGATGTGGTGCGATGGTGGCGGATAAGCTCATGGTAAGACGTCTCCCTCAGAATGACGCGATTGCGTAGCAGGTCAAGCTGACTGCAAGCCCTGATAACGCGGATTTTTTGAAAAAGTTCCACCTCGACGGAACAAAAGCCGGGGAGTGGCGTTTGTGGTGGGGATGGGCAACCAGACGAGGGCGCCGCTTGCGTTGTGTTGAGTACGGTAAGAGCGGCTTGAGCGCTGGGAATACAAGGGCAAAATGAAGGATATGACGAAAGATATTCTGACTGGCGCCGAGAGCAGGCGCCGGAACGGTTCTGGTGACGCTCTTGGGCCGAATTCCGAAATCGGACGCAAACTCAAACAATATTACGACGCGCTGGTCTCCGACGATGTGCCGGATCGCTTTTCGCAGTTGCTTAGCCAACTGGAACAGGCTGAACCCGCACAGAAGAAGGACTGAGGCATGGCCGCGGTCTCACAAGGCTTCAAGACTGATCTGCTTGGGGCAATCCCAAGTCTGCGCGCGTTTGCCGTGTCGCTGACGCAAAATGCCGATAAAGCCGACGACCTCGTCCAGGAAACACTCGTCAAGGCTTGGGACAAGCATGAGAGCTTCCAGCCCGGCACCAATCTCAAGGCCTGGCTTTTCACCATCCTGCGCAACGAGTTCTATTCGCAAATGCGCAAGCGCGGGCGCGAAGTGCAGGACAGCGACGGTATCATGACGGCCAGGCTTGCCGTTCATCCGGCCCAGCACGGCCAACTCGACCTTAAGGACTTTCGCGGGGCGCTGGAGCAATTGCCGGAGGACCAACGCGAAGCCATCATCCTCATCGGCGCATCTGGTTTCTCCTACGAGGAGGCCGCGGAGATCTGCGGCTGCGCGGTGGGGACGATCAAGAGCCGCGTCAGCCGAGCCCGTACCCGCTTGCAGGAGATCCTGAAAATATCAGGTGAGGACGAGTATGGTCCGGACGCGATTTCGGCCCAGGTAACGAGTTCGCCGGCGAGCTGATCGCGATCGTGTCTCAAGCGCGTCCGCAGGCCGCCGCGACCGCTTGCACCAGGTCTTCGCCTGAATAGGGTTTGCCAACCAGCCTGACGCCCGGAAACGATGCCTTGATTTCATCGGCATCCGAATAGCCGGACGCAAACACGAAAGGTATGCCTGCCGCGCGCAGCCCGGAAGCGAAATCGATCGTCGAGGCGCCGCCCAGCATCAAGTCGACAATGGCTGCATCGAATCGCGTGGCGACTTCCCGGCCATCGACCTCGGTCAGGTCACGGGCGATCACCACCTCATCGGCGCCATGATCGCGGCAAAGTTGCTCGACATCCATGGCGATGAGAAATTCGTCCTCCAAAACGAGAATCCGCAATCCGTCAAGCAATGTGGGCACAGGCAAAGACTCCTTGAAACGCCGGAGTCATGATCGCTAATTGGCTTGCTGTCATTTAAAAAAGACATGTGGCCAGCGGGCGGAACCTCAATCCTTGCAACGCGTTGAAACGCGGCTCTCCAAGAGCGGCTTTCGAAGGGGGTCGAGCGGGCTTTCGAAGGGGGCGAAATGTCAGTCCAGAACAATAACGCTTTCTCCAGCCGCCAATATCCCTGCGAGAACTGCCCATTGCGGCCGTTGCCGGTTTTCCGCGACTTCGAAAAACAGGAGCTGGCCTTCATCAGCAAATTCAAGAAGGGTGAACTCGCGGTCGACAAGGGCGACACGGTGCTGGTGGAGGGAAGCCATAGCGCCCATCTCTACACCGTGCTCTCCGGCTGGGCGTTTCGCTACAAGCTGCTGCGGGATGGCCGTCGCCAGATCCTCAATTATCTCATGCCCGGCGATCTGATCGGCCTGCAAGGCAGTGTGATGGGCGAGATGCAGCATTCCGTCGAGGCACTCTCACCGATGCTGCTGTGTGTTTTCGAGCGCGAATATCTGCACGAGCTGTACCGCAATCATCCCGGGCTGGCCTACGACATCACCTGGATCGCATCGCGCGAGGAGCGGATGCTGGACGAGAATCTGCTCAGCCTCGGGCGCCGCAGTGCGATCGAGCGCGCCGCCTATCTCATCGCCTTCATCGGTAGCCGGGCCAAGGTCGTCGGACTGAATGGCAGCCAATCCGTCCAGATACCGATCACGCAGCAGCACATTGCCGATACGCTCGGCCTGTCGCTGGTTCACACCAACAAGACGATCCGCAAGCTGATGGATCGCAAGCTGATCGTCTGGCGCGACGGCGGCTGCGCGGTCTCCGACAATGAAGGGCTCAAGCGGCTCGCCGGCTGGGAAGGGCTGGGCGAGGCGCGCCGGCCACTAATCTGAGGAAGCGTCTTTTTGCGAAGCCGGCGGATCGGGTGCGCGCCGATGCGTTTTCGGCTACTTTGTCCGCAGTGCCGGAACCATGAGGCGCGCAGCGCGTTTGAAACCGAGCAATCACAAGGAGTTAAGCCATGGCCACTGCCGCAGGAAAGACCGCAACCGACGCCCGTGCAAATGCGGACCTGGAAGCCGACATCAGGCAGTTGAAGGCCGACATCGACAAGCTCACCAAACAACTGGCCAAGACCGGCGAGCATGGCTATGGCACCGCGCGCCGTGCAGCGACAGAAGGGGTCGAGCAGTTGCGCGCGCAGGGCGAAGCAGCCTTTGACAGCTTGCGCAGCAATGCCAAGGACATCGAAGCGCAGATGATGGCAAGCGTGCGTGAAAAGCCGGTGACGTCACTGGCAATCGCCGCTGGCGTCGGCTTCCTTTTCGCGCTCATCGCGCGTCGCTAGTCGCGCTACAGATGGGAATGTTGGCAACCCTGATCTCGGGCCTCGCCTCGGGGGAAACCGTGGCCGCCGTTCATCGGGCGCGCACGGCGGCAATCGTCTATGTGATCGCCATGGCCGCTGCGCTTTGCGGTCTCGGCTTTCTGGTCGGGGCCGCCTATATCTGGACGGCGATGCGCTACGGGTCGCTTGCCGCCGCGCTGGGGTTTGGCGCCGGTTTCCTGGTGCTCGGCGGACTTATCCTGCTGATCTACCGGATATCCGCAGGTTCGCGCGCCCGGCGCCGGGCGCAGCGCCACAATGCCGACATGAAGGCGATCGGCGTCACCGCCGCACTCGCCGTGCTGCCGAGCCTGCTCAAGGGAAAAGGCGGTCTCGGCGCCATTCTGGGGCCGGCCGTGGCGCTCGCGGCCTACGCCATCTACCGCGAGAATGTGAAATCCGACGATCCGGATGAGAGCGAGCGGACGTAGAGCTGTTGGGAGATCACTTCGACAGCTCTTCCAGGGGCATCGATATTTCGGCAAACACGCCTTCCGGCCGGAATTCATGGGTCACTTCGCTGGAAATAACCTTGGCCAGGCTGCGGCGAATGAGGATAGAGCCGAAGCCTTGCCGATCCGGCGGAGCGACTTGCGGCCCGCCGCTTTCGCGCCAGGTCAGCACAAGACGCCGGGCATCCTTCCTGCCTTGCGTCCTCCAGCCGAGGTCGACCCTGCCTGACGGCACCGACAGCGAGCCATATTTCAGCGCGTTGCTGGCGAGTTCATGCAGGATCAGGCCAAGCCCGACGGCCTGGTCGGGCGACAGCAGCAGGTCGTCGCCGGAGATCGTCATGCGCGGCTGCTCGGCCGTTTCGAAAGGTCTGACCTCGATCTGGACGAGTTCACTGATGCCGATGCCACGCCACTCGCGGTCCGACAACAGATTGTGGGCGATGCCCAAGGCCTGAAGCCTGGCGCCGAAGGCCTCGAGGAACTGGCTTGGCTGGCGGGCATGGCGCACGGTCTGGGTTGCCAGCGCCTGGACGGTCGCCAGAGTGTTCTTGACGCGATGGTTGAGTTCACGCAGCAGCAGCCGTTGCCGTTCGTCGCCGAGCTTGCGCTCGGAGATGTCGTAATTGACGCCGAAGATCAATGTCGGCTTGCCGTCGCCGTCACGCTCGATCACACGGCCGCGCGTGGCGAGCCAGCGCGGCGGGTGAAAGCCCTTCACCCGGTATTCGCCGAAATAGTCGTCGCTGCCGGTCAAGGCGTCGCGAAAGCGGGTTTCGGTCTGGTAGACGTCGCGCGGATCGATGGCGGTGAGGATGTCGCGTGCGCGCAGCCGGTTGGAGCGCGGCAGGTTGAACAGCTCCGACATCAATGTGTCGCATTCGATGACATCGGTGCGGATATCCCATGCCCAGCTGGCGAGCGAGGCCGCATCGAGTGCGATGGCGCGTCGTTTTTCCTCGCGCGCAAGTGCGGCCTCGGCGATCGCGCCGCTGCGGGTTGCGTCCTTTAGGGTGAACAGGCTGGCGGCGAGGCCGGCGAGCGCCTTCAACTGGTCGAGCTCGGCTCGGGATGGAAAACCATGCGGCTCGCGGTCGAGCACGCACAGCGTGCCGATGCGGGCACCTGCCACGATCATCGGCGCGCCGGCATAGAAGCGGACATGGTGCTTTCCGGTGACCAGCGGGTTGGTCTTGAAACGGGGGTCCGCCGTTGCATCCACGACCACCATCGGCTCGTCGCCTGCGGCAATCGCATGGGCGCAGAAGGAGACGTTGGTCGCGGTTTCGGTCTCGTCCAGGCCGAAGCAGGATTTGAACCAATGTCGTTCAAGGTCGACGAGTGTGACCAGGGCCATCGGCACCTGCATCACCGTTGCGGCAAGGCTGCTGACGCGGTCGAAATCGGGGTCGGCCGCCGTATCCAGCATCTCCAATCCGTGTAGCACGGCCAGCCGGTCGACATCCATGACTGCTAGCGCAACTTCGGCCGGCAGATCGGGTGCTGTTTGCGTCTTGCCAATCACCCCAATTGCCTCGTCCCGGTCTTCGTCGCCGCATGCTTGCGCTGGTGCAAGGCCAGCACGCTTTTCCGGAACCATCCTAGCGAGGAACCGTTACCCGACCATGATTCGCCGGGCGCGCCAGTTGGTGCAGAATGAGACAGGGATCGAGCATGGCCAAGATCATTCCAGAAAACAAGGCGCGGCAGGGGCGATGGGGCTGGCATGGATTTCGGATCCTGATCGCCGCACTGCTTCTGGTGTTTGCTGCATGGGGCATTGCCGAGATCTATGGTGTGTTGATCAAGGCGCCTAACAGCGATGAACAGCATGTCCCCACACCGCCCAACACCACCGAGCAGGCTCCTGCCGGGTAAAGCCGGTCTGTCCGTTGCGTCGCACCTCATCAGGCGGCTCTCGACTGGGCCACGCTCGCCGGAACCAATACATTCAGTGCGCCAGGCTGGATCTCGATTACCGTTTCACGGTCAAGCCTGACCAGTTCGCCGTCCATGACGGCGCGAAATTTGCGGCTGCCCGAATGGATTTTCAGCACCGTTCTGTTTGTCTGGTGGATTTCGACATGTTCGTTGTCGCGCCATTTGCCGCGCGCCATGTTGAAGAAGAACTTGACCAGTTCGGCGCGCTGCTTCGCCACCGTGACATAGACACCGAGCACGCCGCCCGCAGGATTGTCGGCATAAGGCAGATGGCCTTCGCCGAATAAGTTGTTGGTGATGCCGATGCCGGTGATGCGTGCCGCCATTTCGGCATCGCCGATGCTGAGCGTCACATTCATCGCAGGTGGATTGTTGATCGTTGCCCAAGCCGCCTTGGCCGAGGCGCGGATCTTTCCCAACCGCGAACCGAACTCCATCTTCTGGCGCAGTTGCACCATCTTCGCGTGCATGCCGATCGAGAACTGGTGCACGAAAGGTTGGCCATTGGCCGTCGCCACATCGACAGCAATGATTTCGCCGTCGGCGAAGGATTTCAGCGCCCCGTCGAGCGACTGCGGAATGCCCAACCCGCGTGCGAACAGGTTCATGGTGCCGGCTGGCAATATGGCAAGCGCCTTCTTCGTGCCCATCAGTCGGGCGGCCGCGGCGGAAATGGTCCCGTCGCCGCCACCCGCCAGCACGATGTCGACCGAGCGACGCGAAGCTGCGTTGTCCAGCGTCTCCACCACATCCTTGCCGGCGACAATTTCGATGCTGAGCGAGTGGCCTGCCGTTTCCAACGTCTGATGCATCCTGTCGGAGAAAGCGGCGAGGTCGGTGGTGCGCAAAGTGCCGCCGTCCCGGTTCAGCACCGCTGCAAATCTCATGCCCCGCTCCACCAGGTCAGCCAAAAGGCGGCCGGGATATACCCAGCCAACGGCTGAAACGCGGCGTCGACAGAAAGGTTCCTCTTGCCACGGGGTGACTACCCCAGCGGCTCAATAATTTCCGTGGTTTCGTTCCCGGACCGCAGCGCTTTGTCGGAACAACTGACCCGGTCACGACGTTGTGAACCTGTAGATGCCGCGTTCCCCAAGGAAGACGCGGCGCATGAGATCAGGCACGAGGAGAGACTACCATGATCCGCAATCTTTTAGCCACGACGGCGCTCGCAACCCTTGTCGCGACCGGCGCCTATGCGCAGAACGCAACAAATACGGCGCCTGCCACGCCCGCCGTCCAGGAGCCCGCCGCCGCTCCTGTGGCACGCGCAGAGGGCAGCATCGTCACCAACATCATCGGTGAGTCCGTCTACAACGGCACCGGCGACGATGCCGAAAACATCGGCAAGGTCAGCGACGTCGTGTTCGACAAGGATGGGCAGGCGAAATCCGTTGTCATCGACGTCGGCGGTTTTCTGGGTGTCGGCGCCAAAAGCGTTGCTTTCGACTACGGCAAGCTGCAGTGGGCCGAAAAGAATGGCGACCGCTGGTTGGTGGCCCAGACGACCAAGGACGAACTGACGGCGCAGGCAGAATTCGATAAAAAGCCTTACAGCCCGACCCCAGCACCTGCGGCATCGACCGACGCAACAGCGCCGGCAGCACCCGCGACGACGGACACAGCGCAAAAGCCTGTCGACATGAACGCCGCTTCGGCAGAACCAGTCAAGCGCGCCGACGGCAATCTCGCCACCAACATCATCGGGGAAAACGTCTACAACGGCACCGGCGATGACGCCCAGAACATCGGCGACGTCAACGACATTGTGCTGACCAAGGATGGCAAGGCGCAGTACTTGGTCATCGGCGTCGGCGGTTTCCTAGGCCTTGGCGCCAAGAACGTCACCTATGACTTCTCGAAGGCGCAGTGGGCCGAGAAGAATGGCGACCGCTGGCTGGTCGCCCAGACCACCAAGGAAGAATTGCAGGCGCAGCCGGATTTCAACCGCAAGGCCTATGACCCGGCGCCGGCAACGACGGCTTCGAATGCGCCGGCAGCAGTCGCGCCCGCCGCAGCCCCTGCCGTCGCTCCGTCCGACAAGACGGCACAGGCTCCGGCGCCCACGACCCCCGATGCCTCGGCTCCGGACCAGACAAAGACCGCAGCCATCGACAAGTCGACGCTGACCGAGATGCCGGTTGGTGAGATTCGCGCCGATGACCTCAAGGGCACGACTGTCTATGGCGCCAACGACGCCAAGGTCGGCGAGATCGGCGATGTCGTGCTTGCGCCCGACAAGAAGGCCGATGCGGTGATCGTCGATGTCGGTGGCTTCCTCGGCCTTGGCGAGAAGGAAGTCGCGGTCGGCATGGATAATCTCAAATTCATGACCGACAAGGCGGGCAACAAATACCTGTACACGACCTTCACCAAGGAACAGCTCGAGGCACAAACCGCCTATGACAAGGGCAGCTATGCCGAGAAGCGCGATCAGCAGCGCATGATCGTCAGGTAGTTTCCACCCAGTCGGATACAGGCCCGCGCCGGCAACGATGCGGGCCTGTGTTCATGTGTGGCGTGGAGGCAGGCCAGCGGCGTGGCCGACGAGGCCGTTCTCGGTCAATTCGGCCAGTGCCAGCGATTGATCGAGATGTTCGGCCCGCCAGGCGAGCAGTCGTTCGGCGAATTCCAGCCGCACGGCGAGATGGCTGGGGTCGGCCGCGAGGTTGTCCAATTCGTCCGGATCGTTTTCCAGATCGAACAGCAGCGGCGGCAGGTTGCCGCCGAAATGCACATATTTGAAACGCTCCGTGCGGATAACGGCGAGATTACATTGGCGTGAGGCGATGCCGAAATGGCGTTCGGCCTCGCCCGCGGCAACCGAGCGGAAATCGAACTCCCAATGCGCGGCATCGCGCCACGCCGCAGGGGTTTCCCCGCTCAGGAACGGCTTCAGCGACCTGCCGTCGAGATGCGGCGCGGGCTCTTCGCCGAGCAGGTCGAGAAACGTCGGCAAAATGTCGACCGCTTCCGTGAAGCTGTCGACCTTGCCGCCGGCCGCCTTGCCGTGGCGCGGATCGTGGATGATCAGCGGAATGTGGTAGCTGCCGTCGAAATAGCCGCCCTTGCCCAGCATGAAATGGTCGCCCATCATCTCGGCATGGTCCGAGGTCAGCACGATGATGGTGTCGTCCCACGCGCCGGCCGCCTTGACCGCTTGCCAGATGCGGCCGAGCTGGGCGTCGACCTCGGAAATCATGCCGTAATAGATCGCGCGGAGGACGCGAAAATCGTCTTCGCTCCAGTCGTGCACCTTGCCTCTGGCTTCGGGGCGAAATTTCATCTGTTTCTGCCGGCCGAGATCATAGGCTAGATAGGGATGGTTTTCCGCCTCCTCCTGCCAGCTTGCCGCGCGCCGGAAGGCCGGGCCGTCAGCCGGATCGTACATTGTGTTGTAGGGCTCCGGCACTATGAAGGGCGGGTGCGGGCTGATGAAGGAAACATGCGCGAACCACGGCGCGGCGTGCTCCTGTTCGCCAAGCCAACGCGCGAATTCGCCGGTCAGGAAGGCCGCCGGGGTTTGCTGCCCGGAGTAGACGGGCGGCGCGTTGCCGACAGTGGTCCCGACCGCGCCGTCGGCCACCGGGCGATGGATGTCGGGAGATCCGGCGCTGGCGTCGACACCTTGCAGCTCCAGCCAGGATAGCCATTGCTTCTGATGCTCGGGCAGCAACTGGCGCACCGTAAAGCCCGGCAGCACGCCTTCATAGCTTTGCAGCCGCGGATCGCCCGGCGCCAGCAGGCGCGGATCGAGCGACACATCGGTGTAGCCGAACAGCGTCGGATCATAGCCCAGGGCGCGAGCCGAAAGCGCAATGTTGCCGTGGCGAGCGTCGAGCGGCGTGCCATTGCGGCAGACGCGGTTGTTCATCTGGTAGAGGCCGGTATAGAGGCAGGCGCGGGCGGGCGAGCAGGGCGCCGCGCCGCCATAATGCCGCTTGAACAGCACGCCCTCCGCGGCCAAAGCGTCGGCATTCGGCGTTCGCACGACCGGATGACCGGCGGCGGACAGACAATCGCCGCGCCACTGGTCGCATGTGATCAGGAGAATGTTAGGCCGCCTGGCTTTTCCAGTCACTCACGATACCTTTGTCCCAGGATGTCGAACGCCGTTTATGGAACCGAATTCTGGCCATGGCGCAAGTCTGACCTGCGAGCCAATTGGTGAACGAACCTTGTTTCATCGTTCACTTTTATGACACAGTCCATTCTGTGTTTGCCGCCTTTGCGGAAACTGCCCTGGTCCTCATATTGGCGTGGACAGCGGCGAGGGCCGCACATGTACCAAGGGAAGGAGCAAGACAATGCTCGACCAGATCAAGGGCCTGCATCACGTCACGTCGATGGCCAGGGATGCCCGCCAGAACAACGATTTCTTCACCAGGAAACTCGGTCAGCGCCGGGTCAAGAAGACCGTCAATTTCGACGCGCCCGATGTTTACCACCTTTATTACGGTGACGAGGCCGGTACGCCGGGTTCGGTGATGACCTATTTCCCCTTCCCCGACATCGGCAAGGGCCGGCATGGGGTCGGGGAAGTCGGAACCACCGTCTACTCGGTGCCGGAAGGCACGCTTGGCTATTGGGAAAAACGCTTTGCCGATGAGGGCGTCACCGGCCTCTCGCGCGAAGAAACCTTCGGTGAGAAGCGCCTGGCTTTTGCCGGACCGGATGGTGACGGCTTCGCGCTGGTCGAGTGCAAGAGCGACAGCAGAGCACCCTGGTCGAAAGGCGGCGTTCCCACGGATGAGGCGATCCGAGGCTTTCATTCCGTGTCGCTCAGGCTGAAAGATGGCGGCGCCACGGAAGAGCTGCTGAAGTTCATGGGCTATGAGGAAGTCGACAAGTCCGGCAATCTCAGGCGGCTGGCGGTGAAGAACGGCAATGGCGCCGATGTCATCGACATCGAATCGCTGCCGAGCACTGCCTTCGCCGATCTCGGCGCCGGCTCCGTCCATCACGTCGCCTTCGCGGTCGAGAACCGCGCCAGGCAGCTGGAAGTACGCAAGGCGTTGATGGACACCGGCTATGGGGTGACGCCGGTGATCGACCGCGACTACTTCTGGGCGATCTATTTCCGCACACCGGGTGGCGTGCTGTTCGAAGTCGCCACCAACGAGCCGGGTTTCGATCGCGACGAGGATACCGCTCATCTGGGCGAGGCGCTGAAGCTGCCGACGCAGCACCAGCACCTGCGGCCCTATCTCGAACAGCATCTGCAGAAGTTGGAAGGCTGAGGCCATGAGCAAGGACGCTTACATCCACAAGGTGCTGCCCGGTTCGCCGGGCGGTCCATTGCTGTTCGTCTTCCATGGCACGGGAGGCGATGAGAATCAGCTTTTGTCGCTGGGGCGCGATCTCGCGCCCCAGGCAACCATCGTCTCGCCGCGCGGTGATGTGTCGGAACAAGGTGCCGCGCGCTTCTTTCGCCGCGCCGCCGAGGGCATCTACGATATGGACGACCTGGCGCGGGCGACGACCAAGATGGCGGGCTTCGTCAAGGCCCATGTTGAAGCAGCGAAGCCATCGGCCGTGCTGGGTCTCGGCTATTCCAACGGCGCCAATGTCCTGGCCTCGGTGGTGTTCGTGGTTCCAGCGCTGTTCGACGCGTCGGTGCTGATGCATCCGCTGATCCCGTTCGAACCCGAGGTCAAGGGCAGCCTCGCCGGCCGCCATATCCTGGTGACCGCCGGCAAGCGCGATCCGATCTGCCCGCCGAACCTGACCACGCGGCTCGAGGCCTATTTGCGTGCCGACGGCGCCGATGTCACAGTGGAATGGCACGATGGCGGGCACGAGGTGCGGCCAAACGAGATCGAGGCGGCACGGCGGTTCTTTGCCGATACTGCCCAAGGAGCATAGCAATGCCTGACCAACTGCCTGAGATCGAACTTGAGGATCGCGGTTCCAAGGGCCGCTACGTCCTGCGTGGACCCGATGGCGCCGAGGCCGAGATGACTTTCACCAAGATCGGTGAGCACCAGATCATCATCGACCACACCGAAGTGCCGGACGTCTTTCGCGGCCAGGGTGCCGGGCTTCGGCTCGTCACCCGCGCCGTCGAGGATGCGCGTGCGGCGGGCAAGAAGATCATCCCGCTCTGCCCGTTCGCCAACGCCCAGTTCCGCCGCCATCAGGAATGGGCCGACGTGCTGAAGCGGTAGGGATTCGTTGCTTGGAAACGGCGCGGCAAGCGGCTGCCATCCCACCGGGGCGGCTTTGGCATTTGCGCGGGTGGCGCATCCTGCCTAAGTAGATAGGATATATCTTAGCCGCGCCGACAAACGAACCGAATGATCCCCCAAATGACCGAAACCGATCTCGTTCCCGTCTTCGACGGCCACAACGATACGTTGCTCAGGCTCCATCAGTCGAAAGACACGGACGTCGAAAAACTGTTCATCGAGGGGAAATCGGGCGGCCATATCGACCTGCCACGCGCGAAAGCCGGCGGCTTCGCCGGGGGCATGTTCGCCATCTTTCCGCCGCCTGTCGAGAAATCCAGGCGCGGCGCCGTGCCCCTGGCGCCGGGCGCCGCAGAACCGCTGCCGCCCGAGGTTCCCCGCGATGAGGCGCTGACCTCGACCATCGCGATGGCCTCGATCCTGTTCAGGCTGGAACGGGCCGGAGCGCTCACCGTCTGCCGCAGCGCCGGCGATGTGCGCAACGCCATGGCGCAAGGGTCGATCGCGGCGGTGTTCCACATCGAAGGGGTCGAGGCGATCGATCCCGAGCTCACCATGCTCGACGTGCTGCATGAAGCCGGCCTGCGCTCGCTCGGCATCGTCTGGAGCCGTCCGAACGCCTTTGGCCACGGCGTGCCGTTCCGCTTCCCGTCTTCGCCCGACACCGGCCCTGGCCTGACCGATGCCGGCAAGGCGCTGGTCAAGGCCTGCAACCAGTTGAAGATCATGATCGACCTGTCGCATCTCAACGAGAAGGGCTTTCGCGATGTAGCCGCGCTCAGCGATGCGCCGCTGGTGGCGACCCATTCCAACGTGCACGCGATCTGCGGCCATTCGCGTAACTTGACCGACTGGCAGCTCGGCGCGATCCGCGAAACCGGCGGCATGGTCGGGCTGAACTTCGCAACCGGCTTCCTGCGCGAGGACGGTCGCATGAATGCCGACACCAGCCTCGATATCATGGTGCGCCATATCGATTCGCTGCTGCAGGCGCTGGGTGAGGACGGCGTTGGTCTTGGCTCCGATTTCGACGGCGCCATGATCCCGGCCGTCATCGGCGATGTCGCCGGCCTGCCGAAGCTGATCGATGCATTGGCGGCACGCGGTTTCGGCCGCGCGCTGATCGAAAAAATCGCCTATCGCAACTGGCTCAATATGCTCGAGAAAACGATAGGTTAGAGACAGCCTGCGGCATGGTGTGTTCGGCCCGCCGGCATATGTCGACAAGGACATAGTTCGTCGGTGGAAGCCGGATACGATTGGGTGATAGCCGGCAATGCTGAAGACCTTCACGGATGAGGGCGGCGAATTCGAGCGAACCGATGTCGTCATCGTCGGTGCGGGTTTCACCGGCCTGTCGGCGGCGCTTGAGATGAAGAAGGCCGGCATCGATTTCATCCTGCTCGAAGCACGCGACCGCGTCGGCGGACGCGTCGAGTCCCGACTGAACGGACTTGGCGAACGCATCGATAGTGGCGGCCAGTTCCTGTGCGAGGACATGCCGGAATTGATGGCCATGGTCGAGGCGCGCGGCAAGACGCTGGTTGAAACCTATGTCGATGGCGACTTCATCACCCAGCCGACGATGTCCACACAACGAGCAGAGCGGACCTATCATGCCGCGATGGCGATCCGCGAGCGCATGAACGGGATCGATCCGGACGATGCCTCGATTGCCGGACTGACCGTCGCCGACTGGCTTGCCTGCCAGCACGATTCGGCAGATGCAAGGATGGCTTTCCGTTCGATGATCGAAGGTCTCTGGTGCATGGCGCTGGACCAGATTCCTCTCTGGTATTTGATCGACAATGACCGGCGGGTCACCAACGAGGTGACGGAACTGCAATATTTCGTGCGCGAAACCATGCATTCGCTGGCCGACGATCTGGCCCGCGACCTTGGCGATCAGTTGCGGCTAAGCGAGCCGGTCACGCGCATCGAGCACAGTTCGCAAGGTGTTCTTGTCGTTTCGGCCGGGGGTGCCGTCGAGGCGCGCACGGTTCTGGTGGCCGTCCCGCCGGCGACGGTGACGGAGCTCGCCATTGCCCCCGCTTTGCCGGCCGGACTGGGGCGGGCGCTCGGCGCCTGGGAAAGCGGCGCGGCTATCAAGATCCTGGTGCGCTATGCCAAACCGTTTTGGCGGCCGCGGGATTTGAGCGGCATGGTGATGTGGCTCGAGCCGCCGGGGCTGTTTGCCTGCGACGCCGGCAAGGATGCGGAGCATGCGGCGCTCGTCGTGTTCGCCGGCGGCTCGCTCGCGCTGCGTTGGCGCGACCTCGGCGAGGCGGAACTGCGTGCGGAGGTGACCGGCCGGCTGGAGGCAGCCCTTGGTCCGGATGCCGGTGACGTCATCGATTTCAGTTTGCGTGACTGGACAGGAGATCGCTGGAGCGGCGGCGCGTACAGCGATCTTATTGTCGATGTTACAGCGACAGACGCCGAGCGAACGATCCTTGCCGGCGCACCGCCGGTGTATCTCGCCTCTTCAGAACTCTCGCCATCGTTTCCGGGGTATGTCGAGGGCGCCATCATTGCCGGGCGCATCGCCGCGCACAAGATCATTGCCGAGCTTCAAGCTCCGGGCTGAGCCTGATCTTTTCGAAAGACTGTTCGGTAAGATCGGTCAAGTTGCGCCTCGAGCCCTCGGCGCCGTCAAAGCCATGCCCGATTTTGCCCGACTTCGCCCGAAATGCTGTTTCGAATTCGTTACAGTGCCAACCCTTCGCCACCCCATCACCGTTACAAAGCGCGGATAAGTTCATTTCACCGCCAAAAGAAACTCAGCGAAGGGGAAGGTAATGCATGCGAAAATCCAGACGATCCGCGGCGAGAGCCGCCTTCAGGCTCCAGAGCGCAATGACCGCCGTCCGAAACTGGCGCTGCGCCAGCGGGCCAGCGACCACCCCATGGCGATGTTCATGGTGCTGGCTGCTTGCGCCTTCGTCGGCATGGCGTTCACGCCGACAATCGGGCCGGCCTTCGCTTCGTTGAATCCGCCGGCCAATCTCATCGACGGCGCGCAGACGACGACCAGGACCGCGCGTCTGCCGGTGCCGGTGACCGACTTCGCCTGCAAGGGCCAGGCCTGGGGTGCCGAGAGCATGGATTGCCTGCGCGCCATCGCCGAACAGTCCGGAACACACAAAAGCCGCGCGATCCGCATGATCGCCAATGCCGCGCCGTTGACCGGCACGCCGAATATTTTCTGATTTCCGTCGAAGCATGGTCCCGAAAACCGTTCCCGTTTTGTGGATCATGCTCTGACCTCCCCGAGCGCCCTCCAGTGCGCTCCTTTTGGCTCCCGCCCCCGGGAGCCTCTTTTTTATCCTTTCAAGGCCGCCTGTTCGGCGATGGCGGAGAGCACGCTGCGCACATCCAGCGTGCTGAACGGCTTTTCCAGAATCTGCGGTCGCTGCTGCGCCGGCAAGGCTTCGATTTCGGCTTTGGCACCGATCAGGTCTCCGGTGACCAGCACGAAACGCCGCGCCAAATCGGGCTTTTCGGCGAGCAGCTCACGATAGATCGATATGCCGCTGACGCCGGGCATGCGCAGGTCCGAAAAAACGATGTCCGGCGGCATATGGCCGCTCAAGGTGGCGGCGGCCGATTCCCAGACCGGCACGATCCGCGACTTGATGCCCATCAGTTCGAGGATGTCGGAGAGTGACCCGGCGACATCCGGCTCGTCGTCGACGATCAAGGCATGGCGCAGGCCGCTCGATCGCGGCTGGTTGTCGCCGGCGGTGGCGAGGCCGGCCACGATGGCCGGCAGCTGGACGACGAAACGCGCGCCTCTCGGGAGCACTTCCTCGAACCAGACATTGCCATTGTGCCGCTCGATGATCGATTTCGAGATCGACAGGCCGATGCCGGTGCCGACGCCGACCGGCTTGGTGGTGAAATAGGATTCGAAGATGCGGCCGCGGATCGCTTCCGGCACGCCGGGCCCATTGTCCTCGACCGAGAAGCAGGGATGATCCCGGTCGCTGCGGAACGTCCGCACCTTGATCAGCCGGTCGCCGGCAATGCCAGCCAAAGCGTGCTGGCTGTTGATGAGGAAATTGGCCGCCACCTGCGTCACATGGTCGGCGTCGGCCATGGCCAGCAGCGGGCCTGCGGCGAAATCGGTGTCGATGATGATGCCGCTTGAGCGCGCGCCATAGGCGGTCACTTCAAGTGCCGCCCGGATCACCTGGTTGAGGTCGGTCTCGGCTTGTGCCGCGGGATGGAGGCGGACCATCGACAGGAAGCTCTTGACGATGCGGCCGCAGCGCTCGGCGGCCGCGCGGACCTTTTCGGCGCGCACCTTGGTTTGCGGATCGGAGGCGAATTCGTGCAGCAGCGTCGATTGCGCCACAACCACGGCCAGCGGGTTGTTGAGCTCGTGCGACACACCGGCCAGCAACGAACCCATCGCCGCCATCTTCTCGTTCTGGTGCAGCTTCTCGCGTTGCCGGCCGATTTCCTCCTCGGCGCGCAATTTGTCGCGCAGGTCGCGGATGGAGCCGAAGATCAGGCGGCGGTCGGCAACCCGCATCTCGGTGGCCGTCAGCTCGATCGGGAACACTTCGCCGGCGGCATTCTGGGTCACCGTCTCGAGCCGCTGGCCGACCATCGGCGCGCCGCGGCCGGACATGTATTCGGCTCCTGAGGCATAGCCCTTGCGGTAGTAGATCGGCACGATCGTATCGAGCAGGTCCTTGCCGAGGATGTCGCTGCGCTGGAAGCCGAACATCTTCTCGGCGGCCGGATTGAATTCGATGATCGAGCCGGTCTCGTCGATGACGACAATGGCGTCGAGCGAGGCCTGCAGCATGGTGCGGCGAATGACCTCGCTGGCGTGGGCGTCGGAGGGCGAGCGCTCTATGGCGTCGCCGATGGCCAGCGCGATGATGTGCAGCGTCGCCTCTTCCTCGTCGGTCCATGCACGCTCGTTGATGCAGTCATTGACCGCCAGCGTGCCCCAGAGATGGCCGTGCGCGAAGACCGAGACCGAGAGGAACGATTTGATGTTCTGCTTCTCGAAATCGGTCCTCAGGAAGCCTTCGAGGTCGCGCGTATGACCGGCGAAGATCTTGCCTTGCCTCTCGTCCTCGGCAAGCCGCTCCAGCAGCGGGTCGGAATTGACGATCGATTGCATGATGACGGTCGGTGATGCCAGTTCGCCGCCGAAAAGAGGGTCGATCCAGTAGGCGGCGACGGATTGGGCGAAGCCCTGGCCGGGCAGTTCGCGCAAGCGAAACAGGATGCCGCGCTGGCAATCCATGGCCCGGCAGAGCGTTTCCAGTATGCCGTCCATCTCGCGCTGCCAGTCGCCGGCCTCGCGCAGCCGGCGAACGACGCGCACGGCCGCCATCGCCGCGCCCTGCCGGAACCCTTGCATATCGGTGCTTGCTGCTTCAGCGATCATCTTGTGCTGTCATTCCGGAGTCGCGCCAATTCGGCCGGCGAGCAACCACATCCTTCTGGCCCGGTGCTCAGTTGCCGTCGCCGGCCGGCAGCGAGAAGATATAGCCCTCGCCGCGCACCGTGCGCAGGAATTTCGGATTGGCGGGATCGGCCTCGATCTTTTTGCGCAGCCGCATGATGCGAATGTCGACCGCGCGTGACGATTCCGGATCTTCGGTGAAACCGATCGCCTCGGAGATAGCGGCGCGGGTCAGCAGCCGGTTGGCGCGGGTGAGGAAAATCTCCAGCACGTCGAACTCGCTCTTGGCCATGTCGATCACCACGCCATTGGCGCCGGTGACCAGCCTGCCGTCGAGATCGGCCTGGAAGGGGCCGAAGGCAACGGAACGGCGATCCGCCCCGGCCCTCTTGTCCTGCAGCTCTTTGGGCTGGGGAACCCGGCGCAACACGCTGCGCACCCTGGCCAGCACCTCGCGCAATTCGTAAGGCTTGACGATGTAGTCGTCGGCACCGAGTTCCAGCCCGACAATGCGGTCGAGCGCGGTGCCGGCCGCGGTCGCATAGATGATGCCGATCGGCAGTTTCGAACGCAGCCAGCGGCCAAGCGAGAGGCCGTCCTCGCCGGGCATGGCGATGTCGAGAATGGCAAGATGAAACGACTGCGTTTCAACGAGGCTGCGCGCGGCGGCCGCACTTTCAGCGGTGGCCACGTCATATCCGGCGGCGCCAAGGTATTCGGCGACAGCGTCCCTCAGGTCGGGCTCATCCTCGACGATGACAATTCTTGCCCGCACGATGCTTTCGCTCCCACTTTCAGTGGAAAGTAGATTGGGTATAAACATCATGTCCAGCACTCATATCGGGGTTGCCAGGGAACGGTTGGAAAACATGGCCGCACGATCCGTCATTGCGCTCGTTTCGGTAGCCGAAGTGGTCGCGACCGAACTCGCCGACCATCTTGAACGGCGCGGCCATGACGTGCATCAGGCACGCCAGCCCTGGGAGGCCGAATCGCTGCTGTCGGGAAAGGGCATCGACGTCGTCGTCGTCGGCGACAGCCTCAGCCAGGCGGAGGGGCGAGACCTGCTCAGACGTTATGGCGGCCAAGGAGGAGGCGGTGAGGGCGGACCGGATTTCATTCTGATCTGCCGCCCGGCCGATCTTGTCGACAAGGTGCTGGCGCTGGAGCTTGGTGCGGCCGACGTCGTCGAGAGCCCGCTCAATGTCCGTGAACTGGCCGCCCGTGTCGGCGGCCTGCTTTCGCGCCGCGGCAGGGGCACCCAGGAACTGATCGTGCTGGAGAACGCGACCGTCGATCTGAGATCGGCGATGGTCATGCATCGCTCCGGCACGGAGGAACAGCTTTCGCCCGGTCAGGTGGCGCTGCTCAGGCTGTTCCTGGCCAGTCCGCGCAAGGTTTTGACGCGCGACGACATCATCGCCGCGGCGCCTGCCGAAAACGCCGATGCCTTCGATCGCTCGATCGATTCGCGCATCGTGCGGCTGCGCCGCAAACTCGACACCGAAACCATCACCACCATACGCGGCGCCGGCTACCGGTTCGATCCGCCGCGGCAATTCGCGGACTGATTGCCGGGCACTGACGCAGTCTCTGGTTTCGGGCATCGGATTTTCCATCTCCGGCCCCGACGCTCTTGGCGCTCAGCGTACCAGCAGAAGCGATGGACCCACCGGCATGTCACTGCCCATGGTCAGCTCGCCAGCGTGGGCGCGGTCCCTGAGCAGCACGGTGGCAAGGCCGGCAAAGCCGAGCAGGCCCTGGGCGTAAAGCAGTGCGGAAAGCACCGAAGCGGCAAATTTCGTTTTCATCGTACCAATTCCCCAAAATGGTTTGTTGCGGGTCGCTTCAGGATACCCCCGAAGCGCCCGCGCCGCCCACGGAACCCCCCGTCTCGGCGCGGGCCTTCGGTCCTCTCGGCAGCAAGTTGCCGGAGGCGCCGCGCAAACCCGTCAGCCTAAGGCCGACCCGCCAGAGGGCCTTTAGCCGGGCGATGCGCAGGCTGGAAACAATCCAGACCGTGGCGAAAAACAGTGCGGCGTGCAGGGTCGAAATCTCGCCTGAAGTCATCGCGCCGAGGCTTGTCAGCGGGGTGCCGGCAACCGTGCCGACGCCGCCGATGACCGCTGCCGCGATGCTGATCCTGAAAAGCCAGGACAGCGCGTTCGATTTCGTTCCCATGTTCGTTACCGGCTGTTTTCGTTGCGTCAACTTTGCTTGCGGCCCGTATCCGGATCATGCCGCTTGAAACCTCGCTTTGTTGCAGTTCGGTTTCGAGATCTGCGGCGGTCCTTTCGAATACTGCTAATTCGCACTTTCGTTTAGCGACGGATACCCATGTTCCTGACCTTGGTCTTGCTAGGGTCTCGCTGGCGGGCCACCGACGGCTCTAATGGGGTTGGCGTTTGTTAACCAGTGGAAACAGATTCGAAACACAAATGAGCATTTTGCGAAATCTCTCCGAAACATGACGTTGGGATAAGCAGCCATCGAATTGGAGCCGGCTGGACCGGCAGAGAGAGGGGATTTTCTTCATGCATACCGCCATTTCCGCCAAGCTCATCAACATCGCCGCCGCCGCGCTGACCGGTGCCGCACTGCTGTTCGGCTCGGGCGCCGCGCATGCCGCCAACAAGATCGTGGCGCGCGTTTCGCTTTCGCAGCAGATCATGGAAGTCACCGTCGACGGCCGGCCGACCTTCGCCTGGAAAGTCTCCACCGGCGACCGGGCCCATGTGACGCCGACCGGCTCGTTCAAGCCGACCCGCATGCATGAAATGTGGTATTCGAAGAAATACGACAACGCCCCGATGCCGCACTCGGTCTTCTTCAGCGGCGGCTATGCGGTGCACGCGACCTATGCGATCAAGCGCCTCGGCCAGCCGGCTTCGCATGGCTGCGTGCGGCTGCACCCCGACAACGCCGCCGATTTCTACCAGCTCGTCGAAACCTTCGGGGCGACCAACACCAGCATCGTCATCGTCAAGTAGCAGGCTGGAAACGGTGGCGTGGCAGCATGCTGCCGCGCCTCAAAGCTCCCTCCGGAAACGCTGCGGTATTGCGTACAGTTCAAACCGGCGGTATCGAGCCCAGCCAAAAAGAAAAGAGGCCGGGAATTTCCCGGCCTCTTTTCTTTTGTTTCCATCGATTTGCCCCGCGCATTTCTGGGCGGGACTCCCTCGACCGTCCTAGCTCGGCAGTGCCGGCATCAGCTTGGGGTCCGGCTTCTCCGCCAGATGAGGCAGGTCCTTGCTGGCGATGAAGGTGTAGAACATGGGCACGACGAAGAGCGTGAACATGGTGCCGACCAGGATGCCGGTGAAGATGACCAGGCCCATCGAATAGCGGGCCGCGGCACCAGCGCCGCTGGACGTGATCAGCGGCACAACGCCGAGCGCCATCGCCGCCGTCGTCATCAGGATCGGCCGCAGGCGCACCTTGGCCGAGGCGATGATGGCATCGCGCCGCCGCATGCCATGCTTTTCACGCTGCTGGTTGGCGAACTCGACCAGCAGGATGCCGTGCTTGGTTATCAGACCGATCAGTGTGATCAGGCCGACCTGCGTGTAGATGTTGAGCGTGCCGAGGCCCAGATTGAGCGGCACGATCGCGCCGAAGATCGACAACGGCACCGCCATCATGATGATCAGCGGGTCACGGAAACTTTCAAACTGCGCCGCCAGCACCAGATAGATGACAACAACTGCGGCCGCGAAAGCGATCAGGATGGTGTTGCCCTGTTCCTTTTCCTGTCGCGATTGACCGGAATAATCGATGAAGAACGTGTCGGGCAGGCTCTCCTTGGCGATGTCCTCCAGCGCCTTCAGCCCGTCGCCGGTGGTGACGCCGGGCAGCGGAAGCGCCGAAATCGTCGACGAATTCAGCTGGTTGAACTGCTCGATTGCCGCCGGCGCCGCATTGGTCGAAATCTTGACCACCGCCGATAGCGGCACCATCTCGCCGGTCACGCTGCGCACGAAGTATTCGCCGAGCTTGTCGGGGTCGTCGCGGAACTCCTGCGGCACCTGCGGGATGATGTCGTAGCTGTTGGAATCGCGGTCGAACTGCGCCACTTCGGCGCCGCCGACCAGCAAGGTCAGCGTGCGGCCGATATCGGCGATCGGCAGGTTCAGCGCGGCGGCGCGGTCGCGGTCGATGGTCACCGTCACCTCCGGTGCGTCATAGGCCATCGAATTCTGCACGACGATGAAGCGGCCGGAGGCCTGCGCCTTGTTCTTGATCTGCTCGGCCACCTCGTACACTTCCGAGGAAGCGCCGGTTGATCGCACCACCATGGAAATGGGCAGGCCGCCGCCGGAGCCCGGCAGCGTCGGCGGTGCGAAGACGAAGGCCTCGACACCGGCCACTTTGGCGATACGGGCCGTAATGTCAGCCTGCAGTTCCTTCGAATTGCGCTTGCGTTCCGCCCAGTCCTTGAAGGCATAGCCGACGAAGGCGCTGTTTGTCGTGCCGCCGAAGGCGACGGCCGAGAACTGCGCCCGTGTTTCGGGAATATCCTTCACCAGGCCGAGGATCTGGTTGACGTATGTCTCGGTGTAATCGGACGTCGCATAACGCGGCGCCGTCACAATCGAGAGCAGAAAGCCCTGGTCCTCTTCCGGCGCAAGTTCGCTCGAGGTCTTGGTGAACATGAAGCCGGTGACGCCGACAAGCGCAAGCACGATGATCAACGTCAACGGGCGATAGTTCAGCGATCCGGTGACGGCGCGTTCATAGACATGCTCGACGCGCGCGAAGGTGCCGTCGACAATGCGCTGGAAACGGCCCGGCGTGCCGGACTTCAAGAGGCGTGCCGACATCATCGGGGTGATGGTGATGGCGATGACACCCGACAGCACCACCGAGCCGGCGAGCGTGACCGCGAATTCACGGAACAGCGCGCCGGTCAGGCCGCCGGTAAATGCCAGCGGTGCGAACACGGCGGCCAGCGTCATGGTCATGGCAACGATGGCTGATGCGATTTCGCGCATACCGCTGAACGCAGCCTGCATCGGCGACATGTGATCTTCTTCCATGTGACGGTGGATGTTCTCCACCACCACGATGGCGTCGTCGACGACCAGGCCGATCGCCAGCACCATGGCCAGCAGCGACAGAAGGTTGATCGAGTAGCCAACCGCGAACAAAAGGAAGCAGACGCCGATCAGCGACAACGGGATGGTGATGATCGGCATCATCACCGACCGGAAGGAGCCAAGGAACAGAAGGATGACGACGACGACGATGGCAACCGCCTCGCCGATGGTCTTGAACACCTCTTCAATCGAGGCGCTGATCTGCCCGGTCGCGTCGTAGACGACCTCGATCGTCATGCCTTTCGGCAGTGTCTCCTGAATCTGCGGCACCAGCTTGGTGAGCGCAGCCGCCGTGGTCAGCGGATTGGCCGCCGGCGTCGGGAAGATGGCGAGGAAGGTGCCTGGCTTACCGTTGAACGAGACCCTGGTGTCGGTGTTCTCGGCGGCGAGTTCGACGCGAGCCACGTCGCGCAACCGCACTACATTGCCGTCGGTCGAGCGCAGCGGCAGCTCGGCGAATGCCTCCGGCGTCTGCAATGTCGAGCGCACGGTGATCGAGGAGACGACATACTCGTTCTGGGTGTTGCCGGGCGCCGACAGGAAGTTGGAATTGTTGATCGCCGTCAGCAGTTCGGAGGCGGTCACGCCGCGCGCCGCAAGTTTGACCGGATCGATCCAGACGCGCATCGAGTATTCCTGGGCGCCGAAGATCTGCACGTCGGCGACGCCTTCGACCGTCGACATGCGCGGTCTGATGACGCGCTCGATATACTCCGTCAGCTGCTCCTTCGTCATGTTCGGATTCTGCATCGAGATGTACATCATCGCGAACTGCTGGCCGGTGCCCTTGACAATGACAGGGTCCTTCGACGCGTCCGGCAAAGTGCCGCGCACGCCCTGGACCTTGGACAGAACTTCGGTCAGCGCGACGTCGGGGTTCGAGCCGAGCTTCATCTGCACCGTCACGGTGCTGGAGGACGGGCGGCTGGACGAGGTGACGTAGTCGATGTTTTCGGTCGACGCGACGGCGCGGGCGATCGGGGCGGAAATGAAGCCCTGGATCAGATCGGCGCTGGCGCCTGGATAGGCCGTGGTGATCGTGATGGCCGTTTCATCGACCTTCGGATACTGCCGGATCGACAGATTGAAGATGCCCTGGAAACCCAGGAGCAGGATCATGCAAGCAAGGACCGTCGAAAGAACAGGCCGGCGAATGAAGAGATCTGAAAAGCTCATTGCTGGTCGGCCTGCTTGTTCGCCGATTTGGTCGGGTCGATGGTGTTGTCCACAACGACGGACATGCCGTTGAAGAGGCGGTTCTGACCGGCGGTGACGACCTCGTCGCCGGCCTTCAGCCCCTCGACGATCTCGACCATGCCTTGATTGCGGCGGCCGGGCTTGACGAACACCTGCGACAGCACGAGCGCGGGCTTGTCACCTTCCGCCGCCGGCTTGGTGTCCCCAGGCTTGGCGTCAGCCGATTTGTCGGCTGCCGGCGCAGCGGGTTTTTCCTCCGGCTTGGCAGTTGGCGCTGTCTCGGCGGGCCTGGCTGGCTGCACCACGAAGATGTAGTCGCCATAGAGACTTGTCGTCAGCGCCGTCTGCGGCAGGGTCAGCACGTTCTGCTCTTCGGGCAGTTCGACACGCACCTGCACGAACTGGCCGGGGGTCAGCTTGCCATCGGGATTGGCGACTTCCGCCCGGATGTTCACCAGCCGGCTGGACGAGTCGATCTTCGGGTCTATGCCACGAATGGCGCCTGCGAATGGCCTGTCCTCGCCGCCAAAGCCCAATCGAATCGTCTGGCCGATCTTGAGCAAGGCGAGTTGCTGTTCGGGAACCGTGAAATCGACCCGCATCGTGTCGAGGTCCTGCAATGTCACCACGGCGGTGCCGGGCGCCAGATACTGGCCGACATCGATCTTCGGGATACCCACCGTGCCGCCGAAAGGCGCCGTCAGCTGCTTCTGGTCGAGCACGGCCTGCAGCTTGGTGACTTGGGATGCCGAGGCCGAGGCCGCCGCACGCGCCGTGTCCAGCGTCGAGTCGGAGCCAACGCCACGCCTGGTCAGTTCGATGGCGCGGGCAAGTGAGGTCTGGTCTAGCGCGGCCTGCGCCTTCTGTGCGTCGAGGTCGGCGCGCTCGACGGCGTCATCGAGTTGCAGCAGAACCGCATTGTCCGCCACCTTCTGGTTGGCATGGAAAAGGATGTCCTTGACGATACCGGTAGTCTCGACCGTCAGGTCGACACCGCGCACCGCCTTGACCGTGCCGATCGCCTCGACGCCTGGCGTCCAGGCCGAAGGCTTGGCGATGGTCGTCGAAACGGTTGCCGCCGGCGGCTTCATCGATGCGAAGTACTGCTTGATGCCGTTGTCGCGCAGGAAGTTGAAGCCGACGATGCCGCCGACCACGACGACGAGCAGGGCCAGAACCAGAACAATGATAAAGATACGGAGTATGCGCTTGAACAAGGAAGTCCCCTCAGTCGAAATCCGGCGCGAAGCGCGGATATCGGGACACATACCGACTGCGGGTCCCGATTTCAAATAATGGCGGTCTTCCTGTACCGTCTGGACGGTCTTGTCAATTGGGCCTAAGCTTGCGATGGGAGGCACCATGAGAGCCCAAAGACCGAATTCGCGCGAGAAGATTCTCGCCGCGGCGGCTGATGTTGCCCGGGAATCCGGACCAGGCAGCCTGTCGCTGGATGCCGTCGCCAGCCGTGCCGGCGTGTCGAAGGGAGGGCTCCTCTACAATTTCCCGACCAAGGCCAAATTGATGCAAGGTTTGGTCGAAGGCTATCTGCGCGAGTTCGAGCACGCGCTGGAAGCCGCCAGCACAAATGACAAGGACGAAAATCCCCTGGCCGTCTACATCAGGCTGTCGGCCAATGATTGCGAGGAAAAGCAGCCGTCGGCGTCCTGGATCTTCTCGGCCATCGCCGAGGATCCCGATTTCATGATGCCGATAAAGACCTTCAAGCGGCAGCTTTTCGAGCGGCTGAAGGGCGAGACGCCGGATCTCAAATCGCTGTTGATCTGCTATCTCGCCATCGAGGGATTGCGCAGCATGAACCTCTTCGATTCGGATGTCCTGTCGAAAGACGAGCGCCAGTTGTTGGTATCGTCGCTGCTCGAGATTGCCAAATAGGCGCCGCCCACCCGCTTTTCGGCAGGCCTGTTCGTGAACGCGGCGTTCGCCGGCGTCACACAGGGTTCATCGTGCGGACATAGCGTCTTCCCAGTTCTTTGCTGCAATGCATCTGGAGTGGGACATGGTGGACATAGTTTCTAGCGAGGCGGGCATTCCGAGACCGGATCATCCGCTGGATCAATCGGGCAGCGCGAAGTGGTTCCTGCCGGCCTTCGGCGTGCTGGTGCTCGTCGGCATCGCCTATGTCGGCTACGCGCTCAGCCAGGATCTTGCGGTGGCCAAGACCGTGCCGTGGATCCTGCTTGGCATCGCCTTGCTGATCGCGCTCGGCTTCGAGTTCGTCAACGGCTTCCATGACACCGCCAATGCGGTGGCGACGGTCATCTACACGCGCTCGATGCCGGCCGAATTCGCCGTCATGTGGTCGGGCGCCTTCAATTTCCTCGGGGTTCTCACCTCCAGCGGCGCGGTCGCCTTCGGCATCCTGTCGCTGCTGCCGGTCGAGTTGATCCTGCAGGTCGGCTCGTCCTCGGGCTTCGCCATGGTGTTCGCGCTGCTTGTGGCGGCGATCCTGTGGAATCTCGGCACCTGGTTCCTCGGACTGCCGGCGTCGAGCTCGCACACGATGGTCGGTTCGATCATCGGCGTCGGCCTTGCCAACCAGTTCATGGCGCCCGCCGGCAGCGCCACCAGCGGCGTCGACTGGTCGCAGGCGACCAATGTCGGCGTCACCCTGCTGGTGTCGCCGATCATCGGCTTCTTCGCCGCGGCGATCCTGCTCTATGTAATGAAGCTGCTGGTGCGCAATCCGGCGCTCTACGAGGCGCCGAAGGGCAACACGCCGCCGCCATGGTGGATCCGTGGCCTGCTCATCTTCACCTGCACCGGCGTCAGCTTTGCGCACGGCTCCAATGACGGACAGAAGGGCATGGGCCTGATCATGCTGATCCTGATCGGCGTCGTGCCGACGGCGTATGCGCTGAACCGCACCCCCGACATCAACTATCTCGAAGCCTACAAGTCCGCTTCGGTCAGCGTCGAAACGGCGCTGGGCAAATATGCCAAGCCCGGCGTCACCGTCACCGATGCCAAGGCCGCCGTCCAGGATGCCGTGCGCACCAGGACATGGAGCGACCAGACGACGGTTGCGCTGCAGACCTACATCCACAACACGACGGCTGGCCTGCAGCCCTATGCCTCGGTCGAGACGGTGCCGACCGATCTGGTCAGCAACGCCCGCAACGACATCTATTTGATCGGCGAAGCGCTCAAGCTGATCGACAAGAAGCAGCTGCTGCCGATGGAGGCGGCCGATCTGAAAGCGGTCACCGACTATCACAAGGCCGTCGACAACGCGACGAAGTTCATCCCGATCTGGGTGAAGGTCGCCGTCGCGCTGGCGCTCGGCCTCGGCACCATGGTCGGCTGGAAACGCATCGTCGTCACGGTCGGCGAGAAGATCGGCAAGAGCCATCTGACCTACGGCCAGGGTGCGGCGGCCGAACTCGTGGCGATGGTGACCATCGGCATGGCCGATCGGCTGGGACTGCCGGTGTCGACGACTCATGTGCTGTCGTCGGGCGTTGCCGGAACGATGGCGGCGAACGGTTCGGGGCTGCAATGGGCGACGGTGCGCAATCTGCTGCTTGCCTGGGTGCTGACGCTGCCGTGCTCGATCACGCTGGCTTTCGTGCTGTTCATCATCTTCCGCCAGGTGTTCTGAGCCGAGCGTAAGCTTCCGAACAAAAGGCAGCGCCGGGTGACCGGCGCTGCTTTTTTCTTTAAGTGAGCACTGCGTTCAAGGGGCGAAGACGTATTCGTTTCTGTTGACGTGGAACATGCCTAGGAAATTGGCCGAAACGCCTTTCGCTTCGTCATCCTGTGGCGGAGCAGGGAGCGAAGCGACGCGGCGCAGACCATAGGATCCATGCCGCGACTCCTGAGCGTTGCCGCGGTGCAGAATTCTGCTCCGCTGCACTCCGTGGCAAAGGTCACGGCATGGATCCCAGGGTCTCCGCGACGGAGCTTCGCTCCTGCTTCGCCCAGGGATGACGAAGTTTGGAGGCGTCGGCCAATCTCGAGCGTCGGCGATGGCCGTTCAAACGAATCCTGGCCAACACGCTGAACCGTTGGGCATAACCGGCCTGGCTACGTCGGGTCTTCGCGATGCAGGTCATGGATGGCCACACCGTCGACATTGGTCGGCATCGTCAGCCACTCACGATGGCGCAAGGTGCGCTGCGTGTCCTCCAACCCTGTCTCCCAATGCTCGCGCATCGAGGTGCCTGAGAACTCATAGTCCTTGGCGTGACCCTCATAGCCCTTGTGCTGATAGATCAGGTGCACGATGTTGACGGTGCCGGCGTCCGAATAGTCCTCGATCAGCGCTTCCTCGGCCGGCGTCCGCAACTCCTTCGGCACCCGTTTCAGTGCATCGAGCAGGCGCATCTTGAGACCGTGGATGCGTTTGAAATTGTCAGTGTTTTGCCGTGTGCGGCTCGAATACATGATGTCCTTGTGGCGCGACAGCACGTCCGGCATGCTGCGCGGCAGGACGCCTCGCGCGCTGAACAGGTCGACCTGGAAAACCAGCGAGGAACGGTCCTCTTCCTGGTCGAGCAGATATTGCAGCGGCGTGTTGGAGACGATGCCGCCGTCCCAGTAATATTCGCCTTCGATGCGGATCGACGGGAACGCCGGCGGCAGCGCGCCGCTGGCCATGATGTGCTCCGGTTCGATGCGGACCTTGTCGGTGTCGAAATAGACGAAGTTGCCGGTCCGGACGTTGACCGCGCCGACGCTCAACCGCTTCTTGCCGTCGTTGAGGATGTCGAAATCGATCAGGCTTTGCAGCGTCTCCTTCAGCTCGGCCGTGTCGTAGAAGCTGGTGGCGCCCTCGGCGCCGGGCTGCTCCATCCAGGGGTTAGGATTGCGCGGCTTGAAGAAGCCCGGCTGCCCCATGACCATGGTCATCCACGAACTGGTGCGATTGCGGATATCACGGTAGATGTCGCCTTCCGGCGTATAGGCCCAGATCTTGCGACCCGAAATCGTCTGCCAGAATTGCTCGAGGCGCTGCAGCCGGCGGCTCGATTCATTGCCGGCGATGATCGCCGCATTGATGGCGCCGATCGACACGCCGGAAAGCCAGCTCGGCTCGCAGCCGGCCTCTGCCAATGCCTGGTACACCCCAGCCTGGTAGGCGCCGAGCGCGCCGCCTCCCTGAAACACCAGCGCGACGCGGTCATACTGCGCCGAGATCTCCGCGATGGTGGCGGTGGCCTCCTTGTTGCGATTGCGTTCGAGCACGGCTTTGGTCTCCGACTTCTGTTTGGGCTCTGAAAGGCTTGTGCAGCTCAGGTGCGGTCGGCGAGATAATCGTGAACCACTTCGCCCAGCCCAAGCGTCAGGTCGGCGGTGAAGTGGACGGCGGATACGATGTCGAGCACCGGCAGCCGCGCCACGTCGGCCATGACGTGCGGCCGCAAATCGAGTGCGGCGGGCGCTGTCCAGGCTTCCTTCAGCGTGATGTCGGTGAGGTGGTAGCGGACCAGTTCGCAGATGCGCGGCGTGCCGTCGACATGCGGGACGATCTTGATCAGGAAATTGGGCGCGGCCAGCGAAGCGAGGACAGAGCCGTGATCGGCTTTCTTGTGCTTGTAGCCCATCGTGCCGGTGGCGCACAGAACGCTGCCATAGTGCAGCGTGCCGACGATGACCTCGCCTTCATGCACGATCTTGGGATTGGCAAGCTTCTTGGGAAAGCCCCACAGTTCGCGGCCGCCGGCGATCGGCGCGTCGTCGTCGAGATACATCGAATGGACGTAGGCGCCGTGCTGGCCCTTGTAGCGCACCGGGATGACCTGGCCGGTCTCGGTGTAGTCGCCGAAACCGGTCGAGTCAGGCATGCGGATGAATTCGTATTTGACCAGCGGCTCGTCGATCTCCAGCGGCTCCGGCACGACAGCCTCTAGCGCCTCGCGCGTCGTGCGGTAGGTGATGATGACGTATTCGCGGTTGAAGAAACGGTACGGCCCGGGCGGAAAGGAGGGGTTGGTCAGCGGCATCGCATAGGCGCGCTTCACGACATCGGCGATCTGCAAGGCTGTAGCCCCATTTTGGTTCAGGAATGACTGCGCGAATGCGCTCCGGATTATGTTGCACGGCACCATGACAGTGCCGTGTCAGCCGCCGGACAGCCGCCCAAGAGGCCTGTCGACGGCCGTCTCAATCCTGTAATCGCACCGACATATGGCTATGGCACTGTCATGGTGCGGCGCACAAAGGCGGCCCCGTTCGTTCCCTCCCACCTCTTGCGAGATCATCATGGGTTTCCTGTCTTCGAAGAACGCCCTCGTCACCGGCTCGACCAGCGGCATCGGCCTGGCCATCGCCCGCGCCTTTGCCGTGGAAGGCGCCAATGTCACCATCAACGGCCTTGGCGATGCGGCTGCCATCGAGCAGGAGCGCACCGGCATCGAGAGGGATTTCGGCGTCAAGTGCCGCTATTCCGGTGCCAACATGATGGATGGCGCGGCGGTCAGCGCCATGGTGCGTGAGGCCGAGGCTGCCTTCGGCAGTCTCGATATCCTGGTCAACAATGCCGGCATCCAGCATGTCGCGCCGATCGAGGAGTTTCCCGATGACAAGTGGGAAGCCATCATCCGCATCAATCTGCTCGCCGCGTTCTACGCCATCAAGGCGGCACTGCCGGGCATGAAGACGCGCAAATGGGGCCGTATCATCAACACCGCCTCGGCGCATGCGCTGGTCGCCTCGCCGTTCAAGTCGGCCTATGTGTCGGCCAAGCACGGCATTGCGGGCCTCACCAAGACGGTAGCGCTCGAAGCAGCGCTCGACGGCGTCACCGTGAATGCGATCGCGCCGGGCTATGTCTGGACGCCGCTGGTCGAAAGGCAGATTCCCGACACGATGAAGGCGCGCGGCATGACCGAGGAACAGGTCAAGCACGATGTGCTGCTCGCCGCCCAGCCGACCAAGGAATTCGTCACCGTCGACGAGCTCGCCGCGCTGACGCTGTTCCTGTGTTCGGACGCGGCCAGGCAGGTCACCGGCACGACCTTGCCGATGGACGGCGGCTGGACGGCACAGTAGAGGGTAATCCAAGCGTTAAATTTGCCGGCTGGTGCCGCTGGGCGCTGGCAGAAAAGCACCCGGCTATGCCGTGATCTTAATCGATGCGGATGGCGTGGTCGTGCATTTCCATGATTTTCCGATCGACGCGGCGGGTTGCCCGTCTCCGGCAGGCTTCGCGGGACACTGAGCAAGACTTCCCGCGAGGGCCAAGATGCCGCCAGTCGCATGTGCCGGCCTATTGCACGGCAGCGCAACAGGCTGCGCCGTTGCTGAGCTGAACGATGCCAACCGATGCCCATCCGCGCACTGACGGCGACTGCGCGGCATCGGGTTTCCCAGCCTCTTTCTCGTCCCGCCGGACTACGGTGAAAGTGTCCAAAAAGCATGGGAATATGGACATTAGTCTTGACAGAAATACAGATGTTCAATACCCGTCAGGCAATCGAACAAGCCTGCATTATGGGAGGAACGAGCGGTATGGCTTCCAATGTTTCGTTGACGGGTCTTGCCCTCGATCTCGAGGAACGCGCAAAGTCGGGCAAGCCTATCCGCATCGGCCTGATCGGCTCGGGCGAGATGGGAACCGACATCGTCACTCGTGTCGCCCATATGTCGGGCATCGAGATCGGCGCCATTTCCGAACTGAACCTGCCGGCCGCCAGCAAGGCCGTCGATATCGCTTTCCAGGAAACCGGGCATGCGCGCGAAGTGTCGAATGCTTCGGCTATGACGTCGGCGATGGAAGCCGGCAAGGTGGCGGTCACCAACGACGCCGACCTTGTCATCAACAATGATCTGATCGACGTCGTCATCGATGCCACCGGGGTTCCCGCCGTTGGCGCCGAGATCGGGCTGCGCGCCATGGAGCATGGCAAGCATCTGGTGATGATGAATGTCGAGGCCGACGTCACCATCGGCGCCTATCTGAAAAGCGAGGCCGACCGGCTCGGCGTCACCTATTCACTGGGCGCCGGCGATGAGCCGTCCTCCTGCATGGAGCTGATCGAGTTCGTCTCGGCCATGGGTCACCCGATCGTTGCCGCCGGCAAGGGCAAGAACAATCCGCTCAACATCGACGCTATTCCCCCGGACTATGAGGAGGAAGCCAAGCGCCGGCACATGAATGTCCGCATGCTGGTCGAATTCGTCGACGGCTCCAAGACCATGGTCGAGATGGCGGCAATCGCCAATGCCACCGGCCTGGTTCCAGACAAGGCTGGCATGCATGGCCCGGCGGCGACGCTTGGCGAACTGTCCAAGGTGCTGGTGCCGCAGAAGGATGGCGGCGTTCTGTCGAAGGTCGGCGTCGTCGACTATTCGATCGGCAAGGGTGTCGCGCCCGGCGTCTTCGTCGTTGCCGACATGTCGCATCCGCGCATCTCCGAGCGCATGGAAGATCTGAAGATGGGCAAAGGCCCGTATTTCACTTTCCATCGTCCCTATCACCTGACCTCGCTCGAGGTGCCGCTGACCTGCGCGCGCGTCGTGCTCTACGGCAAGGCCGACATGGTGCCGCTGGCCAAGCCGGTGGCCGAAGTCGCCGCCGTGGCCAAGAAGGACATGAAGCCCGGCGAGAAGCTCGATGCGATCGGCGAATATTGCTACCGCGCCTGGATCATGACGACGCCTGAGGCGCGCGCCGCCAAGGCCGTTCCCTGCGGCCTGCTGCAGGGCGGCTCGGTCACCGCGCCGATCAAGAAGGGCGAACTCATAACCTACGCGAATGCAGCGCCCGCGGCGGGCTCCAAGATCGCCGAACTGCGCGCTCGCCAGGACAAGCTCGTCTATGGGACCGGGGGAGCGTGATCATGGCCACAGCCAGCAAAGCCGTCACTGACAGTCGCGCCAATCTGCCCTTCGTCTACCGCCAGTACAGCGCCGAGCAGCTCAAGCAGGTGCTCCACAAGATGTACCTGATCCGCCGCTTCGAAGAGGGCGCGGAGGAGTGCTACACGCGCGGCCTCATCCATGGCACCATGCATTTGTCGATCGGCCAGGAAGCCAGCGCCATGGGCATCTGCATGCCGCTTGCCGAGGATGACCAGATCACCTCGACGCATCGCGGTCACGGCCACTGCATTGCCAAGGGCGCCGAGGTCAAGCGCATGTTCGCCGAGTTCTTCGGCAAGACCACAGGCTACTGCAAGGGCCGTGGCGGCTCGATGCACATCGCCGATGTCGGCAAGGGCAATCTCGGCGCCAATGGCATCGTCGGTGGCGGTATTCCGATCGCCGTGGGGGCGGCATTGTCCTCCAAGATGATGAAGACCGGCAAGGTCGTGGTCTCCTTCTTCGGCGATGGCGCCAACAATGAAGGCGCTTTCCACGAGGCGCTCAACATGGCGGCGGTCTGGAAGCTGCCTGTCATTTTCGTCTGCGAGAACAATGGCTACGGCATGTCGACATCGACAGCCCGCTCGACCGCGGTCAAGAACATCGCCGAGCGCGCCGCCGCCTATTCGATGCCGGGCGTCATCGTCAACGGCAACATCTTCTCCGAGGTCGCCGAGGCGTCTCATCAGGCTGTTGCCCGAGCCCGCGCCGGCGAGGGGCCGACGCTGATCGAGTCCAAGACCTATCGCCATCGCGGCCATTCCAAGAGCGACCGCAACCGCTATCGCACCAAGGAAGAGATCGAGGACTGGATGTCGAACCGCGATCCGATCACCCTGTTCGAAAGCGAGCTCAGGGAATTCGGCTTCATCGACGACAAGGGCATCGAGGCCATTCGCGATGCCGTGGCGCAAGAGATCGCCGAGGGCATCGAGTTCGCCAAGGCGAGCCCTTCGCCCGATATCAGCGAGACGGGAAATTACGTGTATACGGAGCAGGCGTGATGGACGCGATGGTGCGTGAACTGAGCTACGCCCAGGCGATCCAGGAGGCCATGGCGATCGCCATGGACATGGACGAACGCGTTTTCCTGATGGGCGAGGATATCGGCGTCTATGGCGGCGCCTTCCAGGTCACCGGCGACCTGGTCGAACGTTACGGCGCTGACCGCGTCATCGACACGCCGATTTCGGAACTGGGCGGCGCGGGCGTCGCGGTGGGCGCTGCGCTCACCGGCATGCGGCCGATCTTCGAGTTCCAGTTTTCCGATTTCGCCACGCTTGCCATGGAGCAGATCGTCAACCAGGCGGCCAAGATGCGCTTCATGCTGGGCGGCGAGGTTTCGGTTCCCGTGGTGATGCGCTTTCCCGCCGGTTCCGGCACCGGTGCGGCCGCGCAGCACAGCCAGAGCCTCGAAGCCTGGCTCGGCCATGTGCCGGGTCTGAAGGTCATCCAGCCGGCGACCCCCTATGATGCCAAGGGCATGCTTTTGGCGGCGGTCGCCGATCCCGATCCGGTCATGATCTTCGAGCACAAGCTGCTCTACAAGATGAAGGGCCCGGTGCCCGAAGGCTATTACACCGTGCCGATCGGCAAGGCCGATATCTGCCGCGAAGGCCGGGATCTCACCATCGTCGCCACCTCGATCATGGTGCAGAAGGCGCTCGACGCGGCAGCCGTGCTGGAGAGCGAAGGCATCGACGTCGAAGTCGTCGATCTTCGGACCATCCGGCCGATGGACAAGCAGACCGTCATCGACAGCGTCAAGAAGACGTCGCGGCTGCTATGCGTCTACGAAGCGGTCAAGACGCTGGGCATCGGCGCCGAGGTCAGCGCCATGATCGCCGAGAGCGAAGCGTTCGACTATCTCGACGCGCCGATCGTGCGGCTGGGCGGCGCCGAAACGCCGATCCCCTACAATCCGGAACTCGAGAAGGCGACGGTGCCGCAAATTCCGGACATCATCACCGCCGCGCGCGACCTCGTGAAAGGGGTCCGCTAGCCCATGCCGACCGAAGTCATTCTTCCCAAGGTCGACATGGACATGGCGACCGGACAGATCTCGCGCTGGTTTGCCGAGGAGGGCGCGCACGTCAAGAAGGGCGATGTGCTGTTCGAGATCGAGACCGACAAGGCGGCGATGGAAATCGATGCGCCGGCCAGCGGCGTGCTGCGCGATGTCACCGGCAAAGAGGGTGTCGATATTGCGGTCGGCGCTGCCGTGGCGTGGATCTATGCCGACGGTGAGGCCTATGGGGCTGATGCTGCTGCGGCCAAGCAGGACAAGGCGCCAATCTCCCCACCCGCGGGGGAGATGTCGACGAAGTCGACGGAGGGGGGCGCTGTCGCGCCAACGTCTCATTCTGTCACGCACCCCTCTGCCCTGCCCTCTTTGCCGCCACTTGGCATCTCCCCCACAAGGGCGGAGATCGGCCAGTCGCCATCGGCCGGCCGTGCAACACCGCTTGCCCGGCGCCTGGCCCGTGAGGCCGGCCTGAACCTCTCGACCATATCTGGCACCGGCCCGCATGGCCGGGTGGTGAGGGCCGATGTCGACGCGGCCATTGCCGGTGGCAGCGCCCAGACGGCGCCTGCCGCCAAGGCTCCGGCTGGCGTGCCCGCTGCTGCTGCCGCGCCGGTAAAGGCGATGTCGGACGATCAGGTGCTGAAACTGTTCGAACAGGGCTCCTACGACCTCGTCCCGCATGACAATATGCGCAAGACCATTGCGCGCCGCCTGGTCGAGGCCAAGACCACCATTCCGCATTTCTACCTGACGCTCGACTGCGAGCTCGATGCGCTGCTGGCGCTGCGCACGCAGATCAATGCGGCAGCCCCGGTGAAGAAGACCGACAAGGGCGAGGCACCGGCCTATAAGCTGTCGGTCAACGATATGGTGATCAAGGCGATGGCCATGGCGCTGAAGGCGGTGCCCGATGCCAATGCCTCGTGGACCGAAAGCGCCATGGTCAAGCACAGGCACGCCGATGTCGGCGTTGCCGTGTCGATCCCCGGCGGCCTGATCACGCCGATCATCCGGCATGCCGACGAAAAAACGCTGTCCACCATCTCCAACGAGATGAAGGATCTGGCCAGTCGCGCGCGCAGCCGCAAGCTGAAGCCGGAAGAGTATCAGGGTGGCACCACGGCGGTGTCCAATCTCGGCATGTTCGGCATCAAGGACTTTGCCGCGGTCATCAACCCGCCGCACGCGACCATCCTGGCAGTCGGCGCCGGCGAGGAGCGGGCAGTGGTCAAGAACGGCGAGATCAGAATAGCCACCGTGATGTCGGTGACGCTGTCGACCGACCACCGCGCCGTGGACGGTGCGCTGGGTGCCGAACTGCTGGTCGCCTTCAAGAACCTCCTTGAAAATCCGATGGGCCTGCTGGTCTGATCCACCAAGCAGAAGCCGGCGCCGACTGATGCGCCGGCTTGCGACAGAAACGACTTGTCAGGCGCTGACCCTTGACCCATGTTCTATCTGGATTGCGATCCAGGGAGGCCAAATATGCCTGCATTCGACCCATCTGACGTCAAAACCCTGTTCGGCAAGGTCATGGGTGCGTCGCCATCCGACATCAAGCTGGTGGCGCAGCGCCTGCACGACCACGCCTTCGAGCCTCGCATGTCGGCGGAGGAGACCAGGCAACTCGTCGTCAGCCTCGGCTATGACAGTCTGGACGCGTTCTGCGCCGACATCGGTCTGCCCACGCATATCGCCGAGCGGTGGAGCCGTTTTGGTGTTTCCGGCGAGATGAAGCAGGTGTTCACACTGTTGGCGGCGCAGCGCAAGCGGGTGGCCGAGGCGATCGCCGAATTCGAATCCATGACCCATGTCGGCGTCGAGGATTTTTTGCGCGAGCGCGGGCTGATCTAACCGCCCTTGGCAAGCAGCGCCGTGGCGGTATCGCTGTCAGTGATCAGCACATTGGTGTCGACGGCTTTCAGCGCGGCGAGGATTGCCGCGACCTTGCGCTTGCCGCCCGCGGCGAGAACCACATTCGGCACCTGGCCGACCACATCGAGATCGATGGCCATGACACGCCCGTTGACCTCGTGGTCCACCAAACGGCCATTGGCATCGACGAAATAGCACAGCATGTTGGCGACCGCGCCCTTCGCTTTCAACGGAGCGATCAGCGATGACGGAACGATGCCATGCCGGAAGATGGTGGCGTCGGGCGACATGTCGCCGACGGTGAGCAGCGCGATGTCGGCGGCGGCCGCGCGTTGGCGCACATCCTGCAGGGTCGGCTGTGCCCAGAGGAGATCGCGCAGCGAGGAATTGTCGACCGTGACCGGCGCGGTGATCTGGTAGCTGTCGACCTCGAAGACATCGGCTACCTTGGCGGCAACGATGGACGGATTGATCCATTGCGAGTGCGGCAGGCTGCCGACGAGCGCCACCACACAGGCACGCTTCAACTGCCGGCGGGCAAGGAAGCCGAGGCTGGCATGCAGGGTCGCGCCGCCACCGATGGCCAGCGTCATGCCGTCCTGCATCTGCTCGCCGAGATAGGCCGCGACGGCATGGCCGATGGCCTTCTCCAGATGGTCATGCGCCGAAGGCGTCGGGATGACGACGGCGGCGTTCAGACCCCAGCGCTTTTCCAGCTCCCGCTCGAGCGCCACCTGCCCGGCGGTCGGCGCGTTGATCATGGTGACGACAATGCCCTCGGCGGTGCAGGAGGCCAGCGTACGCATGACCTTCACCCTGGAGACATCGAGCTTTTCGGCGATCTGTTCCTGGGTGAAACCTTCGACATAGTAGAGCCATGCCGTCTTGACGGTAAGGTCCGACGAGACCATCGGCAGGCGAGCCTGTCTGGGTTTTTCTGTGGTCATCGGTTCCTGTCCCTCATGAGCCGTGGCCTGACCGGTGCTCATCAAGGAAATACCGGCCGGATGTCAACTGATGCCGGATCTGCGGCGTGTCGATTGTCGCACATTTCTGTTCATTTGTAATTGACATCGTACATATGAACATATTTTGTGGGTTTCACGCGCTGTGTCATCCACCAGTCATATGCGCCGTGCAGGGAGGAAGAGACGGGGAGCCGGCCAGAGCCGGACCGGTCATGCACAGAAAGACAGGAGGTCTCATTGAAGACGCACTTCATCAAGCTGCTGGCCAGCCAGCTGGCGCTCGCAGCAACTTTGTTTGCCGGCGTGGCAAACGCCGAAACACTGACGCTCTACACGTCCCAGCCGGAAGCCGACGCGGCCAAGACCGTGGATGCCTTCAAGAAGGCGCAGCCGGGTATCGATGTGAATATCTATCGCTCCGGAACGAGCGACATCCTGACCAAGATGGCGGCCGAGTTTGCCGCCGGCAGCCCGCAGCCCGACGTGCTTCTGATCGCCGATGCGGTCTCGATGGAGCTGTTGAAGAAGGACGACCGGCTACTGCCCTATCCCGAGGCAAAGCTCGATGGCATCGAAGCGGATGCCTATGACGCCGACAAGACCTATTTCGGCAGCAAGCTGATCACCACCGGCATCGTTTACAACACCGCTGCGACCGAGAAGCCGCAGCATTGGGCCGATCTTGCCAAGCCCGCCTATGCCGATGGCCTGGTCATGCCGAGCCCGCTCTATTCGGGTGCCGCCGCCTACCTGCTTTCGGGCTTCGTCGGCGACGCCAATTATGGCTGGGATTTCTTCCAGAAGCTGAAGACCAACAACACCGTCAGCGTGCGCGGCAATGGTGCGGTGCTGAAGTCGGTGGCATCGGGCGAAAAGCCCTATGGCATCCTGGTCGACTTCATGGCGATGAACGCCAAGAAGAAGGGTTCCCCGGTCGAGTTCGTGTTCCCCTCGGAAGGTGTGCCGGCAGTGACCGAACCGGTCGCCATCATGAAGACTGCCAGGAATGTCGACGGCGCCAAGAAGTTCGTCGACTTCATTCTTTCCGATGACGGCCAGAAGCTTGCGCTTTCGATGGGCTATCTGCCGGCGCGCGCCTCGGTCGGCCGCCCCGAATGGCTGCCGGAAGGCGTCCAGGTCAAGGTGATGCCGTTCGACACCAAGGCAATCGTCGCCAAAACCGACGCCGACAAGGCGAAGTTCTCGGAACTGTTCGGCGGCTGAGCCGGCAATCCAGTCAGGGGTGCCGTCCCAGCGGTATCCCTGACGGGCAAAACCCCGATCGCCTCGGCTGATCGACCCCAGGAAACGCAATCATGTCAACACGGATCAGGGAAAGCCGGGGCCAGGAAATGGTCCTGACGGCGGCGGTAGCCATCGTCATCGTCCTGCTTTCCCTGCTGCCGATGCTGCGCCTGATCAAGGAGATCGTGGCGCCCGGCGGCACGCTGTCGACCGTCGCGATAAAGGCGGGGCTCGCCAGTCCGGCGACCTGGATCGCCACCTGGCACACACTGGTCGTCGGTATCGGCGGCACCCTGCTTGCGGTGCTGTCTGGAACGCTGGTGGCCGTCCTCGTCACTCTGACCGATATCCGCGCTCGCAGCGCCATGGTGCTCTGTTACGTCATGCCCTTGATGATCGCGCCGCAGGTGACGGCGCTGGCCTGGCTGCAATTGTTCGGCCCGGCAAGCCCGTTCCTCAAGCTGTTTGGGGCGGCACCGCCGCTCGGTACCAGGAACCCGCTCTATTCGACATCGGGCATCATCCTGCTGCTCGGCGTGCAGTATGGCCCGCTGGTTTTCCTGTTGGTGCGCGCCGGGCTGCGCAAGCTGCCGCGCGAGCTGGTCGAAGCCGCGCGGGCGGGCGGCGCCGGCTGGTTCACCGTGCTGGTCACCATCGTGCTGCCCTTGATGACGCCGTCGATCATGGCGGCCGCTGCTCTTGCCTTCGTCTCATGCGTCGGCAATTTCGGCATTCCGGCCTTTCTCGGCATTCCCGCCAACTATCTCGTGCTGCCGACGCTGATCTATCAGAAGCTGGCCGGCGGCGGCCCCGCCGTGCTCGGCGAAACCGCGTTCCTGTCGGTGCTGATCGGCATTATCGCCATGGCGGGCATCCTTGCCCAGGAGATCATGAGCCGCCGCCGCGACTATCGCATCAGCTCCACGTCGCTTCCGGCCGAGCCCTATGAGCTCGGCCGCTGGCGGCCCGCCGTGCACGCCGGCATGTGGCTGCTGATCATCGTGGTGCTGGTCCTGCCGCTGTTCGGGCTGGTTCTGACATCGCTGGTGCCGGGCTACGGCATTGCGCTCACCGCCAAGACGGCGACGCTCGACAATTATCGCTTCGTGCTGTTCGAGCATGATGCCGCCAGTAGGGCTTTTTTCAACAGCTTCTGGCTGTCGATCGCGGCGGCCTTCTTCGCGGTCCTCGTCGCCGTGCCGATCGGCTATCTGATCGCCTGGGGCAAGCAGCGCTGGGTGCGGCTGCTCAATCTGTCGGTCGAACTGCCCTATGCCTTGCCCGGCGTGGTGCTGGCGATCGCCTCGCTGCTCATGTTCCTGCGGCCGATCCCGCTGACCGGCATCCAGCTCTACAACACCGTCTGGATCATCCTCTACGCCTATCTCGCCCGCTTCCTGGTGCTGGCGCTGCGGCCAACCATCAGCGGCTATCACCAGATCGACCGGGCGCTGGAGGAGGCGGCGCAAGTAGCGGGCGCCGGGCTGTTCACGCGCATGCGCACGATCATCTTTCCCCTGGTGGCACCGGCGGCGATCGCCGGCGGACTACTGATCTTCATGACGGCGCTCAGCGAACTCACCGTCTCGGCGCTGCTGTGGTCGTCCGGGTCGGAGACGATCGGTGTCGTGATGTTTTCCTTCGAGCAGGGCGGCGATTCCAACTATGCGGCGGCGATGTCCGTCATCACTGTGGCGGTCACTTTCCTGTTGATGCTGGTGACCAATCTGCTTGCCCCCTACCTTCCGACCGGAGTGCTGCCATGGCGCGATTGAGCCTGGACAATGTGACCAAGAGCTTCGCCAATTTCGATGCCGTCAAGGACGTATCGATCGATGTCGGCGACGGCGAGTTCCTGGCAGTGCTCGGGCCGTCCGGCTGCGGCAAGACCACGCTGCTGCGGCTCGTTGCCGGATTCGAGAAGGTGACGTCAGGCGAGATCCGTATCGGCAGCGAGGTCGTGTCGGGCAAGGGCGGCAGCGTCGCGCCGGAAAAGCGGCGCGTCGGCATCGTCTTCCAGAACTACGCGCTGTGGCCGCACATGACGGTCGCCGAAAACATCGGCTATTCGCTGAAGGTGGCGAAGCTCGACAAGGCCGTCGCCCGCCGGAAGGTTGAAGACGCACTCGCCCTGGTCAATCTGCAAGGGCTGGGCGAGCGTCGGCCGGCCAATCTGTCCGGCGGCCAACGCCAGCGCGTGGCATTGGCGCGCTGCCTTGTCGCCGCGCCCTCGTTGGTTCTGTTCGACGAGCCGCTGGCCAATCTCGACGTGCATCTGAGGGCTTCGATGGAGGACGAGTTCGCGTCCTTCCACAAGCGCACCGGCACGACGATCGTCTACATCACCCATGACCAGGCCGAGGCGATGGCGCTGGCCGATCGGATCGCGGTGATGGATGGCGGGCGTCTTGCCCAGCTGGCGACGCCACGCGAACTCTATCATGAGCCGGCAAATGAAATGGTGGCTTCCTTCATTTCGCAGGGCATTTTGCTGCCTGCGGATGTGTTGAGCGCGGAAGAAAGAGGGCACTGCAAGGTCCGCGTTCTCGGCGCGGAACTGATTGTCCGCTGCCGGCCAGGCGAGCGGCCGCGAACCGGGGCAAAGGTCTGCTGCCGGTCGGCCGATCTCGACGTGTCGCCGGATGGCCCCGGCTTCGATGGTCTGGTCAAGCGGGTGATCTATCAGGGTGGCTCGGCGCGCATCGAATTCACGCCTTCGACCAATCCCGACCTCACCTTGCATTTCGAACAGCCCGATCCGGTCGCGCTGGAGAGCGGAGCCCAGGCACGCCTGCGGATACGCTCCGGCTGGCTGATCCCGGCGGCGGGGGCGGCATCGTGATGATGCTCGACCTGCTCGGCGGCTTTGGCGAAAAGGGCCGCACCAGCCTTGCTGTCAGCAGCGGCAAGGATCGCATCCTGCTCGACGTCGGCATCAAGGTCGGCGCCTCGGGGGCGGACTACTATCCGGCGCTGAACGGCTCGGTCGCCGACATCGATGCGCTGTTCGTCTCGCATGCGCATGAGGATCATATCGGCGCGCTGAGCTGGCTGCTGTCGCGCGGTTATGCCGGTCCGATCTTCATGACCGCCGAGACCCGCGACGAGGCGCCTGCCACGCTCGCGGGCTATGCTGAGCCCGAGGATTTCAGGCGGTTTCCTTTTCCCGAAGATCGCATCGAATTGTTCGAACCCGGCGATACGCTGAAGAGCGGAAATCTTACGATCCGGACGGGACGCTCCGGACATGTCGTGGGCGGCGTCTGGTTTGCCGTCGACGATGGCGAGAGCCGCGTCGCCTATTCCGCCGATGTGGTGCCGGACAGCAATGTCTTCGTCATGGACACCATCCCGCACTGCGACCTGCTTGTCCTCGATGCTTCCTATGGCGCCGATCCGGTGCCGGGGGCGGCGCGGGCGCTCGAAATCTCGCAATGGGTTGCGAGGCATTCGGACGGGTGTCTTTTGCCGACGCCGCTCTCTGGTCGCTCGCTGGAGCTGATCGCGGCCTTGCCAGGGCCGTTCGCCATCCATGCCGGCATGCGCTCGTCCCTGGAAGCGCAGATCGGCGCCACGGCAGCCCTGTTGCCGGGCGTTTCAACGTTGCTGCGCCGCCGCTTGCAGGAAGCAGCCGACTGGACCGATGCCGATCCCCTGCCGTCCATGCCGCTGCTGGCGGATGACGGCATGGGTGAAGCCGGCCCATCGTCGCGCCTCTTGCCGCGTGCCGACCATTCCGGTTTTCCGGTGCTGCTTACCGGGCATCTGCCGTCAGGTTCGCCGGGCGATCTGTTGCACAAGGCCGGTCGGGCGGACTGGGTACGCATGCCGACCCATCCGACGCTGTCGGGCAATGTCGATATCTGGGAGAAGGCCGGCCGTCCCGCGGCACTCGGCCATTCCTGCACGCCGGATCTTCTCGGCGACCTGCAAACCCACATCCCCTCGCTGCGCACGCAGTGCCGCACCGGCCAGCGCATAGTGGTGTCGGAGGCAAGAAAACGATGAGAATTCTGATCTGCAACGATGACGGCATCGAAGCGTCGGGGCTTGCCCGTCTGGTCGCGGCCGCCAGCGCGTTGAGCGGCGATGTCTGGGTGGTCGCGCCCGACGGCAAGCGCACCGCCGCCGGCTCGTCATTGACGATTGCCAGGCCGTTGACCATGCGGCGCCTCAAACCGAACTGGTACGCCTGTTCCGGCACCCCGGCCGATTGCGTGGTAAGCGCCATGACCTGGTTGTTCGCCGATACGAAGAAGCCAGATCTGGTGCTGTCGGGTGTCAACGATGGCCGCAACGTTGCCGAGGACCTTGCCTATTCCGGCACGCTCGGCATCGCGCGGGAGGCGACTTTCTGGGGCGTTCCGGCCATTGGCTTCTCACGCGTGAAAAATCCTGATTTCACCGATGGCGACGACCAATGGCTTGGCGCGCTGATCGTGTCCCTGTGGCAATCGCGCGCCGACTGGGCCGCTGAGGGTCATTGGCTGAGCATCAACCTGCCGACCTCGCTGCCGGCCGAAATCCGCCAGCCGCGCATCGGTCGCGACAAGATCGCCCGCAAGGCCGAGATCGTGGAGAGCGACGGCGACCGCACGGTCATCACCGTGCCGCGCGGGCGGGCTCACGACAGCCAGCCGGGCGACGAGAACGACGCGATCGATGCCGGCTTCATCAGCATCAACCGGCTGAACTGGCTTGGCGAGACGCGGCTGGACGAACGGTTTCTGGACGGGATCCCGCGCCAGCGGCAAACTGGCTGACCTGAGGTCTGCGCGTCGTCATCCGATCACCAACCTGTCAGCGGTTAAATCAAGCCAATCCACTACCTATGCTTGAAGCCGCCGCTATTTCATTCCACATCGGTGCGGATGAAGGGCGAAACAGAAGAACGGCGGCGGCATTTGCTGTGGGCTTTGCCCGCATCGCTGATCCTGCATGCGCTCATCGCAGCGTTTCTGATCTATGGCCTGCCGAGACCCGAGCAGCAGCCGGTTCAGCAGGAACAGCCCGTCAATGTCGCGATCGTGCCGCCGCCCGAGAAGCCCAAGCCGAAACCTGCTCCAAAGCCGCCGGAACCGACACCTGAAAAGAAGGCTGAAAAGCCGCCTGAACAAAAACCGCCGCCGCCGAAACCGCCAGACGACCAGGTTCTGAAGCGCGTTTTCCAGTACGGCCAGAAAGATACCGGGCCGGAGAAATCGCTCGACGGAAGCAGCGCTAAACCCAACACGCCGTCGCCGGCCAAGGATGAGGCTGCAAAGCCGCCTGTCGCGCCGACACCCGCGCCGACGGAGCCCGCCCCGGCTGCAACGCCACAGCAGAAGGCAGACCCCAGCAAGCCTGACGAGAAGCCGGCCACCGTTGCGCCGGACGAAAAGCCCGCGCAAGGCGAGGAAAAGCAGGCGACCGAGGACACCGACAAACAGCAGCCGGACAAACAAGAACTCGCACCGCAACCTGACGAAAAGCAAGCCGTCGTGACGCCAAAGCCATTGACGGCTGAGACCGGTGACAAGCCGGCGCCTCCAGCTTCGACTGCAAAGGCAAAGTCCAAACCTGCCAAGACAATGACGTTCAAACCCGCAAGAGCTTTCAAAGCACCGATCGGGAATGCTGGAAGGTCAAATCCCACCAACGACGACGTTGCAGGATCACCAATCTATTCCGGCCTTCCGGGCGTCAGAAAGCTTTACTCGCAAGGGGCAACCGGCAATGCGTTCGCTACAAGCTCCATGGAGAATGTGCCGCGCGGTCAGCGGGTGGCCACCCTTTGCGGCAACGTTCTGAGCCGGGAACTGCAAAGTGCCGACTATACGGTCAAATGGGTGCCAACCATTACGCTGGACAAAGGCAATGTTCTCAATCCTCCGCAGGCCGCCTTCAGCACCAGAAACGCTTGGTACAACCTAAATTTCCGATGCGAAGTCGACGCCGATGCGACGAGGGTCCTGTCCTTCAACTTCCGTGTGGGCTCACTCGTGCCGCCTGGCGAATGGGCCAGCCGTGGATTCACAAAGTATCGTCTAAACTAGGCCGGCACACCAAACCTAGCCAATTGCCGGCTAACTTCTTGCCAGTCGGCGCAGACGAAATCGGCACCGGCAGCCGTCAGCCGCGCGGCGTGCTCGGCATAGGTATGGCCGCCGCCGGTGTAGCCGATCGCCGTCATGCCGGCGGCGATCGCGCCCTGGATGCCGAAGGGCGAGTCCTCGATGACGATGCAGTCAACGGGATTGGCGCCGATCTTGTCCGCCGCGAAGAGGAAGATGTCCGGCGCGGGCTTGCCGTTCTTGACCATCGAGGAACTGTAGATCGCATCGCCGAAGAAACGCGCCAGCCCGGTCACCGCAAGGCTGTGGTTTATGCGCTCGACGGAGGAGGACGAGGCGACACAGCGATCGCCCGCGAGCGCCTCCAGAAAGGCAGTGATTCCCGGTGTCGGCTTCAATTCCTGCGAGAACAGCACCTTGGTCTCGGCCCAGATGTCGCCGTCCGCCGCCGCCGGAAACTGGTGGCCGGTCAAATCTTTGATCCTGGCGATGATATCGGACTGCTTCATGCCGATGCATTGGGCGATGATGCTGGTGTTGACGCCGGGCATGCCGTGCTTTTCGTAGACGCGCTCATAGGCGCGGGCGGCCAGAGGCTCGCTGTCGACAAGAACGCCGTCGCAATCGAAAATAATAGGCCTTGGTCGCGCCACGCGTTTCCCTCTCGAGTCAATTTTCGCACATCGCTATCGGCAAAAAGTCAAATGTTCAATAGCACGTGCGGTTTTGGGGACGCGAAGAGCGGGCTCAAAGCTGGCGCAACGCATCGCTCGCACGGGAAGACCCGAGCGCCCGCTGCATGGCTTGCCGGGACTGCGCGCGATCCGGGGTGATCCAGTTCGGTTCGGCGCCGAGAAAGCGGTCGAGGAAAGCCACCGCATAGGCCGGCATCTCGGTCACATTCTCGCGATAGGACCACCAGGTGCGCAAATCGTCGGCGCATTTGTCGATGCCGGGTGCCGTGCCGAATTCCTGCTCGTGGATCGCCGAAATCACCGAGACGCAGTAGTTGGTGTAGAGGAAACCCTCCGGCCAGAAGCGGACGATTTCCAGCGTGCCGGCGTTCGTTTCCGTCTCGATCAGCTGCGTGAGGCCGGAGATTTCCCTGGCCGGCGCCTGTTTTATCAGCTCACGCAGCACGAGGCCGGCGGCAAAGACGATGAAGTCGGCGCGGTCGATCGCGGCGAAGCGCTTCTGCGCCTCCATGATCTCGACCCAGTCGAGAAAGGCCCTGGTGAGCTTGGCCTCGTCGATCTCGAAGCGCACGCCGAACGTGTCCGAGACCACCTTGGCGCTGCCGCGAAAGGTGGCGCGGAACCAGCGCAACTGCCGCAGCCGATGGCGAAGATCGGGCATCAAGGCCAGTTCGTCCCTGAAGGGCAGGTCCATGTTTCCTCGTATCCTGTTTCCCGGTCAGCCTAGCACAAGCGCGCCGCCGCCGAAATCTGTCAGCGGCCCTGTGGAGGACCGCTTCAGAGGCCAATATCATACATATTGACATTCTCGGAAACAAATGTTCTCACTTTGCTGTTGTCACGCGCCAGTCCAAGGTGCGATTCAACTGAGGCTTCGGGAGGAGAACCGAATGGCGATTTGGCAGTGGGGACTGCTTCTGCTGGTTATCGTGTGGGCGCTGCAGTCGCTCGGCGTCTGGCTGCAGATGCGGCACTATTCGGATGTCTTCAGGGGCGTCACCGACCAGTACAAGGACGGCTTCGTCGGAGCCGGCAATTTTCGCGGCCGGTTGGCCAAGGGCACCATCGCGCTCGTGGTGGTGACGCCCGATCTGGTCGTGCGCCGCCTGATGGTGATGAGCGGCCGTTCCGTCTTCACCAAGTTCAAGAGACATGAAGAATTCGAGGGTGTTCCCCTCGATCGACTCCGGTCCAACCCTGCAATCATGGGGGAGGGGGAACCCGGTGTGGCCGAGGCCGTGAAACGGGCGATCGAGCAGATCGACAAGACACGGTCGGAGCCGGGGAAGAAGCCGGGCCTGTCCGGTTTGAACGTAGCAAGGGCTTAGAGCCGGATGATTTCGGGCTCTAAATCAAAGGGATAGAGGACGCCGCGCACCGACTGGGATCAACCGGCGGGTGGCATAAGGAGGAGAAATGTCTGTATTTTCGTTGTTGGCGCAGCATGCCGACATGGCCGTGCACAATCTGCATGTCGCAGGTGCCATGGTTTCGGATGCCGCATTGCATGGCAAGCTCGCTGTCGAGCATGCCTCCGACCATCTCGTTGTCCTCGCACAAGCGGACAGCGGACCGATCACCGTCGATCAGTTCAAGGAAAAGCTGAAGGACGTCCAGCAGGAAGAGCAGCTCGGCTGGCTGACCGCCATCGGCAAGTATTTCATCGGCATCTTCCAGAAGGGCGGCGAGGTCTTCGCCGGCTTCGTCACCGGCATCATTCCGACGCTGGTGGTGCTGATGACGGCCTTCTATGCCGTCACCGAACTGGTCGGTGAAGAGCGCGTGCATGGCCTGGCGCGCGGCGCCGGCCGGATCGCGCTGACGCGCTACACGCTTTTGCCGCTGCTGGCGGTGTTCTTCCTCACCAATCCGATGGCCTATACGTTCGGATCGTTCCTGGAAGAAAAGCACAAGCCAGCCTTCTATGACGCGGCCGTGTCCTATGTGCACCCGCCGCTCGGCCTGTTCCCGCACATCAATCCCGGCGAGTATTTCGTCTGGGGCGGCATTCTCGTCGCGCTGCTGGAGCTGGAAAAGAAGGGCGTCGTCGTCGCCGGCTACCACGTCAAGGTGGCGATCTGGTACGCCATCGTCGGCCTCGTCGTCATCCTGCTCAAGGGCATGCTGACCGAACGCATCACCGCGATCATGGCACGCCGCCAGGGCGTCGAGCTGTAAGGGCGGGGAGGACATCATGGCCAAGACATATAAAGCCGTAAAGATCTCCCAGGGCAAAACCGGCTGGGGTGGCCCGCTCATCATCGAGCCGACCGAACAGCGCAGCAAGGTGGTTTCCGTCACCGGTGGTGGCATTCACCCGGTGGCGCAGCTCATCGCCGACATGACCGGCGCCGAGGCCGTCGACGGCTTCAGGGCACCGCCGATCGAAAGCGAGATGGCGGTTGTCGTCGTCGATTGCGGCGGCACCGCACGATGCGGCGTCTATCCGCGCAAACGTATCCCGACCGTCAATCTGACGCCGGTCGGTCAATCCGGGCCGCTGGCCCAGTTCATCACCGAGGACATCTACGTTTCGGGCGTGAAGCCGGCCAACATCACAATGGCGGACGGATCCGAAACGATCACGACTGCAGGGGGAGCAGCAGCGATGAGTTCAAACAACAATGCGACCGCGGCACCACAGCCGCTGCCGAGCGAAGGTGGGCTGATCGGCCTCATCAGCACGATCGGCCGCGTCATGGGACGTATCGTCGGCATCTTCTTCAATGCCGGCCGCCGCACCATCGACCAGGTCATCCGCAACGTGCTGCCGTTCATGGCCTTCGTGACCATGCTCATCGGTCTGATCCTGTATACCGGCATCGGCGATGTGCTGGCGCAGCCGATGGGTCCGCTGGCCAACAACATCGTCGGCCTGCTGATCATCTCGGCGATCTGCGGCCTGCCGTTCCTGTCGCCCATCCTCGGGCCAGGCGCTGTCATCGCGCAGGTCATCGGCGTCGCCATCATCGGCCCGCAGATCGCCAACGGCACGATTTCGCCGGCAATGGCACTGCCGGCGCTGTTTGCCTACAATACCCAGGTGGGCTGCGACTTCGTCCCCGTCGGCCTGGCGCTCGGCGAGGCCAAGCCTAAGACGATCGAAATCGGCGTTCCGGCGGTGCTCATCAGCCGCCAGATCATGGGTCCGGTCTCGGTGCTGATCGCCTGGGTCGTCAGCCTGATCGTGTTCTAAGGCAATTCCGGGAAAAGCGCACAATGCTTTCCCTTGGAAACTGCGTCAAAACAAAGAGATAGAGCGGTTCACCGCTCTAGGGAAAGTTTGAGAAAATGAGGTTCGCCATATGACGGTTCTTTTGAGAACACGGGTCACTGCCATCGGCCCCGAAGTGGCGGACCTTGCCGAAGGGGGCGTGGTCATCCTGTTTGCGGATGGCTCGCCGCCGGAGCTTGCCGAGGTTTCGGTGCTCCACAAGGCGGAGCAGGGACCAAGTGACGGAGCGCCCGCCAAGGGCGCTTCGATCACCCTCGGCCCGGTTGCCGCTGTTATCACAGCGGTCGGCTCCAGCGCGTGGAGCAAGGTGCTGGAAATGGGTCATGTCGTCATTTCGTTCAACGGCGCTACCGAGGCCGAGAGACCGGGCGAGATCTGTGCGTCGCAAGTCGATCCGCAAGCGCTCGTGGCCGCCCTGAAGACCGGCGCGATCATCACCATCGCCGCCTGACAGCATTCGCGCCGCGGCCCATGTTGGGAGCGGCGCCCAAAACCAGAGTATTTGCCATGGAACGCTCGACCATCGTCAGAGTGCATGAAGGTTTGCACGCCCGTCCCGCGACGCGGTTCGTGAAGCTCGCCAAGGGCTTCGAATCCGACGTCGAACTGATCAAGGACGGCAAGGCGGTCAGCGCCAAGAGTTCGGTCAAGCTGATGCTGCTGGCGGTCAAGGAGAACCAGGAAGTCACGGTGCGGGCGAATGGCGCCGATGCCATCGAGGCGCTCGAGGCGCTGATCGGCTATCTCGAGAATCCGCGGGCCGGCCTCGATGATGAAGCGGAAGCGCAGAGCCCAGCCAACGATGCCGGGCAGGAAGCGGCACCCGCGCCGGGATCCGTGCCGGCGGCACCTGGCGGGGCAAACCGCTTGCGTGGCGTGGCCGCCAGCGAAGGTTTCGCCATCGGCCCGGCCTTTGCGCATTTCCCACCCGATATCGCCGGACAGGGCCGCATGTTGCGGGCCGAGGAGATAAAAGGCGAGATCGACAGGTTCCGCACGGCTGTCGGCGCGGTCCAGGCCCGCATGGATCATGCGTTGGCGCAGGACAGCCTGTCGGCTGGAGACCGCGGCATCGTCGCCGCGCTGCGCGATATCGCCGCCGACGACAGCCTGACTGGTGAGGCCGAGGGCCTGATCAAGGGCGGCAACGACGCGGTTTCCGCCGTCATCACCGCCGCCTCCACCATTGCCGCCGAATTCAGCGCCGTCGACGATCACTATCTCAACGCGCGGGCAGATGATGTCCACGCCGTTGGGCGGCAGATTTGCCTGGTGTTGCTGGGCCAAGACGATGTCAGCCTCGAAAACATCCCCGAAGGGGCTATCCTGATCGCCGACGACATCGGCGCCTGGGATCTGGCACGCGCGCCGCTGAAGCGTATCGGCGGCGTGGTGTGCGGCCATGGCGGCGCCACCTCGCACATCGCCATCATCGCGCGCTCGCACGGCATTCCGGCAGTGCTCGGCCTCGGCGACCAGGTCAATGCCTTGCGTACCGCGCGAGACGTCGCGCTCGACGGCAATGCCGGCCATGTGATCATCGACCCCGACGAGGCGACCCGTGCCGATTTCGCCGGCCGCGTCGAAGCGGCGGCAAAGGAGCGCGCCGGGCTGACCGTCTTCAAGACGGTGACGCCGAAGCTCGCCGACGGCAGGATCATCGAGGTGGCGGCCAATATCGGCTCACTCGAGGAAATCGAAGCGGCGCAAGAGGCTGGTGCCATGGGCATCGGCCTGTTCCGCACCGAGCTTTTGTTCATGCGCCATATGCATCTGCCCTCGGAAGACATGCAGGCCGAGACCTATGCGGCGCTGGCCAAGGCTTTTGCGCCTTATCCGGTCATTGTGCGCACGCTCGACATCGGCGGTGACAAGCCGATTGCCGGCATCGAATTTCCCGACGAGGAGAATCCCTTCCTCGGCTGGCGCGGCATCCGCATGTGTCTCGACCGGCCCGACATCTTCAAGCGCCAACTGCGGGCGCTGCTGCGCGCAGCCGTGCACGGCAACATCAAGGTGATGCTGCCGATGGTGTCCGACCTCTCGGAGGTCAGGCAGACGCGCGTGCTGGTCGACGAATGCACGGCCGAGCTGAAAGCCGAAGGCGTGCCGCACGCATCATTCGATCTCGGCGTCATGATCGAAACCCCGGCCGCCGTGCTCATCGCCCCGGCGCTGGCCAAGGAGGTCGCTTTCTTCTCGATCGGCACCAACGATCTGACCCAGTACATCATGGCCGCCGACCGGCTCAATCCGACCGTCGCCAAGCTCAACGACGTCACCAATCCGGCCGTCATGTCGGCGATCGAAATGACGGCAAAAGCCGGCGTCGCCGCCGGTATCATGGTCGGCATGTGCGGTGAAGCGGCCGGCCGTCCGGATCTGATTGCGACCTTCGTGAAGATGGGGCTGACCGAACTCTCGATGAGCCCGGCTTCGATCCAGCGCGCCAAGAAAGCGATCATGGCCATGGTCGCTGAAGGCTAGCCAGGCCGGCTGACTACGGCAGATGGGCAAGCAAGGTGGCGAAGACCGGTGTCAGTTCAGCGATCGGGTTTGCCTTGGCGCAAGCCTGAACGATGCGATCGTGGCGAATATCCGCCGCCAGGATCGCGATCTCCAGCATATCCGGCTCCGGCGCGCCGTCGCTGCCGGTGGTCGCCAGGCCGCAGGCCAAAGCGAGCGGCGCCAGGCAGCTTATGTCGAGCGCCCCGCCGCCCGCCGGCGTTCCCGGCACGGTCTCGGCAAAGCGAACGGGACGCTGATTGAGGCACTCGACCAGCAGCGCCGAGCAGGTGGCCGCGATTGCCTGCAGTCCGGCACCCGGCGCGGCCAATGCGGCCAGGAGATCGCCATGCCGCTTGCGCATCGTGGCATGGACGGCCGCGAAATCGGCTTCGTGGATGCGGGCATTGTCGATGTTCAGGCCGGCAAGCACCGCTTTGGTCAGATAATACATATCGCGCCGGAACAGGCGCTCGGCGTCCAGTTGGCGATCCTCGTTGCCGACCGGGAAATAGGTGCCGAGGCCCTTCACCGTGGTGCCGTCCACCTTGATCGGGCGCTCATGCGGGACGAAAGCTTCGGCGATCGACAGTGCTTCGTCGACGGCACTCGCGGCATGGCTGAGCAGGCCTTCGATGCCCTTGCCTGGAAACGGCGGCAGATGGCTGGTTGCTTCGCGCAGGATACTGGCGTCGCCGCTGCCGTCATGGCGGCTCTGGCGGATGATTTCGCGGACTTCCCGCAGCCGGTCCTTCAGATTGACGCGGACATCTTCGGAGATTTGTCGGAGCATCGCGGATCGCCTTGAAATTTGCTGCGGATAGCCGACCGGGGCAGCCGCCACTCTCTACATTGTTCCTATCGATAGGTAGATCAATAGGCGATACTAGACCAGCATGCAGAATCGGCGGCGGCGCCCTCGTCCGTCGCCGCAGGGGGAGAGACAGACTTGGGCAGACGACGACAGGGCGAAAGCGAAGACGGTCGAGGCGAGGCAACCGAGCTGGTCGCCAGCGAAAGCCGGACGGATCGCCTCAGGATTCGCGCCGCCTGGATGTATTTCGTCGAGCAGATGACGCAGAACGAGATCGCCGACGTGCTCGGCGTCGGTCGCGTCACCATCGTGCGCATGCTGGCGGATGCCCGGGCGCGCAACGAAGTGAAGATCACCATCGAGAGCGAATTGTCGGAAATCGTGCGGCTTGAGCGCGCATTGGAGAAGACGTTCGGGCTGCAGCAGGCTCTGGTGGCGCCGCTTTCGGCAGCCGATGCCGATCCCATACCAGCGATCAGCGCCAAAACCGGCAGCTTCCTGTCGGACACGATGAAGTCCGGCATGCGGGTCGGTGTCGGCTGGGGGCAGACGCTGTTCTCGAGCCTGCCCTTCATCAGCGCCAAGTCGCTCACCGACTTCAAGGTGATTTCGCTGCTTGGCGGTGTCGGCGTCGTGCGCCGGGTCAACCCAGCCGAGTTCGCCTGGCGCTTCGCTCAGATATTCCAGGGCGACGGCTATCTGATGCCGACACCAGCCGTGGTCGACAGCGTCGAGACCAAGATCGCCCTGATCGAGCGCTGCGGCCTGCAGGAGATTTTCGAAATGGCCGACGTGCTCGATGCCGTTCTGCTGAGCGTCGGCGGGATCGCCTCGGCCACCACCTTCTCTCGTGGTGGCTTCCTCAAGGAGGCGGATCGGGAGGCCCTGCTTGCGCGTGGCGCCGTGGGTGACCTCCTGTTCCATTTCTTCGACCGCAACGGCGATCTGGTCGACCACCCCGTCAACAGCCACGTGATGTCGGTGGATGTCGACCGTCTGCGCAAGGCACCGATCCGCATCCTCACCTCCGGTGGCGAGGAGAAAACCGAAGCGCTGCTCGGCGCCATGACCCTCATCGCCCCAACCATCCTGATCACCGACGAGGAGAGCGCGCGGCGCATGCTGGAAGCGGTCAGCGGAAGCTGAAGCTGTCCATGATGTAGTCCGGCCAGGCCTGCTGTTCGTTGAAAACAGCGGCGAGATCCGGTGTGTCCGCCAGTATTCCGCTCAGCACCAGCGCGGTGGCGAGGCCGGTGCTGTTTCCCCCCGATATGTCGTGTTCGACGCTGTCACCGACGCAGACCACGGTGCGACGGTCCGGCTCGCCGGCCAGCGCCAGCGCGGCTTCGAAAATCGCCGTGTCGGGCTTGCCGATGCGGGTAACGCTGCCGCCCAGGCTCTCGTAGAGATCGGCCAGCCGGCCGGCGCCGAAGCGAGGGCCAACGGCCGTCAGCATGATCATGTCGGGATTGGTGCAGAAACACGGCACCCGCCGCTCCGCCGCCGGCGCGAACAGCCTGCGATAATGGTCAAGGTCAAAGCGGTCACCCTCGCTGGCCGCGATCAGCACCAGCTCGGCCTCATCTCCGGACCCGGTCAGCGCAAATGGCAGGCTTTCGATCGCGGAGCGGTCATTGTCGCGGCTGATCAGCAGGCATTTTGTCCCCGGGCGCAGCTTTCCCGACGTCGCCATCTCCCCAAAGGATCGCCACGCCACCTCGCCGGAAGAAACGAAATGATCCCAGCTTCCCGCTTCGAAGCCGAGTTTCATGAGCCGGCTTTCATTGGGTTGAGCCCGCCTGCCGGAGTTCGAAACCAGCACCACGGTCTTGCCGGCGCGTTTCAGCGCCGATAGCGCTGCCACCGCGCCTGGATAGGGCCGCGTGCCGTCATGCAGCACGCCGAACTGGTCGAGCAGAAACACATTATAGCGCTCCGCCAGCGGCCCAAGGCCGTCGAGACGTTCGATCGTTTTCGCGCTCATAGGAGTCCTGCCCGGCTTGCACCCATCAGCGCCAGCCGCGCCGTGCCGGCGGCGGCCTCGTCGGAAAGCGCGGGCAGGAAATCGACGCCGAGCCTGCGACGCCGGATTGCCGTCCAGGCCGGGTTCGCTGCCCCGCCTCCGACGCTCCTGACCGATATCAGCGTGGGCGCGCCGAGTTCGGCAAGCCTGTCATAGCCGAGCGCTTCGATCGCGGCGATGCCTTCGAACATCGCTTTCAGATAATCGGCGTCGTCCGCCGGCCGCGGCGCAAGGCGAGGCGGCAGCGCCGGATCGGCGATCGGAAACCGTTCGCCCGTGGCGGGAAGCGGATAGTAATCGAGGCCGGTGCCCGTCTCCGGGTCGATTGTCGCGCTGAGTTCGATGATACGGGCGAGCGGAAAGTGCTGGGCCAGCACCTTGCCGCCCGAGTTCGAGGCACCGCCCGCCAGCCAGGCGTTGCCGAGCCGATGGCTGTATATGCCGAAGCGCGGCGCCGAAATCGGCCGGTCGGACAGAATCTTGATGGTCAGCGAGGATCCCAGCGCAGTGACGCCGTCGCCGATCGCGGCAGCACCGGTCGCCAGGAACGAGGCGCAGCCATCCGTGGTGCCGGCGACGACGGCCACATCGCGCGGCAAGCCGAACAGTTCCCCGGCTTCCGCGGTGAGGGCGCCCGTGACCTCGCCCGGCACGACCACGCGCGGCAGCAACTCCATGCGCATTCCGGTCGCCGCGATCCATTCCGGCCAGCGGCGGGCCTCGACATCATAACCTGTCTTCAGGGCATTGTTCTCGTCGCTGACATCGAAGCGGCCGGAGAAGTTTCCGGCAATCCAGTCGGCCTGATGCAGCACCATTGCAATACCCGGCAGATGCTGGAAGCGCAGGGCCTTGGCGAGGCCGGATGTCGCTCCGTGCGCTGCACTTGCAGCCGGCGCGGTGCGGGCGATCGCGGCCAGGATGTCGTCGTCATCGACCTTGTCGTTGTACATCAGCGGTTCGGCCAGCGGCCGCCCGGCGGCGTCGACCGGCAGCAGCGTGCCGGAGGTGCCGTCGACGGCGATGGCGCGGACCGCCGTGCGGTCGATGCCGGAAAGCAGCTCCGTCAGCACCGCCTTCACCGCTTGCCACCACGCCGTGGGGGCTCGGCCATCGCCGCCAAACCTGTCGAGTGGGACGGCCGAATGCCCGGCTATGGAAAAGTCAGGGCGCATGGCGACGGCGCGCGCACCTGATGTGCCAATGTCGATGCCGATGACAAGTGGCATCATGTCCATGCTAGCCGCCAGCCGCGTTGAGCTTCTGGCGATACTGCTCGGCGTCCCAGTTGACCAACTCGTCATTCTCGGAAGCGGTGAGATAGTTCAGCCGCGCGGCGATGTCGATGCGCGCCGTCACGTCGGCGAGGCAGCGTTGCATGGCATCGGCGCCGGCACTGGCGTCGCCGCGCATCAGCACGCCTGCGCCGGGAAACAGGATCGCCGCAGGCGACGTGCCCAGTCGTGCAACGACATCAGCCACGGCCTCGCCTGGCTTCGCCACGACGGAGCCCTGGCCGAGGAAGATGACGTGGTCCGGATAGAGGCTGCCGGCCTGCGCCACGCGGCGGCTCTCAGGGTCGAGCGCAACCGCATGCGCTTCGACATCGGCCGGCAATCTGTAGCCGCTGTCGCCGGCGAGCGCGGCCAAGGCGTCGAGGTCGGGTGCGGCGGTCGCGCGCGCCGGCCGGGCCAGCAATGACCTGATACGGCGCAGCAGAAGCTCCGCCCCGGCGACGGTTTCGGCAGCGACGACCAGACCGTGATTGCCAAGGATCAGCACGTCGACACCAGGCCGCAGTTTTTCGGCAATGCCGCGTGCAAGCGGCAGGCCGGGCCGGAAATAGGGCACATAGGCCCATTCGATGCCATCGAGCCGCTTGGCGACCTCGGCCTCGCCATCGGCCTGCACGGCAAGCGAGATGGTGTCGACGCAATGGACATGCAGAACGACGCGCTGCGGCATCAAAGCGTGCACCGTGGTCTCGATCGATGGCCGCAGGCCGCGCGGGTTGAGCGCTGCAATGGTGAAACCCTGCGGCTGGTCGGCGGCGCGATCGCGCTGTTCGACGGCTTTCAGCAGCGGCGCCATCGCCACCGGCACCATGATGTCATCGACGAGCGCGTCTTTCAGCCAGGTGCCGGAGGCCTTGATCCACAGCGTGTCGCCGGCTTTCAGCGAGGTGTTGCCGCCTGCCGCCTGGGTGAGATGCGGGCTCCGCCCGATGCTGGCCGAAAGCGCCCGCAAGGCCGCCAGTTCCTGCGCGTCAGCTTGGGTCGCCATGGCGCTTTTCCTCCAACGGCTCGGCCGTGTCCTGCGCGAAATCCCGTTGCCGGGATCGAATTGGCGCTGATATCGCAGAAACGAGTGATCTACGTCAATAGTGATCTACTGTCATCAAACACGCTTGCAATCCGACTAATGTTGAGTAAGTTACGCCAATTGCCATGGAAAATGGCATCCGGGAGGAAAGAATTGAGCGACTCCGGCCGTCAGCGTCAGATCGTCGAACTGTTGCGGGATCGTCCGTTCGCTTCGGTGCGCGAGTTGCAGGAGCGGCTTGGCGTTTCAGCCGCGACGGTCAGGCGCGATATCGACAGGATCGACGAGGCCGGCGAAGCGCGGAAGGTCTATGGCGGCATATCGGCGCTCGACGGCGCTTCCCAGGCCGGTGTTGCCTACGCCAGGCCCTACGACGAGAACCGCGACCTTGCGGTCGAGGCCAAGCGGCAGATCGCCGCTCTCGCGGCGACCATGGTGCGCGACGGCGACGCCGTCATCGTGCATGGCGGCTCGACCTGCTTCCATCTGGGCGTCAAGCTCGCCGAGCGCAACATCCGCCTCTACACCAACTCGATGCCGCTGGCGGCCTATCTCAGCGACCACGGCCATTGCAGCCTGACGGTTGCGGGCGGTGATCTGCATCGCGAACCCGGCATCATCCATTCGCTCAGCCAGACCGTGCCCTTCTATGCCTCCAAATTCTTTCTCGGCGCGCAAGGCCTTGGCCAGGAAGGCGTGATGGAATCGCACCCGCTGCTGGTACGCTCGATCGTCGATCTCAGCCTTTGCGCCGACCAGATCGTGGTGCTGGCCGACAGCCGCAAACTGTCGATCCACGCGCGCAATGTCGCGTTGCCGCTTTCCCGCATCGGCACGCTGGTCACCGACGACGGTCTCTCCGACGCCGATGCGCGCATGCTGGAGGACGCCGGCGTCATGGTGCGGATAGCCTCGGGAGCCATCCAGTGAAGGTGGCTGTCCTCGATTTCGGCAAGACCAATTCGAAGCTGTTCGTCTTCGGCCAGGACGGGCGGATCATCGACGAGCGCCGGACACAGCCGAAATGGGTGCGCCAAGGCGTCTTCAGCGTGCTCGACGAGGCGGCGCTCCACCATTGGGCGCTCAGCGCCGTTGCCGATGCGGTCGACCGTCATGGTGTGGAAGGGGTCATGGTGTCGGGCCATGGCTGCACCTTTGCCTTGGTCGACGAAGCGGCGCTGACGCATCCGATCCTCGATTACGAGCAAGAGCCGCCGGCCGAGATTGCCGCGCGGATCGATCGCCGCATTCCGGACTTTTCCGAGACCTTTTCGCCGCGGCTGCCGCTCGGCTTCAACTACGGCCGCCACATGCTGTGGCTGCAGGAGGTCGATCCCGACGCGTTCGCTACGTCGAAATCGATCCTCGGCTATCCGCAATACTGGAGCTGGCGCCTTGGCGGGCGGGCGGTCTCGGAAGTGTCCTATCTCGGGTGCCATTCGCATCTGTGGGCGCCGCGGAGCCAGGACTTTTCCTCGCTGGTCGACGCGCAGGGCTGGCGTGGCCGGATGCCTGGCTTCGAGCGCGCCGGCACCGTTATCGGCGAGCACCGCCTCGGCGCTGCGGCGCGACCGATCGCCATCCACAACGGCGTCCATGATTCGAATGCGGCGCTCTATGCCTATCGCCGGCAGGAGCTTGGCCCGGTCACCGTCGTTTCGACCGGCACCTGGGTCGTCGTGCTCAATCCGGATTGCCCGCTCGACGCACTCGACCGGGATCGCGACATGCTGGTCAATGTCGATGTCGGCGGCGGCCCGGTGCCGACCATTCGCTTCATGGGCGGGCGCGAATTCGCAACCATCAGCGGCGGCTGGCAAGGCGAGATCGCCCGTCCGGTGGTGCAGCGGGTGATCGATGCCGGCATCATGGCGCTGCCGAGCTTCGCGCCAGGTGGGCCGATGCCCAGTCAGTCCGGCCGGCTGGTGGGGCGCACGCCCGATGCCGAGGAACGCGCGGCGGCGGCGCTGCTCTACGTCGCGCTGATGGTCGATCTGTCGCTCGACCTCATCCATTCGAACAACACGGTGATCGTCGATGGCGGGCTGAACACAGGCGGTGTGTTGGCCGGCCTGCTGGCGCAGTTGCGTCCCGGCCAGGCTTTCCTGCAGGGCGCCACGCTGGAGGGCAGCGCCACGGGTGCAGCGGCGCTCGCCTTCGAGAGCGTCGGGCGCGAATTCGCCGCCGAAGTTCCAGAGCCGGTGCACGCGTCGCGTTTCACCGGGTTGGCAGGCTATCGCAGCAACTGGCGTGACGCCACGATGGACCAGAGCGTCGCCGGTGCGGCAGTGGGAGGCGCGCGATGAGTGCGATTGCCCAGGCTGAGACGGCGCGCCAGCCGGTGCTGGAGATGCGCCACATCTCCAAGACGTTCGGCGCGATCCGTGCCTTGCACGATGTCTCGCTCAGCGTCCATGCCGGGGAGCTGCACGCCCTGATGGGCGAGAACGGCGCCGGCAAGTCGACATTGATGAAAGTGCTTTCAGGCGCCTATCGGCCGGATGCCGGCGGCGAGATCCTGATCGACGGCATGCCGGCTGCGACCGGCGATCCGATCAAGGCGCGCGCCAGCGGCGTCGCGGTGATCTATCAGGAGCTGTCGCTGGCGCCCAATCTGACGGTGGCGCAGAACATCTTCCTCGGCAACGAGCCGCGACGCTTCGGCATCGTCGATCGCGACCAGTGCACGCGGCGCGCCAGCGAGATCATCAAGCGGCTCGGCGTTTCCTTTTCGGCCCGCGACATGGTCTCCAGCCTGTCGCTCGGCGAGCGCCAGCTGGTCGAGATCGCCCGCGCGCTATCGACCAATGCGCGCATCATCGTCATGGACGAGCCGACCACGTCGCTGACCTCGCGCGAGACCGACCGGCTGTTCGAGGTCATCGCGACGCTGAAATCGCAAGGCATCGCCATCATCTACATCAGCCACCGCATGGAAGAGGTCTACCAGCTTGCCGACCGCGTCAGCGTGCTGCGCGACAGCGGTTATGTCGGCACGCTCGAGCGTGCCGACCTCAGTGCCTCGCGCCTCGTCTCGATGATGGTCGGCCGCGATTTGTCGGCTTTCTACAAGAAGGATCATCGGCCGCCGGATGAAAAGCGCGCGGTGGCGCTCTCGGTGCGCGCCATGTCCGACGGCCGTCTCCTGAAAAACTGTTCGTTCGACCTGCACAAGGGCGAGGTGCTGGCGCTGGCGGGTCTGGTCGGTTCCGGCCGCACAGAGCTTGCGCGGCTGATCTTCGGCGCCGACAGGCACATTTCAGGCACGCTGGAACTCGACGGCAAACCTGTAACCATCGGCTCGCCGCGCGAGGCGCTCGATGCCGGCATCGCCTATCTGACCGAGGACCGCAAGGAACTCGGCCTGTTCCTCGACATGTCGATCTCCGACAATATCAGCATGGGCGTGCTGGCGCGGGATTCGCGCGCCGGCGGCTTGCGCGACTTCGCGGCCGCCGAAAGGCGTGCTTCCAAGGCCGTTGCCGATCTCTCCATCCGCACCAGTTCGGTGCAGGCCAATGCCGGCTCGCTGTCGGGCGGCAACCAGCAGAAGGTGCTGCTCGCCCGCCTGCTCGAGACCGAGCCGAAGGTCGTCATCCTCGACGAGCCGACCCGCGGCGTCGATGTCGGAGCGAAATCGGAAATCTACCGGCTGATCGACAATCTCGCCAAGCAGGGCATCGCCATCCTGATGATCTCCAGCGAACTGCCCGAGGTGATCGGCGTCGCCGATCGCGTGCTGGTGATGCGCGACGGAAAGATATCGGGCGAGGTGACGGCATCGCAAGGCGAACCGCTAAGCCAGGAGGAAATCATGGAACTTGCAACGGGAGCGGCCCAGCAATGACCGACAAGGCGACCGAGATCAGCGCAGGCGGCCAGGCGACCGGCACGAGCCGACGGTTGCGCACGGCTTTCGCTGCCCTTGGCATGCTGCCGGTGCTGATCCTGCTGGCGGCCGGCTTCCAGTTCCTGAACCCGCGCTTCCTGACCGAGACCAACCTGTTGATCGTCACCCAGCAGTCGTCGATCAACATCGTGCTGGCGGCCGGCATGACCTTCGTCATCCTCACCGGCGGCATCGACCTGTCCGTCGGCGCCATCCTCGCCGCATCGGCGATGGTGGCGGTGATCGTATCGCTGGTGCCGGACTGGGGTTTGCTCGGCGTGCCGGCGGCCATTCTGGTCGGCCTCGGCTTCGGCCTCATCAACGGGCTGCTCATCGCCTACATCAAGCTGCCGCCCTTCATCGTCACGCTGGGTTCGCTGACCGCGGTGCGCGGTGTCGCCCGCCTGCTCGGCCAGGACACGACGGTGTTCAATTCGGACCTGCCGTTCGATTTCATCGGCAACGGTTCGCTGTTCGGCATCCCGTGGCTGGTCATCATCGCGCTGTCGGTGGTGGTGCTGTCCTGGCTGGTGCTCAAGCGCACCGTGCTCGGCACCTGGATCTACGCCGTCGGCGGCAATGCGGAAGCGGCGCGGCTGACCGGTATCAAGGTGCCGCTGGTGCTGCTCTTCGTCTATGGCGTTTCCGGCCTGCTGGCCGGCCTCGGCGGCGCCATGTCGGCGGCCCGGCTCTACGCCGCCAACGGCTTGCAGCTGGGCCAGTCCTACGAACTCGACGCCATTGCCGCGGTCATTCTCGGCGGCACCAGCTTCGTCGGCGGCGTCGGCTCGATCTGGGGAACGCTGATCGGCGGCCTGATCATCGCGGTGCTCTCCAACGGGCTCATCTTGGCCGGTGTCTCGGACATCTGGCAGTACATCATCAAGGGATTGGTCATCATCGTGGCGGTCGCCCTCGACCGCTACAGGCTCCAGGCAGGAGCAAGAACGTGATTGACCTTAGTCGCCGGCGTCAACGACCGGTTTGTGTAACGCACCGTGAGAGGCGCGGGGCAATCGGAGGAAAGCAATGAAGACCATCGCCAAACTGCTCTGCGGCGTCGCACTCGCGTCGCTCGCCATCGCGCCTGCTTCGGCCAAGGACCTCAACAAGGTCGGTATCTCGGTCGGCCTGCTCGGCAATCCCTTCTTCGTCGCCACCATCAAGGGCATCGAGGACGCGGCCAAGAAGATCAACCCGAAGGTCGAGGTGACCTCGGTATCGGCCGACTATGACCTCAACAAGCAGGTCTCGCAGGTCGATTCGTTCATCGCCGCCGGTGTCGACGTGATCATGCTCAATGCCGTCGACGCCAAGGCGATCGCGCCGGCGGTGAAGAAGGCACAGGCCGCGGGTATCGTCGTTGCCGCCTTCGACGTTTCGGCGCCGGGCGCCGACGTCACTGTGATGACCAACAACGTCAAGGCCGGCGAAGAGGCCTGCCAGTACCTGGTCGACCACACCGGCGGCAAGGGCGACTACGTCATCCTCAACGGACCGGCATCGTCGTCGATCCTGGAGCGGGTGAAGGGCTGCAAGAACGTGCTTTCGCAGCATCCCGACATCAAGATCCTCTCCGACGACCAGAATGCCGAAGGCTCGCGCGACGGCGGCCTGAAGGTGTTCCAGTCGCTGCTCACCCGCTTCGACAAGATCGATGCGGTGTTTGCCATCAATGACCCGACGGCGATCGGCGCCCAGCTCGCTGCCAAGCAGCTCAACCGTTCGGAGTTCATCTTCACCGCCGTCGACGGCGCGCCCGATATCGAGAAGGAACTCTCTTCCGGCACCTCGATGATCAAGGCCTCGGCCTCGCAGGATCCCTATGTAATGGCCGGCCAGTCACTGACGATGGCGGCCGAACTGCTGGCCGGCAAGAAGCCGGCGGAGCCGACCGTTCTGCTCGACCCGAAGCTGATCACGGCCGAGAACCTGAAGGACTACAAGGGCTGGACCGCAGCCCGCTAAATTCTTCCCAAGGCCGGTGCGGCCGGGATGACCCGGCCGCACCTTGTCAGCACCGGAGACGATGATGTCGCGTATTGGAATCCATTCTTTCGTCTGGTCGGCGAGCTCGGCTCAGGCCGATCTGGAGCGCACGCTGGCCAACACCAGGGAGGCCGGCTTCGATCTCATCGAATTCTCCTATCTCGACCCCGCCAATGTCGACATCGGCGGGCTCGCCAGGCGCATCGCCGATCTTGGCCTCGGCGTGGCGATCAGCATCGGATTGCCTGTTGACGGCGATATTTCGAGCGCCGACAGGGCGATTGCCGCGCGCGGCGTCGAAATCCTCAACGATACCATCGCGCTGACGCGTGACCTCGGCGGCCGGAAGGTCGCCGGCATTCTCTCGACCAGCCACGGATTGCAGGTCGAGGCGCCGACGCGCGATCAATGGCAGCGCAGTGCCGGCACGCTGGCCAAGGTTGCCGAAACAGCCAAGGCGGCCGGCGTCACGCTCAACCTCGAGATCGTCAACCGCTTCGAAAGCAATCTGCTCAACACCGCCGCGCAAGGACTGGCCTTCATCGAGGACACTGGCTCGGACAACATCTTCCTGCATCTCGACACGTTCCACATGAACATCGAGGAGGCCGATGTCGGGCTGGCCATCCATCAAGCCGCGGACAAGATCGGCTATGTCCATATCGGCGAAAGCCATCGCGGCTTCCTCGGCACCGGCAATATCGATTTCGCCGCGATCTTCGATGCGCTGACGGCGATCGGCTACAGCGACGATCTCAGCTTCGAATCCTTCTCTTCGGAAATCGTCGATGAGCACCTGTCGAAGAAGACCGCCATCTGGCGCAATCTGTGGACGGACAACATGGCGCTGGCCAAGCACGCGCGCGCCTTCATCGGGCTCGGGCTGGAGACGGCAAGGCGCAAGGCGGAACTCGTTTCGGCGCGCCACAAACCCTGACCCGCCCGTCGAGAGGGCGCGGCGTGCGCCGCATGGCAGGGCTCTGACTTCAAATCAACAAACGGCCTTATGGCAGCCAGTGCTGGCAGCTTTTGCGCCGCCAGCTTTTTCGCGATAGGAATTTTTTCTTGACTCGGTGACCTCAGCTATGGTACATTTTTGCCTATGGTGCTGATTTGCGCCAGTGACCCGCCGCACAGGCGGGTTTTTGTTTGATGCACCGTCAGCCAAGGTGCCGGCCGTATGGCGGCGGCATTGCTCGCGGCAGGTGCATCGGTTATCTGACCGGCCAGGCAAACAGCGCCACGCAATCCCCAAACGGAGTTCGGCACATGACACGCGAGACAATCCTCAAATTCGGCACCGTCGAACACGCGGACGCAGGCGATCTGGCTGGCTGGATCGTCGTCGAGGGCAGGCCGACCATGCAAACCGCCGTCCAGCACACGACCGAGGACGGCAAGGTGTTGTCGGGCACCTGGCGGGCGACGCCCGGCACCTATCACGCCACCTATACCGACTATGAGTTCGTGCACATGATCGCCGGCCGCATCATCATCACGCCGGACGGCGGCACGCCGGTCGAGGTCGGCCCCGGCGACGCCTTCGTGGTGGAAGCGGATTTCAAGGGAACCTGGAAGATCATCGAGCCGGTGACGAAGCATTTTGTCGTGCGGGTTGGCTGAAGCGGGGTGATCCGTCTGGCCGCGCCATCGCGGCGAGTGCTCAAGCGAAGCTTTTTCGTGCCTCCGGGGGCCTTTTGGAGGCCATCCCACCCGACATCGCCTGGGTGTCGCCGATGGCTCGGAGGAGGTGCGCTGACCTGAGCGCGGTAAGCGTATTCGCTGATCTCTGCATTCGCCGGGGCCTCGGCTCGGCCACTCCTCGGACTCCGGTCATTGGGTCATGAAGGCGTCTGTGGCGTCATCCAGACGGTCGGCCTCGACATGAATGATACGGCACTCGCCAGCCAAGCGATCTCTCATCGGTGCTTACCGGCCAAGTATCCTTGATACACCGGATTGATCCCCTAGTTCTTTCGGGGGCGCGGCAATCGCGAGGTTGCCTCGGGGGCAGCGGCGGTTCGCGCCGTTCTGACTGCACGCGGCGGAAAGACGGTTGGACCGACGCATCCATGGAGGTCGTCGTGCGTCAATCGAGTGGATTCACCTGTGCGTATTTCGTCTTAGCTTGCTCGATCGCGGCAGTTTGCGCAGGAGCTGCAACGGGTGGTCAGCAAGGCGGAGGGCATGGCAACGGCGGCCATGGTTCTGGTGGCCATGGTGGCGGCGGAGGTCATGACGCCGGCGGCAACCAGGGCGGCTCGCACAAAGGGACTGGCGACGACCCCGGCGGCTCCAGTTCGTCGGCGGACGACGGCGAGACCAGCACAAGCGGCACTATGACAGCCCCGGGGACGGTAGGTTCGGCCACCGCTACTGCTGTTGCGTCCGCAAGGGGCGGACAGTCGCTCGACCTCCCGGCCGCTCTCCAGCCTCCCGGCGACAGCAAAACTCAATCAACAGTCAGCCGAACCGAGGCGCTGCCGGGCGTCCCGGATAAAGTCGTTCGGGCCTGCCATGATGCCATCGAGTCGGCCGCCGCTCCGTTGGGGGCGACCAGCGTGCGCGTCACCAGCGCGGGCTTCGTACATCAGTTGAGTCGGGCGACGATCTCGGCCCCCATCGAGGTCAGCATCGACTATGCGCGGCAAGGCAGCGTGGAAACGCGGCAGGCGGCGATCCAATGCGAATTGGACGCGACAGGCAGCGTGATCGGCCTGACATAGCGCATCGCGCAGAACACTCTCGCTGATGAAGCAGGGTGAATTCGAGAGGCCATTCATCTTTGGCCGAAATGGCAGCAGGCCTCGGATGTGTTACGAAGGGGTGCGGGGCATCAAAAATGGCCTTCCACGGAAGCGACCGCGCAGTCGGAATCACTGCGGTGTCACGTGTCTTGGCAAGAGCGAATAAGGAAGTGTGATCGAACGCACCCGGGTCATCCGCGAAGGGTTGCGAACCTTGCCAATCTTCTTGCTGACGGCCTTCACCTGGCTGGCTGCCGCGCGGCCAGAACGCGGCTTCAGGGGCGGTTCGATCTGCGCGCTGCGGCGCTCGGTCCTGAGCCTGTCGTTGTCCCCGCGCGCCGCAGCCAAGTCGCGGGCAAGAGAAACAGTGGCCTCGCGTTGCTCGTCCAGAGCCTCCTGAAGCTTAGCGACACGCACCAAAAGAGCTTGGGCGGCGGCTTCGCGCTCGATGCGTGCTCTGTCGAGATCCTCACGATTCATGACGGCTGTAGTACGTTCCCGTGCCAGAGCCTGTGCCGTCTCGGTTGCGGCCTGCTCGGCACGCTCTTTCGCTGAGACTGCCTTGGCTCGCTCCAGTTCAGCCGCCTGGCGCTCGACGCGAGCTTCTTTCAGCTCCTCAACGGCCGCTGCTGCTGCAGCGCGTTCTCGTGCGAGCGTTCGCTCCGTGTCAGCTGCGGTCCGCTCCACTTGTCGCCTCGCTGTGACCGCGTCGGTCTGTTCCCGCTCAGCCGCAGCCGTACGCTTCATGAGTGCGGCATTGGCCAGTTTCGCTTCGGCGAGATCGCCACGAAGCAGCTCCGTCTTCCGGCGCTCGTCGTCGAGTATGCCGCTCGCCTGCGCCAGTGAAGCCTTGGCCGTGGCGCGATCCTTGGCGGCCTCGGTCTCAAGCTGTTCAATTTGGACGCGCGCTTGCGAGAAATCGCGCGCCTGCCTTTGGGCTTGCTCCTGCTCGAGATGGGCAGCGGGCATCTCCTTAAGGACATAGCTGGCGGCCTCGCTCAGCATCGTGCGGGCCTCTCCCGCAATGCGCCGCAACGCGTCAAGGGTGCGGGCTGCCGCGAGTTCATTGCGCAACCGCTCCTCGCGCGCGTCATCGGCAGCTGCCATGCTTGCCCTCAGCGTGTGGATCTGCTTGCTCGCCTCGAGGAGCGCTCCCTGCAGAGCGGCGCTCCTGGCACGCTCGCCTTCCGCCGCCCGGTGCTCCTGGTCGGCCAATTGTCTCGCAGCGGCAGCCTGAGCACGATCCGTCCCGGTTTGCGCCTGGTTAGCCGTGAGATCCGGGCCAAGCAATTCGGCACTCGCCTGAAATCCCAACGGGCGCGAAAGGTCTCGATGGGCCTGGTCTTGGGTTTGCGAGATGGCGGAAGCGCTTTCGACCCAGATTTGTCTCGTCATCGCATAGCCAATCGGCGCGGCCAGACAAATGGCGGCGAGACCCAAGCGCGATACAAGAACGATCGGCCTGCGAACGACAGGGTTTGAGGCAGGCGCCATGGCCGGGTCGGGATCTCTCAACTGAGCTGTGAAATTCAAACCGCGATCCGCAGCATAGGCCAACGGAGCAATTTTTGGCGGTGAAGCCTTATGGCGCAATTGGTTCCATGCCGACCCGCAAATCCGCTTCCCACGTTCCGCGATCGCGCTGATGGATGCTGCAAGCCGGCCAGACTGCACTCTGTTCGGTGCAGGAGCACCGGTCTCGACCACTGACGAGCACCCGCTGGGTTCGGATGTCGCGGCGAAATGTTCGATTCGCACTCCGAACCGAGAGTAGTTGGTATTTTGAGCCCGAACATCCAGGCCGACCGCATGCAAAGGGTTGGCAGCCTTGGAAGAAGCAGGCCCGGCGACAAGTCCGGCCGGGCTTTCCCATTCCCAAGAAGCCTCGTCGGCGAAACCGGATCTGCCTTCGTCAAACGCTGCAAGGCGGCGCCGTCGCACCGCGGCAAGGATACGCCGGAGCACAAGATAGACGCCCACCGATGCAAGCGTCACCACTGCGCTCAGAATGGCCAGATTTACGTCGTTTGCATACATTTCGGCAAGATAATTTGGCATTGCCGTGCCCGTGCGTTCTGGGTGTATTGCCAAGTTCATAAAGCGATGTCTGGTCATTCGCCTTGGTATTCGCCAAGGCCTTACCGCTCTCGGAGCGTCGCTTTCTTCGGGATCCTTCTGGTCCTTGCGAATTGTTGCGGATGGCGGGGCGCCGGTCGCGTGCCGATAGATCGCCGCAGTTGATATTCCGTAGCGGGCAATGGCCGACCAAGGACGCATGCAGGGCTCTGAAACGCCGGTTTGCGCCTCTGCATAGCAACCTCGCGAGAGTTCGCCGGTGCGGACAATTCGCCATTTCCGGGCTTAGGACTGTCCATCATGAACTTTAAGCTAGGTCACAGCGCACCACGGTCAACCATCAGCTCCTAATGATCCTGCAGGCAGCCTTCGGCCAGACGAAAGGGCCATTGTAGTGCCCGCTCTTCGTAGCGAAGCTGATCGTTCCTTGTTCGGTGATGCATTCCCGCCGAGATTAGAATTCGTCGTACTGTTTCGCGAAAAGTACGACGTCAATTTGCTAAGCTGATGCAAAGCATGGTGATCCCGACAGGAATCGAACCTGTGACCTACAGATTAGGAATCTGCCGCTCTATCCTACTGAGCTACGGGACCACGCGGCCAGACACATAGCCGCTTCGGATCGTTTCGCCAAGAGGCCGGCCGAAGGCAATTCGGCCGGCTTTGCGCTGCCGCTGTCAGGCGGCCAGCGCGGTTTCAGCCAGTTTCACCCAGTAGCTCATGCCGTGCGGGATGACCTCGTCATTGAAATCGTAGGCCGGGTGGTGCAGACCGGCGGTGTCGCCATTGCCGATGAAGATGAAGGCGCCGGGGCGGGCTTCGAGCATGTAGGAGAAATCCTCGCCGCCCATCACCGGCTGGATGCCGCGGTGGACATGGGCGTCGCCGGCGACACTCATCGCGACGTCACCGGCAAACACCGTCTCTTCCGCGTGGTTGAAGGTCACGGGATAATTCGCCTGGTAGTCGACCTCGATCCTGGCCCCGAACGCGGTCGCCAGCCCGTCGCAAATGCTGCGGATGCGCTCTTCGGACTTCTTGGCGATTTCTTTTCGCAAGGTGCGCACGGTGCCGGCGATTTCGGCGGTTTCGGGAATGATGTTGTAGGCATCGCCGGCGTGGAACTTGGTCACCGACACCACCACGGCCTCGACCGGATCGGTGCTGCGCGAGGCGATCGTCTGCAAGGCGCCGACCAATTGGCTGGTGATGACGATCGGGTCGATCGTGCCGTGCGGCATCGCCGCGTGGCCGCCCTTGCCGCGCACGGTGATGGTGAATTCGGCGGTCGCCGCCATGATCGGGCCCGGGCGAATGGCGAACTGTCCGACAGGCAGGCCCGGCATGTTGTGCATGCCGAACACCCTGGAGATGTCGAAACGCTCCATCATGCCGTCCTTGACCATCTCGTTGCCGCCGCCGCCGCCCTCTTCGGCCGGCTGGAAGATCACCGCCACCGAACCGGTGAAGTTGCGCGTCTCGGCGAGGTATTTGGCCGCACCCAGCAGCATCGCCGTGTGGCCGTCATGGCCGCAGGCATGCATCTTGCCGGGGATGGTCGAGGCGTAGGGCTTTCCTGATATCTCGTTGAGCGGCAGCGCGTCCATGTCGGCGCGCAGGCCGATGGTGGGACCTTCGCCCTGGCGGCCGCGGATGATGCCGACGACGCCGGTCTTGCCAAGGCCGGTGACCACGTCGTCGCAGCCGAAGGCCTTCAGCTTTTCGGTGACGAAGGCGGCGGTCTTGAAGACGTCGAAGTTCAGTTCTGGCGTCTGGTGCAGATGCTGGCGCCAGCCGGCAACTTCGTCCTGCATTTCGGCGGCACGGTTCAGGATTGGCATGATGGTTCCATCTCGCTGTTGGGACGGCGGGTGTTGGCCGCTGCCTTGCAATTGTGATCGCCAGGCACTTTGCCATCTTGGCGTCACATAGAGTAAATAGCACCGCAACAATGGGGTCCGGTTTTTGAGGGTCGGACCATATGCTGGCGATCGCGTAATGAAATCTTACGGAGCCAGGGGCGACTACGGCAAGAGGCGATTTCGGATTTGATCATGCGGTACAGGCATTTCCTCAAACTATTCTCGGCTGGCACAATCGCGCTGTCGGTTGTGGCCGGGCCGGCGCTGGCCAATCCGGTGGTCGTATTCGACCTCGGCAGCGGCAAGATCCTGCAGCATCAGGATGCGTTCAAGCGCTGGTATCCGGCGTCGCTGAGCAAGCTGATGACCGCTTACGTCACCTTTCGGGCGATCGCGGCCGGCGAGGTACAGCTCGATTCGCCGATCAAGGTGACCAAACACTCCGCCGCCGAGCCGCCAAGCAAGATGGGCTTCAAGCCGGGCTCGGTGATGCGGCTCGACAATGCGCTGAAGATGATGCTGGTCAAATCGGCCAACGACATTGCCATGGCTGTCGGCGAAAATGTCGGCGGTTCGCAGGCGGCCTTTGCCGACCGGATGAACGCCGAGGCGACCCGGCTCGGCATGAACGGCACGCATTTCGTCAATCCGAACGGGCTCTATTCGCCGGATCAGTACACGACGGCGCGCGACCTCGCCGTGCTGGTGATGGCGATCCGCCGCGAATTTCCGCAATATGTGCCGTGGTTCTCGATCGAGGGCCTTGCCGTCGGCAAGAAGGCGATCCCCAACTACAATCTCTTGATCGGCCGCTATCCCGGCGCCGATGGCATGAAGACCGGCTTTGTCTGCCCCTCCGGCTTCAACATGATCGGTTCGGCGACGCGCAACGGGCGCACGCTGGTCGCGGTTGTGCTTGGCGAGAAGTCGGCGGTCACCCGCGCCGAGACGGCGGCAAAACTGCTCGATCAGGGGTTCGACACGCCTGTCGCCGGCTCGGCCACCGTCACCACGCTGGCGCCCTATGGCGACACGGTCTCACCCAACGACATGCAGGACGAGGTCTGCAAGAAGAAGACGCCGCAGGAGCAGTCCGAGGCGCCGCCGGCCGCCGCCAAGAACGTGCCGAAATCACCCTACCAGGAAAAGCTCGACCATGTGCCGACGCTGGTTGCCGTCGGCCTTGGCGGCGCCACCGGTCCGGCGCCGAAGGCCATCCTCGACCAGGGCGCGCAGGAATTTGCCGATGTGCCGATCCCGAGCTGGCGGCCCGACAGGCCGGCACCGGCCGGCACCGGCCCGAAGATTGCCGGCTCCGCCGCGCAGGGCGACCAGCCGGTCAAGGTTGCGAACTAGCCAATGGGCAGCGGCTTCCCGATCCCAGTCTCGGTGCTGACCGGCTTCCTCGGCGCCGGCAAGACGACGCTGCTCAACCGGCTGCTCAAGGATCCGGCGCTGGCCGACACCGCGGTGATCATCAACGAGTTCGGCGAGGTGGCGATCGACCATTTGCTGGTCGAGCAGTCTTCCGACGGCATCATCCAGCTGTCGGACGGCTGCCTGTGCTGCACGGTGCGCGGCGAACTGGTCGATACGCTGGCCGACCTGGTCGACCGGCTGCAGACCGGCCGCATTGCCCGGCTCGCCCGCGTCATCGTCGAAACCACCGGCCTTGCCGACCCGGCGCCGGTGCTGCAGTCGATCATGGCGCATCCGGCGCTGATCCAGGCCTTCCGGCTCGACGGCGTCATCACGCTGGTCGATGCCGTCAACGGCAACGCCACGCTCGATGCCCATGTCGAGGCGGTAAAGCAGGTTGCCGTCGCCGACCGCATCGTGCTCAGCAAAGCCGATCTGGCCACCGACCCCAATGAGCTGGAAATGCTGCGGGCGCGCCTGCGGCAGATCAATCCGGGCGCCGAACTGCTCGATGCGGGCGACACGGAGACAGGCGTGGCGGCGCTGTTTGATTGCGGCCTCTACAACCCGGCAACCAAATCCGCCGATGTGCGGCGCTGGCTTGGCGAGGAAGCGGCGCACGATCATCACCATCATGCTGGTCATGATCACGAGCATGGCCATGACCACGGCCATCGTCACGATCAGCGCGTGCGCTCCTATTCGCTGGTGCATGACGGCCCGGTGCCGTTTTCGGCGATCGAGATGTTCCTCGACCTGCTGCGTTCGACCCATGGCGAGCGCCTGCTGCGCATGAAGGGCGTCATCGAGCTCAGGGAAGACCCGTCGCGGCCGCTGGTGATCCATGGCGTGCAGAAGATCCTGCATCCGCCGGTGCAATTGCCGTCCTGGCCGGATGGCCAGCGTGGCACGCGGCTGGTGCTGATCACGCTCGACATGCCGGAAGATTATATCCGCAGGCTGTTCGCCGCCTTCACCGACCGGCCGTCGGTTGACACGCCCGACCGCGCGGCGCTGGAAAACAATCCGCTGGCGATCGCCGGGCGGTAGCCCCCAACGATTACGGCGCGCCGCGCTCGACCAGGAAGCGATGGCCGCCGGAGACCGCGGCCGTTTCAATCAACTGGTGGCCGCTCTCGGAGCAGAATGCCGGAATGTCGATGACGGCGAGCGGGTCGGTGGTCTCCAACCAGAGCCGACTGCCCGGTTGCATCCCCGCCAGGCGCTTCTTGGCCTTGAGCACGGGCAAGGGGCAGTTCAGCCCCTTGAGGTCATAAATAGCGGCGCGATCAGCCACGGGCGATATCAACCGCCGAACATGCCGAGCAGCTTGTTCTTCAGCTTCGTCACGCGACTCTCGTCGGCACTCGCCGCTTGCGTTTCAGCCATTGGCGCCGTTTCCGAAGGAGCCGCGATGGTCGCGGTGGCGACTGGGGCCTCCTTGGCGGCCTTCTCGGCCTCCTTTTCGGCCAGAGCCTGGGCCTTGGCGGCTTCCTTGGCTTGCTTGGCCGCCTCTATGGCAGCCAGCCTCTGCTCCTCGGCCTTCTGCTTGGCAGCTTTTTCCGCGTCAAGAGCCGCCATCTTGCGGCCAGCGGGCGAATCGATGCGGCCCATGCGTGCCGTCTCGGTGACCGAGCCGTCATTGTTGAGCGACGGCGGATCGATCGGTACGCGTTCGCCGCGTGCGCGGCGCTTGGACCAGTCGGAGACGATGCTGGCTTCCTTGATACCGGCGATGGTCGGCTTGGGCGCCGGCACGCTGGCCTTGACCGCGCCGCTGAACGCCGCGTCATAGGTGCTCATGTAGGAATTGTAGGCGCTCTTCAGCGAATCAGGCTGCGTCGTCGCCGGGCAGGCGCCAGTCGGATCGAATGTCTGACCGTCGGCGGCTACCTGGTTGAAGACATAACGCTTCTCGCAGACATCGACCTTCGGCGGCACCTTGGTGATTTCGAAATTGTCGTAGCCGACCTTGAGCATCTTCCAGAAGTCGTAATTCGGGTCGTTGCGGTAGCGCGCCATGTTGGCGGCGGTCATGCGGAACGGAAACGCCTGGATCTGGAACTCGGTCTGGCCGCCCTGGAAGGCGTCGCGGCCGAAGGCATAGATCTGCTCGATCTGCGCATCGGTCATCGAATAGCAGCCCGACGACGAACAGGCGCCGTGCACCATCAAATTGGAGCCGGTGCGGCCGTTGGCGCGGTCATAGGCGTTGGGATAGCCGATGTTGAAGGACAGATGGTAGTTCGAGCGCGGATTCATCTGCGCCGGGCGCACCGTGTAGAAGCCTTCCGGCGCCTGGCGGTCGCCTTCGGTGTATTTCGGCCCGAGCTTGCCCGACCATTTGCAGATGTCGTAGCTGGCAACCATGTCATAGCGGCCGTTGGTCTTGGCCTTCCAGATCTCGAGCTTGCCTTCTTCCTTGAAGATGCGGGCCATCACCGACGAGGTGCGGACCATGCCCTTGGCCCTCATGTCGGCGAGGATCTTGTCGGGCAGCGGCTTGTTGGCCTCCGGGGCAAAATCCTTCATCGACGAATTGTTGCAGCCGGCAACGCCGAGGGCAGCGATCAGGATTCCGGTGCGGGCAAGCTTGACAAACATGGCTACGGATATCGTCTTTTCTCTGGCGCCAGGACGTTTCCTGCCCCGGCTGCTACACTGCGCATCGACGGACCCTAAGCCCGTTAACCCTAATAAATTCCTTACCGCAAGTGCCGACCCATCCCCCTGCGGCAGTCTCATTGAGCCGAATGCAGCGGCATTTTTGTGGCAAAAATGCTCCGCTCCGCCACATTGTTGCGGCCAAGGGTGCCTGTGGTCAGAGACTGCGGCCCATGGCCAGGTATTTTTCGCGGCGCTGTTCGCGGAAATCGGTGTTGGCGCCGGCGAAGTCCTTCATCGTCCTGGCGATGAGGTCTCCGGTCGCGGCGATCACGGTTTCGGCGCCGCGATGCGCACCGCCGAGCGGCTCGGGGATGATGGCGTCGATGATCTTCAGTTCCAGAAGATCCTGCGCGGTGATCTTCATGTTGGTCGCCGCGTCCTTCGATCGTGTCGTGTCGCGCCACAGGATCGAGGCGGCACCTTCCGGCGAAATAACCGAATAGATGGCGTGTTCGAGCATGTAGACGCGGTTGGCGGTGGCGATGGCAATGGCGCCGCCCGAACCGCCTTCGCCGATGACCACCGAGATCGACGGTACTTTCAGGCCGAGACAGGTCGAGGTTGAACGGGCGATAGCCTCCGCCTGGCCGCGCTCCTCGGCGTTGACTCCGGGATAGGCGCCGGCCGTGTCGACCAGCGTCAGGAGCGGGATCTTGAAGCGGTCGGCCAGTTCCATCAGCCGTACCGCCTTGCGGTAGCCCTCCGGCCGAACCGAGCCGAAATTGTGCTTCAGGCGGCTGGCTGTGTCGGAACCTTTTTCCTGGCCGATGATGGCAATGGGTTCGCCGCGGAAACGGGCGAAACCGCCGACGATCGCCTGGTCCTCACCGAAATTGCGGTCGCCGGCCAGCGGCGTGAAATCGGTGAACAGGCCCTTGATGTAGTCGACGCAATGCGGCCTGTCGGGATGGCGCGCCACCTGCACCTTCTGCCAAGGCGTCAGCGCCTTGTAGGCATCGCGCAATGCGTCGCGGGAGCGCTTCTCGAGACGACTGATCTCGTCGCCGACATCGACCGCCTCGCCATTCTCGGCAAGCTTCTTCAGCTCGAGGATCTTGCCCTCGAGGTCCTGCACCGGCTTTTCGAAATCGAGGTAATTATACATGCGTGAGCGGACCGATACGTCGGAAGGCAGTGGCTGACGGAACCCTTGAATCCAAGGCTCCGGGCGGTGAAATGTCGTCCTCACATAGCGATATGAGGCCTAGTCGGCAAGCGGATGATGATCGTTGACCAGCCGCACCAGCCGCTCTTCCAGCACATGGGTGTAAATCTGTGTCGTCGATATGTCGGCATGGCCAAGCAATTGCTGCACGGTCCGCAGATCGGCGCCGTTCTGCAGGAGATGGCTGGCGAAAGCATGGCGCAGCACGTGCGGCGAGATCTTCGCCGAGGCAATGCCGGCCCTTGCCGCCAGCCCTTTCAGGTCACGCGCGAAGACCTGGCGCGAGAGATAGCCGCTGTCGGAGGCGGCCGGAAACAGGAACGGACTGTCGGCCAAGGCTGGCACCTTGGCGCGGGCGGCAAGCCAGGTCTTCATCGCCGCGCGTGCCTTGGCGGAGAGCGGCACCATGCGCTCCTTGTCGCCCTTGCCGCGCACCATGAAGAAGCGGTCGTCGCGTTGCGCCACCGTCACCGGCAAGCCGACCAGCTCGGAAACGCGCAGGCCGGTGGCGTAAAGCACCTCGACCAGCGCATGCAGGCGCAGTGATGCCAGGCTGTCCCCATCGCCCGACGAGACATCGCCGGCTTCAATTGCTGCACGGTCGATCAGCCGGCCGGTGTCGGCCTCGCTCATCGTCTTGGGCAGCGGGCGGCCCTTTTTCGGGCTGTCCAGCGTGCCGGTCGGGTCATCGCCGCGCAGGCCTTCGGCGTAGAGGAATTTGAAGAACTGGCGGATCGCCGACAGTTTGCGCGCCTGCGACGTGGCGGCAAAGCCGCGGGCGGCAATGTCGTCGAGATAGGCGCGGATATCGGCGGCGGCGGCACCGGCCAGCCCGCCATCGATCGCGCCGGAAGCGTCCTCGAGGTCGCGGCGGTAGGAGGAAAGCGTGTTTTCTGCCGCGCCCCGCTCGGCGCTCATCATTTCCAGAAAGGCTTCGATGCGGGCGGCGCTGTTCATTCAGCCTGTCTTGTCATTCAGCTTTTCTTGGGATTGAGCTTTTCCGGAGGGATGCGCACGCTCATTTCCCCCTTCTTTGGCTCGACGAACATCACCAGTGCGAACATCGTACCATAGGCAATGCCAGCCAGAATCGCCGTTACCACGACAAAGCGAAACAGTGTCGGCATCAATTTTCGCCCGTCTTCTTGTTCTGCGTTTCCAAACCCTGTCCCCTTATGGGACGCCAATCCGGCCAATTCAAGGAAGAAGCTGGGGCCTGTTAGCAACTTCTGATGCAGACCCTGCCGGTCCATATCGGGTTCAAGGCACTTGCCACGCTTGACGCAAACGGGCTTTTCATGTCGATACGCCGGCAAAGAGGGCCTTCGAAACATCCGATGAACGCGCTGCCAGCAAATCCTCCAGACGAGAACCACGCCGCGTTGCTCGGCAGGCTGGGCAGCCGTTCCGTCGTCTTTGTCGGACTGATGGGCGCCGGCAAGACGGCGATCGGCCGCAAGGTGGCGACGATGCTGGCGCTGCCCTTCATAGACAGCGACCAGGAGATCGAAAGCGTCTCGCGCATGACCGTTCCGGAATTGTTCGAGCGCTACGGCGAGACCGAATTCAGGGCGCTGGAGCAGCGCGTCATCCTGCGCGTGCTGGAAAACGGGCCGCAGGTGCTGTCGACCGGCGGCGGCGCCTTCATGAATGCGCAGACGCGCGAGGCGATTGCAGCGCAGGGCGTCTCGGTGTGGCTGAAGGCCGAACTCGACCTTCTGATGGATCGCGTCGCCAAGAAACAGAACCGGCCGCTCCTGAAAAGCGCCGACCCGCGCGCCGTGCTGGAGCGGCTGATGGGCGAGCGCTATCCGGTCTACGCGACATCGGACGTCACAGTGCCGACCCGCGACGACCGCAAGGAAGTCATCGCTACCGAGGTGGTGGACGCGCTGTGCCGGCATTTCGGCATCGATGAGGCGGCTGCGACGGGCGAGGTGGAACAGTGAGCATCGAGGCACCCGTTGTCGTCGAAGTCGGCCTTGGCGACCGGACCTACGACATTCTGATCGGCTCGGGATTGTTGTCCCGCGCGGGTGCGGAGATTGCGCGCCGCCTGCCGGGCACACGCGCCGCGGTCGTCACCGACGCCAATGTCGCTGCAGCGCATCTCGGTGCGCTGAAGGCAGGCCTCGAAACGGGTGGCATCCAGCCCGCCATCATCACACTGCCGGCCGGCGAGAAGACCAAGAGTTTTGCCCATCTCGAAGAGGTGGTCGACGGTGTGCTGGCTGCGAAACTGGAGCGCGGCGACATCGTCATCGCCTTCGGCGGCGGCGTTATTGGCGACCTTGCCGGCTTTGCCGCCGGCATCGTGCGGCGCGGCATGAATTTCGTGCAGATTCCGACCTCGCTGCTGGCGCAGGTCGATTCCTCGGTCGGCGGCAAGACCGGCATCAACAGCCCACGCGGCAAGAACCTTGTCGGCGTCTTCCATCAGCCGAAACTGGTGTTGGCCGACACAGGGGTGCTCGACACGCTGCCGATCCGGGAATTCCGCGCCGGCTATGCCGAGCTCGCCAAATACGGGCTCATCGACCGGCCGGAATTTTTCGCCTGGCTGGAAAAGAATTGGGTTCAGGTTTTTGCCGGCGGGCCGGAGAGGGCGCAGGCGATTGCCGAAGCCTGCCGCGCCAAGGCCGACGTGGTTGCGCGTGACGAGTTCGAGACCGGCGACCGCGCGCTGCTCAATCTCGGCCACACATTCGGCCACGCGCTGGAAGCCGCCACCCAATATGACGGAAGCCGCCTCGTCCATGGCGAAGGGGTCGCCATCGGTATGGCGCTGGCCTACCGGTTCTCGTCGCGGCTCAATCTGGCCAGCCCCGACGATGCCGCGCGCGTCGAGGCGCATCTGCAAGCCGTCGGCCTGCCCTGGCGAATAGCCGACATCCCGGGCGATCTGCCTGACGCCGAGGCGCTGCTTGCCTTTATCACCCAGGACAAGAAGGTGTCGCGCGGCGCGCTGACCTTCATCCTGACGCGCGGCGTCGGCCAGGCTTTCATTGCCAAGGATGTTCCGGCATCGGAAGTGCTGTCGTTTCTGAGGGAAAACCACCCAAAGGAAAGCGACCGGAGATGAACGAGCCCGACTGGATCGTTGTCGCCGTCCTTGCCATCCTCATCGTGCTGCTCGTTGCCGTGCGCACGCGCCTGCTTGCCATGTTCGGGTACGAGCTTTCGCGCATCGAGCCGCAGCGTTCCAGCCAGGACGAATTGCGCGGCGCGGTCGACGATTTCCGCCGCGACGGCCAGGTGGTGCGCGAGGATCGCGACCGCGTCGGCGGCCTGTTCGATCTCGCCGAGCTCGAAGTCTCCGACATCATGGTCCACCGCACCAACATGCGCTCGGTCAATGCCGACAATGCGCCGGAAGCGGTGGTGCGCGAGATTTTGCAAAGCCCGCACACCCGCATGCCGCTGTGGAAAGGTTCGCTCGACAACATCGTCGGCGTGCTGCATGCAAAGGATCTGCTGCGCGCCTTGAACGAAGTCGGCAACGATTTCTCCAGGATCGACGTGATGAAGATCGCTTCGAAACCCTGGTTCGTGCCCGACACCACGACCTTGCAGGAACAGCTCAACGCCTTCCTTCGCCGCAAGGCGCATTTCGCCGTCGTCGTCGACGAATATGGCGAGGTCGAAGGGCTGGTGACGCTGGAGGACATTATCGAGGAGATCGTCGGCGAGATCGCCGACGAGCACGATGTCGACATACAGGGCGTCAAGCAGGAGGCCGACGGCTCCGTGGTCGTCGACGGTACGGTGCCGATCCGTGACCTCAACCGGGCTCTCGACTGGAACCTGCCGGATGAGGAGGCAACCACCATTGCCGGCCTCGTCATCCACGAGACGCAATCGATCCCCGAGGAGAAGCAGGCTTTTACGTTCCACGGCAAGCGCTTCATCGTCATGAAACGCGACAAGAACCGGATCGCAAGGCTGAGGATCAGGCCAGCCGGCGACGCCTGATGTGCGCCGGGAGACCGGGTGCCGTCATCCCGCGATCTGGCTCGTCGAGCGTTCGTGGATCGTCGCGCCGGTCTCGGCATCCATGGCCGCCAGGCTGACTTCATAACCCCAAAGCCTGCGGATGTGACGAAGCGTGGCGTCGCGGCTGGCATCCTCGAGAAGGATGCCGTCATTGACCTTGTGCTGCAGCCGCAAATGGCGGTCGCCGAGCAGATCGACATCCACCACCTGAATGTCCGGCCGGTTCGCGCCGAGATCATAACTGTTGGCAAGCGCGGCGCGTATCTTGGCGTAGCCGCGCTCATCGTGGATGGACGCGACCAGGCAATGCGGCTGGTCGGCAGCGTCGCCGAGCACAAAAAACCGCCATTTCCGGATCAAGGCCGGGCTGAGGTACTGGCGGATGAAGGATTCGTCGCGATGCTCGGCCCAGGCGTCCAGCAGGACCTCGCGCCAGTTGCCCTGGCCGGCCATGTCGGGGAACCAATCGCGGTCCTCGGCCGTGGGTTCGGTCGAGATGCGCTGAATGTCCTGCATCATGTCGAGGCCGAGAGCATAGGGGTTGATGCCTGAAAAACGCGGATCGTCGAAGGCCGGCTGGAAGACCACGTTGGAATGATTGCGCAGGATTTCGAGCATGGCGCCTTCGCTGATCTGGCCGCGGTCGAACAGCATGTTCATCAGCGTATAGTGCACGAAAGTGGCACAACCTTCGTTCATCACCTGTGTCTGCCGTTGCGGGTAAAAATATTGCGCGATGACACGAACGATCCTGATGATCTCGCGCTGCCAGGGCTCCAGGACTGGGCTGTTCTTTTCCAGGAAATAGAGCAGGTTTTCCTCGGGCAGATTGAGCGATTTCTTCCACTCTGGGTCCTGGCCCTTGTCGTTGGCCGCTTGCTGCGAGGCCGGCAGCGTACGCCACAAGTCGTTGTAGGAGCGCTCCTCGTATTCGAGACGCTCGCGAATTCCTTCGCGTTGCCGTTCCGACGACAACCTCGGCGGCCGGTGATAGCGAAACACGCCCTGATCCATCAGCGCGTGGGCGGAATCGAGAACAGCCTCGACGGCGGCGAGGCCGTGCCGCTCCTCGCAGCGGACTATGTAGCCCTTGGCGAAGTCCAGGTAGCTGAGGATCGCACCCGCATCCGTCCACTGTTTGAACAGCTGATTGTTCTTGAAGAAATGATTGTGCCCGAGCGCTGCGTGGGCCGTCACCAGGGCCTGCAGGGCCATGGTGTTTTCCTCCATCAGATAGACGATGCAGGGATTGGAATTGATGACCAGTTCATAGGCAAGCCCCCGCCCGCCCTTGCGATAGAGCAGATCCTGGTGGAGGAAATGTTTGCCGAAAGACCAGTGACGGTACATCAATGGCATGCCGATGGACGAATAGGCGTCGAGCATCTGCTGCGACGAGATGATCTCCATCTGAACGGGATAGGTGTCCAGATGAAGCTCTTCGACCGCAAGTGCCTCGATAGCGTCATAGGCCCGCGACAATGTTTTGAAATCCCAGTCGGACCCTGAAAAAAGCAGGCTGGATTTGCTCGCTTGTCTGGCCATCGGGAACCCTCATGCCCTCTTGAGGGCGGCCGGTTGCCTGCCGAAGAGCTGGCGAAAAACCGGATAGATATCGGCGGGTGTGGCGATGCGGCTCATCTGGAAGTTCGGCCATTTCTGGTCGATGGAGTTGTAGGCACGCCACAGCGATGTCCCGTTTTCTGTCGAGCCGAAAATATGAGCTTCACGCTCGTCGATGATCTCGACATACGCAAAATACTGGCACAGCCGCATGAGCTCGCCATTGAGCAGCGAAATGCATCGCTCCGAATCGCCGGCGAAATTGTCGCCGTCCGAGGCCTGGGCGGCATAGATGTTCCAGTCATGGGCCGGGTAGCGGCTGGTGATAATACGGTGCATTTCCTCCAGCGCGGTGGAAACGACGGTGCCGCCGCTTTGGGTGTTGTAGAAAAATGTTTCCTCGTCGACCTCCTGAGCCAGGTGCGTGTGGCGGATGAAGACAATCTCGATGCGGTCGTAGCGCCGTTTCAAGAACAGGTGCAGCAAGACGAAGAAGCGCTTGGCCAGATCCTTCTCGCGCTCGCCCATGGACCCGGACACGTCCATAAGACAGAACATGACGGCATTGGCGTTCGGCACCGGCCGGGAATCGAAGCGGTTGAAGCGGATGTCGACCGGATCGACATAGGCAATCCGGCGGCGGCGGCGTTCCAGCCGGTCGAGTTCTTCGCGCAATGCCGCAATACGCTGGCGCGCGTCGGCGCTGGATGGCGTCGACTCGAGCGAGGCGATTTCCTCGAGGATCGCATCCAGTTCGACCTGCTTGGGGCGCCTCAGCGCAATGCGGCGGCCGTGGCTGTTGCGCATCGTGCGGCCAACATTGATGTTGGTCGGCGAACCTGTGGCGGCGAAGCCGGCTCTGCGCGGCTTGAAGGCAAGGATCTCCTTGAGGTTGAGCTTGACCATGTCCGGGAGCTCGAGATCCTCGAAGAAAAGATCGAGCACTTCCTCGCGCGACAGCACGAAACGAAAGTCGTCTTCAGATGCCTTGTTTCCCGGCGACGATGCTCCCCCGCCGCCCCCGCCGGGCTTGGGGATCAGGTCTCCAGCGGAGAAATGCCTGTTGCCCGGCAAGATGTGCTGGCGCCTGCCGCTGTCGCGGGCGTTGTTGAAGCTCGGCTCGCTTGTGCCTCTTTCGGGCATGCGCACGGCATGCTCGGAATCCGCGTCGGCGATCCTGCCGGTGCGGATCTGATCGCGTATGCTGCGTTTCAATTCCTCGCGCGCGCGTCGCAGGAAGCGCTGGCGATTGCCGAGGCTTTTGTCTTTCGGGTTCAGGCGGCGGTCGATGAAGATCGGCATGGAACCATCCGGGTTCTCTAACCCGCCCTGTTCACCCGCATGTACCAGTCCACAAGGCGACGCACCTGCCGCTCGGTGTAGCCGCGCTCGACCATCCGCTGCACGAATTCATTGTGCCGCTTTTCCGTGACACTGTCCTGCTTGGAGCCGAAACTGATCACCGGCAGGAGGTCCTCGACCTGGCCGAACATGCGTTTTTCGATGACTTCCCGCAGCTTTTCGTAACTTGTCCACGCCGGGTTGCGGCCATGGTTTCTTGCACGGGCGCGCAGGGTGAATTTCACCACCTCATTGCGGAAGTCCTTGGGATTGGCGATGCCGGCCGGTTTTTCGACCTGTGAAAGCTCGTTGTCCAAAACCTCGCGGTTGAGGATCTGGCCTGTGTCGGGATCCTTGTAGTCCTGGTCTTCGATCCAAGCGTCGGCATAGGCGATGTAGCGGTCGAAAAGGTTCTGGCCGTACTCGCTGTAGGATTCCAGATAGGCTTTCTGGATCTCATGGCCGATGAATTCGGCATACCGCGCGGCCAGCTCGGACTTGATGAACTCCAGATAGGCGGCTTCCGTCTCCTTCGGAAACTGTTCGCGCTTGATTGCCTCCTCCAGGATGTACATGAGATGCACGGGGTCGGCGGCCACCTCTTCGGTGTCGTAGTTGAAGGTCTGCGACAGGATCTTGAAGGCAAAGCGCGTGCTGACGCCTGCCATGCCCTCATCTACGCCGGCGGCGTCCCGATATTCCTGAACCGACTTTGCCTTGGGGTCGACTTCCTTGAGGTTCTCGCCATCATAGGCGCGCATCTTGGTGTAGAGCGGCGAATTGTCGTGCTCGGCCAAGCGGGTCGAGACGGTAAACCGGCTGAGGATGTCCAGCACCTCTGGAGCGCAGGGACTGGCGGCCAATTCGCTCTCCCGCAACAGTTTCTCGTAGATCTGCCGCTCTTCGGTTATCCGCAGGCAATACGGCACCTTGACGACGAGGATGCGATCGAGAAAAGCCTCATTGTTCTTGTTGTTCTTGAACTGCAGCCATTCCGACTCGTTGGAATGGGCCACGATGATCCCCTGGTAGGGAAAGGCGCCGAAATTTTCGGTGCCGTTGTAGCTGCCTTCCTGGGTAGCCGTCAGCAGCGGATGCAGGACCTTGATAGGCGCCTTGAACATTTCGACGAATTCAAGCAGGCCCTGGGTGGTCCGGTTCAGTCCACCGCTATAGGAATAGGCGTCCGGATCGGACTGGCTGAAGTTTTCCAATTGCCGGATGTCCACCTTGCCGACCAGGGCCGAGACGTCCTGATTGTTCTCGTCGCCGGGCTCGGTCTTGGCGATGCCGATCTGGCGCAGTCGCGACGGCATCAGCTTGACGACGCTGAACTTGGAAATGTCGCCGGAAAGTTCGTCGAGGCGCTTGGCCGCCCATGGCGAAATGAGCCCATTCAAGCGGCGTCGTGCAATGCCGTATTTATCCTCCAGCAGGTCGCCCATGCGATCGGGATGGAAAAGGCCAAGCGGCGATTCGAAAACCGGGCTGACCTGGTTGCCGACCTTCAGCGTGTAGATCGGGCGCTGTTCCATCAACTTCTTCAGCCGCTCGGCAAGGGAGGATTTGCCGCCGCCCACCGGGCCGAGCAAATAGAGGATTTGCTTGCGCTCCTCGAGCCCCTGGGACGCATAGCGAAAATAGCCGGCGATGCGCTCGATTGTATCCTCCATGCCGTAGAAATCGGCGAAGGAGGGGTACACTTTCAGGGTCCGGTTGGAGAAAATACGGCCGAGCCGCTCATCCTTGCTGGTGTCGACCAGGTTCGGCTCGCCGATCGCCTCGACCATCCGTTCAGGCGCCGAGGCATACATCGACTTGTCCTCGCGGCAGGCAAGGAGATATTGCTGGATGCTGATCTCTTCCTGCGCCGCGTTGGTGTAAATTTCCGAAAAGAGATCGAAGACGTCAGACTGGTTCTCTCGCATGATGCTTTTGCCCTCGGAGCCGCTGTGGCTTCCATTCGGCTCGTCTCGCATTCAACTGCCGGGGGGCACCGTTTGTTCCCTTCATGTGAAGAGGTGGCCGCGATCTTAAGGATTGAGGCTACTCCGCGAGACCAAAGCGCTCGTTGCGGAGCCGTATTCAGCGGGTAGCGGGTGTGTTGCGAACCCCTGACTGGACGGCTGGGGCGGCCGCGTGCAGTCTTGCCTTGCCAGGAGACAATGATGATCGATCGACGAAGCCTGATCATGGCCTCCATGGCGGCGATGCTGCCGTTGGAAGCGTCGGCCGCGTGGAAAACACGCCGGCCCACGCCAGAAACCTTCGACTACGGGCCGGCCAAGCTCGACATCTACGCGCCCGATGGTGCAACCGGCCTGCCGGTCGTGTTTTTCGTTCATGGCGGCACCTGGCAGTTTGGCAAACGCAGTCAGGTGGACGCCAAACCGGCCTTCCTGCTCGCCAACGGCTTCTGCTTCGTCTCCATCGATTACCGCATGCTGCCGCAGGCCAATGTCGCCACCCAGGCTGGTGACGTCGAAAAGGCCTATGCTTACATCAGGGCCAACATCGCCCGGCATGGCGGCGATCCCAACCGCATCGTCGGCATGGGCCATTCGGCCGGCTGCCATCTGGTTGCGCTGACCGGCATGCGCGGCGGATTGCCGGGCATAGCCGCGCTCATCCTCGACGACACCAGGGCCTATGATCTTGCAGCACTTGCCAAGAATGGCGGTATGGTCCGGGCCTATGCCCGCGTCTTTTCCGATCCCGCGCAATGGGCGGCACTTTCGCCGGCCAGCTATGTCGACGGCCGCAAGCACCCGCCGACTTTCATCGCCTATTCGCGGGCATCGGGCCGGAGCGAGGACTCCAGGGCCTTTGCCGAGCGCCTGCGATCGACGGGCACCAAGGTTACGCTGTTCGACGGCAGCGCCTATACGCATATGTCGATCAATCGCGATTTCGGCGAGGAGGGCGACGCGCTGACCGCGGCCGCGCTGGCATTCCTGAAATCGACGGTTGGCTGATCTTTACGGCACTGGATTAGATCAAAAGTAGCGGCAAGACATTGCTGCAGGTGCTCGCGGGTGCAACTGCTCTGCGATCTTGAGCGGGAGGGAATTGCATGAACGGCGCCGATGTCCTGTGTGACGTGCTTCTGGCCAATGATGTGACGGTCTGCTTCGCCAATCCCGGCACCTCCGAAATGCACTTCGTTGCAGCGCTTGACCGCAAGCCGAAAATGCGTTGCGTGCTCGGGCTGTTCGAAGGCGTGGTGACGGGTGCCGCCGATGGCTATGCGCGGATGACCGATCGGCCGGCCGCGACGCTGCTGCATACCGGTCCCGGCCTGGCCAACGGGCTGGCCAACATGCACAATGCCCGGCGTGCCTTCAGCCCGATGATCAACATCGTCGGCGACCACGCCTCTTACCATCTGCCGCTCGATGCCCCACTCACCAGCGATATCGAGAGCCTTGCGGCGCCGATGTCCAACTGGGTCGGCCGCGTCAAGGGTCCGGCCGATGTCGTGCCGGCAGCTGAAGCGGCCTTTCGCGCCTCGCTGACACCACCCGGCGTCGCGACCCTGATCCTGCCGGCGGATGCCGCCTGGGGCGAAGTCGAGGCGGTTTTGCCCGGCAAGGTGACGTTGGCGCCGACGCCGGCCGTCGATATGGACGCGGTACGCAAGATCGCCGCGGCGATCCGTGCCGCTCCGGGCCGGGCCGGCATGATCGTTCGCGGAAAGGCCGCGCGCGCCGATGCGCTCGCCATCGCCGGGCAGATCTCGACGGGCAGCGACGTCCGGCTGTTCGGCGAGGTTCTGATCGCACGGATGCAACGCGGGCGCGGGCGTGTCGCGCCGACCCGCATCCCCTATCCGGTCGATGCGGCGATGGCTGTGCTGAGCGACGTCGATGTTCTGATCCTGGTCGGCGCAAAGGAGCCGGTTGCCTTCTTCGCCTATCCGGGAAAACCGGGACGGCTTGTCCGGGAAGGCTGCGAGGTGCTGACATTGGCCGCCCATGGCGACGATCTGCATGCGGCGCTGGAGGCGCTTCGCGACGAACTTGGCATCAAGCCGTCGCGACACAAGGTGCTGGCGGCCGCTTTTCCCGACGAGGCAACGCCGAACGGCAAGCTGACGGAAGATGCCGTCGCACTTTCGGTGGCGCGCAAACTGCCGGCCGATGCGATCGTCTGCGATGAAGCGGTCACCTCGGCCAGGCGTTTCTTCGCGCTGTCGGCCTTTGCCGCGCCGCACGACTACATGATGGGCACGGGCGGATCGATCGGTGGCGGCATCCCGATGGCGACCGGGGCGGCAATCGCCTGTCCCGACCGCAAGGTGGTCAATCTCGAAGCCGACGGCAGCGGCATGTACACGGTGCAGGGATTGTGGACGCAGGCGCGGGAAAAGCTCGACGTGGTGACGATCGTGTTTTCCAACCGAACCTATGCGATCCTGCATGGCGAGATGAAGAATGTCGGCGTCGGCGCCATCGGCGAGAACGCCAGGCGCATGCTCGACCTCGACCATCCCTCGCTCGACTGGGTATCGCTGGCCAAAGGCATGGGCGTGGAGGCGGCTCGCGCCGATACGTGCGAGCGCTTCGACGCGTTGCTGGACAGTGCGCTGTCACGGCGCGGGCCGTTCCTCATCGAAGCGGTGCTCTGAGCGCGGGGAAGCGACCTACCAGCGGGTCTTTTCGCCGGGAGCCGCGGGTTCGATCGCCAGCGCATGCACGCCGGCCTTCAGTTCGTCGGCAAGCAGTTCGTTGACGGCGCGGTGACGGTCGATGCGGCTCATGCTGGCAAAGGCGGAAGCGACGACGCGGACGCGAAAATGCGTCTCGCCGGTGCCGTCGTAAGTGCCGTGATGGTCGGAGCCGTGATGGTGGTGGCCGGCATGGAGATGGCTCTCGTTGATGATAACCAGCCTGTCCGGCGAAAATGCCTTGTTGAGCTTGTCTTCCATGGTCGCCTGTATGGACATCGCCATCTCCCTTCACCACATATCGTTGGCGTCTCGGCCTGGAAACCGAAAATCGGTTTCGCGAGGGGCCGCCGCCGCGCAACAAAATCCGCCATTCGCCTGCTTTATGCCGCGATTCAGCGGTTAGGGCGATGATCGCGAAAATGTCAATTCTTGTTTCGCATCTGCGAACGCCCCATAAATGGGTAAGATGAAGCCGTACCCCAAATATTTCGAGAAGATTCGCGTCCGTCCCGACAAGGACGCGGAGCTGAAGTCGCACTCGCCGATCTGCCAGTGGGACGGCTGCAAGGAAGCGGGCACCCATCGTGCGCCGGTCGGGCGCATGAAGGAGGGTGAGTATTTCCACTTCTGCTTCGATCATGTGCGCGAGTACAACAAGGGCTTCAACTACTTTTCCGGCGTGCCGGACACCGAGGTCGCGCGCTTCCAGAAGGAAGCCATGACCGGGCACCGGCCGACCTGGAAGATGGGCGCCAACGGGGCCTCGACCCGGTCGTCGCCCGATATGGCCCAGATGCGCTCCGGCCGCGCCGGCTACTATAACCGCATGCGCGACCCGTTCGACCTGTTCAAGGGACCCAAGGATCCGCGCGAGGCGCGCGAGCGCAAGGCCAAGCCGCTTGAGGCCAAGGCGCTGGAAACGCTTGGTCTTGATACAAAGGCGACTGGCAAGGAGATCAAGGCGCGCTATAAGGAACTGGTGAAACTACACCATCCGGATGCGAATGGTGGCGACAGAGGTTCGGAAGACCGGTTCCGCGATGTGCTGCAAGCCTATCGCGTGCTCAAACAGGCGGGCCTGTGCTGAGCGACCATACGGTTCGTGTCGTTTTCCAACTTTCATAAGGTTGGAAAAGGCTTTAAGACCGCCCCCGGACAAAATCGATTGCCGGCGAAATCAGACGTTTCGCCCGTGGAGACGTTGAGAGATATGAACAAGGTCGATCGCGACATCGCCAACCTGCCCGACACGACGGTGTCGGTGAAGGAGAAATTCGGCTTCGAATCCAAGATGGTGGTGCCGGCCTATTCGGTGACATCGGAGCATGTGCCCGACATCGACCCGGACTATCTGTTCGACAAGAACACGACGATGGCGATCCTTGCGGGCTTTGCCTACAACCGCCGCGTCATGGTGTCGGGCTATCACGGTACCGGCAAGTCGACCCATATCGAACAGGTAGCCGCCCGCCTCAACTGGCCCTGCGTGCGCGTCAACCTCGACAGCCATGTCAGCCGTATCGATCTCGTCGGCAAGGACGCGATCGTGGTCAAGGACGGGTTGCAGATCACCGAATTCCGCGACGGCATCCTGCCCTGGGCCTACCAGCACAATGTCGCGCTGTGCTTCGACGAGTATGATGCCGGCCGTCCGGATGTGATGTTCGTCATCCAGCGCGTGCTGGAATCGTCAGGCCGGCTGACGCTGCTCGACCAGAGCCGGGTTATCCGCCCGCATCCGGCCTTCCGGCTGTTTTCGACCGCCAACACGGTCGGCCTGGGCGACACCACCGGCCTCTATCACGGCACCCAGCAGATCAACCAGGCCCAGATGGACCGCTGGTCGATCGTCACCACGCTGAATTATTTGCCGCACGACAATGAAGTCGCCATCGTGCTGGCCAAGGCCAAGCACTATCGCGACGGCAAGGGCAAGGACATCGTCAACAAGATGGTGCGCGTCGCCGACATGACGCGCTCGGCCTTCATCAACGGCGATCTGTCGACCGTGATGAGCCCGCGCACGGTGATCACCTGGGCAGAGAATGCCGAGATATTCGGCAATATCGGCATGGCGTTCCGGCTGACCTTCCTCAACAAGTGCGACGAACTGGAGCGCTCGGTGGTGGCCGAGTTCTACCAGCGCGCCTTCGGCGAGGATCTGCCCGAGAGCGCCGCCAACGTGGTGCTGGGCTAAGACCGCTCCATGGGAACGACCCACCGGACGTTCCTATGGAGTCTTGTATTCCTCTGCTTTGGTCTCAGTCAGGCAGCCATGGCCCAGAACCAACCACTCAAACCTGGGCAGACTTGGACGTATCACGGCGCGACACCAGTATCCTCGCGTGTGATCATAGGCGCTGTCGATTATCTGGAAGGCGAAAGTCAGCCGATCGTATCGATCTCAGTCTCTGACGCGCCGATACCTAATGACGGAAAGCAGCTGCAAACAATCCCTCACCTCCCTGTAGCGGCTGACGTACTGAGAGAAAGTCTGGTTGAACTTGAGGGTGTTCGTCCAATTCCCGACGGGTTTGACCACGGATACAGTCATTGGAGACAGGCATATGACAGTGGGAAAGGCGGCTATTTTACGATCTCGGTCGAAGAGATTATCGGCCTCCTGCGCACTCAGCTTGGCCAGCGGCCAGCGGTACAATAGAGATAGATGATGGCGGGTCCGGGCGACAACACGCGCAACAAGTCGAAGACGGGCTCTGAAGCCGACAGCTTCAAGCGTGCCGTCACCGTCTGCATGCGCGCCATTGCCGGCGACAAGGAACTGGAAGTCGGTTTCGCCAAGGACCGGCCGGCGCTCGCCGGCAGCCGCGCGCGCTTGCCGGAGCTGCCCAAGAAGGCATCGAAGACCGATATCGCGATCACCCGCGGCCTCGGCGATTCCATGGCGCTGAAGCGCGCCTGCCATGATGTGCGCATCCACACCAAGCTGGCGCCGGAAGGCAAGGCGGCCCGCGCCATCTATGACGCGGTCGAGCAGGCCCGCGTCGAGGCGATAGGCTCACGCGCCATGCAGGGCGTCGCCGACAATATCGGCTCGATGCTGGAGGACAAATACGCCAAGGCCAACCTCGTCGACATCAAGGACAAGGCCGACGCGCCGATCGAGGAAGCTCTTGCCCTGATGGTGCGCGAGAAGCTGACCGGCCGTCCGATCCCGAAAAGCGGCGAGCGGCTGGTCGAACTTTGGCGCCCCTGGGTCGAGGAGAAGGCCAAGGCCGACCTCGACGGATTGTCGGCCAAGCTCGGCGACCAGCAGGCGTTCGCCCGGGTCGTGCGCGAGATGCTGGCCTCCATGGAAATGGCCGAGGAACTCGGCGACGACCAGGAGACGGAAGATTCCGAGGACAATGATGACAACCAGCCGCAAGGCGAGGAGCAGAGCGAGGAGGGCGGCGAAGAGGATTCCGGCTCCGAGCAGTCGCAGTCCGAGGATGCCGAAGCTTCCGCCGATGACGAACAGTCGGCCGAGACGGAAGCCTCCGACGCCACCGCCGACGATCTGTCCGACGATGACGACGCCGATGCCGAAACACCCGGCGAAGCGCGCCGCAACGACAATCCCTTCACCAATCTGCCGAAAGAGATCGACTACAAGGTCTTCACCACCGCTTTCGACGAGACGGTCGGCGCCGAGGAGTTGTGCGAAGAAGAAGAGCTCGACCGGCTGCGCGCCTTCCTCGACAAGCAGCTCGCCAACCTGTCCGGCGTCGTCGGGCGGCTGGCCAACCGCCTGCAGCGCCGGCTGATGGCGCAGCAGAACCGCTCCTGGGACTTCGACCTGGAAGAGGGCTATCTCGACCCGGCACGGCTGGTGCGGGTCGTCATCGATCCGATGCAGCCGCTGTCGTTCAAGCAGGAGCGCGACACCAAGTTCCGCGACACGGTGGTGACGCTGGTGCTCGACAATTCCGGCTCGATGCGCGGCCGGCCGATCACGGTCGCCGCCACCTGCGCCGACATATTGGCGCGCACGCTGGAGCGCTGCGGCGTCTCGGTCGAGATCCTCGGCTTCACCACGCGGGCGTGGAAGGGCGGGCAGGCGCGCGAGAAATGGCTGAAGGACGGCAAGCCGCCGAATCCTGGCCGGCTCAACGATCTGCGCCACATCATCTACAAATCGGCCGACCATCCGTGGCGGCGGGCACGGCGCAATCTCGGCCTGATGATGCGCGAAGGCCTGCTCAAGGAAAATATCGACGGCGAGGCGCTGCTGTGGGCGCATAACCGGCTGATCGCCCGGCCCGAGCAGCGCAAGATCCTGATGATGATCTCGGACGGCGCGCCGGTCGACGATTCGACGCTGTCGGTCAATCCGGGCAATTATCTCGAACGCCATCTGCGCGCCGTCATCGAGCTGATCGAGACGCGTTCGCCTGTGGAACTCTTGGCCATCGGCATCGGCCACGATGTCACGCGCTACTACCGCCGCGCCGTCACCATCGTCGATGCCGAGGAGCTGGCTGGCGCCATGACCGAGCAGCTGGCTTCGCTGTTTGCCGAGGAAAGCGCGAAGGATACGCGGCGCGGCGGTGGTATGCGGCGCGCCGGATGATCTCCAGGCGCGGCGGCTTTCAGCAGACGCTTTTCGCCGCCATCGCCCTGCTTTCCGGTGTGGCTTCGGCGGCAGCCGGTTCGCCCGACTCTGGTTCTGTCGAACCGGTCGAAATCTCGGCCCGCCCGATCACCGAATTTCACATTGGCCGTGCCGACAAGCAATTCGGCCCTTTCGAATTCGTCGGCGGGCTGGAGATGACCTCGCCGACACGCGATTTCGGCGCGCTGTCGGCCTTCCGCTTCCTGAAGGCCGGCGGTGACTTCATCGGCGTTGCCGACACCGGCTTCTGGTTCTTCGGCACGGTGGTCCGCGACGCGGAAAAGCGGCCCTCCGGCATCCAGAATTTCCGCATGCAGCAGATGGTCGACGAGACCGGTCGGCCGATCGACAGGAAATGGGAGGTCGATGCGGAAGGCCTCGCGGTCAAGGACGGCATTGCCACCGTCGGCTTCGAGCGCAGCCACCGCGTCGCCCAGTTCAAGATCGACGCCAACGACATGAAGGCGCCGTTCAAGCCGCTGGATTTCGTCGTTCCGGCCCAGGAGCTGCGCCAGAATCGCGGCTTCGAGACCGTCACCCACGCCAATGCCAACGGTCAGCATGAGGGCGGCCTGGTCGTGGTCTCCGAAAAGAGCCTCGACAAGGCCGGCAACATCTATGCCGCCATCATCGAGGGGCCGCACAAGGGCGTCTTTACTGTCAAGCGCAACGGCGATTTCGACATCACCGACGGCGCCTTCCTGCCGGATGGCGATCTGCTGCTTCTGGAGCGCAGTTTCTCGATGGCGAGGGGCGTCAAGATGCGGCTGCGGCGCATCTATGGCGAAAGCGTCGAGAAGGGCGCGGTCGCCGACGGGCCGGTGCTGCTGGAGGCCGACATGGGCTACCAGATCGACAATATGGAAGGGCTCGACGTCTGGACCCGCGACGACGGCGCGCTGATGGTGTCGCTGATCTCCGACGACAACCACTCGATCCTGCAGCGCAACCTCTATCTGGAATTCATCCTGCACCAGGATTGAGCCCGCCGGCTTTACGTCTTGGTGGCGATCCAGATGATATGGCGCGCGCCGCGCTTGCCGTTGGCGCGCGTACTGACCTCTTCGACCCCGAAGCCTGCCTGCTTCAGCCGCCGCGTGAAGCCGATGTCGGGGCCTTGCGACCACACCGCCAGCACGCCGCCCGACTTGAGGGCGCTGCGTGCGGCTGCGAGGCCCTGCAGGCTGTAGAGCGCGTCGTTGGATTTGTGGACGATGCCTTCCGGGCCGTTGTCGACATCGAGCAGGATGGCGTCCCAGGCCGCGGGCTGCCAGCGTATCAGCTGCCCGACATCGGTCTCCTGAATGGTGACGCGCGGATCGTCGAGACAGCCGCCAAAGATTTCGGCCATCGGACCGCGCGCCCAGGCGACAACGGCCGGCACCAGTTCAGCGATGACGATTCCGGCATCATTGGCCAATTCTGTAAGCGCGGCGCGCAAGGTAAAACCCATGCCAAGCCCACCGATCAGGATTGTTGGATGGCTATGGCCGGCAATCCGCCCGCAGGACAGTTTTGCCAGCGCTTCCTCGGAACCGCTGAGGCGGCTGTTCATGAGCTCGTTGGTGCCCAGCATGATCGAGAATTCGGTGCCGCGCCGCTTGAGGCGAAGTTCTTGTCCGCCGTCTGGGGTCTTCGCTGAATCGAGCTGGATCCACGGGATCATGATCTTTGTCCGACCAGGATCTTTTCCGAAAACGGGGTCCCACTTTTCGGGATCATGGTTTAAGCCGCAACCGCGGGCTGGCTCCAGCGGGCAGCGAGCAGCCGGTAGGGTATGAGTGCGACGACGGCGATGATCAGTTTCACCGAGAGATCACCAAGCGCCCAGGAGATCCAGCGCATCGCCTCGACATGGAAGACGCCCATCAAGGGTGCGTTTTCCAACGCAAAGCCGTCGTTTGGTCCGGCGAAGGCAAAGGCAGCCGAGAAAGCGACGGTGAAGAACACGGCGGTGTCGAACACCGACCCGACCAGCGTGCCGATGATCGGCGCCCGCCACCAGCTCTGCCGGCGCAGCCGGTTGAACACGGTGACATCGAGCAGTTGCGCGGAAAGGAACGCCGCTCCGGACGCGGCCGCGATACGCACCAGCCGGTCGGCGGCGGTCTCGAATTCGATCAGGCCGTGACGGAACAGGAAGGGCGGGACAAGGATCGAGCAGATCACCGCCGTCATGAAGCCGACAAGGACGATCCGGCGCGCCACAGTGGGTCCGTAGCGGCGGTTGGCGAGGTCGGTGATCAGGAACGAGAAGGGATAGGTGAAGGCCCCCCAAGTCAGAAGGTCGGCCAGCGAGAGGCCCCCGATCTGGCCCTGCATCGGGAATTGCACGAGAATGTTCGATGCCACGACGACAAGCGCCATGGCGGCCACGAAGGGCAAATACCGCGAGAAGGAAGTCATTTTTTTATCCTGGGTAATGGAACCAGCCAAGCATCATGCCCATGCGGGCGATGCTCGCCTTCGTATGTGGGCACCGGATTGCCAAAACCTTGCGGCTTCGATCCGATGCCCCAAGGCCAACAAGATGTTGGCCAGAGGCCAACAAGATGTTGGCCAGGGCGGTCGTCCCCCGCCTTTGAACTGTTTAAGCGGCAGCCTGCTCGGCGGTCTTCTTGGCGATCTGCTTCTTCAGCAGACGGGCGCGCTGCGACAATTCCTTGACGTCGGCCTTGGCCAGGAAGGCGTCGAGACCGCCGCGATGTTCGACCGAACGCAGTGCGTTGGCCGAAATGCGCAGGCGCACATTCTGGTTCAGCGCTTCCGAAATCAGCGTCACATTGACGAGGTTCGGCAGGAAGCGACGCTTGGTCTTGTTGTTGGCGTGGCTCACATTGTTGCCGGACATGACTGCCTTGGCAGTGAGTTCGCAGGTGCGGGACATTGTTCTAACCTTCAGTTCTCGGGGTCTGCCAAACACTCAAGCCCACGCCGGGTGGCGCGCGGTTCTGGTCAGGCGGCCTTATGGAAAAAGTTGGCGTTCCATAGTTGCATTTCGCCGAGGCGTCAAGCTCCTGCATTGCCCACGGCGCGCCCGGCATTTTCATATTAAGGCCGGAATTCATCCTATAAGCGGTCTCATAGGGACATGCCAGACCGGAGTTGCCCGCCTCCGGCCGAAAATCAAGGACCCGATCCCGCCATGCTTCGTTCGTCACATGCCTTTGCCGCCATGCTTGCCGCAGCCTTGCCGTCCGCCGCGTCTGCTGCCTCGCCGCAGTCGTTCAAGGGCGAGTATACGGTGTCGTTCCTTGGACTTTCGATAGCGAAATCAACGTTTTCCAGCCGTTATGAGAACGGCGCCTACGCGATCGAAGGCAGCGTCAGCGCGGCAGGGTTGGCAAAACTGTTCGACGACACGCGTGGCACGATCTCATCCAAAGGCACGATTGCGGGCAAGAGGATGGTGCCGCAGGCATTCCGCGCCGATTACACCTCCGGCAAGAAGGCATCGGTGGTCGACATCCGCTTTGCCAATGGCAGGGTCACCTCGACGCAGGTCGTCCCGGCGCCGGGCAAGCGCGACCCCAAGAGTTGGGTGCCGCTCGGTGCCGGCGACCTGGCATCGGTGCTCGATCCGATGGCTGCCACCGTCATCCATGCCGACAGCCTCGACCAGGTCTGCGGCCGCACGGTAAAGTTCTACGACGGCGAGATGCGCGCCGATCTGACGCTGACCTACGCTTCGAAGGGCACGATCTCGGTGCCGGGCTACAAGGGCGACACGGTTACCTGCCGGATGGGCTTCGAGCCGGTGGCTGGCTATCGCAAGGGCCGCAAGGCGCTCAACTATCTCAAGAACAAAAGCCGCATGATGGTGACGTTTGCGCCGCTCGGCCAAACCGGCGTATATGCGCCGATCCATGCCACGGTGGGCACGCAGATCGGCACCTTGACCATCAGCGCCGGACGTTTCGAAGCGGTACAATAGCCAGGCGCAGAATTGGCGCGCCACTGGAGACAGAATGGGGCGCGCAACACTGATCGGCTTTTCGGCGGTCGCCATGTGGGCGCTGCTCGCACTGCTCACCGATGCGTCGGGCCAGGTGCCGCCGTTCCTCTTGTCGGCGATCACCTTCTCGATCGGCACCGGTGTCGGGCTGGTCGCGCGGCTGTTCATGCCGGCACCCGACAAGAGCCAGAGGATACCGCCGCAGGTGTGGCTGATCGGCATTGCCGGGCTGTTCGGCTACCACTTTTTCTATTTCACCGCGCTGCGCAATGCGCCGGCGGTGGAGGCGAGCCTGATCGCCTATCTATGGCCTTTGCTGATCGTGCTCGGCTCGGCGCTGATGCCGGGCGAAAAACTGGCCTGGAACCATGTCGTCGGCGCGCTGCTCGGCCTTGCCGGCACCGTGCTGATCGTCACCAAGGGCGGGGGCCTCGCCTTCGACGCCCGTTACGCCTTCGGCTATGCGATGGCCGCCGTTTGTGCCGTGCTGTGGTCGTCCTATTCGCTGTTGTCGCGGCGCTTCCCGTCGGTGCCGACCAGCATCGTCACCTGGTTCTGCGCAGCGACCGCGGTGTTGTCGCTCGCCTGCCACCTGGCACTGGAACAGACGGTTCTGCCTGACGGTGCCGGCCAGTGGCTGGCCGTGCTCGGCCTTGGCCTGATGCCGGTGGGTGCTGCCTTCTATGCCTGGGACATCGGCGTCAAGCGCGGCAACATCCAGGTGCTGGGTGCTGCAAGCTACGCCGCGCCGCTGTTGTCGACGCTGGTGCTGATCGCGGCCGGCGTCGCCGAGCCGTCGCTGCGCATCCTCGCCGCCTGCGTGCTCATCACCGGCGGGGCCGCACTTGCAGCGAAGTCGCTGTTCCTGCGCAAACCGGCGGCTGAGAGCGGGGCCAGGGCATCCCAAAGCGGAGCCGGGGCATGACGATGCCGTTTGCCGGCGGCATCGACGCAAATGCCAATGCGACACTGATCTTTTCGCTGGCGGCGGCGGTGATCTACGCCTTTACGCTTGGCATGCCACCAACGCTCGCCCGCTCGGCGGCAAAGACGCTCGCCGTGGCGATGCTTGCCGTGCTGGCCGGGCTGCAGGGCGGCCCGCTGCTGCTCGCCGCCGCGCTCGCCCTCAGCGCTGTTGGCGACGCATTCCTGTCGCGCGACGGTGAAAAGGCCTTTCTCGGCGGGCTGGCCAGTTTTCTTGTCGCCCACATCGTCTACGTCGTGCTGTTCCTGCGCAGCGGTGGCGGGTTGGGGGTGCTTGGCGCCGAGTCGTGGCGCGGAGCGATCGCGCTCGCCATGGCGGTGTTTGCGGCCGTCATGCTGGCGGCGCTGTGGCGGCGCGTCGGTCCCGGCCTGCGTATCCCGATCGCCGTCTATGTCGCTGCGATCCTGGCAATGGGTATCTCGGCGCTGACCACCAGCAACGTCTCCGTGATCGGCGGTGCGCTGTTGTTCATGGCATCCGACGGGCTGCTCGCCACGGAGAAATTCCTGGTGGCCGCCATCTCGCCGCACCGCGCCTGGATGCGCTTCGCCGTCTGGGCGCTGTACTACGCCGCCCAACTCGCGATCACGCTTGGGTCCCTGCTATATCCGGGCTCTTATTGAGCTACGGTTGTTTCGGCTGCCAGCCGGGTGCTGCCAGTTCGAAGGCGGCAAACTCGAAGCCCGGCGCGACGGTGCAGCCGACCAGCGTCCATTCGCCGAGGCTGCGCGCCGATTGCCACCAGCCCGCCGGCACGACGATCTGCGGCCGCTCACCGGCTGCGAGATCGATTCCAAGCACCTGCTCCACAACGGTGCTGCCTTCTTCCCACATTGCCAGTGCCAGCGGGGCGCCGGCATGGAAGTGCCAGACCTCGGCGGCGTCCTTGACCCGGTGCCAGGCCGAAACCTGATGCTCCTCAAGCAGGAAATAAATGGCGGTCGAATGGCCGCGCGCGCCGCCAGTGCCATCGCGAAAGGTCTCGGCATACCAGCCGCCTTCCGGATGCGGCTTCAGCCCGAGCGTCGCGATGATTTCGGCGGAGCTGGTCATGGCGTCGACGATATCACGGGCTCTAGAAGTTGTCCTTGCGCTTGCGGATTTCGGCAAAGACCTCGGCGTCGGAAGCCTTCTCCAGCCCAAGATGCTTGCGGATCGCCGGGTCGTGCCAGCGCAGGAAGGGATTGGTCGACAGTTCCTCGCCGATCGTCGTCGGCAGCGTCGGCTTGTTCTCGGCGCGCAGCTTTTCGATCCTGGCGGCGCGTTCCTTCAATGCTGAATTGGACGGATCGACGGTCAGCGCGAAACGGGCGTTGGAGAGCGTGTATTCGTGGCCGCAATAGATGGCCGTTTCAGCTGGAAGTGCAGCCAGCTTCTTCAGCGAATCATACATTGCCGGCGGCTTGCATTCGAACAGCCGCCCACAACCCAGCGCAAACAGCGTGTCGGCGGTGAACGCCACGCTCGAGGCCGGCAAATAATAGGAAACGTGGCCGGCAGTGTGGCCGGGGGTGGCGATGACTTCGATCCTTTCATCGCCAAGATGGAGAACCGAGCCGTCTTCGACGGTCTCGTCTATGCCGGGGATCTTGGCCTTTTCGGCCTCTGGACCGACGATGCGCAGCTTGAAGCGCTCCTTGAGCGCCAGATTGGCCTCAACGTGATCCATGTGATGATGTGTGGCCAGGATCATCGTCGGCGTCCAGCCGGTGCGCTTTATCGCGGCCAAGATTGGCGCTTCCTCGGGCGCATCGATGATCGCGGTCTGGCCGCTTTTGGGGTCATGAACCAGCACGCCGAAATTGTCGCTGCGGCACATGAACTGTTCGATTTCGACCGGCATCACATCTCTCCGTTATGGCCGCAGACATAGGGCGCTTGCGGGTCGATGTCATCCCGGATGTCGAATGACATTCCCGGAATGTCGGGTCGTCGCGGCCTTTTGTTGAAACCTGGCGACATCACGGCTACATCCCTGCCATGCATTCCGACATCGTCGATCTTCGCTCGTTCTATTCGACAACGCTCGGCCGGTTCGCCGAGCGTTCGATCACCATGGCGTTGTCGTCGATATGGGCGGCCGTTCCCAACGAGCGGCTGGTTGGTCTGGGCTACACCTTGCCGTGGCTGGAGCGGTTCGGCAGCGACGCCGAGCGGGTCTTCGCCTTCATGCCGGCAACGCAAGGCGCGGTGGTGTGGCCGGCGACGGGGCCGACGGCGACGGCACTGGTCTTCGACGAGGAACTGCCGCTGGTCGATTCCTGCATCGACCGCATGCTGCTCGTCCATTCGCTCGAACATGTCGAGAACCCGCGTGAGACGCTGAACGAGATCTGGCGCGTGCTGTCGCCGGCCGGCCGGGTGGTCATCGTCGTGCCCAACCGGCGCGGTGTCTGGGCGCGCTTCGAGCACACCCCATTCGGCAACGGCCGGCCCTTTTCGCGAGGCCAGCTTACGGAACTGCTGCGCGAGGCCAATTTCACGCCCGCCGCTTGGTCCGATGCGCTGTTCTTTCCGCCATCGCGGCGCCGTTTCATGATGCGCTTCCACAATGTACTGGAGCGCGCCGGCCGGCGGCTGTGGCCGATCTTTTCCGGGGTCATCGTGGTCGAGGCGCAGAAGCGGCTCTATCAAGGCGTGCCGGTGGCGCAGCGCGCATCGCGCCGCGTCTTCGTGCCGGTGCTGTCGCCGCATGGCGCCACCCGGCTTGGCCGTCACAAAGCGGATGCCAAGCCCTTGGCTGCGCGGGTGACGGCTTCGTGATCGCGGCAAGCGTGCCTGACGTCGTTTCCCTGCCTATCTGTCGCAAGCAGACCGACAGCCCATCCGGCAGCCCATACGAACGCCTGTCAAGTTTCTCCATCCGGTTGCAGCACTGACGCAAGGACCTCGGCCATGGCTGATCAACCGGACAATGCCGCCGCCGTTCAGCCGGTTGCCGTGGCCGTCGAGGCCAGCAGCCTGCACGATCAGGTGATGACGATCCGGCGGGCGCTTGCGGGATCGCCGGTTCGCAGATGGTTGCTGTGGACATCGGTCGGCATCATGGCCGTGATCATCGCAACGTCGATCGGCCAGGTTCTGCTCAACCGCTGGAACCAGCCTTTCTACGATGCGCTTGCCCGCCGCGACATGGCGGCCTTTTTGCACCAGCTCCTCGTCTTCGCGGCCATAGCCGGGGGACTTCTGGTGCTCAATATCGGCCAGACCTGGCTCAACCAGATGATCAGGCTCAAGCTGCGCGAGGCGCTGACGCTGGATCTGATCGATCAATGGATGCGGCCGGCGCGCGCCTTCCGTCTGGCCAATGCCGGCGCCATCGGCGTCAATCCCGACCAGCGCATGCAGCAGGACGCCGCGCATCTGTCCGATCTGTCAACCGATCTCGGCGTCGGCCTGCTGCAGTCGTGCATCCTGCTCGTGTCCTTCGTCGGCGTGCTGTGGGAGCTGTCCTCGGGCTTCGTGTTCCACATCGGCGGGACCTCGCTGGCCATACCTGGCTACATGGTCTGGGCCGCCATCCTTTACGCCGGTATCGCCTCCTGGCTGAGTTGGCTGGTCGGGCGGCCGCTCATCCGCCTGAACAGCGACCGCTATACACGCGAAGCCGAGCTGCGCTCCTCGATGGTGCGCGTCAACGAGAATGTCGATGCCATTGCGTTGTATCATGGCGAGGCCGACGCCAGGCGGCGGCTCGAACTCGATCTCGGCACGGTGCTGGGCGCCATGCGGCGCATCTACACCGCCCAGATCAACCTGTCCTGGGTGACCGACACCTATGGCTGGATCACCGTCGTGGCGCCCATACTGGTTGCTTCGCCTGTCTATTTCTCAGGTGATATCAGCTTTGGCGGGCTGATGATGGCGGTCGGCGCATTCAACCAGGTCCACTCCTCCTTGCGCTGGTTCATCAACAACATCGGCAGCATTGCCGATTGGCGCGCCACGCTGATGCGCGTGGCCGATTTCCGCATCGCGCTCGATGAAACCGATGCGCTGCACGACACCGAAAAGCGCATCGCCTTCGGCCAAAACGTCAGTGGCAGCCTGACTTTCGAGAAGCTCGAAGTGGCCTCGCCGGAGGGCTGCACCAGGCTCGCCGACCCGCATGTCGAAATCCGCCCCGGCGAGCGCGTCATGATCACCGGCGATCCCGGTGCGGGCAAGACGCTGTTCTTTCGTGCCATTGCCGGCCTGTGGCCATGGGGAAGCGGCCGGATCGGCCTGCCGGCGGGAGAAACCCCCATATTCGTGCCGCGCGTGCCTTATTTTCCGGTCGGCACATTGCGCGAAGTCCTCGATCACCCGAACGGCCCCGCGCCGGCGGACGATGCCGACATTTCGGCGGTGCTGGCCGAGGTCGGTCTGGGACGGCTATCCTCATCGCTCGACCGCGCCGGGCGTTGGGACCATGAGTTGGGCGATGACGAACAGCGCTCGCTGGCCTTCGCCAGGCTCGCGTTGCGGCAGCCGAAATGGGTGATCATCGACGAGGCGCTGGATGCATTCGACGGCCCATCGCTAAGACGCGTGCTGTCGATGCTCGAGAAGCGTTTGCCGGCGACAGCGATCCTCAACATCGGGCGCGGCCAGCACAACGACCACTTCTTCCCGCGCGCGTTGACGATCGTCAAGGATTCCGGTGCGCCAGCGCTGAAGCCCGCCCGCGTCAGAGCCGGCGCGATCGAACCGCCGCCAGTCGCCGCCCGCGGCAAGAAATGACCTGATATCCGGACGGGGAAGCAAAGCTTTATTTTGCCGTGATCGCGAGGGAAGCTCTTCGGGAGAACAACCTGGCGACGGCCATGCTTGATGCTCTGCGCCTGCTTGCCTGTCTTGCCTGCGCCCAGGCTGCCCCCGCCGCCTCGCCGCGGGATGCGCTCGCCGTCGACGTCGAGCTGGTGCTGGCAGTCGACATCTCGCTGTCGATGGACGAGAAGGAGTTCGCGCTGCAGCGCGCCGGTTATGTCGAGGCGCTGCGGCATCCCGACTTCATCAAGGCTGTCCGCGCCGGCGCCACGGGCCGCATAGCGCTGACCTATTTCGAGTGGGCCGGCACGGTGCGCGACGACGCGGTCATCGGCTGGCAGATCATCGATAGTGCCGAGAGCGCCAACAGCTTTGCCGACGAGGTCGCGGCGCGCCCGTTCCGCAGCTTTCGCGGCACTTCGATTTCCGGCGCGCTGGCCTTCGGTGCCGAGCTTTTCGACCGCACGTCTTTCCAGGGCGAACGTAGCGTCATCGACATTTCGGGCGACGGACCGAACAATATCGGGCCGCCAGTCACCGCGACGCGTGATGCGGCGACTGCCAAAGGCATCGTCGTCAACGGCCTGCCGATCCTGATCAGCCCGTCGCCCACCTTCAGCCATCTCGACCAGTATTACGCGCAGTGCGTGACCGGCGGGCCCGGTTCCTTCGTGCTGCCCATCTATGCCGCCGCGGAGTTTTCGACAGCCATCCGGCGCAAGCTGATCCTCGAAGTGAGCGGCATTCGGGACAAGGCGAGAATCACCCCCGTCGACGCGGCCAAGCCGATAGACTGCCTGCAGGGCGAACGGGACAGGCGGTTTTTATCGGATCCGTATTTTCCCGAACTTGACCGCTGAGCTCTCGATAGTGCGGTTCACGCAATCCGGAGGGAAAACCGTTCCACGATTTTCCTGGAGTTGCTCTGGGTTCAGGCGAGCCGGGCGCCACATTGGTTGCGAAACTCGTTGGAGAGATCGCGGCGCCAGCGTCGGCCATGGACATAGCCTTGCATCAATTCCGGCAGCGAGTAGCCAAGCGCTTTCGACGATCGGTTGGCCATATAGCCCTGGAATGCCTCCGGTATCCTGCCTCGCAGGATATCGGCGATGAGCTGCCGCGAGATCATGTAAGGCGGAATGTGCGGGTAGGCGTGGGCAATATGAGGATGTTTGCCCATCAAGTTCGCATAGGCCTCGACATAGCCGTCACGGCGGCCGGAAATCGAGTTCTCCGAATTGTATTTCGTCCAGTCGAGGTCCTCGGACAGTTGCGCGCCGAAGCGCCGGGCAAGGCGCAGCAGCAATTCGCGATCCTGCATGCGGGTGATGTCGCTGTCGTAGCCGCCGATGGCCAGCAAGGCTTCACGGCGAGCAGTGATCGCGGAGCCGGCGATGAAGATGGTCTGCCCAACCAGCGTCCGCTCAAGCATTGCGGGGCTCACGAATGCCTCTGGGTTGGCGCAGTTTGTGATGCGATTGCCCTTCAGGGACACGAACGAACTGATCAGCACTTGCAGTGCAGGATTTTCATCGAACCAGGTCAGGGTTCGTTCAAGCCGGTGCGGCAAGTAGATGTCGTCGGAATCGAGGAACGTCACCAACGGTGCCCGCGCCCGCTCGATGCCGGCATTCCTGGCGGCGTTGGCGCCTCGCCATTTCGCCCCGACATAGATCAGCCGCGGGTCCTGGATGCGGGCCAGCGCCGCTTCGGTCCCATCGGTCGAACCATCGTCGACGACAATGTGCTCAAACCTCGACATGCTCTGGGAGAATACGCTTTCCACGGCGCGCAACACTGTTTCGCGTCGGTTGTGGGTCGGCGTAATGACCGTGATGAGAGGTACTGGATCGATCCCGGCCATGTCTGTCAGCTGTTTCCTGCGCAGGGTTGCGCGTCTGTCCAGGACTTTTCGATTTTCAGAACGGTCGAATGGATTGGACTTCCCTTTCTCTACACCACATCACAGTCGGCGCGACGCTATAAAAAACGACTGCCCCTGTCACCCACCGTGCCGGTACTCAATCCAGGCGAGACAACGAATCCCCGCTCTTAGCGTTCCAATTGCAACAGCACCGCCGCACATAGCATTACGAATCACCATGGAAGCAACCCATCATGACAGATAGCATACATCTCATTACCTCAGACGTAATCGCTTAGCGCTCGGCCTTTGGTCAGATTGCCCATGCAGAGGCCGGCAACTCGGCTTCGATGACAAGGGAGTTCAGTCATGGCCGCTTACGCCGTCGCCCATATGCGCCAAGCCACAATGGGTCCGCAGATCGTCGAATATCTGCATAGGATAGATGCCACGCTGGAACCTTTCGGCGGCCGTTTTCTGGTCCATGGCGGCGATGTGGAGGCGATCGAGAACGACTGGCCTGGCCATCTGATCATCATAGAATTTCCCGACAGGCAGCATGTGCATGGCTGGTACAATTCGCCGGCCTACCAAGCGATACTGGCGCTGCGCACGGACAATTCGGAGGCCGATGTGGTGTTCGTCGACGGCGTCGAACATCCGCACAAGGCCACGGATGTTCTGGAGCAATCGCCGGATCAAGGATCAATTGGACGCTGAACTGCGGTTCAAGGAATGGCGGTACAGCGTCTAGCTATGCCCAACATAGTCTGGCACCGTTTCGATTTTGTCGCGAACCATGCCAGTTGCGAAACTGAACTGGCCCCAAAACGCCAAACCATAAAATGCCTGACCGACAATCAGAGAAAAGGGAACCTGCCAAAGCGGCATCCCGGTTTCCCGGGCATGGCCTACGATCCGTCGTGTCGTGCGCCATGACATGGTGAGCCACCGGCTGAAGGACTTGACTATCCGTCGCGTGCGGCTCGGCGAATTGAGCGCAACGAACTTCCGGTCGGCGTCGCGACCTGTAACCAGGGCGCGCCAGTAAAAGAACCGCCAGCCCCGCGGCGAATAGTGATAAACGCGTGCGTTGACATTATGAATTTTGTGGCCCTCCCGCAGCAGTTCGCGCATCAGCAAAGTGCAGGAAACCTTGAAGCCGTTATGTTTTGGAAAAGGATGGCTGAGGATCCACTCGCGTCGAAACGCTACATTGTTGGCGTTGATCGCTCGCTTCGAGGCAAATCGCCCGTCACCACGGGCCATCGGGAAAAACCAGATCAACGCAAAGGTTCTTGAAAAGAAGTCGTCGTATGAAAGGTATGTATATCCGTTTGCGCAGATAACTTCAGAGTTTTCAAAGGGTTCAAGCAGTCCTGATAGCCACCCTGGTTCCGCGACCACGTCGGAATCCAGAAAGATGACGATATCTCCGTCCGATGCCAGCATACCGTTGTTCTTCAGGTCGTAATATCGGCCACCAGGGAAAGCTGTGAAGACGAGTTCGGCAACCTGACCGAGCTGCGGGGCCTCATTCGAAATCTCACGACGCAACGCCTCTTTGTCCGACTCTGCTCCGCCGTGAGAGATGACGATCCTTGGTCGCGCTGAACCGGTTGCTGAAACCGATGAGAGTTCCCGAGCCAAGGCCTTCATCCCAACGCCGATCTCGTCCCAGTCGATCGATTTTGCATTCTCCATTTCGACGACGAGTGAAAAGGTTGCGCGTTCTTCGACCATTTTTGCCCCCCCGAGCCGTCAGTGTGGCTATAGCCACACTAGCCCGCTGTCAAACAGTCGACGCCAATTTACACTGGTTCGCGATCGTCATACAGGGCGACTTTGCTCGGCGGCAAACACACTGTTGCTTGGCGAGTCGGGTCTTTGATCGGTGCGGAAATTACCGTTTCAGCAAGAACACTGCCTGCTGGCCGAAGAAGTTCCAGAACCACCACGGCATCGACAGGCCGATCTTCTGGCCGGCGGCGTCGAGGGCGGTTGCCTTCTCGACTGTCGCGCCGAGTTCGTCGCACAGATTGACGAAATCGCGGATGGTGCAGAAGTGGATGTTGGGCGTGTCGTACCAGGAATAGGGCAGGTCCTTGGTCACCGGCATGCGGCCGTTGAGGAACAGCGACAGGCGCACACGCCAATGGCCGAAATTGGGGAAGGAGACGATGGCGCGGTTGCCGATCCTGAGCAGTTCGTCGAGCACCAGCTTCGGGTTGCGGGTGGCCTGCAGCGTCTGCGACAGGACGACGAAGTCAAAGCCCTTGTCGGGATAGAATTCGAGATCCTTGTCAGCGTCGCCCTGGATGACCGAGAGGCCGCGCGCCACACATTCGTTGACGCCGCGCTGCGACAGCTCGAGTCCACGACCGTCGACCTGCTTGGTGTCCTGTAGCAGTTCGAGCAGCGAGCCGTCGCCCGAGCCGACATCGAGCACGCGCGACTGTGGCGGGATGAGGTTGGCGACGACTTCGAGGTCGACGCGCTGGTCGCGGTTGACGCTCATGGCTTCGCCTCCCGCCTGGCGCGTGATCCCGATCGGAAAAGCCTGCAATTTTTCGAGATCATGCGCTCAGCCCTCTCGCCCGGGCCGCCGAGCCGATGAAGCCGTTTATCGCGGCAAACAGTTCCGGCTCGTCGAGCAGGAATGCGTCGTGGCCTCGGTCGGTCTCGATCTCGACGAAGGATACCGATGCGCCGGCGGCGTTGAGCGCATGCACGATCGAGCGGCTCTCCTCGGTCGGGAACAGCCAATCCGAGGTGAACGACACCAGGCAGAAGCGGGTTTTCGTGCCGGCGAAGGCATCGGCCAACCGGCCGCCATGGTCTGCGGCGAGGTCGAAATAGTCCATCGACCGCGTCATGTAGAGGTAGGAATTGGCGTCGAAGCGATCGACGAAGGTCATGCCCTGGTGCCGAAGATAGCTTTCGATCTGGAAGTCGGCGTCGAAGCCGAAGGTCAGCGCTTCGCGATCCTGCAGATTGCGGCCGAACTTGCGGTGCAGGGCGGCTTCCGACAGGTAAGTGATGTGGGCGGCCATGCGCGCTACCGCCAAGCCCTTTTCCGGGCGTTTGCCGTGCTCGAAATATTTGCCGCCATGCCAGTCCGGATCGGCCATGACAGCCTGCCGGCCAACCTCATGAAAGGCGATGTTCTGCGAGGAATGGCGCGCGCCGGTGGCGATCGGCAGTGCCGAGAAGACGCGCTCCGGATAGCTCGACGCCCATTCCAGCACCTGCATGCCGCCCATCGAGCCGCCGAGCACGCAGAATAGTTTCTCGATGCCGAAATGGTCGATCAGCATCTGCTGTGCCCGCACCATGTCGCGGATGGTGATGATCGGCAGGTCAAGCCCATAGGGCTTGCCGGTGGCGGGATTGGTCGAGGCCGGGCCGGTGGAGCCAAGGCAACCGCCGATGACGTTGGAGCAGATGACGAAGAAACGATTGGTGTCGATGATCTTGCCGGGGCCGATCAGCACTTCCCACCAGCCAGGCTTGCCGGTCACCGGATTGGTGCTGGCGACGTGCTGGTCTCCGGTCAGCGCATGGCAGACGAGGATGGCGTTGGAGCGGGCATCGTTCAGCGTGCCATAGGTCTGGTAGGCGATCTGGAACGGTGACAGCAGCGTACCGGCGTCCAGCTTGAGCGGCTTGTCGGATCCAAAACGCAAAACCGGGCTCGACGGTTGGTCGACCTCGTTGTTGGTTTTGCGGGCACGCAGAACGGCCATGACATCCATCTCACACTTTGAGCCCACGCATCGCACTCGTCGAAAGTCGATGCCGATACGGGTGTCCGGCCGGCGCGGACAACAAAAAACCGGCATTGCGGTCGCAAAGCCGGTTACAGGATGCAAACGGCCCTTTAGCAAGTTGTTTAACGTGGCTGCAAGCCGACCGGCCAAATCACCACGGAAGTTCGCTCCCCTTCTAGGGCTGTGGCGCGCCGGCGTCAACGGCCTGCCTTGGGCGGGAGGCTGTCGCCTCTCGACATTGCAGGCCACGGCTTGTATTTCCGCTGCGGCTTCCCTCAGGAAGCGTTCTCGACGGATTTTGCGACATGAGCCAGACACCGGACCAGGCACGTCCAACCCCGCGCGCGGGCATCATGGACATAGACGCCTATGTGCCGGGCAAGAGCACGGCGCCTGCCGGCGTCGCCAAGGTCCACAAGCTGTCCTCCAACGAGAACCCGCTCGGGCCCTCGCCGAAGGCGATCGAAGCCGCGCGCGAGATTGCCGGCAAGCTCGACATCTATCCCGACGGCACCGCCAGGCGGCTGCGCGAAGCGATCGCCGAGGTGCATGGCCTCAACCCGCAGAACATCATCTGCTCCAACGGCTCCGACGAGATCCTCGGCCTGCTGGCGCAGACCTATCTGGCGCCCGGCGACGAGGCCGTCATCACCGAGCACGCCTTCATGGTCTACAAGATCTACATCCAGTCGGCGGGCGCCGTTCCGGTGACGATCAAGGAAACAGACGAGCGCGCCGATATCGACGCCATCCTGGCCGCCGTCACGCCGCTCACCAAGATCGTGTTCCTCGCCAATCCCAACAATCCGACCGGCACCTATGTGCCATTCCAGGAGGTGCGGCGTCTGCATGCCGCACTGCCGAAGAACGTGCTTCTGGTGCTCGACGCGGCCTATGCCGAATATGTCCGCCGCAACGACTATGAGGCCGGCATCGAACTGGTCGGCAGCGCAGAGAACGTGGTGATGACCCGGACCTTCTCCAAGATCGGCCTTGGCGGGGCGCGGATCGGCTGGATGTATGCGCCGATGCACATCGTCGACGCCATCAACCGCGTACGCGGCCCCTTCAACGTCAATGCGACGGCGATCGAGGCCGGCATCGCCGCCATTCGCGATCGCGCCCATGTCGAGCGCAGCGTGGCGCACAACGAGACCTGGCTGGCCTGGCTGAGTGAGGAATTCACAAAGCTTGGGTTGCGGGTGACGCCCAGCGTCGGCAATTTCATCCTCATTCATTTTCCCGAGGACCAGAAACATTCGGCAGCGGCGGCGGACGACTATCTGACGGCGCGCGGCTATATATTGCGGCGCGTTTCGGGCTATGGCTTTCCCAACGCGCTGCGCATGACCGTCGGTACCGAAGAGGCCAATCGCGGCGTTGTCGCCGCTCTCACGACATTCCTGAAAAGCTAGAAACCATGACATCACCGATGTTTGAAAAGATCGCGCTGGTCGGCATCGGCCTGATCGGCTCGTCGCTGGCCCGCGTCATCCGCCGCGAGGGGCTGGGCCGTCACGTGGCCATATCAACGCGCAGTGCGGCGACGCTGGCGCGGGCTGAGGAGCTTGGGCTGGGCGATAGCTATAGCACCGATGCGAGAGAAGCTGTCCGCGATGCCGACCTGGTCATCATTTCGGTGCCGGTCGGCTCGTCCGGCGCGGTTGCCGAGGAAATCGCGTCGGCGCTGAAGCCGGGCGCGATCCTCACCGATGTCGGCTCGACCAAGGCGTCTGTCATTGCGCAAATGCAGCCTTATGTGCCTGAAGGTGTCCATTTCATTCCCGGCCACCCGCTGGCGGGCACAGAAAAATCCGGCCCCGACGCCGGTTTCGCCGACCTGTTCGACAATCGCTGGTGCATCTTCACGCCGCTGCCCGACACCGACCCGGACGCGCTGGAGAGGCTGTCGGAGTTCTGGCGGCGCTGCGGCGCCAACATCGACACGATGGATCCCCAGCATCACGATATGACGCTGGCCATCGTCTCGCATCTGCCGCACATCATCGCCTACAACATCGTCGGCACCGCCGATGATCTGCAGTCGGTGACCAAATCCGAAGTGATCAAATATTCGGCTTCCGGCTTCCGCGACTTCACCCGCCTTGCCGCCTCCGATCCGACCATGTGGCGGGATGTCTGCCTGCACAACAAGGACGCCATCCTCGAAATGCTGGCGCGGTTCTCGGAAGATCTGGCGTCGCTGCAGCGCGCAATCCGCTGGGGCGACGGCGAAAAACTCTTCGACCTGTTCACCCGCACCCGCGCCGTGCGCCGCTCGATCATCGAAGCCGGCCAGGACATCGACGTTCCCGATTTCGGCCGTCAGGCGGTCGAGCACCCCGCGAAGGGCTAGGTCTGTCTCAGGCAGGCCAGGTCTGCGCAACCATGGCCAGCGTCTCGGCTCGGTTCGGCGCGCCAAGCCTGCCGCCGAAGCGCAGGCATTTGAGCGCCGCGGCCGCACTGGCAAACCGCAAAGCCTGCTCGACCGGCATGGCTTCCGCCAGCCCGACGGCGAAGGCGCCGTGAAAAACATCGCCGGCGGCGAGCGTGTCGACCGCCTTGATTTTCGGCGCCGCGACATGGCGCACGCAGCCAGCGCGACGGTCGTGCCACCAACTGCCCGCCGCGCCGCCTGTCACTGCGACAAAAGCGTCGCTGCGGCTGGCGAGATCGGCGCAAGCCGTTTTCGGATCGAGCGCCTGGCCGCAGACGATGCGCGCTGCCGGCTCCGAAGCGATGATGTGCGTAGCGAGCGGCAACAACTGCTCAAGGACCTCCAGCGGCGCGGTGTCGGCATCGAGGATCGCCGGACGGCCGATGGCGCGCGCCGCCTTCAGGGCGAGTGCCGCCGCACCCGGCCAGCGGACATCGACCAGAACGGCATCGAATGCCATGAGGTCGGCGACCGGCAGGACGTCGGGATCGGCCTGGGCAAGCCTGTCATAGAACGGCACGATGATGCGCTCGCCATGCGCGTCGACCAGGATGGAGGCCAGCGCCGAGCGGGCACCTCTGACGCGCCGCACGAAGGTGCAATCGACGCCTTCGGCCTCTATGCCGGCGATGAGCTGGTCGGCGACGGCATCGTCGCCGGCACTCGCCCACAGCGATACTTCGGCGCCCAGGCGATAGGCAGCGCAGGCGGCGCTGGTGGCCATGCCCGAGGCGATCTGGACGCCGTCGGAGGCCATGAACTTGCCCTGATGTATGGGCAGCGTCTCGACGCGCAGGATGGTGTCCAGCGTCAAAGCGCCAACGCTCAGCAGCTTCACGGGTTTTGCCATGGCTGAGCTATTCGACCGGCTTGATCTTGCCCAGCGGAATGAAGCCGAGCGAGGCCTTGCCCCTGACCACCTTCAGCGGCATGGACGGTTCGTTGCCGAGCACCGCCAGGGCAGAAAAACCCTGCTCGATCTGGCTTTTCTGCTCGGGTATGGCGGTGCCGAGGATGGCCGCCACCGCTTTCGGGTCCTTCAACCTGATCATCAGGTCGGCGTTGACCAGGCCCTCGGCATCGACCGAGAGCGGTCCCGAAACGGTGATGCGCGCCGTCCCCGACGACAGGTCAAGGTTGCGGATTTCGATCGCCTGGCCACGAAGGCTCTTCACCCGCGTGCCGATCAGTGCGACGCCGTTCTTCAATGTCACGTCGCCGCTGGCATCGAGCGCCGGAAGCACGCGCCCTCCAATTGCGTCGGGGTCGACCTCGAGATCGCCGAAACTGCCGAGATAGTCGACATCCTCGCCGTTGGGCTGCAACTGACCTGATGCCTTGCCGGCACTGAACAGTTGCACCGGATCGGTATCATCGGCCGGATCGGTTTGGCCGGAAAGGCCCTCTGCCTCCAGCGAAATCCGCCGCGGCAGCGGCCACCACAATTTGAAATTGGCCTGCAGATTGTCCCAGTCGATCCACAGCGGCACCATGTCGGGAACGGAGGTCCTGAGCGGGCCGCGCAGATTGGCAACCGGCGACAGAGGCTGGATGATCTGGGCGGCTGCGTTGAAACTGCCGGCTGAGGCCGCAATGTTCTTGGCATCGTCCTCATAGGCGAGGTTGTCGCAGGAGACAGTAAAGCTCAAGGGATAGCCGCTGACCTGGAGATTGGCGCAGCCGGCCTCGACGCCATTCTTGTTGAGCGTGGCAACCGCCTTGTCGGCCTCGCTCCTGACGCGGTCAGCCAGATAGAACCAGCCGCCGCTGTAGAGGGCGAACAGCACGACGATGAATGCTGCAAGCCAGATCAGGCGGCGACGTTTGTTCGGCTGGCGTTCGTCACTTGACGTCATGCTTTGGCTCTCGTTAACGCATGGGTATTGCGGACGGGTAGTCGATTCCGCCAGGTGGACAGACGTATAGTTAGACGGGACGGGCGGAAAAAACACCGGTCCGGGTGCGGTGTTGGCATCTTTTGCAATCAGGCGCGGCGATATGGGCGATTTTTGGGTGTTTGGCTATGGCTCGCTGATCTGGCGGCCGGGATTCGCGCATGTCGAAACACAGCGTGCCCGCCTGCATGGCTACCGGCGCTCGCTCTGCGTCTATTCCTTCGTGCATCGCGGCACGCGCGAGCGGCCGGGGCTGGTGCTCGGCCTCGATCGTGGCGGGTCCTGCGTCGGCCTCGCATTCCGCGTCCCCGGCGACTTGCGCGACGAGGTTATGGCCTATCTGCGCGAGCGCGAGCTGGTCACCAATGTCTATCTGGAGCGTCTGCTCAAGGTTCGCCTCGACGGCGGCGGTACGGTCGACGCGGTGGTTTACATTGTCGACCGCCAGCACGAGCAATATGCCGGAGCGCTCGACGCTGCAGATGCGGCGGCCGTGGTGCGCGGTGCGGTCGGCCAGTCCGGCAACAACGAGGACTATGTGCTGAGCACGCTGGAGCATCTCGAGGCGCTGGGCATTCGCGATCATTGGCTGGAAGAGGTGGCGCTGCAGGTCGCGCCTTTGTGAAGCTGGCTCTGCGGAAAAAGGCCGCCAGGCCTTTGACCTCGTTCAGGCAAGACCTAGGTTAGGCTCCAACCCTCAGCCCGCGGGCGCCAGTTGCCCGCCCAATCATCCCGGAGATCCGCCTTGCAGAAACGTCATCTCGGTCGCACCGACTTGTCCATCGCGCCGCTGGTTCTGGGCGGCAACGTCTTCGGCTGGACTGCCGACGAGAAAACCTCGTTCGACCTGCTCGACCGCTTCGTCGGCGCCGGCCTCAACGCCATCGATACGGCGGACGCCTATTCGCGCTGGGTTCCAGGCCACAAGGGCGGCGAATCGGAAACCATCATCGGTAAATGGATGAAAGACCGTGGCAATCGCGACAAGGTCGTGGTGATCACCAAGGTCGGTTCGGATATGGGACAGGGGCACAAGGACCTGTCCGCCGCCTACATCGAAAAGGCCGTCGACGCATCGTTGAAGCGGCTGCAGACCGAATTCATCGATCTCTATCTGTCGCATTGGCCGGATCCTGCGACGCCCTATGAGGAAACGCTTGGCGCCTACGAGAAGCTGCTCGCCAAGGGCAAGATTCGCTATGCCGGGTGCTCTAACCTCGACGCCGGCCAGTTGCGTGCGGCACTCGATGTGGCGAGCCTGCGCAGTCTGCCGCGCTACGAGGTGCTGCAGCCGGAATACAATCTTTACGATCGCTCATCCTTTGACGGGCCGTTGCGCGATCTGTGCGTGGCCGAGGACATCGGCGTCATCACCTATTTCAGCCTGGCCAAAGGTTTCCTCAGCGGCAAATACCGCAGCGAGGCCGATCTCGGCCAAAGCCCGCGTGGCGGCGGCGTGAAGGACTATCTCAATGCGCGCGGCATGCGCATCCTTGCGGCACTCGACGCGGTGTCATCAAGGCATTCGGCCAAGCAGGCGGAAGTCGCGCTTGCCTGGGTGATCGCTCGGCCGGGCGTCACCGCGCCGATCGCCAGCGCCACCAAGCCCGAGCAGATGGACAGCCTGATCAAGGCGGCGTCGCTGAAGCTGAGCGCCGCCGACATGGCCGAACTCGACAAAGCGAGCGACTGAAGTTTCGGCGGCCGCTCCTCGCACGAACGTCCAAGACGACCCTCTTGTCTTGCCATAGCCTCCTTCGCACGGGGCAAGACAGAGGGTGAGATGACTGAGCCGCTTCTTTTGCAGCCGGATCTTTGGCGCCAGTTGTGCGCGCTCGTGCTTGCCTCCGCCGTCGTCATGGGCAGCCCGGGGCCGGCAACGATAAGCGTCACCGCCGTTGGTGCCGCCTTCGGTTTGCGCCATTCCCTGGGCTATGCCTGGGGAATCATCCTGGGCACGATCGCCGTGCTTTTGGTTGTCGCGACCGGGGTCATGGCAGTGCTCACCTCGATGCCGAAGCTGGCGCCGTTGCTGGCTTTGGCTTCCGCGGCCTACATCCTCTATCTCGCCTTCAAGATCGCTACGGCGCCGCCGCTGGCCGCGCGCGCCGCCGAGACTTCGCGTCCCACATGGCTGGCTGGATTTCTTCTCGCGGTCGCCAATCCAAAGGCCTATGTGGCGATCGCCGCCGTGTTCGCCGGTGCTTCGTCCAAACAGGGCGCCACTGAGCCTGGTCTATGGCTGAAGCTGGCGGTTCTCGCCCTGATGATCGTTGCCATCCACGCTCTGTGGCTTGTCGCGGGGGCTGGGTTCGCGCGCTTCCTGCGCCGGCCGGCGGCCTCGCGGATCATCAATCTGATCTTTGCCGTGACGCTGGTGTTGACCACCGCGCTGGCGGTGTTCGGCTGAGAACTGCCGGCCGGAGACTTCCGGTTCAGACTTTGGTTCTTGCGGCGTTGTCCAGCTCTTGCAGCCTTTTCGCCGCTGTCGGCGGCAAGGCAGGCGGGTTCGGGCCGCGCGCCGCATCCATCAGGAACTGGTCGCAGGCAGCTTCGGTCTCGCCGATCAGCCGGGCCATGAATTCGTCCTTGCTCAGTCCCGGTGGGATCGGCGGTAGGAAACGCGCCTTGATGGTGCCGGGATAGCGCAGGAATTTGCGGCGCGGCCAATAGAGGCCGGCGACATGGGCAACCGGCACCACCGGAACACCAAGCTGCGTGTAGATTTCGACGATGCCGTATTTGTAGGCCGGTTCGTCGCCCGGCGCGCGTCTTGTCCCTTCGGGGTAGATGATGAGCTGGCGAGGGTTGCGCGCCATCTCTTCCTTGGTCGCGGCGACCACGGCCTTCAGTGCTTTCGAACGGCTGCCGCGATGAACCGGGATCATGCGCATCTTCATGATGTACCAGCCGAAGAACGGGATCCAGGTCAGCTCGCGCTTGAGGATGTAGAGCGGGTCCTGAAGGAAGGGGAAGAAGGCGATCGCGTCCCAGAACGACTGGTGCTTTGGTGCCAGGATGAAGGAGCCTTCGGGCAGGTTTTCCCGGCCGGTGATCTCGTTCTTCGTTCCGGCGATCTTTTCGTAAAGCCACATCGAGGTGCGCGACCAGAATTTCGGCACGAACCAGGCGCGGTGCCGGGGCGACAGGAAATAGTAGGGGGTCCAGAGGATCATCTGGACGATCAGGTTGACGTAGAAGACGAAATTGAACGTCAGCGATCTGATGTAGAGCATTGGGGGAGCCCGGTGAGGAGGTGAGCGTTGGTTACACCAAGCGCGGGAAAAAAGGAAATGGCCGCAGGGCGCTTTGGGTGGCGACGAAGAACGGCCACCGATGGGTTGGCCTGGTTCCGCTACATCAGCCGCGCCAGCCGCGCCTTCAGGCGCGGAGCGGCAAAATCGAGGAAGGCGCGCAGCTTGACCGGCAGCAGGCCATGGCCCGCATGCACCAGGCTTACCGGCCATGGCGCCGGCTCGAATTCCTGCAGCAGGACGCGCAGCGCGCCGGACCGCAGCGCGGCTTCGATCTGGTAGGAAAGCACACGCGTCAGCCCGACGCCGGCAATCGCGGCATCGATGGCCGCTTCGGCGGTGTTGACCTGAAGCCGCGAGCGGACCCGAACCGGGATTTCGGCCTTGCCCTTGATGAAGCTCCAACTGGCGGCGGAGGCGAGCCCCTCGAAGGTGATGCAATCGTGTGTTTCCAGATCCTCCGGGGTTGTTGGCGTGCCGTGTTCGGCCAGATAGGCCGGGCTGGCGCAGACGACGCGGCGGATCGCGCCGACGCCGATGGCGACCAGGCTCGAATCGGGCAATCGGCCGATGCGGATGGCGAGATCGAAATGGTCCTCGACCAACTGGGTTATGCGATCGGCCAATGTCAGGCGGATGTCCACGTCGGGATAGGCGGCGAGAAAGCCGGTGACGACCGGCAGCACGTGCAGGCGGCCAAAGACGACCGGCGCGGTGATGGCCAGTTCGCCGGTCGGAACACTGTATTCGCCGGCGGCCGTGCGTTCGGCCTCGCCGACGTCGTCCAGGATGCGGCGGCAGGCGGCAAGATAGGCCTGGCCGGCATCGGTCGGTGTCAGCCGTCGCGTCGAACGATTCAGGAGGCGTGTGTTCAGATGGCGCTCGAGATCGGAAATCTTGCGGCTGACCGTCGCCAGCGGAATGCCAAAACGGCGGCTGGCCGCGGAAAGGCTGCCGGCCTCCACCGCGGCGACAAAGAGCGACATGGCCTCGAGACGATCCATAGCTTCTTCCGAAAAATGGAAGGACAAGTTACGAATATGCCACCTGCCTTTGAATGATGGAAGGCTTATATTCCAGTCTGTCGGCCCTGCCTGCAGCATGGCCTCGCACAGGAGTTGCCATGTCCGAAGCCCGCCCGCCGCTGCCGCCGTTTACCGCCGAGACCGCAGCGCAGAAGGCGCGCATGGCCGAGGATGCCTGGAATTCACGCGATCCAGCGCGGGTCGCGCTCGCCTATACAAAGGACAGCCGCTGGCGCAACCGCGCCGAATTCCTGCAAGGCCGCGACGCCATCCAGGCCTTCCTGACGCGCAAATGGAGCCGCGAGCTCGACTACCGGCTGATCAAGGAGGTCTGGGCCTTCCACGGCAACCGCATCGCCGTGCGTTTCGCCTACGAATGGCGCGACGACAGCGGTTCATGGTTCCGCAGCTACGGCAACGAGAACTGGGAATTCGACGAACAGGGGCTGATGCGTCTGCGCATCGCCAGCATCAACGACCTGCCGATCGGCGAGGCCGATCGTAAGTATCACTGGCCGCTCGGCCGGCGGCCGGACGACCACCCGACATTGTCGGAGCTCGGGCTTTAGCATCTTGCCGCAAGGAAGCTTTCGATGAACGCACATGCTTTCACCAGCGACGTCGCCTTCACGCCGACCGTCAAGGCGATCCAGGCCCGCAAGGGCTCACGTCAGTCCTATGCCCGCGTCGAGGAGCGTGGCGGCTGGCAGGCCGGCATCACCACGGACCTTGCCGCCTTCATCGAAATGCAGACCAGCGTCTTCCTGTCGACCGCCAACCGCGAAGGGCAGCCCTATGTCCAGCATCGCGGCGGGCCGGCCGGCTTCCTCAAGGTGCTGGATGAACATACGATCGGCTTCGCGGATTTTTCCGGCAACCGGCAGTTCATCACGCAGGGCAATCTGGCCGACAATCCAAGGGCGTTCCTGTTCCTGATCGACTATATGCACCGCCAGCGCATCAAGATCTGGGGCACGGCGCGGGTCGTCGAGAGTGACGCCGAGCTGATGGCGAAGCTGATGCCGCAAGGCTACGGAGCGCGCCCCGAGCAGGTCGTCCTGTTCACGGTCTCGGCCTGGGATGCCAACTGCCCGCAGCATATTCCACAACGGTTCGAGGCAGCCGACGTCGCGGCGGCACTCGGCGAGCGGGACAAGCGTATCGAACGCCTTGAGCAGGAGATCGCACGGCTCAGGGGAAATTCGGGCGCGGCCGCAGGGGAATAATCAGCCGCCGGCCGCGGTTTCGGCCAGCGCGATGCCGTTGGGCGTCGGCTTGACAGGCACGATGCCGCGCGCCAGCGCAAGCAGATATTTGTTGTATTCGGTGAACAGCACGCGCAATGCCCGCGGCTTGGTCAGCCAGCCGCCATTGTCGAGGTTGGAATTGACCACCGGATAGGGCTCGAGCTTGGCGCCATGCAGCAGCCTGCCCATTTCCAGCAGGCTGCGCGGCATATGATAATTGTTGGTGACGAGGATCACCGTGCCATAGGCGTGGCTCTCGACCCATTTGGCGCTTTCCTCGGCATTGCCGATCGTGTCGAGCGCGGCGCGGTCGATGTCGACGCAACAGGAGAACAGATTCTTGTCGCCGCCGGTTGCCGCCTGCAGCTGGCGACGGCTGGCCGAAGGATGCACGCCGCTGATCAGCAGCCGTTCGCCCTTGCCGGACGCCAGCAGATCCATCGCGGCATCGAGGCGGGACTGGCCGCCGGTCAAGACGATGATCGCGTCTGCCCTGGCCGGATTGGCGGGCGTCGTCAGGTGACTGACCTTGTTGGCGAACCAACCGAAACCGCCGGCAAACAAAGTTGCGAGGATGAGGACGGAGAGGGCGGACAGGCGCAACGTGGCTCTTAGACGGCTCACAGCGCAGCGGTCATGCGAACGTGCAACCACCACTGGCATCTGCCCAGCCGTACCGGTCGAATCCCGCGCGTCCATCGCCATATGGTTAATCCTGAAATGCGGCCTTGGGTAGGTAAAAGACGCACTTTGCGTTACGCGAATTCTCTATTCGTGATCACCCTGTTTTATCCATGTCGTTGTCCCAAAACCGGTTCCCACTTTTGGGCGACATGAATTAGCCTGCATCCGGTTGGCGGACATCGATGTCGCTGAGATAGGCAACGACGGTGGCGTGCGAGGTTGCCGCCGTCAGTCCGCCGATCACCAGCACCATCAAGACGACACCGAGATAGCCTGCCGAACCGATGGCGAAATTGCCGAACAGGGCGGTCGCCTGGTCGGCCTGCGGCGTCGCCATATTGCGCGACGACCACCAGGAAAAGACGATGAACACGAGCACTGCGGCGGCACCGCCGGCCGCCGCTCCCTTCATGCCGGTGACCAGGAAATGCCGGCGGAATTCGCGCGCGATAAAGCGTGCCTCGGCGCCGACGAAATGCAGGACTTCGATGATGTGACCGTTGCCGGCCATGGCGCCGCGCGTCGCGAACACCACGGTCAGCACCGTCGCCGACAGCATCAGCGCCAGCACGGCGATGCCGATGGTCACCGTGGTGCGGGCCATCGCCACCAGCCGGTCGACCCAGGTGCGGTGATCGTCGAGCGATGCGCTCGGCAGTTTCGGGGTGATCGCGGCGCGTATGGCGGCGAAATCGGGCGGGCTGTTCTCGTCGATGGTGACGATGATCAGTCGCGGCACCGGCAATTCGTCGATGTTGAGGCCCGAGCCCAGCCAGGGCTCAAGGAGCCGCGCGGTCGCCTCGCGGTCGATGATCCGGGTCGCCTTGACGCCGGGGAATTCGCCGGCGATCTGGGAGGCCTGGGTAAGGGCTGCTTCCATGTCGAGGCCGTCGACCGGCTTGATCTGGATCGTTGCCTCACGTGAAATCTGGTTCTCCCAGACGGACGCTGTGTCGCGCACCAGCGTCACCGCGCCGAAAGTCAGGCAGGACAGGAAGGTCATGATGGCGATGACCAGCACCAGCGCCCGGCCGGCGATGTTCTGCGCCGGCACGATCGGCGCCATCCTGCGCTGGGCGCGCGGCTTTGCTTCGGTCGCCTCGGCGTCCTGCTCCCTTTCCACAAAATGTTCGGCGGACAGTTCAGTCATAGATGTCCAGCCTTCCCCCGGCCAGGATCATGCGGCGCGCGTCGACCTGCTCCATCAAGCCGAGGTCGTGGGTGGCGATCACCACGGCGGTGCCGAGACGGTTGAGTTCGATGAACAGCCGCAGCAGGCGTCGCGCCAGCGGCGGATCGACATTGCCGGTCGGTTCGTCGGCGAGCAGGATTTCCGGCTGCTCGATCAGCGCCCGCGCGATCGCGGCGCGCTGCTTCTCGCCACCGGACAGAACCGGCGGCAGCACATGCATGCGTTCGCCCAGCCCGACCCACTTCAACAGCTCGGTGACATCGGTGCGGTAGCTCGCCTCCTCGCGCCCGCGCACGCGCAGCGGCAGCGCGACGTTCTCATAGGTGGTCATGTGGTCGAGCAGCCGAAAATCCTGGAACACCACGCCGATCCGGCGTCTGAGATGCGGCAGCTCGGTGCGGGAAATGCGGGAGCGATCCTTGCCGAAGATGGTGATCAGCCCGCGCGTCGGCTTCAGCGACATGAACAGCAGGCGCAGCAAGGTCGTCTTGCCGGCGCCCGAAGGCCCGCTGAGGAATTGGAAGGAGCGCTCCGGAATGTGCAGGGAGATGTCGCGGAGGATTTCCGGACCCATGCCATAGCGGAGGCCGACATTTTCGAAGCGAATCAATTTCGACGACCTGAAATTCGGCACGGCAGCGAGCCGGCCTGTTCTGGGTAAAGACCATCGGCCGGCATGGTTAACCGGCGGTTAATTCCTAGGCTCTTTCGACTCGTCACGAGGGCTCCGGTGGGGAAGCGTTAACCATTTGTGTTTACGCAAAAGAAACGAAAAGCGAACACGTGCTGCAATGCTGGGGCCATGATGGCTGACGATCGAACCGCGCGCCCGGTTTCCGGCGAAATCATGACCGATCCGACGGCAATTGCCGCGGCGGACCGGTTCATGCGCGGTTCGGCCGCCGACATCGTCGATGCCGATTACGTGGTGATGCCGCGCCCTGCACCTGCCGTGGAAAGCGTTTCGCCGCTGCCGCGTGCGATCGTGATGCCACCCATCGAGGGCATGGACATGCTGCGCAAGCCCGAAGCCCCGCCGGAGCGGCCGCCACCCTCGCGCGGCGGGCCGATCTTCTGGATCGCCGGCATCGGCGCTGCCTTGGCCGCCTTCTGGGTTTCGGGCGGGCACGCGCTGGTGCGCCAGGTGCCGTTCCTGTCCAGCGCGCAAGCGTCGGCGCTCAGCATTTCGGGCGTCACGTCACGCGTCGATGCTTCCGGACCGAACCCTGCGCTGTTCGTCGATGGCGAGGCCGCCAATGACGGCGCCAAACCGGCGCAGCTGCCGCCGCTTGAAATCCGGGTGACCGGCAATGACGGGCACATCACCCGCTATACGTTGGGGACATCCGGCCGTTCGCTGGCCTCTGGCGAAAGATTCGGCTTTGCCAGCCGGCTCGACGTGCCTAGAAACGGTGTAAGAACTGTATCGGTCACCTTCGCCGAATAGCGTGTGCTGATATTCAGGTGAGACTGGCCGCAAACGGCGGTTTCCTGCGCTTCCGGTGCTCACGTACTTCAGTACGCTCCGCTCCGGTTCTCGGAAACCACCGTTTTCGACTCAGCCTGACCTGAATCTCAACACATGCTGGGCGTGAACGCGTTTAGGCAAGAAAATCAGCGGGGCGAAAAAATGCCAATTGTACGCGGCAAGGACATCGAAGTCCTGTTTTCTGCATCGGCGATCGCGCGGCGCAATCTCGAACTCGCCAAGGAGATTGCCGGACACGACTACCATGACCTCCTGGTGATCTCGGTGCTGAAGGGGTCGTTCATCTTCGCCGCAGATCTCATCCGCGCCATGCACGATGTCGGCCTGTCGCCGGAGGTGGAATTCATCTTCATCTCCAGCTATGGCGCCGGCACCAGCAGCGGTGAGGTGAGGGTGCTGCGCGACATCGACAATGAGGTCGCTGGCCGCGACGTGCTGCTGATCGACGACATTCTCGAATCGGGCAAGACGCTGAGCTTCACCCGGGAGCTGATGCTGTCGCGGGGCGCCAAGAGCTGTTCGATCGCCGTGCTGCTCGACAAGCGCATGCGCCGCCAGACCGAACTCAATGCCGATTATGTCGGCTTCGACTGCCCCGACTATTTCGTCGTCGGCTACGGCATGGATGTAGCCCATGCCTTTCGCGAGTTGCCCTTTGTCGGTGTCGTCAAAGGGGATGCCTGAGCGGCATCAAAAAGGTTTGCTGATCCTCAGCGCTTTCAGGAAAAGTCAACTTTTGGCGGCCAAATATGCCGGCCATGGCAAAGCTTCTGATCGTCGAGGACGATGAGTCCGTCCGCACCCTGGCCGCCCGCGCGCTTGAACGCGCCGGGCACACAATCGATATCGCGGCGGATGGCGCGCAGGGGCTTGCGCTGATCCAGGCCGCGCGTGGCGGCTATGATCTCGTCGTCTCCGATATCCGCATGCCGGAGATGGACGGCATCGAGATGGCGATAGCGGCGGCAGCATTGTTTCCCGCCATCAAGATCGTGCTGATGACCGGCTATGCCGACCAGCGCGAGCGCGCCGAGGAATTGAACGGCATCATCCTCGATGTCGTGCAGAAGCCCTTCACGCTGGCTGAAATCCGCTCGCGTGTCGAACGGGCGCTGATCTGCTTCGCCTGATCAGGCTGGGTCGGCAGCAGCGAGCACAGGTGGAGTACTCTTGCGCCGTTCGGTGCTGAGCGCCAGCAGGCCGGCGCCGATGATCAAGGCGGCACCGATCACGGTCGTCGACCGCGGCACCTCGGCGAAGAACAGGAAACCCCACAGCGGCGACCACAGGATGCCGGTATATTCGAAGGTGGCAACGCGGTTGGCCGGCGCCATCCGGTAAGCCTGCGACAGCAGGATCATGCCGGCGGAGGCGACGAAGCCGCAGGCGGCCATCTTGAGAAAATCCGGCAGCGTCGGCCAAAGCCATGGCCGTACCAGGAATTCCAGGCTGGGGTGGACGGCGTGGGTTATGCCGGCAAGGTGAAACGCGCCGGCAACCACGGCGGCGCCAACCAGATAGGCGCCGTTCTGATAGAAGGCCATCACGGTGGACGATTCGGTGTCGCCGATCTTGCGGGCCATCAGCTGCGAAAAACCATAGAGCGCCGCCGAGCCCAGCGACAGCAGCGCTGCCCAGTCGAACAGCCCTGCGCCGGGGCGCAGCATCACGAGGACGCCGAACAAGCCGATCAGCACGGTTGCCAGTGTCTGCCAGGAGACGCGCTCGCCAAGGTAGGGCCCGGCCAGCACCATGATGAACAGCGGCGCCATGAAATAAAGCGCCACCGCATCGGCAAGCGGCAAGGCGGCGATGGCCAGGTAGTACATCGTATAGGAGGTGAACTGGATGAAGGCGCGCACCGTCAGCATGCCGAATCGCTTCGACAGGATCGCCCGCAAGCCAACATCAGCATGGACCAGAACGATGAGGATCGGCAGAGCGACGATCGAGCGGATCGCCATCACCTCGGTCACTGGATAACCGCTCGACACGGCTTTGACGAGCGGATCCTGCAGCGAAAAGACCAGCACGCCGAGGCACAGGCTCAGGATGCCGCCCACCATCCGATTTTGCATCTGTATCCAGGCTCCTGCGCGTACGATCCGAAGCTGCCGCCTGCGGGGTAAAAAGAACCCGCCACCGTTTCGGGCAGCGGGCACGAGTGAGGACTCTTGATTGGTCCGCGGCTGATTTCGCAGCCGCATATCCAATGGGTGAGGCGACTATCATCCGCCGTTTGACATGTTGCAAACGAATTGGAATGATGCCAGCAATCAAATTCTCTTATGGCGGATTTCATGCGGCCGACCCTCGACAGCGACCTCCTGCGCACCTTCGTGGCGATTGCCGAGACCGGCAATTTCACCAAGGCGGCGGAGCAGGCCGGCCGCACCCAATCCGCGGTGTCGATGCAGATGAAGAAGCTCGAAGATCTAATCGGCGCCAGCCTGTTCGAGCGCGGTTCGCGCGGCGTCGCGTTGACGCGGCGCGGCGGCGAACTCATCGTCAACGCCCGCCGCATCGTCTCGCTGCTCGACGAGACGTCGGCATCGATGGCAGCAGCGCCGCTTGGCGGGCCGGTGCGCATCGGCATTCCGGAGGAATATGGCCACGCCATCCTGTCGCGCGCGCTCGGCGCTTTCTCGAAGCGTCATACGCAGGTCGAGGTCACCGTGCGCTATGCCCATTCCGGGGCACAGATGGCGGCGCTCGCTGCCGGCGAGCTCGATCTGTGCGTGGTGTTCGAATGGCAGGATCCCGCCGGCGGCGAAGTGCTGATGCACGACCCGACCGTGTGGGTGACATCGTCCCTGCATCACATGCATGAGGAACAGCCGGTGCCGATCGCGCTCTACAACCGGGCCGGCTGGTGCAAGGACTTCGCCATCAAATCGTTGGAGCAGCGCGATCTTGCCTATCGTGTCGCCTATACCAGCGACACCACCGGCGGCCTCAAGCTCGCCGTCACCTCCGGACTGGCGATCGCGCCGATCTCGCGCAGCAACATTCCGGACGGCTGTCGTGAACTGACCACGGCGGACGGATTCGGCGCCATCGATTCCTCGAACGTGGTGATGCACCGCAACCCGAACGCGTCAGGCGAGGCGATCGACGGCATGCAGGATGCGATCCGCGAAGCCTTCGTCAACAGGCTCAGTCAGCCGGCGGCATCCTCGTAGAAATGCAGCCTGTTGCCGAACGGATCGGCGACCGATACCTCGCGGGTCTTCCAAGGCGTCTCTTCCACGCCTGGCCTGGCGAAGCGGTAGTTTTTGCCGATCAGCTCGCCATGAAGAGCCGTGATGTCCTCGACCTCGATGCGCACGGCGATGCCGGGTGCACCGTCGCCATGATGTTCGCTGAGATGCAGGACGCAGCCGTCGCGGCCGATCGCCATGTAGAGCGGCGCGTCGTCGGCGAAGCGATGTTCCCACTGCACCTTGAAGTCGAGGAAGCCGACATAGAATTCACGCGCCTTGGCAATGTCGAAGATGCGCAGGATGGGTGTGACGGCGCCAAGTCTGGGCATGGTGGTGCAACCGTGCGAGAGGGTTTTCAGGTGGGATGGACGGGGGCGGCAATCCCTTTGTTTTTTCGCAATTCCGGACGGAAAACCGCTTCACATATTTCCTGGAATTGCTCTATTTCAGCTCGAGCAGCCGTTCCAGATAGCTGCGTTCGATGTCAGGGCTGAGCGCATTGCCGAGCCGCTTGCGGATCGCTTCCAGAATCTGGCGGGCGCGCTGCACGTCGATCTCGTCGGGCACCTTCACCGAATCGCCGAAATCGGGACCCTGGCTGGCGCGCGGCCGGCCGAGCGGATCGCGATCGGCGTTCTGCTGGCGGCCGCCTTCCTCGCCGCCACCTTGGTCGCCCTGCATGGCCTGCATCTGCTTCATCATGTCCTTGGCGCCCTTGCGCAGCGCTTCCAGCGCCCGGCCCTGATGGCCGACGGCCGCATCGCCTTCGCCTTCGCCGAGTGCCTGTTCGGCATTGCCCATGGACTTGCCGGCCTCGCCAAATCCTTCATTGGGCTCCATACCCATGCCTTCGAGGCCCTTCTTCAGCTGTTCGAGGTCGCTCTGCAACTGGCCCTGGCCCTGCTGCAGCTGTTTCAGCGCATCGGCGAACTCCTGGGGCGTCATCGGCTTTTGCCGGGCGAGCGGATCGCGGTCTTCGCCGACGCCGGGTCTGTCCTCATCCTGGCCGCCTTCGCCGAGCTGCTCGTCACGGTTCTGCCCGCGCTGGCGCTCGCCGCGCTGCATCTGATCCATGCGGAAGGTGTCGTTCATCATCTCCTGCTGACGGCGCAGGATCTCGCCCAGCTTGTCCATCTGCTGGCGCATCTCGCTGTCCTGCTGGCCGCCTTGCTGCTGCCGGCCGGCCTGCAGATTGTTCATCATGTCCTGCAGTTGCGACAGCAATTGCTGGGCCTTGTCGCGATCACCGGACTTCGCCAGGTTCTCGATCTGGTCCATCATGCGATCGATGTCGCTCTGGCGCAGTTCCTGGCCATTCTGCTGCATCTGCGGGGCGTTGGGATTTTGCTTGGCGCGCTCCGCGAATTCCTGCAGGAACTGGTTCATCGCCTCGCGCAGTTCCTTCATCGCCTTTTCGATTTCAGCGTCGCTGGCGCCATTCTTGATGGCGTCCTGCAGCGCCTGTTGCGCCTGGCGCAGCCGCTTTTCGGCGGCCGAAAGATTGCCTTCCTCGATGCCGAGCGCGATTTCCCAGAGATAGGAGACCTCGCTGCGCAATTGATCGTCGCTGTCGGCCATCTTCAGCCGGGTGCGGGCGCTCATGATGGCGAGGTAATGGGACATGTTGTCGAAGGTGTCTTCCGGCCGCAGCGTGATGGCGTCCATCAGGTCTAGCACGCGCGGCTTGGCGTTGGCGTCGAGCGCCAGCAGGCGGCGCTGTTCGATCACGGCGCGTGCCAGCGGATTGGCGAAAGGCCGCTCCGGCATCAGCAGCGTCTTGGTTTCGCTGGATGCGGTGTGCCCGGCATCGTCGGTGGCGACCAGCGTCAGCTTGATGCTGCTGCCGGCCCAGACATGCTCGGTCAGGTCCTTCGAGGTCCTGGCGGCGTTCGACTTGCCGCCGCGGCGCGGCAGCGTCAGCGGCATTTCAGGTGCACCGTACAGTGGACGCGCATTCGGCGCCTGCGGATCGGCAAGCGCGAACACCGCCTTGGCGGTGGCGGCGCCATAGTCGTCGTCGATCTGGTAGTTGAGCTCGAAGGCGCCGTTGGCGGCGCGCTTGGGCTCGCCGACGAAGCGGATCTGCGGCGGCTTGTCCGGTACGACCGCGAAGGCCCAGCGGCCGAGCTGGTCCTCGCCCGACGTCAGCGTCAGCGTGCCGTCGCCGGTCAGCTTGCTGGTGAACTGGCGCACCTTGGACGGCGTCGCCGGGCTTGCAGCCGGCTTGGCGGCGGCCTGCGGCGCAGCCGGGTCGATGGCGCGGGAATTGCCATTCTTGTCGGCGTAGCCGAGCGTTTCCTCGCCTGAGCCGCCCGTCACGCGCAGCGAAACGTCACTGCCTTCGGGAACCGTAAAGGTCGGGATGGCCTGGTTGGCGTCGGCGGTCAGGAAGATCGGCGGCTTGCCGGTGTAGGACGGCGGCGTCACCCAGGCGTCGATGCGCGGCGGCACGATATCGCGCGCGCCATGGGCATTGAAGCCGTCGCTGATCCTGCCGCCCGTCGGCCCGAAGGAGAAGGCGAAGGCGGTAACGAGCAAAAGTGCCGCTACCGCGCGCAGGGCCCAAGGGTCGCGCTCCGGCACGCGCGTGCGCGGCAGGTCGGCGCCGAGGTTGTCGAGCTTTCCGGCCATGCGCTTCTGGTGTTCGCGCCATAGCGCCTGCGAGAAGCTGCTTTCCCGGCCGCTTGGCCGGTCGGTCTGCACCAGCACCGGGCTGTGCAACAGTTGATTGGCTGCCTCGATGCGGCGGTCGATTTCGCCGGCGCCCGGCAGGCGGAAGAAACGCAGGGGATAAAGCGCGGCCAGTGCTGCTATGGCAAAGGCAGCGACCAGGCCGATGCGCGTCATATCCGGCAGCCGGGAGAATAGCCCGAGCCAGGAGATGCTGAGGAACAGGCTGGCAACGATGACCAGGGGAAGCAGCAACGGCCAGCCGCGCTCGACCACCATCGAGACCCGCGTGGCCAGCCTGCTCAAAGCCAGCCGCCCGGCGAGGCCGCGATCGCTGCTGAAGGTGGGTCGTTGCGTCATCGGCCCTTCCTTGAGCCTATGGCATCCCGAAACCGGGATGCGGCCCTATCCCTTTGAGCATGATCTGTTCCGAAAGGGATTCCATGTTTCGGGATCATGCTGTGGAGCGGGCAGATAGCCCGACGCCTCACGACTCAAAGAATACCAGCAAACACGGCAAAGGCGAGGCGGTTCGAAAAAACGTGAAATGGACCGTTATAGTTCCATCCTGCATACCCTTTAGAAGGCAGCAGGCCCTTTAGAAGGTAGCGGGGTCCGCATTCGCCCCGCAGACCAGCACGGCGAGCCGTTCGCCCTGCGCCGGCGCATAGCGGCCCGACAGGATCGCGGCAAAGGCGGCCGCACCTCCCGGCTCGGAGATGATGCGGGTTCGGTTCCACAGCGCCTTCTGCGCGGCGACGATGTCGTCGTCGCCGACCAGGATCGAGCGTTCGACATAGGCCTCGGCGATCGGGAACATCATTTCGCCGACGCGCTTTGGCGCCAGTGAATCGGCGGCGATGCCCTCGGCCGGCGCATCGACGGGGTGTCCGGCCTCGAAGGCGCGATGCAGCGTCGGCGCTCCTTCCGGCTCGACGGCGATGATACGGATGCGGCCGGCGAACCAGGCAGCGATGCCGCCGATCAGGCCGCCGCCGCCGACAGCGACCAGCAGCGTGTCGATCCGAGGCAAATCGGCCTCGATTTCGAGCCCAAGCGTGCCCTGGCCGACCAACGTTTCCTCCTGGTTGAAGGCGTGAATCTGCAAAGCGCCGGTCTCCTCGGCGAACCGTTCGCTGGCGGCCAGCGCTTCGGCATAGCGGGCGCCGCCGACGATCAGCTCGGCGCCATAGGAGCGGATCCGTTCCAGCTTGGCCGCCGGGCTCACTTCGGGAACGAAGATGGTCGCCTTGTGGCCAAGCCGCATGGCGGCATAGGCGACGGCCGCGCCATGGTTGCCGCCCGATGCTGCGACGACACCGGCCTTTGGGACCGCACGCTCCAGCAGGTTGGTGAAGGCGCCGCGCGCCTTGAACGAGCCGGAATGCTGCAGGCATTCGAGCTTCAGGTCGACGGCCAGCGGCTGCCGATCGAAGTCGGCCATGTCGACGCGCAGCACCGGCGTGTGCCTGATATAGGGGCGGATGCGCGGTTCCATCGCGGCAATGCGCTCGCGTGTGACGGTGATGCCGTTCGTCATGATTGCTCCCTGTGACGGGTCGGTGTGTTTCCGGCGCTTCTATGCAAGCCAGTCGGGCACGGAATCCAGCCCGATCAGGTCGTCATAGGTCAGGCGTGGGCGCACGACGTGGAACCGGTCGCCGTCGACCAGCACCTCCGGAACCAGCAGACGGGTGTTGTAGGTGCCGGCCTGCACCGCGCCATAGGCGCCCGCGGTGGAGACGGCAATCATGTCGCCGGCCTTCAGCCTGGGCAGATCGCGGTCCAGGCCGATATAATCGCCGGTCTCGCAGACCGGGCCGACGACGTCGACCATCATGCGCGGCGTGTCCGCCGGCGGCTGCACGACCGGACGGATATCGTGGAAGGCATCGTAGAGCGTCGGCCGGATGAGATCGTTCATGGCGGCGTCGACGACGAGGAAGTTCTTGGCGTCGCCTTCCTTTACGAAGATCACTTCCGAGACGAGGATACCGGCATTGCCTACGATCAGCCGGCCCGGCTCGAACATCACCTTCAGCCCGAGCTTGGTGACATGCTTCCTGACGATCTGGGCATAGGCATCGGGCAGCGGCGGCGGGTTGTTGTCGACGCGATAGGGGATGCCGAGGCCGCCGCCGAGGTCGATATGCTCGATGGCATGGCCGTCCGCCCGCAGCGCGCCGACCAGATCGACAAGCAGGGCGAAGGCGTCGTCGAAGGGCTGCAGCTCCGTGATCTGGCTGCCGATATGGGTGTCGATGCCGGTGATCCTGATGCCGGGAAGCGTTGCCGCGCGGGCATAGACCTGCCGCGCCCGCTGCCACGGGATGCCGAATTTGTTCTCGGCCTTGCCGGTGGAGATCTTCTTGTGGGTCCTGGCGTCGACATCGGGATTGATGCGCAGCGAGATCGGCGCCACCTTGCCAAGGGCAACGGCTCGCGCCGACAACAGCTCAAGTTCAGGCTCGGACTCGACGTTGAAGCAGAGAATGCCGGCGGCAAGGGCAAAGTCCATTTCGCGCGCGGTCTTGCCGACGCCCGAAAACAGGATCTTGCCGGCCGGAATGCCGGCGGCCAGCGCCCGGCGCAATTCACCTTCCGAAACCACGTCGGCGCCGGCGCCGAGCTTCGCCAGCGTCCGCAGGACGGCCTGGTTGGAATTGGCCTTCATGGCGTAGCAGACCAGCGTGTCGAGCCCGGCAAAGGACTGGGCAAACACCCGGTAGTGCCTGGTCAGGGTGGCCGTCGAGTAGCAGTAGAATGGCGTGCCGACCTGTGCGGCGATATCTGGTATCGCCACGTCCTCGGCATGGAGCACGCCGTCGCGGTAGTCGAAATGGTTCACGGGAGTGGTTCCGGAAGTTGCGGCAAGATGAGATCGGGTTGGAAGGCCCCGCTCTCGTCGGCCTAGATCAGCGGGTCGAGGATGAACTTCTTGTCCTTGACCGGTTTTTCCGGCTCCGGCGGCACGGGCTGATGGGCCTTCGAGGCATCCTTGCGCGCCTGCACGGCCGCCTCATAGGGCGTGTCGAGACCGCCCCTCCTGCCGCAGGCCGAGACGGCCGCGATCGCCACCAGCAGCGTCAGCGTCACCAAAATCCTGCTTCCGGTCATCGATCCATCCGTCCGAAACGTTTGTCAGCCGCCGCTTTTAGCCGAGTTCTCGGCGCATTGCACCCCGAGATATTGCTCGTCGCAATATCTGGCGCAACGTCCGGATATTGCTGGTCGCATGTCCGGGATATTGCTGGCGCAACATCCGGCATTACGCTTTCGCCAGTCGCTTTTTCCAGGCGCGGATCTGCTTCCTCACTTCCGACGGCGCGGTGCCGCCGAAACTGGTGCGGCTCTTGACCGAGTTCTGCACCGCCAGCACTGAGAATATGTCGGCCGTGATGCCGGGATCGATCGACTGCAAATCCTCCAGCGAAAGCTTCTCCAGCCCCACCTTCTTGTCTTCGGCCAGCGCCACCGCCCGGCCGGTGACATGATGCGCCTCTCGGAACGGCAGGCCGAGCGTGCGCACCAGCCAGTCAGCAAGGTCGGTTGCTGTCGCGTGGCCGGAGCCGGCGGCCTTCTTCATCGCGGCTGCGTTGACCGTCATGTCCGAGACCATGCCGGTCATCGCCGCCAGCATCAGGTCGAGCGTCTCGGCGGCGTCGAATACCGATTCCTTATCTTCCTGCATGTCCTTGCCATAGGTCAAAGGCATGCCCTTCATCACCGTCAGCAGGCCGACCAGATGGCCGGTGACGCGGCCGGTCTTGCCGCGCACCAGTTCGGCGGCATCGGGATTCTTCTTCTGCGGCATGATCGACGAGCCGGTGGAAAACGAGTCCGACAGCCTGACGAAGCCGAATTGCGGCGTCGACCAGATGATGATCTCTTCGGCCAGCCGCGACAGATGCGTGGCGCAGATCGCGGCCATGGCAAGGAACTCGAGCGCGAAATCGCGATCCGAGACGCTGTCGAGCGAATTGCGCATCGGCTCGCGGAAGCCGAGCCCCTTGGCGGTCCGGTGGCGGTCGATCGGGAAGCTGGTGCCGGCAAGTGCGGCGGCACCGAGCGGGCTTTCGTCCATGCGTTCGATCGCATCGCGGACACGCGACAGGTCGCGCGAAAACATCTCGACATAGGCCATGCAGTGATGGCCGAAGGTCACCGGCTGGGCCGCCTGCATATGGGTGAAGCCCGGCATCACGGTCGCCGCATGCTCCTCGGCCCGCTCCAGCAGCGCCTCAATCAACCCCTTCAACGCCTCGGCGACGCGAAAGCACTCCTCCTTGACCCAGAGCCGCAAATCGACCGCGACCTGGTCGTTGCGCGAGCGGGCGGTGTGCAGGCGGCCGGCCGCCGGGCCGATCAGATCGGCAAGGCGCGCCTCGATGTTCATGTGGATGTCTTCGAGCCGCGTCGAGAACTCGAAGCTGCCGGCCTCGATCTCTCTCAGGATCGTGTTCAGCCCGTCAGCGATTTTTTCTTGATCGGCCGCCGAAATAATGCCCGTTTGCGCCAGCATCTCGCTATGGGCGATCGAGCCTTTGATGTCCTGCGCATAGAGTTTGCGGTCGAAGGAGATAGACGCGTTGATCGCTTCCATGATGGCGGCCGGACCCGAGGCAAAACGTCCGCCCCACATCTGGTTGCTGGTTTTCTTATCGCTCATGGCTATAACCCGTGCTTCGGAGCAGTTTTGAGAAAATGGCAGACGGTAGTAGATTCTTCCCGGCCCCGCGCCTGATCCTCGCCGCCTTGGTGGCGGGCGCGCTGGCGGGCGCGGTCGCGGTATATGTCAGCGAGAGCCGGTCTGGCAACAATGCACCGGCACAAGCTGCCGTGGGTGAGAGCAAGGACGACGTGGCCTGCGCGGCCAAGAGCGACCGCGCCAAGAAGGTCGCGGCTTCGGCCACCGGTGAGGTCGCGGCACTTTTGCCCGCCGATCCGCCACAATCCCTGAAGAGCCTTGCCTTCAACGGTCCGGACGGCAAGCCGATGACGCTTGCCGATCATGCCGGCAAGACGGTGCTGCTCAATCTGTGGGCGACATGGTGCGCGCCGTGCCGTGCCGAAATGCCGGCGCTCGATGCGCTGCAGAAGGAAAAGGGCAGCGACGCCTTTCAAGTGATCGCCGTCAATGTCGATGCCGGCGACGATGTGAAGCCGAAGAAGTTCCTCAGCGATACCGGCGTCGCGACGCTTGGCTATTACCGGGATTCGACGATGGCGCTGTTCAACGACCTCAAGAAGCGCGGCCTGGCGCTAGGCCTTCCTGTCACCATGCTGGTCGACGGCGAGGGCTGCCTGATCGCCCATATGAACGGCCCGGCCGAATGGTCGGGGCCGGACGCCAGGCGGCTGGTCGAGACGGCACTCAAGCCCGAGAGCCTCTAGTCTAGCGTGTGGCTAGCGCAGGTGCCGGTGCGAAGGCCAGAACGCTTCTGTCGCGCAAGGTAGCGGGTTTGCTGCCGACAGCGGGTGCGACGACACCGGTCAGATCGCCGAATTCTTCGATGGGAGCTGGCCTGCCGATATAATAGCCCTGGCCGATCTCGCAGGCTTCGGCGTCCAGGAATTTCAGTTCGCCGAGCGTCTCGACCCCCTCCGCCAGAACCGGCAGGCCGAGACCGCGTCCAAGTCCCAGGACGGCGCGCACGATCGCCGCGACCTGGCCGTTCTTGTCGACGGACTTGATGAAGGAGCCATCGATCTTGATCTTGTCGAAGGGGAAGGCGCGGAGGTTGGAGAGCGAGGAATAGCCGGTTCCAAAATCGTCCATGGCCACGCGCACGCCCAGCGCCTTGACCTGCCGCAAGGTGGCCAGCGCCCGCGGCATGTCCTTGACAAGCGCCGTCTCGGTGATCTCAAGCTCGAGCCTGCCGGGCGCCAGGCCGGAATTCAGCAATGTTTCGTGGACCTTGCGGCTGAAATTCGTGTTGTGGAGCTGCACCGCCGAAACGTTGACGGCCACTGTCAGCGGATTTTCCCAGCGGGCGGCTTCCTCGCAGGCAGCCGTCAGCACCCATTCGCCAATCTGGCCAATGGCGCCGCTGTCTTCGGCCACCGGGATGAATATGGCCGGCGACACGTCGCCGCGCGTCGGATGCCGCCAGCGGACCAACGCTTCGAAGCCGACCATCTTTCCGCTGCTGATCTCTTTCTGCGGCTGGTAGACGAGATAGAACTCCTGGCGTGCGACCGCCTGGCGCAGTTCGTGCTCCATGACGCGCTTGTCGCGGGCCTCGGCCCCCATCGATGCTTCGAAATAACGGTAAGTGTCCTTGCCTTCGGTCTTGGCCCGGTAGAGTGCCGTATCGGCGTGGCTTATCAGGCTGGCCTGGTTTTCGGCATCCGACGGATACAGCGCAATGCCGATGCTTGCCGACACAAGGCCGCCGCCGACCGAGAGCCGGTTTTCCTCGCGCATGGCGGTCAGCACGGCGTTGGCGATACGGCCCGCCTCCAACGGGTCGGCCAGGTTCGGCGCGATGATGGCGAACTCATCGCCGCCCAGCCGCGCCACCATCTGCCCTGGACGAAGGATACCGGTCGCGCACTGCGCAACCTTCTGCAGCATGGCATCGCCTGCGCCGTGCCCATACAGGTCGTTGACCTCCTTGAACCGGTCGAGATCAAGCAGCAGAAGCGCAAGCTGGCCGCCTTTCCTGGTCCGGACCATCGCAGCGATTTCCGTCTCCAGCCGGCCGGAAAAGCTGCGGCGATTGGCCAGTCCGGTCAATGGATCGAAATGGGCAAGCCGCAGGATCTCCTGTTCCGCCTTCTTGCGCTCGCGAATGTCGCGGACCGCGACCACGTTGTGCGGTTTGCCACAGTAGTCGATGCTCCTGGCGATCAGCTCGACAGGAATGCTCGTGCCATCGCGACCGCTCAATTCGGCCTCCTGCGGCTGTTCGCCGAAGCCCGACATATCGGATCCGAAGAGATCGCCAAGCTGCATTCCGTTCAGGGTCGCTGTTGCTATGCCCGTCAGTGCCGCAATGCTGTCATTGGCACTGATGATGCGGTTGCCGTCGCAGACGATCAGCCCCTCCACGGCGGCATTGGCCAGGCCGTGCATGCGGTCGACCTCGAGCTTCTGGCGACGGAAGCGCAAATCGATCCACAGCGCCGATGCCGACAGAACCAGGATCACCAGTGTGGCGGCGGCGGCCGCGAAAGCCTGCGAGGTCGGCTCGATCGTGTATTCGGATATGACGATCGAGGGATCGGGGAAGATCGAGACGGCACCCATACCGATGAAATGCAGGGTGCAGATCGCCAGCGTCAGCAGCACCGCGCCGCCGGATGTCGCCTTCAAGGAGGGGCGGCGCTGCACGACACGCAGCGCCAGCGCCGCGAGCGTTACGCCGGCCAGCAGGGAAACGGCGACAAGCAAGAGGTTCCACTCGATACGGCCCTGAACCTCGAACGCCGCCATGCCGATGTAGTGCATGGCTGCGATACCGCCGCCCAGCACGGCGCCGCCGACGAGATGATAGTCGAACTCATCCCGCAAGGTGGCGATCCACATGCCGGCTGCCGTCAAAGTGACCGAAGCAGCGAGCGAAAGCACGGAGAGTGCCGGATCATAAGCACTGGGTATGCCCGGTGTGAATGCGAGCATGGCGATGAAGTGCGTTGCCCAGATGCCAAAGCCGGTCGAAGTGGCCGCGATCATCAGCCAGGCAAGCCGGTTCCGATCTGTGGAACGGCTTATGTGCTGAAGCAGGTTGACAGCAGAGAAGCAGGAAATTCCGCAGATCAGCGCGGCGAGTGCGACCAGTCTCAGATCATGTTCGTTGACGATACAATTGTAGACCGTCAGCATTTATTTCACCTGATCTTTGGAAATAAACAGGGCAGCAGGATTGAGTAGCGCGTTGCCGTTGAAGGATCGATAAAGTCGGCTGCAACCTTGGCGTGTCTCTTCGGGTTGCTGCGGCTGCAATCAGGGCTGACACGCCGAAAGCGAGCTTGACAGTCCCGACGGTGCTTCCTGGCGCGCTTGTCGTCGCGCCAAGCCGGCTAACCGTATCGCTCTCCATGCCTCCAAGCGGAGGCGAGCGTTGCGTCAGGTAAAGGGTGAAGTTCGTCGATCTGCAACAAAACCGTTGTCTGATTGTCATGAGCGACACATATTGCCTTCGCGGGAGTGCCCCCTTTCGCCAATGACAAACGGGAGATGAAACATGAAGTCCTTCGGCTTCGCGGCCGGTGTTGCCGCTACCTTTATGACGCTTTCCTCAACCTCCGCTTTTGCCGTCACGCAGATCAGTTGGTGGCACGCCATGACTGGCGCCAATGCCGAAGTCGTCGACAAGATCTCCAAAGATTTCAATGCCAGCCAGAGCGACTATGAGCTCGTTCCGGTGTTCAAAGGCACGTATCCCGAGACGCTGAATGCCGGCATTGCCGCCTACCGCGCGGGCCAGGCGCCAGACATCATCCAGGTGTTCGACGTCGGCACCGGCGTGATGATGGCGGCCGAAGGTGCCATCAAGCCCGCAGCCGATGTGTTGACCAGCGCTGGAATGACCTTCGACAAGAGCCAGTATCTGCCAGGCATAGTCGGCTATTATTCGAAGCCGGACGGCACCATGCTCTCCTTCCCCTACAACTCCTCCTCGCCGATCCTTTATTACAACAAGGATATCTTCAAGAAGGCTGGTCTCGACGTCGATAGCCCACCCAAGACCTGGAATGAAGTGTGGGAAGACGCCAAGAAGATCAAGGCGAGCGGCGCGGCCGCCTGCGGCTACACCTCGACCTGGCTGACCTGGATACATCTGGAGAATTTCGCGGCCTGGAATGACGTGTCATGGGCCACCCAGCAGAACGGTCTGGCCGGCGGCGATGTCGAGCTCAAGATCAACGCGCCGATTTTCGTCAACCATTTCCAGGCGCTGGCGGACCTCGCCAAGGACGGCACCTTCAAATATGGCGGCCGCACCTCCGAAGCCAAGCAGATCTTCCTTGCAGGCGAATGCGGGATCATGACCGAATCGTCCGGCGGGCTTGGCGATATCGTCAAGTCCGGCATGAATTACGGCATTGGCCAATTGCCGTATGACAGCGACGCCAAGGGTGCGCCGCAGAACACGACGCCGGGTGGCGCCAGCCTGTGGGTTTTCGCGGACAAATCCGATGAGGAATACAAGGGCGTCGCGGCCTTCTTCGCCTACCTGTCGAAGACCGAGGTGCAAGAATACCTGCACCAGAAGTCGGGTTATCTGCCGGTAACGCTGGCGGCTTATGAAGCGACCAAGAAGTCCGGTTTCTATGACAAGAATGTCGGCCGCGAGACCCCGATCCTGCAGATGACGGGTAAGATGCCGACCGACAATTCCAAGGGCGTACGTCTGCCGAATCTGCCGCAGGTGCGCGATATCCAGAACGAGGAGTTCGAGAAGATGCTCGCCGGCCAGCAGACCGCGCAGCAGGCGCTCGACAATGCGGTTACGCGTGGCAATGCCGCGATCAAGGAAGCGCTGGGGAATTAGAGCGAGCGCAGGTCCTTGCTCTACGGCGCACCCACCTGTCCCGCCGGGCATCTCCCCTCGTGAGGGGAGTTTTGCCGTCCTTTGCGATTTCGCCAATGGTCGATGATGCCCAGTCCGAAACGCTCATCAAAGCCATCTTGGCGGAGAGGGGTGCCGCATGGTGCCGCCCGCCTCATCACCTCGGAGTGGCTCCGTGACCCCTCGCGTCGTGTTCCCCAACAAGGTCCTTCCCTACCTGCTTGTGGCGCCGCAACTGGCCATCACGCTCGTTTTTTTCTACTGGCCGGCCGGTCAGGCGTTCTACCAATCCATGCTCAGGCAGGATCCGTTCGGGCTGAGGACCAAGTTCGTCTGGTTCGCCAATTTCAGGAAAGTGCTTGCCGATCCGGCCTACCTGAACTCGATCAAGGTCACGGTGGTGTTTTCCCTTGCGACCGCTATCGTCGCCATGTGCGTGGCGCTCCTGCTGGCGGTCATGGCAGAGAAGGTGGTGCGCGGCAAAGGTCTCTACCGCACGCTCTTGATCTGGCCCTACGCGGTGGCGCCGGCGATTGCCGGTATGCTGTGGCTGTTCCTCTTCAACCCTTCGATCGGGTCGCTGGCCTACATGCTGAGGAGTTTCGGCATCGCCTGGGATCCACTGCTCAATGGCACCCACGCCATGATCCTGCTGGTGTCCGCCGCTGCCTGGAAGCAGATAAGCTACAATTTCCTGTTCTTCGTCGCCGGCCTGCAGGCGGTGCCGAAAGCCTTGATCGAGGCGGCGGCCATGGACGGCGCCGGCGAGACCAAGCGATTCTGGACCATCGTCTTCCCGCTGCTTGCGCCGACGACCTTCTTCCTGCTGGTCGTTAACACCGTCTATGCCCTGTTCGACACGTTCGGCATCGTCCATGCCGTCACCGGGGGCGGTCCGGGCAAGACGACTGAGACGCTGGTCTACAAGGTCTACAATGACGGCTTCGTCAATCTGATCCTCGGTGACTCGGCGGCGCAGTCGGTTATCCTGATGGTCATCGTCATCTCGCTCACCGCCATCCAGTTCCGCTATGTGGAACGCAAAGTCCATTACGGCTGAGGGCGAGCGATGATCGGCCAGTCACCGCTCCGCACCGTCATCGCCCACGCCATGCTGATCCTCGGCATATTGATCGTCGCCTTCCCGATCTACTACACGTTCGTTGCCTCGACGCAGACGCTGCAAACGATCCTCAGGCCGCCATTGCCGCTCCTGCCCGGCGATCAGTTCTGGAACAATTACAGCGAGGCATTGTTCGGCGGTGTCGGCCGCATCGGCGGCGTCAGCGTCGGCAGGCTCCTGCTCAACACGACGATCATGGCGCTCGGCATCGCGGTGGGAAAGATATTCATCTCGATCCTGTCTGCCTATGCGATCGTGTTCTTCCGCTTTCCGCTGCGCATGACCTTCTTCTGGCTGATCTTCATCACCCTGATGCTCCCCGTCGAGGTGCGCATCCTGCCAACCTACAAGGTGATGGTCGATCTCGGCATGATCGACACTTATGCGGGCCTGATCATCCCGCTGATCGCCTCGGCCACCGCCACGCTGCTGTTCCGCCAGTTCTTCATGACGATTCCTGGCGAATTGGTTGAGGCGGCGCGGGTCGATGGTGCGGGGCCGTGGCGCTTCTTCTTCGATATCCTGTTGCCGCTGTCGCGGACAAATATCGCGGCGCTGTTCGTCATCCTCTTTATTTATGGCTGGACACAGTATCTGTGGCCGTTGCTCGTCACCAACAGCAGCAACATGAACACGATCGTCATCGCGCTCAGAAAGATGGTCTCCTTCGCCGATGCCGATACGCAATGGCACATGGTCATGGTTACAGCGATGCTGGCCATCGTGCCGCCGATCCTGGTCGTGGTGCTGATGCAACGCTGGTTCGTTCGCGGCCTGGTCGATTCCGAAAAGTGAGAAGCTGATGGCGACCGTCGATCTAAAGGATGTGAAGAAGGTCTACCCCAGCGGTTTCGAGGCCGTGAAGGGCGTTTCAATCGCGGTTCCCGACAAGGAGCTTTGCGTGCTGGTCGGCCCGTCGGGTTGCGGTAAGTCCACGCTGCTCAGAATGATCGCCGGGCTTGAAACCATCTCCTCGGGAACAGTTGCGATCGACGGCAAGATCGTAAACTCAACCGGTCCGACCGAGCGTGACATCGCCATGGTGTTCCAGAACTACGCGCTCTATCCGCATATGAAAGTCTACGACAACATGGCCTATGGGCTGCGCAACCGCGGCACGCCGAAAGATGAGATCGACAGCCGGGTCCGCGCGACGGCGAAAATACTGGAACTTTCGGCGCTGCTCGACCGCCGCCCGCGCGAGCTTTCCGGCGGCCAGCGCCAGCGTGTCGCCATGGGTCGTGCCATTGTGCGCAATCCGAGGGTTTTCCTTTTCGACGAGCCGCTTTCCAATCTCGATGCCAAATTGCGTGGCCAGATGCGCGTCGAGATAAAGAACCTGCAGCGCTCGCTTGGCGTCACGTCGGTCTATGTCACACATGACCAGCTCGAGGCGATGACGTTGGCCGACATCCTCGTCGTCATGAATGCCGGACTGGTCGAGCAAATGGGGGCGCCGCTCGACGTCTACGAAAGGCCGGCCTCGACCTTCGTCGCTTCCTTCATTGGCGCGCCGCCGATGAATCTCCTGCCCCTTTCGCAAGGCCCGGCTGGTCCGGCGCTGGCTGATGGCAAGACGATTGAATTTGCGCCTGCGAACGCCGTCACGCTCGGCTTCCGCCCCGAGGATGCCGACGTCACCTTCGGGTCCGAGGCACCGTCCGGCGCGCTCATCCTGCCGGCGCTGGTCGAGGCAGTCGAACCGGTAGGCGCCGAAAGTTTCCTTCACTGTGCTGCAGGTGGCAGCAGGATCGTCGTGCGGGTCGCGGGTCGCGCCACCGCCACGGTTGGCAACCAATTGCGCGTGGTTGCCAAGGCAGAAAAGCTGCACTGGTTCGATCAGGCCGGAAAGCGCGTCGGCTAATCAGAAAGATATGCCTACGCTCCACCCACGCGGCGTTCAGGCGAAGACATGCGCCTTTCCCGATACAGTCAGCCGGACGATCTCGCCGACCGCCGGCGCGTCCATGCCCGGTTTGCGCAGGACCAGCGGCGTGTTGCCGATCGCTGCCGCATCGGGCGGATCGGCATTGTTCAAGAGCCGCACCGCGACCGTGCACATCGAGCCGGCGAATTCGGATTCCGTCACCTCGCCGAACAGCATGTCCGAGGTGCCGGACATACCCTCGCGCGACGTTCTCTTCAGCGCGATCTGCTCCGGGCGAAGCATGATGCGGGCGATATCGCGGCTGTCATGGGTGTCGACCGCGATGCGGCCGAGCGGCGAGTTGGCGAAGCCATTTGATATCTTGGCCGGCAGGATGATGGCGTCGCCGAGGAATTCGGCGATCATCCTGTCCTTCGGCTTGAGATAGAGCTCGCGCGGCGTGCCGATTTGCGAGAACTTGCCGTCGCGCATCACCGCGACCTGGCTGGCGAAGGACAGCGCTTCGGCCTGGTCGTGCGTCACCAGGATGGTGGTGATGCCGGCGGCCTCCAGAAGTTCGGCCACCGCCTTGCGCATCGAGGCGCGCAGGCCGGTATCGAGCGCCGAGAACGGCTCGTCGAGAAGCATCAGCCTGGGCTTCATCGCCATGGCCCGGGCCAGCGCCACACGCTGCTGCTGGCCGCCGGAAAGCTCGTGCGGGCGGCGTTTGAGGATCGCCTTGTCGAGCCCGACGATATAGGCGAGCTCGACGATGCGCTCAGCGCGCTTGTCCTCGCCGCGGCCCATGCCGAAACCGATATTGTCGCCAATGGTCAGATGCGGAAACAGGGCACCATCCTGCGCCACCACACCGATGCCTCGGCGATATGCCGGCACCGCAGCGCCGCCGTTGGCCAATATGGCACCGTCGAGCGTGATGTGGCCCTGGTCCGGAGCCTCGAAGCCGGCAATCAGCCGCAGCAGGGTCGTCTTTCCGCAACCGGAAGGACCGACGATCGCCGTGCGGCTGCCGCTGGCGACGCTGAGGTCGACGCCGGCAAGAGCCGCCACCGGGCCGTATTGCTTGTGCAGGCCGCTGATTTCGAGAAAGCTCATCGTCCGGCCATCCGTTTCGACTGGACATAGAGCAGCCAGGTCAAGGGCAGCGACATCGCCACCATGATGAAGGCGTAGGGTGCCGCCGAGGCATAATCAATCTCGCCACTGTAGGACCAGAAAGCCATCGCCAGCGTGCGGGTGCCGTTCGGTGCCAGCATCTGGGTGGCGGTCAGTTCGTTCATGATGCCGAGCGCCACCAGGGCCATGCCGGCCGCGGCACCCGGCGCCGACAGGCGGATCGTCGTCGACCACAGCGCCTGCAGCGGCGGCCGGCCGAGGCTGGAAGCGGCGCGTTCGAGCTCGACCGGCGCCTGCGCGATCGATGCCCGCAGGCTGACCAGCGCGCGCGGCAGGAACATCAGCGCATAGGCAACCAGGATGGTGAACAAGGTCTGGTAGAGCGGCAGCGCGATGCGTACGGTGATGGTGACCAACGCCAGTGCGATGACGACCCCGGGCAGCGAGCCGACGATGTAGTTGCAGCCCTCCAGAAGACGCTGCAATGGCCCCGGCGCGCGGATCGAGATCCAGGCCATCGGCATGGCGGCGACGGTGGCGAGCAACGCGCCGGCGAGCGCCAGGAACAGCGTCTGGCCAAGCGCCAGGCCGATCTCGTCCAAGCGCCAGACAGCGGCGCCGCCGGCGGCAAGCCAGCCGCCAATGGTGACGAACGGCACGCCGAGCGCCAAAAGCGTAATAACGACAAGCAAGAGCAGGCTAGGCAGGGTGGCGCGTCCGAGGCTTGTGCGTTGCTGATGGCGCGCCGCGCCGGAGCCGACACGGGCATAGCGCTCCTCGCCGCGCACCAGCACTTCGAGGCCGAGCAGCACGAAGCAACAGCTGACCAGCACGCCGGCCAGCATGTTGGCGGCCGGTCCATTGAAGGTCGACTGGAACTGGTCGACGATCGCCGTGGTGAAGGTGTCGAAGCGGATGAAGACATAGAGGCCGTACTCGGCCAGCAGATGCAGGCCGACCAGCAGCGAGCCGCCGCAGATGGCGAGCCGCAATTGCGGCAGCACGACCCGCCAGAACACGCGCCGGGGCCCAAGGCCGAGTGCGGCGGCGGCGTCTTCCAGGGCGGGATCGAGACGGCGCAACGCCGCCGACACCGGCAGATACAGAAACGGGAAATAGGCGATCACGGAAACCAGCACGCCGGCCCACAGGCCGTGCAGTCCCGGCACCATGGTGACCCAGGCATAGCTGTGCACAAAAGCCGGGATGGCGAGCGGCGCCACGCACAGCCAGGCCCAGAGCCGGGCGCCCGGCAGGTCGCTGCGCTCGGTCAACCAGGCCAGCGAAACCGACAGCACGATGGTGATCGGCACCGAGAGCGCGACCAGCAGGACAGTGTTGACCAGAAGCTCGCCGACACGCGGCCGGAAGACCAGTGCCGAGACTGTTTCCCAGCCGGTCTGCACCGCGATCCAGATGATGAAGGCAAGCGGCACCAGCGCCAGCAGCGCAACGAAGATGGCGGCGAGGACCAGCCAAAGCGGTGCGCGTCGCCGAGCCCTTCGGCCTGTACCCGAAGGCAGGCCCGAATGCGCGAGATCGACCGCGGACTGCATCAGGTCAGACGCCGTGCCGTTGCCGTCCAGCGGCAGCAATTGAAAGACCGCGATCGCGGTCGGGAACACAGCGTGTCGTCATCGACGAATGCCATCTCGAAAAACAAAATCACTCCCGCGGAAGGCGAATTCCCGCGGGAGCGTGGTCGGGTGTCCTTTTAGGACGAATGGCAACTAAAGCAAGCCGGCTGCCGTCATCAGATCGGTGACCTTCTTGGAGTTCAGCGTCGTGGCATCGACCTTCGGCGCCTGCAGATCGGCGAGCGGCACCAGCTTCGGGTTGGAGTCCGCACCCTTGCCGACCGCGTACTCGAAGGAATCGCCGGTTTTCAGCACGTCCTGACCGCCTTTGCCTGTCAGCCATTTCAGGAACGCCTGGGCTTCCTTCGGATGCTTGCTCGAAGCCAGCACACCGCCGCCGGAGATCGAGACGAAGGCGCCCGGATCCTGATCCTTGAAATAGTGCAGCGCGACATTCTTGCTGTTTTCGCCGGTCTTGGCCTGATCGCCGAAATAGTAATAGTGATAGATCACGCCGCCTTCGATCTCGCCGGCATTAACCGCCTTCATCACCGTGCTGTTGCCCTTGTAGGCGGTGAAATTGGTTTTCATCGCTTTCAGCCAGTCGGCGGTAGCGGCTTCACCTTTGAGCTGGAGCAGGGCGCTGACGATGGCCTGGAAATCAGCGCCCGACGGGGAGGCGGCCCAACGGCCTTTCCAGCTCGGATCGGCGAGGTCCAGCATCGACTTGGGCAACTGGTCGGCAGTCAGCTTGGTCTTGTTATAGGCAAAGACCGTGCTGCGCGCGGCAACGCCGACCCATTTGCCGCTGGCCGGCTGATAGTCCTGGGGAACCTGTGCCAGCGTGTCCGCGTCGACCGGCGCGAACAGGCCGGCGCTCTCGACCAGCGCCATGGCCGGTGAGTTTTCGGTCAGGAAGACGTCTGCGGGCGAAGCAGTGCCCTCGGCGACGATCTGGTTGGAGAAATCGCTGTCGCCGCCATTGCGCACGGTGACCTTGATGCCTGTTTCCTTGGTGAAGCCTTCGGCCCACGCCTTGGTCAGGCTTTCGTGCTGGGCGTTGTAGACAATGATGCCATCCTCTTCCGCCTTTGCCGGACCGGCGATGAGGCTGATTGCCAGCGCGGCGGCGCCGGCGAAGGTGGAAAGAGCGTATTTCATGGCATTGTCCTCGATTTCGGGGGTACTAGGTCTGTCACGGCTGCACCTATCGATACATGACAGCTATAGTCAACATTGTTGGTGTGCTTCAATCGGTCGCTGACGTGCAAAGGTCGGTACCGAACGGACAATTCCGCGTGATGCTCACGGTTCGGCGATGCCGCAAACTTTCGTGATTTGCCGACAGTTTGGCTTGGACATTATTTCGCCGGCCACGTAACAAATCAGCGCCGAGACGCGAAAATCGGGGAGTGAACTCTTGTGAGCGGCAAGGACGAGGCCGAACTTTCCCGGCTGATGCGGGCCGCGATCGCGGGAGATGAAAGGGCTTACGCCGACTTTCTGCACCGGATTGCCGCGCTGGTTCGCGGTTTTGCCAGGCGCAAGATCGTGCAGGGCGGGGTCGATCCCGAGGATGTCGTGCAGGAAACCTTGCTGGCCATTCATGTGAAACGGCATACCTGGCGTCAGGATGCGCCGGTGTTGCCGTGGGTCTATGCGATTGCCCGCTTCAAGCTGATCGATGCGTTCAGGCGGCGCGGACGGCGCATCGAGATCGACGTCGACGATATCGCCGAGACGTTCGCCGAGCCGGAAACCGAGACCGTCAGCGAGCGCGACATCAACCGTGCATTGGACGGTCTGTCGCCGGCTCAGCGCTCCGTGGTCTCGGCCGTGTCGGTGGAAGGGCGGTCCATCGGCGAGACGGCGGCAAAGTTCGGCATCAGCGAGACGGCGGTGCGGGTGTCGCTGCATCGCGGACTTGCCGCGATAGCCAAGCGATTCGGGCAGGGGCGGTTCGGGCGGGAATGACATGAGAACGGACGATCTCATCAAGGCGCTGGACGCCGATGCAACCAGCAAGGCGATGCCGCTGCAATCGGCCTGGTGGCTGGCCGCCGGTGCGGCAGCGGTGATCGCGGCCGTCGTTTTCCTGCTGACCATCGGCCCACGTCCGGATTTCATGGCGGCCGCGCACACGATGCGCTTCCTTTCCAAATTCGTCTTCACCATCGTGCTTGCCGTCAGCGCCTTCGCCCTGATCCGTGCCTTGTCGACGCCGGGTGCATCAACGGGCCGGGCGATGGTTGGGATGGCTGCGGCGCCAGTGCTGGTAGCCGTGGCGGTGGTTCTGGAGCTTTTCATGGTGCCGGAGGCGCTGTGGGGAACCAAAATGGTCGGCTCCAACATGATGATCTGCATGGCTTTCATCCCGCTGATCGGCCTCGGTCCGCTTGCCATCTTCCTGTGGATGCTGCGCTACGGGGCGCCGACACGGCCGGTGCTTGCCGGTGCGGTGGCAGGCCTGCTCGCCGGCGGGCTGGCGGCAACCTTCTATGCCGCCCACTGCTTCGACGATTCGCCGCTTTTCGTCGCCACCTGGTACACGATAGCCATTGCAGCGCTCGCATTGCTTGGCGCGCTCGGCGGACGGTTTTTCGTGCGCTGGTAGCGTTGCGCCACGCTCGCCCGCTCGCGCATACCGATCCTTAATCATGCCGGCAATTGTTTGCCGGTTAGCGATGGCACCGGAATGCCTGACGCAACCTTTCCTTAAAATCGATCCGCCAAGGTTGAGGCGAGAACATGCGTTTGCGCACGGGGGTGGCACGTATCGTGATGTGGCGAGGATTGACCAGCCGAGAATCTCTTGGGCGTGCAGGGCTGGCGTTGCTCGTCGCCGGCCTGGGCGTGCTGGCGGCCTCGATCCTGCTGTCGCACCTGGACCTGGGCACCGAAGCCTTGAAACTCTGCCTGCAGATCGCGATGGCAGTGGCGGCGGGCGCGCTGTTCCTCGCTGCCCTGTCCACCCGCAGGATCAGCAGGGATCGCCAACAGATCGCCGAGAGCGAGCTGCGCTTCCGCCGCGCCATGGAGGATTCAGCGATCGGTATCGTCGTTGTCGGTCTCGATGGGCGCATCCGCCAGACCAATCCGGCCTTCGCGGCCATGCTTGGCTACACAAGCGAAGAGATCGAGACGCTGACTTTCTTCCAGATCACGCATCCCGACGACCAGCAGATCGGGCGGGAGACGATGGACGATCTGAAGGCGGGCACGGTCAATTCCTTCCATTTCGAGAAGCGCTATCTCCGCAAGGACGGAACGCCTGTCTGGGCCCATCTTGCCGGTTCGGTCATTCGCGATGAGACCAGCGGCCGCCCGCTCTATCTCGTCTCGCAAATCGAAAACATCGACGCTCGCAAGCAGGCCGAGGCGCGCATTGCCGAAGCGGAAACGCGTTGGAATTTCGCGCTCGCCGGCGCCGGCCAGGGCGTCTGGGACCTCGACATGCGCAAGGGCGGCACGACCTATTCCTCGACCTGGGTCAAGATGCTGGGCTATGCGGATGGCGAGCTCGATGGCGACACCGACCGCTGGCTGACGATGATCCATCCTGATGATCGCGAGACTGTCGCCGAAGCGGATCGCGCTCATCTCGAGGGCAAGACACCGTTCTTTGAGGCCGAGTTCAGGATGCGCCACAAGGATGGCCACTGGGTGTGGATCCTCGACCGCGGCAAGGCCATCGAACGTGATGAGGATGGACGGCTGATCAGGGCCATCGGCAGCTTGACCGACATCACCCGCCGCAAGGAGGCCGAAGAGCGCCTCACCGTGTCGGCGGCAATGCTTGCCGATGAAAAGGAGCGGCTGAGGGTGACGCTGCAATCGATCGGCGATGCCGTGATCTGCACCGATGCCGCAAACCGGATCACCTTCATGAACCCGGTCGCCGAAAAGCTGACCGGGATTGCCGGCGGCGAGGCTCTCGGCAAGATGCTTGGCCATGTCTACTGGGCGGTCGATGAGGAGACGGGGCACAGGATCGGCGTGACCCGGCCCGCGGTTGGCGTTCATGCGCCCGCCGACCAGAACAGCCGCGCCGTCCTCATCCGGCGCGACGACACGCGCTGCAGCATCCGCCAGGTGGTGTCGCCGATCGTCAACGACCGCCACGAATTCTGCGGGCTGGTCATCGTCTTCCAGGACTTTACCGATGCGCGCGCGCTGCAGCGCCAGCTCGCCCACGCCGCGGCACACGATGCGCTGACCGGCCTTGCCAACCGCTCCAGCTTCATCCGCGCCATGGAGGACCTCGTCGGCCAGGCGCGCAAGGACGGCACCGCCGACACGACAAGGTCGGTCGGCGACACGACAAGGTCGGTCGGAGGCGCCGGACATCAGTTCATGTTCATCGACCTCGACCACTTCAAACTGGTCAACGACACGGGTGGTCACGCGGCGGGAGACGCGCTGCTGAAGCGGGTCGCCGTGGCTATTCGCGGCGTGCTTGGTCCAGACGACATCGTCGCTCGCCTCGGCGGCGACGAATTCGCGGTCGTTTTGAAATCGGGTTCGGCAGCCGGCGCCAAGATCGCGGCGCGCTCCATCATCGATGCGATCGGCGGGCTAGACTTCACCTGGGACGGCCGTCCTCACGTGATCGGCGCCAGCATCGGGTTGGCTGCGATCAATGCCAATTGTGGCGAGGTCGACGAGATCATCGCCAGGGCCGATGCGGCTTGCTATGCCGCCAAGGCGGCGGGCCGTGGCTGTGTCTCCGTGGCGCCCGACGCACAGATCGTGGATGGCCGGACAGAGCCACTGGCGGTGGCCTCCTGATAGACCCGTCGCCGTTGAACCGAAAGGCTTGTCCCTGATTTGCGCCGACGATCCGCTCAGCGCGTCGGGACGGGATGCTCGCCGCGATAGTCGTAGAAGCCGCGCCCGGTCTTGCGGCCGAGCCAGCCGGCCTCGACATATTTCACCAGTAGCGGGCAAGGGCGGTACTTGGAGTCCGACAGGCCGTCATGCAGCACCTGCATGATCGACAGGCAGGTATCGAGCCCGATGAAGTCAGCCAGCTGCAGCGGTCCCATCGGATGGTTGGCGCCGAGCCGCATGGCGGTGTCGATGGCGTCGACCGAGCCGACACCCTCATAGAGCGTGTAGATCGCCTCGTTGATCATCGGCAGCAGGATGCGGTTGACGATGAAGGCAGGAAAATCCTCCGAGACCGTGATCGTCTTGTCGAGCTGCTTCACATAGGTCTTGGCTGCCTCGAAGGTCTGGTCCTCGGTGGCGATGCCGCGCACCAGTTCGACCAGCTTCATCAACGGCACCGGGTTCATGAAATGTATGCCGATGAACCGCTCGGGCCGGTCTGTCTGCGCGGCAAGCCGCGTGATCGAGATCGACGAGGTGTTGGTCGCCAGGATGGCTTCGGGATTGAGCTGCGGACAAAGCTGGGCGTAGATCTTGCGCTTGACCGTCTCGTCCTCGGTCGCCGCCTCGATCACCAGGTCAGCACCCGCAAGATCGGCCATCGCGGGCGCGGCCGAAATGCGGCCCATCGCATCGTTGCGCACCTTCTCGTCGAGCTTGCCGGACCCCACCTGGCGGGCCATGTTGCCGCTGATCGTGGCGATGCCCTTCTCGATGCGGTCGGGCGAGATATCGTAGATCAATACCTTGTAGCCTGAAAGCGCGGAGACATGGGCGATGCCGCCACCCATCTGGCCCGCGCCGATGATGCCGATCGTCTCGATCTTGCTCATTACACCGATCCCGTCCTGAACCCTTCCGCTTGAACTGCGAAAGCGCTCCACCTTTTATTTTACCGCAATCCCGGACGCAAAACCGCTGCGCACTTTGCTGGATTGCTTTCAGCCTTTGCGGCCTGCTTTTTGTGCGGTGCAAACTAAAAGGGCGGGGCGACTTCGTCTACCCCACCCTCACCATTTAATACGCTTTGGCAGAAAGCGTCAAAGCGCCTTTTGCAGTTCCGGCAGGATGACGAACAGATCCCCGACGAGGCCGTAGTCGGCAACCTGGAAAATCGGCGCCTCCTCGTCCTTGTTGATGGCGACGATGACCTTGGAATCCTTCATGCCGGCAAGGTGCTGGATGGCGCCGGAGATGCCGACCGCGATGTAGAGATCGGGGGCAACCACCTTGCCGGTCTGGCCGACCTGCCAGTCGTTCGGCGCATAGCCGGCATCGACGGCGGCGCGGGAAGCGCCGACCGCGGCGCCGAGCTTGTCGGCAACCGGCAGGATGACCTCCTGGAATTTCTCCGAGGAGCCCAGCGCGCGGCCGCCCGAGATGATGATCTTGGCCGAGGTCAGCTCCGGACGGTCGGTCTCGGAAAGCTTGTTCTCGATGAAGGTGGAGAGGCCCGGATTGGCCGCGGCCTTGACGGTCTCGACGGCTGCCGAGCCGCCCTCGGGGGCTGCCTGGAAGGAGGCGGTGCGCACGGTGATCACCTTCTTGGCGTCGCTCGACTGCACCGTCTGGATGGCGTTGCCGGCATAGATCGGACGCTTGAAGGTGTCGGGCGATACGACTTCGATGATCTCGGACACCTGCGCGACATCGAGCAGCGCTGCGACGCGCGGCGCGACATTCTTGCCCGACGAGGTCGCCGGGGCGATGATGGTGTCGTAGGCGCCGGCCAGCGAGACAACGAGTGCCGCAGTCGGCTCTGCGAGGCGCTCGGCCAGTTCGTCGGCTTCGGCCAGCAGCACCTTGGTGACGCCCTTCAATTTGGCGGCGGCATCGGCAGCTCCCTTGGCGCCCTTGCCGGCGACCAGCACATCCACGTCCGAGCCGATCTGCAGGGCCGCCGACAGCGCCTTGGCGGTCTGGTCGGAAAGGCTTGCGTTGTCGTGTTCTGCAATCAGAAGAATAGCCATTGATGATATTCCTGACTTTCGTCTTCGCGGCTCCCTGAAATCCGGTCAGGCCGAGTCGAAAACGGTTGGTTTCGAGAACCGGAGCGGAGCGTACTTCTGTACGTGAGCACCGGAAGCGGAGAAGCCAGCCGTTTGCAGGCCGGCCTCATCGGATTTCCTTACAGCACGCCGGCTTCGTTCTTCAGCTTGTCGATCAGCTCGGCGACACTCTTGACCTTGACGCCCGCTTTGCGGCCGCTCGGTTCCTCGGTCTTGAGCACTTTCAGGCGCGGCTGGACGTCGGCGCCGTAGTCGGCCGGGCTCTTCTCGTCGAGCTGCTTCTTCTTGGCCTTCATGATGTTGGGCAGCGAGGCATAGCGCGGTTGGTTGAGGCGAAGGTCGGCGGTGACGATCGCCGGCATCTTCAGTTCCACGGTCTGCAGGCCGCCGTCGACTTCGCGCGTCACCTTGGCCTTGTCGCCGTCGAGCACGATCTTGGAGGCGAAGGTGCCCTGCGCCCAGCCCAACAGTGCCGCCAGCATCTGGCCGGTCTGGTTGGAATCGTCGTCGATCGCCTGCTTGCCGAGGATGACGAGGCCGGGCTGCTCGGCGTCGACGACGCCCTTCAGCACCTTGGCGACGCCGAGCGGCTCGGTCTGTTCGTCGGTCTTGACCAGGATGGCGCGGTCGGCGCCCATAGCGAGCGCCGTGCGCAGGGTTTCCTGCGCCTGCTGCGGGCCGATCGAGACGACGATGATTTCTTCCGCCTTGCCAGCTTCCTTCAGCCGGATCGCCTCTTCAACCGCGATCTCGTCGAACGGGTTCATCGCCATCTTGACGTTGGCGAGCTCCACCGCCGAACCATCAGCCTTCACGCGAACCTTGACGTTCGCATCCACAACCCGCTTCACGGGCACAAGGATCTTCATTTGCCTGTCACCTCTTCACGCTAATTGGGCGCGCTATAACAGCCTGCGCCCGTTCTGAGTTGTCGAAAGCCGACATTCCAGGTGGAAATTCTGGCCGGATGGAAATTCTGGTCTTTGCCCGCCTTAGGTTGCGGCGGAGACGTTTCCGTAGTTGCGGCAACCCTGCACGTCAATACGCTGCAAGTGGCTCAAATCGGTTCAGTCCGAACTGGAAGCGTTTCCGCGTCCCCAGCGCGGTGTCGCGGCGGGTTGATCGGGGATCAGCGGTTCCGTGGCAACCGGCGGCTGGTCGGGCGCGGCGGGCGCGACGTCTTCGTCGGCGCCGGCAAACAGCGGCACGCCGCGGCTACGCAAGACAAGCACCAGAACGGCGCCGGCGATGATGCCGCCGATATGGCAGGCCCAGGAGATCTGATCCTCGCCGCCGGCGGCAAACATCACCACCTGGAAGAGGACCCACAGGATGAGCGGGATGAAGGCCGGAATACGCAGCGGGATGCGGGCGAAGGCCAACACCCAGACCTTCACCCTGGGATAAAGGATCAGATAGGCGACGACCACGCCGGCGATGGCGCCCGAGGCACCGATCAGCGGCACCTGCGAGTCCCAGGCGACGAGGCCCTGGAAGGCGGCGCCGGCGATCGCGCACAACAGGTAGAAGATGAGGTAGCGGATGTGACCGAGCGCGTCCTCGACATTGTCGCCGAACACCCACAGGAACAGCATGTTGCCGCCGAGGTGGAAGATGTCGGCATGCAGGAAGGAATAGGTGAGGTAGCTCAGGCTTTCGGGGATGACGATAAAACGGGGATCGAGCTCGGCGGTGTCATGGACGACCGACGGGATGAAGCCGAGACCAAGCACGGCGGCATTGGAGAAACTCTCGCCGCCGAGCGCGGTGACGAGGTAGACCAGGGTGTTGGCCACGATCAGCCCGATGGTCACATATTGCAGGCGGATGTGGCGCAGCCTGTTGGTGTCGTAAAGCGGGATGAACATGCCCCAGGCCCTCTTCCGCTTTCGACAATCAGCGGTTCTTGCCGGGAACCCATAGCACGTCGGCGTTTCCGTTGTCATTGACCGCCCGGGCGGCGACAAACAGGAAATCCGAGACGCGGTTGATGTATTTCAGACCGTCGCGGTTGACGTGCTCGTTCGGGTCCTGGGCCAGTGCGACCATCAGCCTTTCGGCTCGCCTTGCCACGGTGCGGGCAAGGTGAAGTGCCGCCGCCGCCGCTGTGCCGCCATTGAGCACGAAGGATTTGAGCGGCTGAAGCTCCTTGTTGAGAAGGTCGATGTCCTTTTCGACCCGGTCGGTCTGCACGGCGACGATGCGAAGCGGCTCATAGCCGAGCGGCTTGCCGTCGTCGGGTACGGCGAGATCGGCGCCGAGATCGAACAGATCGTTCTGGATGCGGGACAGCATGGCGTCGATCGCGGGATGGGCCGCGGCCGTGTGGACCCTTGCGATGCCGATGCAGGCATTGGCCTCGTCGACCGTGCCGTAGGCCTCTACCCGCAGATCGGATTTCAGCCGCCTCTCGCCGGTGCCGAGACCCGTGGTGCCATCATCGCCGGTGCGGGTGTAGATCTTGTTGAGCTTGACCATTTCGCCTCCCCGGCCGCCGGCATCCTCACTTGCGGGTGAAATACACCGCCAGCAGGATCAGCACCAGCGCCACGGCCTGCAGCATGACTCGCGCCTGCATCAGCTTGTTCGAGGTGACGCCGGAGCCGCCGCGCATCATGTTGATGAGGCCGCGAACAAGCACGACCGCAACGGCGACCATGACCAGAATGGCGAGAATGTTGAAGACGGTTGCCATTGCTTCGTTCCAGTTGGTTGGCGTTCAGGCGCGTTTGGCCATCAGGCGGTAAAGCATCGATGCCGGCAGGATGCGTCTGAGCACCGCGCCGATCCTGGCGGGCACTGTTACCACATAGTGCGGGCGTGGGCGCCGCGACAGAAGTGCATGGCGCAGCGCCGCATGAACCACTTCCGGCCCTGGCTTCAAGGCCGATTGGCTGCCGCCGGCCCGCAGTCGCTCGAGTTGCGCCGCATAGTCCACGCGGTGCACGGAATTCTCGTGGTCGATGTTGCTGAGAAACCAAATGAGGCCATTGCTGGCGATCTTCGACTTCACCGGCCCCGGCTCGATCAGCGAAACGTGGACGCCGCTGGCCGCCAGTTCCTGGCGCTGGCAGAGCATCAAGGCCTCCAGTGCGTGCTTCGACGCCGAATAGGCGCCGCGAAAGCGCACCGGCACGAGGCCAAGGATCGACGAACAGTGGACGATGCGGCCCTGACCCTGGCGGCGCATCACCGGCACCAGCCGGCGGGTCAAATCATGCCAGCCGAAGAAATTCGCCTCGAACTGCTGCTTGAGCGCGGCAACGGGCAGATCCTCGACGGCGCCCGGCTGCGCATACGCGCCGTTGTTGAACAGGGCGTCGAGCCGGCCGCCGGTGCGGTCGAGCACCGCCGTCACCAGCGCGGCGATGGAGTCCGGCTCGCAATAATCGAGATAGAAGGCCTCGATGCCATCGGCTTCGAGCGCGGCGATGTCCTGCGGCTTGCGCGCCGTTGCGAACACCCGCCAGCCCTCCGCCTTCAACGCGCGGGCGCAGTACGCGCCTATTCCCGAAGACGCACCGGTGATGATAATCGAGCGCAACTTCTGCGCCGGACTGTTCGTGGTTTCGCCAAGGGTTGCCATTTGCCGCAATCCCTTCCCATATTCCCGGCGTGGAGACAATTGGAGGGCGCGGTTCTTGTTGCGGAAGATCGTAGCCCTCAAGCGGGTCCTCTACGACGCACTTGGCCATTTCAACACCGATGACGGCTGGGCGATGGCCAGCCATCTGGCGATCACCTCGCTGATGGCGCTGTTCCCGTTCCTGATCTTCGCGACGACGCTGGCGAGCTTCCTCGGCGCGCAGGCGTTCTCCGACACGGCCGTGCATCTGGTCTTCGACACCTGGCCCGAACAGATCGCCAAGCCGATCGCGCGCGAAGTGCTCAATGTGCTGACCGTCAGGCGCACCGACCTTTTGACCTATGGTGTGGTGCTTGCGGCCTATTTTGCCTCGAACGGCATCGAGGCGCTGCGCACGTCGCTCAACCGCGCCTACCGCGTCTCGGAAACGCGCGGCATCATCTACCGCCGGGTGCAGAGCATCATCTTCGTTCTCATCGCCACGGCCGGTTTCCTGGCGATCAGCGTGCTCCTGGTGTTCGCGCCGCTGCTGGCGCGGCTCGCGGAAGCCCATATCGACTGGATCAAGCCCTATATGGGCACCATTACGCTATGGCGTTACGTCATCGCTTCGGCGGTCATTGTCGGCGGATTGTTTGCCGTCCATTTCTGGCTGCCGGCGGGCAAGCGCCGCTTCGTGTCGCTGGTGCCGGGCATCGTCTTCACGCTGGCGGCATGGCTTATCGGTTCGACCATCTTCGCCACCTATCTCGACCACTTCTCGTCCTATGTGACGACCTATGCCGGCCTGGCCTCGATCATGATCGCCGTGGTCTTCCTCTACATGGTGTCTGCGATCTTCATCCTCGGCGGCGAGCTCAATGCCGCGATCAGCCGCTACCTGGAGGCGCGTGCGCGGGTGGGATGACAGGTCGAATTGAGGAATTGAAGAATTGGAGAAAAAGCGGGCCATATCCGGCGCTGTCTGCTTCTTCCTCAATTCCTCAATTCCTCAATTCCTCAATTCCACAGTTCTTCCCTTGGCCTGCCGCGCCGTTGCCAGGCCGACGCCGAATGTCGTGATCGCCATGCCGGCAATCTGAAGTGCGTTGAGCTGCTCGTCGAACAGGGCCCAGGCGATGATCGCCGTCACCGCCGGCACCAGGTAGAACAGCGAGGCCACCTTCGACATCTCGCCGTCGCGGATCATCACCATCAGCAGGAAGATGGCGCCGAGCGACAGCACCAGCACCAGCCAGGCCATGGCGAAGATGAGTTCGCCATTGATGACGACCGTGTGGGTTTCGAAGGCGAGGGAGGCGACGAGCATCAGCGAGCCACCGCCGACATATTGCCACATGGTCGCCGCGACGAGGTCGCCGCCGGAGGCAAAGCGCTTCTGCCAGATGGTGCCGGCGCTCATGCCGAGCACCGAAACCAGCGAGGCGGTCAATGTCGCCGCGGTCACGCCGCCGCCGAGCGCGCCGAGCTTCGGCCACAGCACGATGACGATACCGATGAGGCCGATGCCAAGGCCAAGCCAGTGACGCGGCAGGATCGCCTCGCCGAGGAATTTGCCGGCCAGCACCGCCGTGATCAGCGGCTGCAGGCCGACGATGAGGGCCGAAAAGCCGGCCGGCATGCCCCTGTGGATGGCCCAGAACACAGCGCCGAGATAGACGCCATGCATCAGGATGCCCGCGCCGGTGGCATGCAGCGCCTCCTCGCGGGTGGCTTTTTTCGAACCCAATACAAGCATCAGGACGGCCAGCAGGATGGCGGCGATGACGAACCGCGCGGCGAGGAAGGTGAACGGCTCCGCCCATGGCATGGCGTAGCGCGCGCCAATGAAGCCGGTCGCCCACAGAACGACGAAGGTGGCGGGAATGAACCGCTTGATGCTGTGCATGTTCCGGAGTCCGCCGCACTGGAGAGAATTGCCGTGGCGATGCTCTAATCCCGTTCACCCCGGCGCGCAAAGCGAAACGGTTGATCCATAGATCACCGGAATTCAACGCCGGCCCATCTGGGGTGGCTTCTTGGTCTCACCGGGCTCAAAGCCCGACCATTCGCCTGATGTCGTCAGGCGATGCGCCGGCATGGCGCAAGGCGGCAAGGCCGGTATCGCCCAGGCTCTTCGACAGTTTTCGCCCGTCGGGCCCGAGGATGAGGCGATGATGGAAATAGGCGGGTTGCGGCAGTCCCAGGAGTTGCTGCAGCAGGCGCTGCACGCCGGTGGCGGAAAACAGATCTTGTCCGCGCACGACGTGGCTGACACCTTGCAGGGCATCGTCCATGACGACGGCGAGGTGGTAGCTGGTCGGGATATCGCGGCGCGCCACGATCACGTCGCCCCAGTCCTGCGGACGGGCTTCGATCGAGCGTGTCGCGGAAAGCGTCTCGTCGGCGAATTCGGTCCAAGACAGGTCCTTGCCGACACGCGCCAAGGCGGCATCGACATCCAGCCGCCAGGCGAAGGGCGCATTCCCGGCGATCCGCCGCTGGCGTTCCTTGACTGGCAGCGCCTTGTCAGCGGCGGGGTAGAGCGGCACGCCATCGGGATCGCGCGGCCAGTCGCGCCCACGCTTTTCACTGTCGGCGATGAAGGCGCGGATCTCGCCACGGCTCATGAAGGCGGGATAGACGAGTTCCTCCCGGACCAGCCGCTCGAGCACCGCCTGGTATTCGGCGAAATGCTCGGATTGGCGGCGCACCGGCTCTTCCCAGCCAAGCCCCAGCCATTCCAGGTCGGCAAGCACGCCGGCCTCGAATTGCGGCGTGCAGCGCGTCGTGTCGATATCCTCGATGCGCAGCAGCAGGCGGCCGTCCCCCCGTGCCGCCAGCTTCCGGTTGAGCAGCGCCGAATAGGCGTGGCCGAGATGCAGGTCGCCATTGGGGCTGGGCGCGAAGCGGAATGTCAGGAGTGTCATCTCTGCGGCGGCAATCGGGTTGTGCGGCGGTTTTGCCAATTGCTACCGTGCTGCCGGTTCAGGAACAAGAAAGCATGCAGCGTATCGCGACATCGGACGACATTGCCCGGGGGCTCGATGCGCTTTGCGTGATCGACCCGCGCCTGGAAAAGGTGCGCGGCATGGCCGGCGAGGTGCCGCTGCGGCTGTCCGAACCGGGGTTTCGAAGCCTGGCGTCGATCGTCGTCTCGCAGCAAGTGTCCCGCGCCAGCGCCGATGCGATCTTCGGCCGGCTGACCAAGCTCGTCGATCCGCTGACGCCGCAGGCCATCCTGGCCGCCGGCGAGGACATGTTTCGCGAGGCCGGCCTGTCGCGGCCGAAGCAGCGTGGCCTGATCGCAATTGCCCAGGCCGTGGTCGACGGCCTCGACCTGCATCACCTCTGTTCGCTCGATGCCGAGGAGGCGATCACGACGATGACGGCGGTGTCCGGCATCGGCCCGTGGACGGCGGAAGTGTACCTTTTATTCGCCGCCGGGCACCCCGACATTTTCCCCGCGCGTGATGTCGCGCTGCAGAGCGCGGTCGGCCACGCGCTCGGCATCGAGCCGCGTCCGCCGGAGAAAACGCTGATCGCATTGGCCGAATCATGGAGCCCGTGGCGAGGTGTCGCATCGCGGCTTTTCTGGTCCTATTATCGTGAAACCAGAGGGCGGGACGCCGCGCCGCCGGCCTGAATCCGCGAAAAATCATAAAAATCATGCATTTTTGGCGCTTCAGCGACGCGACAATCCGCTTCACATCCCTGTCATGTCGGGCTTACAGTATCCGTGCCGTTCGGGTCTAGAACCAAGGAGGTGAACACGTGACGGTTGCCGTATCTCCGGATGGGCTTCCAGCACTGGTGCTGAATGCGGATTACCGTCCGCTCAGCTATTACCCCTTGTCGCTCTGGTCGTGGCAGGACGCTATCAAGGCGGTGTTCCTCGACCGGGTGAACATCGTCGCCGAATACGAGCACGCCGTCTCCTCGCCGACCTTCTCGATGAAGCTGCCGAGCGTTGTCAGTCTTAAGGCCTATGTGAAGCCCTCCAGGCACCCGGCCTTCACCCGCTTCAACGTCTTCCTGCGCGATCGCTTCCAGTGCCAATATTGCGGCACGCCGGAGGACCTGACCTTCGATCACGTCATCCCCCGCCATCGCGGCGGCGCGACGACGTGGGAGAATGTCGTTGCCGCCTGTTCGCCGTGCAATTTGAGGAAGGGCGGCATGATGCCGGCGCATGCCAAGATGTGGCCGCTGCAGAAGCCTTTCCAGCCGACGGTGCACGATCTGCACAACAATGGCCGCCTGTTCCCGCCCAACCATCTGCATGAGAGCTGGATGGATTATCTCTACTGGGATGTCGAACTCGAACCATAGAGTTCGGCACAAATCCGCCATGCTGGCCGCCTGACGCAGCTTTCTGCGCTTCCGGTGCTCACGTACTTCAGTACGCTCCGCTCCGGTTCTCGAAAGCCGCGCCATCCGACTCAGCCTGGCGAATTTTTGCTCGAACTCTGCGTCGCGCCGTTCAATCGAATTGGCTTAGTCGCGGGCGAAAGCGGCTCGGAAGGCGACGGCGGCGAGGATCAGGCTGGCGATGGCGTTCCAGCCGGCCAGCGACAGGCCGAGGATGCGCAAGGCGGCCTTGTCGCAGGATGGCGGCACGAATTTGTCGAGCGCGTCGAGCACGCCCTTGCCGCCGGTGTCGACCGGTCCGGCGCCTGCGGTACAATCGGTCGGGCCGGCCCACCACTGCCATTCGACGCCGGAGTGGTAGACGCCGAGATAGAGGCCGTAGAGCATCAGGATGCCGCCGACGGCCAGCAGGCCGCGCGTCAGCCAGCTGGGTGCGTGCAGCATCGATGCAATCACCGCCAGCACCATCAGCGGGACGCCGATATAGTAGGGCGTGCGCTGTTCGAGGCAGAGGTGGCAGGGGATGTAGCCGCCGAGATACTGGAAGCCGAGCGCCGAGCCGACAGTGGCGGCCATGGCGGCGGCGAGGAACAAGGCGGTCAGCGTGCGCTGGCGTCCGGTGTCGGCATTCATGGTCGCTGTCATTTCAATCGGTCCGTCCGGCTTGCAATGGTTCTGTTCAGAACGCGTATTTGACCAGGATATAGAGCAAAATCAGGGCAACCGCCCCGGCGCCGGCGATCAGGCCGAGGCGCTTTTCGATGAATTCGCGGATCGGTTCGCCATAGCGGCGCAGCAGCCAGGCGAGCAGCAGGAAGCGGGCGCCGCGGGCCACGATCGCCAGCACGATGAACAGCAGCAAATTGACGCCGATGACACCGGACAGGATCGTCACCACCTTGATCGGCGGCAGGTGGGCGGCACCCGATGTGATCAGCATCAGGACGATGAAGCCGACGCCGGCGCCCGCGCGCAGTTGCTCGAACTCGTCGTACTTGCCGTAGAATTCGAGGATCGGCCTGGCGACCGCGTCATAGGCATAGTGGCCGATGAACCAGCCGGCGATGCCGCCCAGCACCGAGGCGACGGTGGCGATCAGCGCATAGCGGTAGGCGCGATCCGGCCGCGACAGCGCCATCGGCAGATAGAGCACGTCGGCCGGCACCAGGAACACCGAGCTTTCGACGAAGGCGATGAAGGCCAGCCACCATTCGGCGGATTTGCGGGCCGCCAGCGACAGGGTCCAGTCGTAAAGTCCGCGAAGCATCGGCACTCCTAATGCGTGTCGTTCAATTGCGCAGGCATGTTGGGGTGTAACGGCATGCACAGAACAAAGACCCAGCGCACGCCATCCGTCCCCGCAGACGTGCCGCGCTTTGATGCGCCGCCTGTCTAGAAAGATTTTCCGCGCTGCACAATGGCAGCCCCGTCACGAAATCGAAAGGCGCAGTTTGGTCGCATCCGGGGCGACGAGGAATTGGCCAGTTGACGAACAGGCCTCCAACCGTATAGTCCCGCGCCATCCAGGCCGCCCGGCCTGAGCCCCTATGGCGGAATTGGTAGACGCGCTCGACTCAAAATCGAGTTCCGCAAGGAGTGCTGGTTCGATCCCGGCTAGGGGCACCACCCTTCGCTCTCCGAGCTTCGGGTGGCGGGCCACTCGAAGTTCAATAGACGAAGGGCGTCACGGTCGCTTTGGCTCCCGATACGTCTCAGCAGGCGATCAACACGCTTTGCGCGCCACGCTGGGGTCGCCGTCATTGGCCGGGCCGATCTCGCCAGCTGCCAGCAATTCGTCGAATGTCCGTTCTAGGTCGGCGCTGTCATCGGCTGCCGGTCCGCTGGGCGGATCCTGGCGTGTCAGCGTTTCCAGCCTTTGGTGAAGCTGGCGGTTCTCGTTGCGGCAACGGGCATGCGCGAGTTCGTCGGTCATGCCGCGCAAGCGGAGATCGGCGAGTTGAACCTTCACCGCGCCACAGTCCCGGCGCGCCGCGTCGCGCTCCTGGCGTAATTTCGCAATCTCGGTTTCCGAGGTTTGGCGCCGATGCTCGGCCACGTCCTCGGCGCGCTGCCCGGCGCTCGGCGTTGCGCGGACCACGCTTTGATCGGGGGCGTTGCGCTGGAGCGAGCGCAAGCTCTTTTCAAGTTCCACGGCCCGTTCCTGCGCGGCGGCGGCGCAATCGCCGAGAACGCCGCGCTGATGCTCGACCGTGGACAGCCGCGCCTGCAGGTCCTGCTGTACAAGCATCTGCGCAGATAGTTTGCCGGTCAGTCGTTCGTTGTGGAGCTGGTAGTCCGCGACCTTGGACCGAAGCAGCATGGCGGCCTGTTGCAAGCTGGCGAGCCGCGATGCGACGTCCTCACGCGCCTGCTCGGCGGCTTGCCTGGCCATGGTCTCGTCGCGAAGTTGCCCCGACACGCGCGCCAGGTTCCGTCCCAGGCGCTCGACCTCGACATTCGCTTCGAGGAACCGTGTTGCGCGCTGGCCGGCATGCCTATCCGCCTGCGCAATGGTCTGCCGTGCCCTGTTGAGTTGGACCTCCAGGTCGGCGATGGTCTTGCTTGCGATCGATAGCTCGCGCGATTTTCGCCCAAGCTCTTTCGAGGTGCGATCCTGCAAGCGTTGCAGCTTCGCCACCTCTTCCTGCAAGTCCCATTTGTCCGTATCGTGAGCGTCGGCATCGTGCGTTTGCGCATCGAGCCTGGCCACATAGTCCTCAACCAACGACCACGCCAAGTCGTCATCGTTGGACAAGAGCGAGGAGCCGCGCATGGCGTGGGCCTGACTCGAGCCCGTCCGGGCCGAAGTCGAGCCGAGGGAGGCGGCCAGCGTGTCTGACTGGGCCAATCCGGTCACGGGCTCCTCTTCGAAGAGAGGCAAAGCTTGATGCGTGGCGGCTCGGATGCTTCGAATCAGTTCTTCGAAGTCTTCGTCGGCCCTTCGGACAACGGCGCTGTCGTTCGCACTGATGTGCCGGGCGCCGTTGGCCTCATGATTCAGCGACATTTTTCTCTCATCGCGGACCGAATCACTAGACTATCGTGCATCAAGGACAAGAATGCGAGTAGATCTTGCCGGGTTTCACCGGAAAATTGCTGCAAAAAATCTCGTTTTTTTGAAGCGGAAGTCGATCTTAGCGCTTGCCTCTTGGGCAATCGAAGTAAAGTCCCGGCCACCTCTGTGTCAAATATTGCAGCGAAAATGTGCCATCCTTCCAGAACCGCACCCTTGCCTTTTCTCAGCGCCGCCCCAACAAGCTCTTCATGCGGTTGCGCAGCAGGCGGGCCATGTTGCGGGTTTCGCGGTAGAGGTGCAGTTGCGAGGCGGCCTGGCGGGTGAGGCGGTCGGCGTCCGGCGTCAGGCCGATCACCAGCGTGCCCATCGGCTTGCGCTCGGCCCATAGCCGGCTCATCACCGGATGGTCGGGCACGGCGCAGGAATCGGTCATCATGATGTTGGGATCGTCGAGATGCTGCCTGGTCACCTCGATCATCAGCAAGGTGCCCGGCGAATAGCTGGCCAGCGTCTCGTCATAGGCGGTCTTCCAGGTGTAGGCGATGCCGGCTTCGACGAAGACGATCAGGCAGGCGATGGTGCGGCCGTCGAGCGTCAGCGAATGGATGCGGCACATGTCCTGCTCGGCCAGCCGGTGCACGGCCTCGCGGGCGAAGGCGGCGCGGAAACGGTCGATCGCCATGGCGGTGCGTTCGCGGCCCTTCCAGCCGGCCGCCTCCAGCGTCAGGAAGTTCTCGATGGCGTGGCGGATGTCTTCGGGGCCGCGCGCCACGACATGCTCCAGCCTGCCGAGGTCGCCAAGGCGCCGCTTCAGCCGCCGGAACTCGCGATAATGGTGCGAACGCAGCGAGGCCTTCAGATAGTCATCGCCGTCGCGCTCGCTCTCCAGCGCCGGGCGCAGGGTCTGGCCGGTGGTGACCAGCATCAGGCCGCGCGTCTCGGCCACGGTGGCAAACAGGCTCGCCACCGGGCCATCGAGCCGGACATCGGGCAGGACGAACACTTTCGGCAGCTTGAGATGCGGGCGCGACAGCATCGAGAAGAAATCCTCGACGACGCCCACCGGGTCGTCGCGGTCGACCAGCGGCGTGCCGAGCGGACCGAACGGGCTCGACCATGTGCGCATCACCGGCACGCCGAGCGGTACCACCGGCCGTTCCACCGAGAACGGCACCAGAAGGCGCAGCCGGTTGCGGTATTCGTCGCCGTCGCGGATGACCGCCAGCCGCACCTCGCGATCCTCCAGCCGCGGCATGGCGGGCGCAAGGAAACGCGGGTTGAAGAACACGTTGGGCTCGACCGTGCGGGCGCAGAGATAATCCAGTTCCTCGACAAGGTCGAAGCCGGCGGATGCCGGGTAGATGGCGAGCTTGCGCTCGGGCCGGTTGTTGGCGAGAATCTCGATATGGGCGGGGTCGGCGTCACGGGTCAGCCCGGCAAGGCCCGACACCATGGCGCCGGCGGTGCCGCCGCTGGTTTCCTCAAGCAACGGGATGGCAGCCATCACGCGGCTCCTTTCGCAGGCACGAAGATAAGCATGACGATGCCGAGCTTGCGCCACACCGTGAAGGACAGCGCGCCGGCTTCGAAGATCATGGCAAAGGCGGTGGCCATGGCCGCGCCCCACAGGCCGAACATCGGGATCAGCATCACGTTGAGGGCGATGTTGAAGGCCAGCGTCATGGCATAGACGGCGGCGCAGATGTTCTGGTTGCCGCTCATCGTCAGCAGGCTTTCGCAGGGGCCGACGGCGGCGCGCGCCGCGACGCCGAAGACGAGCAGGAACAGCAAGGGATAGCCGCTGCTGAATTCCGGGCCGAACAGCACCAGCATCGGCTCGCCGAGCGCCAGCACCAGCAGCGCCATCAACAGCGAAGGCCAGAACGTCCACGACACCGTCTCGCGGGCAAAGGCGGCGAGCCTTTGCGGGTCGCCATGGGTGAACTGGGCGTAGCGCTGGGCAACGCCGGCCTTGACGGCGAAGTAGACGAAATGCACCAGCGCCAGGGTCTTCACCGTGGCGAAATAGACGGCGACGTCATTGGGGTCCATATAGGCGCCGACCATCAGCACGTCGGCATTGGTCAGCAGGAAGAAGAAGCTCTCGACCAGGAAGATCGGCAGCGAGACGACGAACCATTGCGCAAAATGGACCTTCATCGGCCCGGCCGGGATCTGCCGTTCCATGCGCTGGGTGACACCGATAAGCTGGCCGAGCGTTGTGGCGTAGGTGGCGGCGATCGAAGCAAAGATTGCGGTCCTGGCGTCGGGTGCGTAGCCCGCAAACAGCATCAGCGCCATGAACAGCAGGATCAGCACCGGCCGCACCAGATAGGTCGGCGACAGGGCAAACAGCGCCCAGCTGTTGGCGCGTGCCAGGCCCGACAGAAGGTCGGACATGGCGATCATCGGCAGGCAGATGATGCCGAGGATGAACGGGATCACATAGTAGCTCTCGATCCAGGGTGCCGCCAGCCAGACGCCGAGCGCGCCGAGCCCGGCGATCAGCGTCGATGCGATCAGCACGAACAGACGGCTGGCCAGCACGATGCCGCGCAACTCGTCCATCAAGCCGCGCTCGCGGTATTCGGGAATGTAGCGGATGACGGAGGTGTGGAAGCCCAGGCAGGCGAGATTGCCGACGATGACCATCGTCACCCAGACGAGGACGAAGATGCCATATTCGAACGAGCCCATCCAGCGTGCCATCAGCACCTGGCTGACGAAGGCAATGACGGCGCTGACGATGCGGACCGAGAAGGCGATAACCGACATGCGGCTGGCCTCGCCGCGCTCGTCGGCGGTGAACAGCACGGCATCGATGCGGCCAAGCAACGGCCCCATGCGCAGCGCCCAACGCTGCGGCAAGAACCGCCCGGCTGTCGTGGCCGCGGAAAAGCGCACCCCGATTTCTCTCCGTTTTCCGCTTCTTTTCAGGCGTTGGTGTAGCGGAGACACATTAAGAAACGGTTGGGTGAGAAGTTCCTTCGCCCGTCCCTATACGAGGAGAACGTGCCGGCAGGCGGATGAGGGGCGGCGCAGGCGTTTGAGGTTGCGCCGCTGTTTCATCATCGCCGAGGCGCGCAGCACGGAGACGTTGCCGATCAGGATAGCACCCGGCTTTATCGATCGTGCCTCAGATGGTGCCTTGGCTGCCAGAGGAAGAGGCCGCGCAGCTGAAGTTCGAGTTCGAGGCGGCTTAGTCGGCGGGACAGCGCCCCCCCCTCTGGCCTGCCGGCCATCTCCCCCTCAGGTGGGGAGATTGGCTAATCGCGAAAATCCGCGCCGCCCCTCATCTGCCTGCCGGCACCTTCTCCCTGTGAACGGGGGGAAGGAAAGCGCCCCTTACGCGAACGCCCCGTGGCAGTGCTTGTACTTCTTCCCCGAACCGCAGGGGCAGGCTTCGTTGCGGCCGACTTTGCCCCAGGTGGCCTGGTTGTTGGGGTCGCGGTCTTCGGGGGCGACGATTGCGGTTGTCTCCGGGCGGACCAGGAGGGCGGTTTCGCCGCCTTCGAAGTCGTTTTCGCCGGTGGTGCCGTCGATATGGGTGCCGAACATGTCGGGGGCTTCCGGAGGTGGCGCTTCGGCGGCCTGGCGGACCAGTTCGACGCGCATCAGCTGCGCGGTGACGGCCTGGCGCAGATTGCCAAGCATCGCCTGGAACAGCTCGAACGCCTCGCCCTTGTACTCCTGCAGCGGATCGCGCTGGGCGTAGCCGCGGAAGCCGACGACCGAGCGCAGATGGTCGAGATTGACGATGTGCTCGCGCCACAGATGGTCGAGCGTCTGCAGCACCACCGAGCGCTCGACGTAGTTCATCACCTCGGGGCCAAAACGCTCGGCGCGCTCCTTGGCGGCGGCTTCGGCGGCCTGCGCGATGCGCTCGCGGATGTCGTCCTCGGCGATGCCCTCTTCCTTGGCCCAGTCCTCGACCGGCAGGTCGAGGTTCAGGAACTCGGCGATCTCGGCCTTCAGCCCGGCAACGTTCCACTGCTCGGCATAGGCATTTTCGGGAATGGCCTTGGCGACGATCTCGTCGATGACGCCTTCGCGCATCTCGGCGATCGTTTCGGAGAGGCCTTCGCCGTCCATCAGTTCGATGCGCTGCTCGAACACCACCTTGCGCTGGTCGTTGGAGACGTCGTCATATTTCAACAGGTTCTTGCGGATGTCGAAGTTGCGCGCCTCGACCTTCTTCTGCGCCTTTTCCAGCGCCTTGTTGATCCACGGATGGATGATCGCCTCGTCTTCCTTGAGGCCGAGCTTCTGCAGCATGCCGTCCATGCGCTCGGAGCCGAAGATGCGCATCAGATCGTCTTGCAGGGACAGGAAGAATTTCGAGCGGCCGGGGTCGCCTTGTCTTCCTGAACGACCTCTAAGCTGGTTGTCGATGCGGCGCGATTCGTGGCGTTCGGTGGCCAGCACATAGAGGCCGCCGGCGGCCAGCGCCTTTTCCTTCAGCCGCTCAATGTCGGCAATGATTTCCTTTTCCCGCGCCTCGCGTTCGGGGCCGGCCGGCATGTCGCCCAGCTCTTCCTCGATCCGCATCTCGGCATTGCCGCCGAGCTTGATGTCGGTGCCGCGGCCGGCCATGTTGGTGGCGATGGTGATGGCGCCGGGCTTGCCGGCCTGGGCGACGATCGCCGCCTCGCGCTCGTGATGGCGGGCGTTCAGCACTTCGAAATCGGTAAAACCTTCCTTGCGCAGGCGCTCGGCCAGCTGCTCGGACTTTTCGATGGAGGTGGTGCCGACCAGCGTCGGCTGGCCCTTGGCGCTGGCTTCGCGGATCTCCCTGACGATCGCCTTGTATTTCTCCTCGACCGTCCGGTAGACCTCGTCGTCCTCGTCGATGCGGATCACCGGCAGATTGGTCGGGATCTCGGTGACTTCGAGGCCGTAGATGTTGCCGAATTCCTCTGCCTCGGTCAGCGCCGTGCCGGTCATGCCGGACAGCTTCTTGTAGAGGCGGAAATAGTTCTGGAAGGTGACGGAGGCGAGCGTCTGGTTCTCCGGCTGGATCGCCACATGCTCCTTGGCTTCGAGCGCCTGGTGCAGGCCTTCCGAATAGCGGCGGCCCGGCATCATGCGGCCGGTGAACTCGTCGATGATGACGATCTCGCCGTTGCGGACGATATAGTCCTTGTCCTTCTGGAACAGCCGGTGCGCCTTCAGCGCGTTGTTGACGTGGTGGACGATGGCGACGTTCTCGACGTCGTAGAGCGACTCGCCCTTGAGCAGGCCGGCGTCGCGCAAAAGGTTCTCGAGTTTCTCGGTGCCTTCCTCGGTGAAGATCGAGGTCTTCTGCTTCTCGTCGATCTCATAATCCTGCGGCTGCAACTGGATGATGAAGGTGTCGATGGTGTTGTACATTTCCGAACGGTCCTCGAGCGGACCGGAAATGATCAACGGCGTGCGTGCCTCGTCGACCAGGATGGAATCGACTTCGTCGACGATCGCGTAATTGTGACCGCGCTGCACCATCTGGGCGCGCTCGTATTTCATGTTGTCGCGCAGATAGTCGAAGCCGAGCTCGTTGTTGGTGGCGTAGGTGACATCGGCGGCGTAGGCGGCGCTGCGCTCCTCGTCGGACAGGCCGTGGACGATGACGCCGACCGAGAGGCCGAGGAATTTGTAGACGCGGCCCATCCATTCGGAGTCGCGGGTGGCCAGATAGTCGTTGACGGTGACGACGTGGACGCCCTTGCCGGCAAGCGCGTTGAGGTAGACCGGCAGCGTCGCGACCAGGGTCTTGCCCTCGCCAGTGCGCATCTCGGCAATGCCGCCATTGTGCAGCACCATGCCGCCGATCAGCTGGACATCGAAGGGGCGCATGCCGAGCACGCGGCGCGCGGCCTCGCGGGCGGTGGCGAAGGCCGGCACCAACAGATCGTCGAGCGTGGCGCCGTTGGCGATGTCCTGGCGGAATTTCGCGGTGCGGCCGACCAATTCCTCATCGGAAAGCGCCCGCATCTCGTTTTCCATGGCGTTGATCGCCTCGACACGGGGCCGGGTCGATTTGACCCGACGGTCGTTGGAGGAACCGAAAACCTTACGGGCGAGACCGCCGAGACTGACCATCCAATGGTCCTTTCGATAGAATTCTCAATCTTGAGATGAGCGCCGGGCGGCCCCATCAATTCCACGTGAACGTGGACAAACACAAAAAGCGCCCGGAAAACGGTTCTGGACGCAAAGTCGTTGGACAGATAAGAGGGGGCTCAACTGATGTCAACGCCGCGCTGGCCCTGCTGGCTGCGCCAAATTCCGCCACAATCTGGCCGATCTGGAAGCACCCCTCTTAACAATCCCCACCGGAGTCCCCCTATGTCCCTGTTGTTTCGCCGCGCGTCGCTCGCCAGCCTTGGCTTGGCCGTCGGCCTGTCGGCCCTTTCGCTCTCGCCTGTGACGGCGCAGCAAACCGCTCCCGCTCCGGCGGATGCAGCAGCGCCAGCCGCGGCACCGGTCGATCCCAATAAGGTTATCGCCACGGTCAACGGTCAGCCCCTGACCGAAGCAGATCTGGTGCTTGCCGAAGGGGAATTGTCGCAGCAGTTCGCACAATTGCCGCCCGAGCAGCGCCGTGCCGCCGCCCTTTCGGCTGCCATCGAGATCCGCGTCATGGCCGCCCAGGCGGTCACCACAGGGCTCGACAAGGATCCCGACTTCCAGCGCCGCATGGCTTTCCTGCAGCAGCGCGCGCTGCATGGCGAGATGGTCGAGAAGGGTGTCGTCGACAAGGTCACCGACGCCGAGGTCCGCGCCCGTTACGACCAGGAAATCGCCAACACGCCGCCCACCAACGAGCTGCATGCCCGTCACATCCTCGTGAAGACGAAGGAAGAGGCCGAGGCGATCATCAAGCAGCTCGACGGCGGCGCCGACTTCCAGAAGCTCGCCAACGAGCACACCAGCGATCCGTCAGGCAAGACCAGCGGCGGCGACCTCGGCTGGTTCGGACCTGGCCAGATGGTGCCGGAGTTCGACAAGGCGGCCTCCGCGCTCGAGGTCGGCAAATACACCGAGCAGCCGGTGCAAACGCAGTTCGGCTGGCATGTCATCAAGCTCGAGGACAAGCGCACCAAGCAGCCGCCGGCCTTCGACGACGTCAAGGACCAGGCCAAGCAGGCGGTCATCCGCGACAAGTATTTCGCGCTGGTCAAGTCGCTGCGCGCCGGCGCCAAGGTCGAGATCCCCGACGCCAACCTGAAGAAGGCGGTCGATACGCTGGAAAGCGCCAAGTAAGACTGGCAGCTTTTTGAAAAAGGGGCGCGGCAGCCAGGGGTTGCCGCGCCCTTTTCATTCATTGCCGTCTTTACGAGGCAGGCGCCGCTATGCCTCGCATCACGTAGTTGACGGCCTTGCCGATGGTCGCTTCGTCCTCGTCGAGCCGGTTGGTCAGCAGATGTCTCCAGGCGAAGGAGGCGATCAGGTCGGCGACGACAGCTGAATCGATTTCGGCCGGGATTTCGCCCCTTGCCTTGGCGCGTTCGATGATCTGGGCGGTATGGGACCGTCGGCCCAGTGAGTAGTCGGCAAGGGCCGCGGCCGCGGTCGCGTCCGACTGTGCCTCGGCGATCAGCGACCGGAACACGCTTCCCGACGATGTCTCGCGCCAGTGGGCGAACAGGTTCTTCAGGAAGCCGACGAGATCCTCCTCCAACACCCCGGTATCGGGAACATCGACGCGCTTCTGGCGCTGGTAGACCTCAAGCAGCAACGCCGCCTTGCTCGGCCACCAGCGATAGATCGTGGGTTTGCCGGCGCGGGCCCGCCGCGCCACCGCCTCGATCGAGAAACCGGCATAACCGGCTTCGACCAGTACGGTCTCGGCGGCTTGGAGAATGGCCTCGGCGCTGTCGGGATTGCGCCGTGCACCGATCGATCTGCGCGCCGGATCGGCGTCCTCGGCCATCTCTGTCATCCTCGCCAAACACTTCGCCGGCAATATAGGTGACCCGACGCTCAAACGAAACGGCGCGTTTTGAAGCTTCTGAAGGCTGGCAAGGTCGGGGCAGGGGTTGGTCGTTTTTCTGGAACCTCTACCGGCGTGTTGGTTGGCGAGGCCCCAAAAGCAAAACCCGCCGGGACGGCGGGTCACTGGCGCAAATCAGCACCATGGACGAAAATGTAGCATAGCTGCTCTCACCCTGTCAAGAATAAATTCCTACTAACATGAACGCGGCCGGCGCAAACTGGCTGACACCGCCGGACCGGCCGTCGGACGATGTCTACTGCATGGCTTGCGATGTCTCGGAGCCCTGCTCCGAGGGGCGAGTTCGAGCTCCCGGACAAGAGCGACGAAAACGCCCTTGCGCCGGCGCGGTCTATCGGGCAAACCGGCCTTCCCTTGCGATTTTCCCGCCCGAGGCCTCCATGTCCACGACGATTTCGCCGCTTGCGCCGAAGAAATACCCGAAAATGCCAGAAATCGAGGGGGTGCGCATCGCCACCGCCGAGGCAGGGATAAAGTACAAGGGCCGCACCGATCTTTTGACCATGGTCTTCGATGAAGGCACTGCGGTCGCCGGCGTGTTCACGAAATCGAAATGCCCCTCGGCGCCGGTCGATTTCTGCCGGCAGAATCTCGGCGCGGGCAAGGCGCGGGTGCTGGTCGTCAATTCGGGCAATGCCAACGCCTTCACCGGCAAGAAGGGCCGCGAGTCGACCGCACTGACCGGCGAGGCGGCGGCGAAGGCGGCCGGCTGCACGGCAGCGGAGGTTTTCATGGCCTCGACCGGCGTCATCGGCGAGCCGCTCGACACCAGCAAATTCAGCCATCTGCTCGCGGGGCTGGTCAGCAAGGGCAAGCCCGAGCTGTGGACCGAAGCGGCAAAGGCGATCATGACCACGGATACCTATCCGAAAGTGGCGACCGCGACCGTCAAGCTCGGCGACACCGATGTCACCATCAACGGCATTTCCAAGGGCGCCGGCATGATCGCGCCCGACATGGCGACGATGCTCTCCTTCATCGCCACCGACGCGCCGATCGCCGCCCCTGTCCTGCAGGATCTGTTGTCGCGCGGCACGGCCAAGACTTTCAACGCGGTCACCGTCGACAGCGACACCTCGACCAGCGACACGCTGCTGATCTTCGCCACCGGCAAGGCCGCCAGGCGCGGCGCGCCGGAGATAACCGATCCCAAGGATGCCCGTCTCGGCACGTTCCGCCGGGCGCTCGGCAAGGTGCTGAAATCGCTGGCGCTGCAGGTGGTGCGCGACGGCGAAGGCGCCCGCAAGCAGGTCGAAGTCACCGTCACCGGCGCCAAATCGGCGCGCTCGGCCAAGCGCATCGCGCTGTCGATCGCCAATTCGCCGCTGGTCAAGACGGCAGTCGCCGGCGAGGACGCCAATTGGGGCCGCGTCGTCATGGCCGTCGGCAAGGCCGGCGAACCCGCCGATCGCGACCGGCTGTCGATCTGGTTCGGCGACAACAGGCTGGCGCATGAAGGCGAGCGCGACCCCGGCTATTCCGAGGCCGCGACGTCGGCCTACATGAAGCGCGACGATATCCGCATCCGCGCCGATATCGGCATCGGCCGCGGCAAGGCGACGGTGTGGACCTGCGACCTCACCAAGGAATATGTCGCCATCAATGGCGATTACCGGAGCTGACGGTTTTGAGCTCCAGGCATCCGGCAAGCATGCTGGCGATCGTACGCCGTTACGAGGCGGCCGGCTTTCGCGCCTGGCCGGCGGCCGCCGTCCACTATGACGGCACCTGGGTGGTGCGGCTGACCGCCGGCCATCCGGCCAAGCGGCTGAACTCGGTCAATCCGCTCGATCCCGGCGACATCCAGCACATTGCCGACCGTATCGGCCGGGCCAGCCGCCGTTTCGATGCCTATGGCAGGCCGCTGACATTCCGCATGTCGCCGTTGTCGGGTCCCGATCTTGCCAGTCATCTCGACCGTGAGGGATGGAGCCGGTTCGACGAGTCGCTGGTCATGCGGCTGCCGCTGGCCGATGCGCAACTCGACGCTGCCATGGACCAGATCCCGCTGAAAGACATCAGCCGCTTCATCGGCGCGTCGCTCAAGGTCAGCGGTTCGGATGTTTCGCTGCGCCCCGGCCTGTCGGAGATCATCGGCGCCATCCAGCCCGAAGCCGGGCTGTTCGCGCTCGAAGATGGGTCAGAAGCGCTGGCGACGCTGATCTGCGTGCATGACGGCGATCTCGCCGGCCTGTTCGAAGTCGCCACCGACAAGTCGGCACGCAACAGGGGCCACGGCCGCAACCTGATCCTGTCCGCACTGAAATGGGCACGGCTGCGGGGCGCACGGGAAGCCTGGCTGCAAGTCGAGGCCAACAATGTGCCGGCACTGGCGCTCTACCATTCGCTCGGCTTCGAGGAAGTCTATCGCTACCACTACCGCCGGCCGCCGGGTCATGAATGATGTCGTGATTGCCGGCAAGCGCCTGCTGCTGGTCGCCGCCTGCGCGCTGGTCGATGCCGACGGCCGGGTGCTTTTGGCGCAGCGGCCTCAGGGCAAGCAACTTGCCGGGCTGTGGGAATTTCCCGGCGGCAAGGTCGAGCCGGGCGAGACGCCCGAACAATGCATCATTCGCGAACTGCATGAGGAAATCGGCATCGAAACCGACATCCCGTGCCTGGCGCCGCTCACTTTCGCCAGCCATTCCTACGACGATTTCCACCTGCTGATGCCGCTGTTCATCTGTCGCCGCTTTCGCGGTATCGCGCAGCCCAGGGAAGGGCAGGCGCTGAAATGGGTAAGGCCGAAGCAGATGCGCGATTACCCGATGCCGCCGGCCGATGAGCCGCTGATCCCGTTCCTCATCGATCTTCTCTGAGGCTCCCGTCCGGCCGGTTCCTGGCCGAGGCGTTGTATCAGCCAGCATTAATGGAAGATTTATCTCGTCGTGAAAAATTGAAGCATGGCCGTTCGCGGCCGAGCCGTCGATTTGCCGGGGAGCGATAGCATGAGCCTAGACAGGGATTGGGACTCGATCAGGCCCGAGCGCGGCTTTCGCGCCGCCGATGCGGGCATGGGCATATTGCGCATAACGCTTCTGTTCGGTTCGGCCGCGGTGGCGCTGGCGCTGATCGCAACCCCTTTCCTCGACAGCCAGACACGCTCGCTGTCGGCCCGTGACGGTTTCGGCGGGCTCGACATGGCGGCCACAGGCTCGATCGGCCATCGCGAAACCTACACGCTGCGCCGCAGCGTGCTGCAGCCGCAGCCGAGCTCGGTCTGCATCATCAGGTCCAATGGCCGGAGCAGCGGCGACTGCTGACATGGTTAAGAAATTTCGCAAAGGCGGCGGTTTCACCGCCTGTTAAGCCTTTGCCGTTAACCTTTCTTAACAGGTCGGCTGTAAGGTCCCGGACAGAGGGGTTGAGGCCATGAAAGCAGTGCTGCTGGGTTTTCTGAACGACGAGACCGGCGCCACGGCCGTCGAATATGGCGTGATCATCGCCGTGCTGTCGCTTGCCATCGTCGGCGGCATCGGTGAGGTCCGCGACGGGATCATCTGGCTGTTCAGCGACAACAACAGCAAGCTTGCGAACGCTTTCGCACCCACTCCCTGATGCGGCTTTTCCGCACCCTGGGGCAGGATCATTGCCCGTCGGGCGCCTCCAGGATTGTTTTCAGCGAGACCTTGGCCGACCCTGGCTTCAGCGGCTTTTGCTGTGAAGCGTCGGGCGCCCAGCCGGACATCCAGACAATCGAGAAACTTGCCCTGACGCGGCCGTCGGGGTCGGAAAACCGCTCGGCGTAGATTTCCGCCGCACGGGCAAACAGCTTGCGCGAGCCCGGCCGCCGGCTGCGATCGGTGAGCGCATTGGTCTCGCCCATGGCCCGCAGATCCGCGATCAGGTTGAACAGGCTGGCATAGCGCACCGTCACCGTCTCGACGTCGGCGACCGGCAGAGCGAGACCGGCGCGCTGCAGCAGCGCACCGGCATCGCGCACATCGGTGAACGGCGCGACACGCGGGCTGGCGCCCCCGTAAAGCTCGGTCTCGGCCGCAAGCAGGCTTTCGCGCAATTCGAAAAGCGTGCCGGCGCTGGCAAAGGCGCCGAGGAAAAGCCCATCCGGCCGCAGCGCGCGGCGGATCTGGATCAGCATGCCTGGGATGTCGTTCATGGCCTGCAGCGACAAGAGCGACACCGCCAGATCGAGGCTTTCCGGCTCGAACGGCACGGTTTCGAGCGGTGCGATCAGGCCGGCATCGCCACCGCTCAGGAAAGCCGTATCCGTCTCGACGCGGACAATGTCGGCGACCTTGCCGCTTTCGGCGAGCGTTTCGGTCGCCGCCGGCGTCTGGCAAAACAGCACGGCCGCCTTGCCGAACCGGCGCTCGACGGCGCCCAGCCGGTCGGCAAGGTCCTCGGCCGTGCGGCGCATGAGGAAGTCCGCGCCGTCGACCGGACGGGCAAGCGCGCGCCGCTTGTGCGTCAGCCACAGAGAGGTATCCATTATTGGCTGCAACGGGCAGATCCTTTGTTTGTCCACGCTCCGAGATCGTTGATATAGTGGCGCGCAGGAGCAACCACGTGGCCGATCCGATGCCCAAGATCAAGTCCATCGGGATCACGAACCTGGCCCGGTCGGTTGTCGGCTGGCCGGCGCGGATGCTGTTTCCGCCGGTCTGCGCCGGTTGCCGCCGGCATGTCTCGCAACCGGGCGTGCTGTGCGGCGCCTGCTGGCCGAAGCTCAGGCTGCTGGAGCGGCCATGGTGCCCTGTCATGGGTACGCCGTTCACCCACCATATGGGCGAAGGCTTTCTGTCGGCCGAGGCGATTGCCGATCCGCCGCCTTTCGAGCGGGCGCGGGCGGCGGTCGCCTATTCCGGCGTTGCGCGCCAGATGGTGCAAGGGTTGAAATACCAGGATCGCACGGATCTGGCACCTTGGATGGCGCGCTGGATGATGCGTGCGGGTGCCGATCTCATCGCCGAAGCGGATGTGGTGGTGCCGGTGCCGCTGCACTGGCGGCGGTTTTTCAGGCGGCGCTTCAACCAGTCGGCGGAACTGGCAAGGGCGGTCTCGGCACTTAGCGGATTGCCCTTCGCCCCGTCGGCGGTGCGGCGCGTGAAACTCACCCGCCAGCAGGTCGGGCTGGAGCGCGGCGAACGCGAGGAGAATGTGCGGGCCGCGTTCCGGGTGCCCGCCGAGGCGGAAATCGAGATCGCCGGCCGCAGGGTACTTTTGATCGACGATGTCTATACCACCGGCGCCACGGTGCGTTCCGCCACCAAGGCGCTGAAAAGGGGAGGTGCGGCCGCCGTCGACGTGCTGACCTTTGCGCGTGTGTTGCCGGGGGACTTTCGGGCGGACGAGTCCGCGACTATATAAGTCGGCAACGAACAGCGGAAATTCGTCATGACCGATGTCACGATCTACACCCGCATGATGTGCGGCTATTGCACGGCAGCCAAGCGGCTGCTCGAGCGCAAGGGCGTCGCCTTTACCGAGCACGATGCCTCCTTCTCGCCGGAATTGCGCCAGGAGATGATCTCCCGGGCGCATGGCCGCACGACCTTTCCGCAGATTTTCATCGGCGATACGCATGTCGGCGGCTGTGACGACCTCCACGAGCTGGAGGCCGAAGGCCGGCTGGACAAATTGCTCGCCAACGGCGCGACGAATTGAGGGAATGACGATGGGTGTTTTCAAGGCCGCTGCGATCCAGATGCGTTCGGGCGAGAGCCCCGAGCGCAACGCCGTCGATCTCGAACGGCTGGTGCGTGAAGCAGCCAGCCTAGGTGCCACCTACATCCAGACGCCGGAAATGACCGGGGCGCTGATCCGCGACAAGGAAGCTCGCGCCGCATCGTTCACGTCGGAGGACAAGGACATCGTCGTCGCGACCGCGCGCAGGCTGGCCAAGGAGCTCGGCATCTTCCTGCATATCGGCTCGACCGCCATTCTGCGCGCCGACGGCAAGCTCGCCAACCGGGCGCTGCTGTTCGGGCCGGATGGTGCTGCGCTCGCCGCCTACGACAAGATCCACATGTTCGACGTCGATCTCGACAATGGCGAGAGCTGGCGTGAGTCCGCCGCCTATGAACCGGGAACCGAGGCCGTCGTCACCGACATCGAGGGTGCAAAGCTCGGCTTCGCCGTTTGCTACGATCTGCGCTTTCCGCAACTCTTCCGCGCCGAGGCGTTGGCCGGCGCAGACCTGCTTTCCGTACCGGCTGCCTTCACCCGCCAGACGGGCGAGGCGCACTGGCACGTGCTGCTCAGGGCCCGCGCCATCGAGAACGGCGCCTATGTCGTCGCCGCCGCGCAGGGTGGCTTGCATGAAGACGGCCGCGAGACTTACGGTCATTCGCTGATCGTCGATCCGTGGGGCCGGATCATTGCGGAAGCCGCGCATGACGAACCGGCGGTGATCGTCGCCGAGATCGACCCGGCGCAGTCGCTTGCCGCGCGCAAGAAGATCCCCAATCTCAGGAATGCGCGGGATTTCGCCGTCAATGCCGGCTCGGGCGAGGCGCCACGGCTCAGGGGTGCAGCCTCTTGATCCGTTTTGCCCTGATCTGCGAGCACGAGCACGAATTCGAAGGCTGGTTCCGCAGCAACGACGATTTCGACACCCAGAAGAAGCGCGGCTTCGTCGATTGCCCGAGCTGCGGTTCGCACAAGGTGCAGAAAGCACTGATGGCGCCGGCCGTCTCCACGGCGCGCAAGCAGGAAACCATAGCGCTGGCCATGGGCGAGGCGCAGAAGCAGGCTTTGGCGCAGCTGAAGGCGATGGCCGAGAAGGTGCGCGAGAATGCCGATTATGTCGGCGACAAGTTCGCCGAGGAAGCGCGAAAGATCCATTTCGGCGAGAGCGACCCGCGTGGCATCTATGGCGAGGCGACGCTGGACGAAGCCAAGAGCCTGGTCGAGGACGGCGTCGAGTTCATGCCGATCCCGGTGTTTCCGGACGACCGCAACTGAGTTCCGAGGGAGCTTTGCGCGACCCAGAAGCGATTGAGCCGCGACGCAGCATAAGAGCCGTCGTTGGCCGATTGGCCCGCTGGGGCGCCGTCAAGCTTAGCGGTACCCGAACGATCGACGGGTTGCTCATCATCAGCGACAAGGGCACCGACAAGATCGTCGAGGCGCTTCAGCTTATTCGTGATTTTGATCCAGTGCGCTACAGACGGCTGCTTGGTGACGTAAGACAGGTATTTGTCACAACCCTTCCTGCTTCCGTCGCGCAATGGGCAAACTCTTCCAAGGCATGCGAATTGGACGAGCGCCATGTCATCAGCGAAGGGACGACGCCGGAATTGGTCGCTTCGATTATCGTCCATGAAGCCACCCACGCGCGGCTTATGCGATGTTGTATCGGCTACGAAGAGGCGCTGCGGGATCGCGTGGAGCAGGTCTGTCTGCGTCGAGAAATAGCCTTTGCGGCCAGATTGCCGACCGGAAAGGGCCGGAGCCAGCAAGCCGAAGCGACACTCGAGGCCATGCCGGACTTTTCCGACAAGGCGATGAGTGAGCGCTATCTCAGCGGTTTGCGGGATGCTCTGCTCTACCTCAACATGCCGACCCGGCTTGTCGACCTCACCGTATCATACCGCCGCTGGAAACACCGGCGCCGGTTCTCGCGGCAGCCTACGAACTGACCCGGCTTAGCTCACGCTCCCGATCAATTTCTCAAGCAGCCGAGAGAGCGTCTCCCGTTCGGCCGGTGTCAGGCCGGAAAGAATCTCATGCTCGTTGGCAACATGGGCGGCAATAGCCTCATCGATCAACGCGAGGCCCTTTTCGGTCAGCCTCACGACAATGCCGCGCCGATCGTTGGGGTGCGGCCCGCGCAGGATCAATCCGGACGTTTCGAGCCGGTCGAGCCGGTTGGTCATGGCGCCTGACGTCACCATCGTCGCTTCATAGAGGGCGGTCGGCGTCAGGGCGTAGGGTGATCCAGAGCGGCGCAGCGTTGCCAGCACGTCGAATTCCCCGGACTGCAATCCATAACGGGCAAACAACGGCGCCAGGCGCTCGCGGGCGATCAGCGAGGCGGCCTCGTTCAGCCGCCCGAGCACACCCATCGGCGAGACGTCCAGATCGGGTCGTTCCCGCTTCCATTGCTCGATCGCCCGTGCTGCCCTGTCCAACTGTCTCACCATCATTTATCTTGACGTTAAGAATCTTTACGTTATCTTACTGCAAGATGCAATGCCGGCCAAGAGCCGCGCTACAGGATTCGGTCAATGAAGCTTCTCTGGGATTCGGCGCTCGGCCTGCTGGTCGTCACCGGCGGCCTGCTCGGCCTGACGCTGCCGTTCGGCAAGCTCGCCACGGCTGCCGGCGTGCCGGCCATGGTCTGGGCCTTCGTCATCTCGCTCGGCGCCGGCGGGGTCTTGCTGTGCATGCTCTTGGCTCGCGGCAAGCGGGTCCGGCTCACCGCGCACAAATTGCGCTATTTCTTCGTCACCGCCGCGGTGTCCTATGCTGTCCCCAATCTCCTGATGTTCTCGGCCATCCCGCATCTGGGCGCCGGCTACACCGGCATCATGTTCACCCTGTCGCCGGTCATCACGCTGGTGTTCTCGATCCTGCTGCGTGTCCGGCGCCCCAACATGCTGGGCATTGTCGGCATCGCCGTCGGCTTCGTCGGCGCCGTCATGGTCGCGGTGACGCGCGGCGAGGCCGGCCAGCCGGCCGATTTGTTCTGGGTGGCGATGGGGTTGCTCATCCCGGTCAGCCTTGCCGCCGGCAACATCTATCGCACGGTCGACTGGCCGGACGGCACCGGCCCGATCGAGCTTGCCGTCGGCAGCCATCTGGCGTCGGCGGCGATGCTGCTTGCCGGCATTCTCCTCCTGTTCGGCGGCGAAGCTTTCGTCCCACTCGGCGGCGTGCCGCTGGTCGTCGTCGCGCAGGTCGCGTCGGCATCGGCGATGTTCGCGTTCTTCTTCCGGCTGCAGGCGGTCGGCGGTCCGGTCTATCTCAGCCAGATCGGTTATGTGGCGGCGGCCGTCGGCCTGTTTGCCGGAACCCTCTTCCTTGGCGAGCACTATCAGTTGCTGACCTGGGCAGGCGCGCTCATCATCACCGCCGGCGTGTTCATCACCACCAGGGCACAAAGCCAGAAGGCGTGAGCGGTCGCAGGGGATCCGAACTGCCTTCGCGCCTGGAGCCGATCTCACCTGAATTTGTATCCAGATCTGCTTTATCTTCTTGTTTGAGCGTGGTCTTTTCCGAGGACCTTTCCCTTTTTGGAATCGTGCTCTGGAGCAAGCCATGACCGAACCGAAGACATCCGAGGAGACTGCCGTCGATGTAGCTGATTTTCGCGCCGCGATGCGGCTGATCGTCGGCAATGTCAGCGTCATCACCGCCGGCACCGGCGAGGATCGCTCCGGTCTGGTGGTCATTTCGGTCGTCTCGCTGTCGGCCGAGCCGCCCAAGGTGATCGCCTGTGTCAACCGGTCATCGTCGACCTGGCCGGTGATCGAACGCTACCGGCATTTCGGCGTCAACTCGCTTGGCCCCCAGCATCAGCGCGTGGCCGAGCGGTTCTCCGGCTTCGGCGGCATCAAGGGCAAGGACCGCTATGAGGGCGCCGAATGGGTGACGCTCAAGACCGGAGCTTTGCTGCTTTCGGATGCGGTGGCCGCATTCGACTGCAGCCTCGATGAAATGATCGATCGCGGAACGCATTCCATCGTCATCGGTTCGGTCGAGGCCGTGCGCACGTCCGATGCCGGCCAGGCGCTGATCTACTGGCGCGGCGGCTACCGGCCGCTGAATTCTGAATAAGGTCAGACCGAGCCTTTTTCCGCCAGGACCATGTAGTTGACGTCCATGTCCTTCGACCGCGCCCAGCGGTCGGCCAGCGGATTGTAGGTGACGCCGGTGCGGTCGATGATAGTCAGGCCGGCGCCGGCAAGCGCCTTTTCGAGCTCTTCCGGGCGCACCAGCTTGCCGAACTGGTGGGTGCCGCGCGGCAGCCAGCGCAGCACATATTCGGCGCCGATGATGGCTAAGCCCAGCGCCTTCAGCGTGCGGTTGATGGTGGCCACGAACATGATGCCGCCGGGCCGCACCATCTCGCCGCATTTGGCGACGAACAGGTCGATGTCGGCGACATGCTCGACCACTTCCATGTTGAGGATGACGTCGAATTTCTCGCCGGCGTCGGCAAGGTCCTCGGCCGTCGTGGCGCGATAGTCGACGCTGACATTGCCTTCGGCGGCGTGCAGCTTGGCCACTTCGATGTTGGTTTCGGAGGCATCCGCGCCCACAACCTCGGCGCCAAGCCGCGCCATCGGCTCGCACAAAAGTCCGCCGCCGCAACCGATATCGAGGATGCGCAGTCCCTCGAAAGGCCTTGCAGCGCGTGGGTCACGGCCGAAGCGCGTCGCTATCTGGTCGCGGATATAGGCCAGCCGGACCGGATTGAATTTGTGCAGGGGACGGAACTTGCCGTTCGGGTTCCACCATTCGGCGGCAAGGGCGGAAAAGCGTTCCACTTCTCCGGCATCGATCGTCGATCGTCGGGGCTCTGGCATAGTTGGTCTCCTCGACACTACAGCGCCGCGCGTCCTCTTGGACGCGCAAAGGACGCTGTAGCACTTTAGATTCTGCGCATGATCCTTTCCGAAATCGACTTCGATTTCGGGGTCATGCGCTAGGAAGTCGGGCGTGAAGCCGCGAATGTCAAGGCAACAATTTTCCTCTGCCGGCAGGGAGCCGGATTCTGTCAGGGCATGTCAGCTGGAGTGCGCCGCGGTGAAACACAATTGGCCTGGCGGGCGAAGGAACACATCATCGTTTTGAACTCGAAGGAGGTGACGATGACAGCAATGACGGCTTCGATCCTCTGGCATCGGCTGGACGTGGAGGGGCATGATGCCTGTCTGCTTGCGCAGACCGATGGCGGGCACAGCCTCAAGGGACAAGCCATCTTCATCCACGACGGCAAGCCGTGCTGCCTCGCCTACGGGGTGGATTGCGATGCCGGCTGGCACACACGGGCGGCGCTTGTCGAAGGCTTTCTCGGCACGCGCCAGCTGCACTATGCGATCGAACGCGATTTCAACGGCCAGTGGACGCTGAACGGCGAAGTCCAGCAGGGCGTCGACGGCCTTGTCGACGTTGATCTTGGCTTCACACCGGCATCGAACCTGGTGGCGATCCGCCGGTATGGCCTCGGGATCGGCGAAGCGTCGCCTGCCCCGGCCGCCTACCTGACTTTCCCTGAACTGAGGCTGGTGCGCCTCGATCAGACCTATCGGCGTCTCGACACGGTTCGCTATGCCTATGCCGCGCCGGTGTTCGGCTATGACGAAACCCTCAACGTCTCGCCGCACGGCTTCGTTGTCGACTATCCCGGCCTTTGGAGACGCGCGGCTGCGTCAGGCTGAAGCGATTGTGATCAGTCCGCCGCGACCTGCGTCGTGCCGAGTACGTCACGCAGTTTCGCCGCCAGTTGCTCGATGGTGAAGGGCTTGGCGAGGAAATGCACGTCGTGGTCGAGCACGCCGTTGTGGACCACGGCGTTCCTGGTGAAGCCGGTGGTGAAGATCACCTTCAGCAGCGGCATGCGGGCAACGGCCTCTTCCGCCAGCTTGCGGCCGTTCATGACGGGCATGACGATGTCGGTGAACAGCAGGGCGACCTTCGGGTTCTCCGCCAGTTTCTGCAACGCTTCCTCGCCACTCGCGGCATCAATGACGGTGTATCCGAGTTCGCGTATGGCCTCGACGGTGGAGACCCGCACGCGGGCATCATCCTCGACGACAAGGATCGTTTCGGCGACCGGTGCGGCGGGGTTGTCGCCGCGCCCGGTGGGCACGGCCGGCTCTTCGGCGCCGAAATACCGCGGCAAGTAGATCTTGATTGTCGTGCCTTCGCCGGGCTCGGAATAGATGTTGACGTGGCCGCCCGACTGTTTGACGAAGCCGAACACCTGGCTCAATCCAAGGCCGGTGCCCTTGTTGACCGGCTTGGTGGTGAAGAAGGGTTCGAAGGCCTTGGCCATGACATCGGGGGTCATGCCCGAACCGGTATCGCTGACGGCGATCATCACATACTGGCCGGCCGCGACTTCGGCATGGGCGGCGGCGTAGCTGTCGTCGAGATGGCTGTTGGCGGTCTCGATGGTCAGCTTGCCGTCATCGCCCATGGCGTCGCGGGCGTTGACGGCCAGGTTGAGAACGGCGTTCTCGATCTGGCTCGGGTCGGCATGGGTTTTCCACAAGCCTCCCGCCAGCACCGTTTCGATGCGGATGGTTTCGCCGAGTGCCCTACGGATCAGGTCGGACATCCCGGTCAGCAGGCGGTTGGCGTCGACGATCTGCGGCGCCAGCGGCTGCTGACGCGAGAAGGCGAGCAGCCGGGCCGTCAGATTGGCGGCACGGGTCGCGGCATCGATCGCCGCGTCGATGAATTGTGCGATATCGTGCTCGCCGCGCGCCAGCTTGCGCTGGGCTAGGTTCATGGCGCTGATGATCACCGCCAGCATGTTGTTGAAGTCGTGGGCGATGCCGCCTGTAAGCTGGCCGACCGCCTCCATCTTGTGCATCTGGCGGATCTGGGATTCTGCCTTTTCACGTGTCTCGATCTCACTGCCGAGCGCGACGTTCTTGCGCACCAACTCCTCCTGGGCGACCGCCACCTCAAGGAAGCGGCGGCGCGATTCCCTGATCGCGTAGCCGGCAAGCAGGAAGATCGCCAGCAGTGCCGCCACCGAACCGATGCGTAGCCAGGTCTCGACCTGGTCGGTATGCGCGTCGCGCGCGGCGACGGCTGCGGCGCTGATGCGTCGGACCGTATCCATGCTGGTTCGGATTTCGTCCATGACTGCCTTGCCCTGGCCGCTGCGAATCAGATCCAGCGCTTTCGTCGCATTGCCCTGGTCGTACAGGGCAATCGTCTCGGCCAGTTCAGCCTGCTTTTGCGAAAGCGCGTCCTTGATGTGGTTGATCGGCTGGACGAACTGGTCGTCGGGGGCGGTCAAGCTGTCGATACGGGCAAGTTGCCCCGGAATGGCGCCGACAGCGCTCCGATAGGGTTCGAGATAGGATTTCTCGCCGGTCAGCAGGTAGCCACGCTGGCCGTTCTCGGCTTCCTGTGCCAGAGAAAGCAGACCCGAAAGCAATTGCTGATATTCGATTGCCTCGCGCGCGGCGGCGCGGTTGGCCCGCTGTTCCTCGACCAGCATGGCACGGCTGCCGACAATAAGCGCCAGCACCGCAAAGCCTGCGACAAGCGGGAGCGATTGCCATCGCATGGCACGTCGAAACCGAGCAATCATCATCTGCTATGCCGAACCAAAAGAATTCCCCGCAGGCAGCATTTCGTAGGCGGCGCCGGGGCGGAAGGCAATATGCCGGCTTCTGGAGCCGGCAATTGGCCGCCAGCCTTGCGAAACCTTCGTCATTTGGCTAAGGAGGCCGCGCATTCAGCGGCCGGCGTCAGCCGGCCTTCCGCTTTTCGGGATTCCGGCTTTTGGCTGGGATCCGGCTTCAGTCAAAGGCATTTCGCTCCCATGGCGCGCATCGTGATGAAATTCGGCGGAACCTCCGTCGCCGACATCGCCCGCATCCGCAACGTGGCGCGTCACGTCAAACGCGAGGTCGACGCCGGCCATGAGGTGGCGGTGGTCGTTTCGGCGATGGCCGGGAAGACCAACGAACTGGTCGGCTGGACGCGTGAGGCCTCGCCGATGCATGACGCACGCGAATATGATGCGGTCGTCGCTTCCGGCGAGCAGGTCACGGCCGGCCTGCTGGCCATCACTTTGCAGAACATGGGCGTGCACGCCCGCTCCTGGCAGGGCTGGCAGATCCCGATCAAGACCGATAATGCGCATGGGGCGGCGCGCATCCTCGACATTGACGGTGCGTTCCTGATCAAGCGCTTCGGCGAGGGCCAGGTGGCGGTGATTGCCGGGTTCCAGGGCATCGGCCCGGACAATCGTATTGCCACGCTCGGCCGCGGCGGCTCCGACACCAGTGCTGTCGCCATCGCCGCGGCGGTCAAAGCCGATCGCTGTGACATCTACACCGATGTCGACGGGGTCTACACCACCGATCCACGCATCGAGCCCAAGGCGCGGCGGCTGGCCAAGATCTCGTTCGAGGAAATGCTTGAAATGGCCTCGCTCGGCGCCAAGGTTCTGCAGGTGCGTTCGGTCGAGCTTGCCATGGTGCACAGGGTGCGTACCTTCGTGCGGTCGTCCTTCGACGATCCCGATGCGCCCGGAATGGGGGATTTGCTCAATCCGCCCGGAACGCTCATTTGCGACGAGGAAGAGATCGTGGAACAGCAGGTCGTCACCGGAATTGCCTACGCCAAGGACGAAGCGCAGATTTCACTGCGCCGGGTCGGCGACCGGCCGGGCGTTGCCGCCGGCATCTTCGGGCCGCTGGCCGAGGCCAACATCAATGTCGACATGATCGTCCAGAACATTTCCGAGGACGGCAAGTTCACCGACATGACCTTTACCGTGCCGTCGGGCGATGTCGACAAGGCGCTGGCCGTGCTTGAACGCCTCAAGGCCTCGATCGGCTACGATGTCGTGCAGTCGGAAGCCGGCATGTCGAAGGTTTCGGTCATCGGCATCGGCATGAGGAGCCATGCCGGCGTCGCCGCCACCGCTTTCAAGGCGCTGGCCGACAAATCGATCAACATCCGCGCCATCACGACCTCGGAGATCAAGATTTCGATCCTGATCGACGGCCCGTATACGGAACTTGCGGTTCGTACTTTGCATTCCGTCTACGGTCTGGATAAGCAGTAGCGAGAACGATTTGAGTTGTTGCGTGTGCGCCGGTCGCGGTGGAAACTGCGGCGGGCAGAATGCCCATTGGAGAACAAGCCGCGATGCGTGATCAGGCCAGTGGCCCGCGCGTTTTGCTCAAACGGCTCCGCGAGCTCATGCAGGAGCCGCTGGAGCCGCAGGAGCGGCTTGACCGGATTGTGCGCGACATCGCCTCAAACATGGTCGCGGAAGTCTGCTCGCTCTATGTGCTGCGTGCCGATTCGGTGCTCGAACTCTACGCCACCGAAGGCCTGAACCCGAACGCCGTCCATTTGGCGCAGTTGCGGCTGGGCCAAGGCCTGGTCGGCACCATCGCCGCCAGCGCGCGGCCGCTCAACCTGTCCAATGCGCAGGAACACCCTGCCTTCGCCTACCTGCCGGAGACCGGGGAAGAGATCTACAACTCGTTCCTGGGCGTGCCGGTGCTGCGGGCAGGGCGCACGCTGGGCGTGCTGGTGGTGCAGAACAAGACCATGCGCCACTACCGCGACGACGAGGTCGAGGCGCTGGAAACCACGGCGATGGTGATCGCCGAGATGATCGCCACCGGCGATCTGGCGCGGCTGACCCGGCCCGGCCTCGAACTCGATCTGCGCCGTCCTGTCAGCTTCACCGGCCTGTCCTTCAATGAAGGCGTCGGGCTTGGCCATGTCGTGCTGCACGAGCCGCGCATCGTCGTCACCAATCTGTTCAACGAGGACAGCGAGGAAGAGGTTCGCCGGTTGGAGACCTCACTCAGCTCGCTCAGGCTGTCCATCGACGACATGCTGGAACGCCGCGACGTCGCCTTCGAGGGCGAGCATCGCCAGGTGCTGGAAGCCTATCGCATGTTCGCCAACGATCGCGGCTGGGTGCGACGGCTGGAAGAGGCGATCCGCAACGGCCTGACGGCCGAAGCGGCGGTGGAAAAGGTGCAGAGCGACATGCGCGCCCGCATGCTGCACATGACCGATCCCTATCTGCGCGAGCGGATGAGCGATTTCGACGACCTCGCCAACCGCCTGCTGCGCCAGCTGATGGGGCGCGGGCCGGAAGATGTCGCGGCATCGCTGCCTAAGGACGCCATCATCGTCGCCCGTTCGATGGGGGCTGCCGAACTGCTCGATTATCCCCGCGACAAGATGCGCGGGCTGGTGCTCGAGGACGGTGCAGCGACCAGCCACGTCGTCATCGTCGCGCGTGCCATGGGCATCCCCGTCGCCGGCCAGATGAAGGGCGCTGTTTCCATGGCGGAAAACGGCGATGCCATCATCGTCGACGGCGAGGAGGGCGTGATCCATTTGCGGCCGCAGCCAGATCTCGAGGCCGCTTATGCCGAAAAAGTGCGTTTCAGGGCGCGCCGGCAAGAGGTCTACCGCGAACTGCGCAAGAAGCCGTCGACGACCAGGGATGGTGTCCAGGTCGATTTGCTGATGAATGCCGGTCTCGCCGTCGACCTGCCGCAGCTTGCCGAAGCGGGTGCGGCCGGCATCGGTCTGTTCCGCACCGAATTGCAATTCATGGTCGCTTCCACCTTTCCCCGGGCCGAGGCCCAGGAAAAGCTCTACCGCGACGTGCTCGAAGCGGCGCGCGGCAAGCCCGTCACCTTCCGCACCATCGACATTGGCGGCGACAAGGTGCTGCCCTATTTCAAGGGCGCGATCCAGGAAGAGAACCCGGCGCTTGGCTGGCGGGCGATCCGCCTGACGCTCGACCGGCCGGGCCTGCTGCGCACCCAGATCCGCGCTTTGCTCAAGGCCAGCGGCGGCCGCGAATTGAAGCTGATGCTGCCGATGGTGACCGAACTCGGCGAGATTACCCAGGCACGCGAGATCATCGACCGCGAGGTGCGGCATTTGTCGCGCTTTGCCCATCATTTGCCGACCAGCCTGAAGCTGGGGGCGATGCTTGAAGTGCCGTCGCTGCTGTTCCAGCTCGATGAATTGATGAAAGCGGTCGATTTCGTCTCGGTCGGTTCGAACGACCTGTTCCAGTTCGTTATGGCCGTCGACCGCGGCAACACGCAACTGGCCAACCGCTTCGACACGCTGTCGGCACCCTTCTTGCGCGTCCTCAAGCAGATCGCCGATGCCGGCGTCCGCAATCACACGCCGGTGACGCTGTGCGGCGAACTCGCCGGCAAGCCGATCTCGGCGATGGCGTTGATCGGACTCGGTTTCCGCTCGATCTCGATGTCGCCGGCCTCGATCGGGCCGGTCAAGGCGATGCTGACGGAACTGCCGCTGGACGAATTGAAGGCGTTTTTCGACGACAATCTGATGGCTCCGGCACAGGGCCTGCCGATGCGGGCGCTGCTGCAGGCCTTTGCCGACGACCGTTCGATCCCGTTATAGCAGCCTCATCATGGTCAATTTGCCCCGCGATCGTATGGATCAAGTCGTCAAGCGTTTCGAGATGCTCGAAGCGCAGATGTCGGCCGGCCCGGCGCCGGACGCCTATGTGCGGATGGCGTCCGAATATGCCGAAATCCAGGACATGGTGGCCAAGGTCAGGGCGCTGCGCGCGGCCGAGCATGAACAGGCCGACCTCGAAGCCATGCTTGCCGACAGGGGCACCGACGCCGAGATGCGGGCGCTGGCCGAGGCCGAGCTGCCAGGGGTCGAGGACCGCATCGAGGCGCTGCAGAAGGACATTCAGATCCTGCTGTTGCCCAGGGATGCCGCCGACGACAAGAACGCCATTCTCGAAATCCGCGCCGGCACCGGCGGCGATGAGGCCGCGCTCTTCGCCGGCGACCTGTTTCGCATGTACGAACGCTACGCCGCCGAACGCGGCTGGCGTTTCGAGACCGCCTCGGCCAGCGATGGCGATGCCGGCGGCTACAAGGAAATCATCGCCACGGTGTCGGGCAAGGGCGTCTTTGCGCATCTGAAATTCGAATCCGGCGTGCACCGCGTGCAGCGCGTGCCGGCGACCGAGGCCAGCGGGCGCATCCACACGTCGGCGGCAACCGTCGCGGTGCTGCCCGAGGCCGAAGAGGTCGACATCGACATCAGGGCCGAAGACATCCGCATCGACACGATGCGCGCCTCGGGTTCGGGCGGCCAGCACGTCAACACCACCGATTCGGCCGTCCGCATCACCCATCTGCCGACCGGCATCATGGTCGTGCAGGCTGAGAAATCGCAGCACCAGAACCGCGCCAAGGCGATGCAGATCCTGCGCGCCCGCCTCTATGATCTCGAACGCGGCAAGGCTGACGAGGAGCGCTCCGAATCGCGCAAGTCACAGGTCGGCTCCGGTGACCGCTCGGAACGCATCCGCACCTATAATTTCCCGCAAGGGCGCGTCACCGACCATCGCATCAATTTGACGCTCTACAAGCTCGACCGGGTGATGATGGGCGAACTCGACGAGATCATCAACGCGCTGATCGCCGATCATCAGTCCAAGCTGCTCGCCGACATCGGCATCGATGACTGACCTGCCCAACGCGCTCGGGCCGCTGCTGCGGGAAGCGCGGGCTCGGCTCGGCAGCACCGTCGACGACCCGACGCTCGATGCGAGGCTGATCGTCGAGCATTTTTCGGGCACGACGCGCACGCAAGCCATTGCGGACCCCGAACGCAGGGTCGGCGCCGGCGCTGTTGCCGAAATCGATGCCGCCTTGAGACGCCGCGCCGGCGGCGAACCTGTGCATCGCATCCTCGGCTATCGTGAATTCTACGGTTTGCGCCTGGCGCTGTCGCCGGAAACGCTGGAACCGCGGCCGGATACCGAAACGCTGGTCGAGGCGATATTGCCCTTCGTCAAGGCGGTTGCGACGCAGGAAGGCGAGTGTTGCATCCTCGATCTTGGCACCGGCACCGGCGCCATTGCGCTGGCGCTGCTCAGCGTCGTGCCGACGGCTAATGCCACCGGCGTCGATCTGTCCGCGGGTGCGCTGGCGACGGCGGCCCGCAATGCCGGGCAACTGGGCCTTGCGGGCCGGTTCACGGCGCTGCAGTCGGACTGGTTCGAAAAAGTTTCCGGCCGGTACCATGTAATTGTCGCAAACCCTCCCTATATATCTTCCGAAGACATTGGAAATCTGCAGGACGAAGTCCGCAATTTCGACCCGCGCCTAGCCCTGGATGGCGGCGCGGACGGTCTGAACCCCTACAGAACCATCGCTGCGGAAGCGGCAAGGTTTTTGGAAATTGAAGGCAGAATTGCGGTCGAGATCGGCCATACGCAACGCAACGAGGTCTGCGAGATATTCACTGCAGCCGGCTATGCGCCGGGCAGTGTTTTCCGTGACCTCGGTGGAAACGACAGGGTTATTGTCTTTGAAAGGATAAAGCCTTGACGCAGTGCAAAAAAGCGCTTGGCAATGCCGGGGAATGCGGCTAGGGTCGCCTTAACCGGATGAGACGAAGCAGGCAGTGCTCTTAGCGATTCGGTTTTCCTTGGAAATAGCTGCCTTCTTGCGCAAACGATGCCCAAGCTTCGTGCGGGAATCGTCCGGCAAGTGATGTAACCGGAACAGGAAGACACGTGGCGCCAACGCAATCGATGCGGGCGAACGCCGGTGAAGAGACGAAACGGCTGGCTGCATGAGCGCCTCCGTTCGTGAAGAGTTTTTCGAAAATTTCAAAATGAAGAGAGTTTGATGAGGCCACAACAGCAGAACAGGCGCATGCGCGGTCGCAACAACAATGGCGGCGGCGGTGGTAACAATAACAACAATAACAACAACAACCGCAAGGGGCCTAATCCCCTGACGCGCAACTACGAGAGCAATGGCCCGGACGTGAAGATCCGCGGTTCGGCTCAGCAGATCGCCGAAAAATACGCCACCCTTGCCCGTGATTCACACAGCTCCGGCGACCGGGTCATGGCGGAGAACTATCTCCAGCACGCCGAGCATTACAATCGCATCATTGCGGCCGCACAGGCGCAGATGCCAATCCAGAACACGCAGCAGAATCGCGATGATTTCGACGATGATGGCGATGAGGACCGCGACGATTTCGACAATAGCAGCAACAACAGCAACGCTGCTTCCGACGTCCAGATCCCGGTGGTCAACCATGGCGCCGGCCCGCAGCCGGTTATCGAAGGTACGCCGGCCGAGGTCGCGCTGAACCGGGAAGGTGGCCGCGAGGCCCGCGATAACAATGGCGGGCGCAACAATGGCGGCCGCGACAACAATGGCGGGCGCCATCGTGATCGCCGCCCCAATGGCGGCTATGGCCAGAACGGCCAGCGCGACTTTTCATCGTCCGCCGAGCAAGGTGGTCAGCCCCAGGGCAACGAGATCCCGGTCCAGGGCGAAGCCGTTTCGCCGACCGAATCTGTGGCGCCGGCCGAACCGGCTCCGTCGTTCGAGAACCTTTCCCCGGCAGGTCTTGCCGCCCAGGCCGAACTCAACGAGGCGGCCGCCGAAAGCGGTGCTGCCCGTCGTCCGCGTCGTCCGCGCCGCCCGCGCGTCAACGCCGATCAGGTTGATGGCGGTAGTGACAATGCCAGTTCCGGGACCGACGCCGGCGAGGTGGCTGCGGCCCCGGCCGACAGCGGCAACGCCCAACCGGTCAATGTCGATATCGATAACTGACCCAACGGCATTTCAAGGCATTGAGCGGCGGAGAGAAATCTCCGCCGTTTTCGTTTGGGCGGCCGTGCAATATTATGTGGTTGCCGATATCGGGACGTCTTGAGGGTTCAGCGCCTGTGCACCATATCAGCCTCAACTGGACCCGGCTCGAATGAGCGGGTCCGTCACCGCAATCGGATCCGGTGCCGCAAAGCGGGCCGGTGATGGAAGGAGACAGATATGAACCTTGAGAAATACTCAGAGCGCGTGCGCGGCTTTATCCAGTCCGCGCAGACCATGGCGCTTTCCCGCAACCACCAGCAATTCACCCCTGAACATATCCTGAAAGTGCTCGTCGACGACGACGAGGGCTTGGCCGCGTCGCTGATCGAACGCGCCGGCGGCAACGTCCGCGACGTCAAGCTTGGCGTCGAGACGGCGCTCGAAGCGATGCCCAAGGTCGAGGGCGGCAATGGCCAGCTCTATCTGGCCCAGCCGCTGGCGAAAGTGTTTTCGACCGCCGAGGAACTGGCCAAGAAAGCCGGCGACAGTTTTGTCACGGTCGAGCGGCTCTTGCAGGCGCTCGCCATGGAAAAGTCGGCCAAGACCGCCGACATACTGGCCAAGGCCGGCGTCACCGCGCAGGCGCTCAACCAGGTCATCAACGATGTCCGCAAGGGCCGCACCGCCGATTCGGCGAGTGCCGAACAGGGCTACGACGCGCTGAAGAAATACGCGCGCGACCTGACTGCGGATGCCCGTGCCGGCAAGCTGGACCCCGTGATCGGCCGTGACGACGAGATCCGCCGCACCATCCAGGTGCTGTCGCGCCGCACCAAGAACAATCCGGTGCTGATCGGCGAACCCGGCGTCGGCAAGACGGCGATCGCCGAAGGCCTGGCACTGCGCATCGTCAATGGCGACGTACCGGAATCGCTGAAGGACAAGCAGCTGATGGCGCTCGACATGGGCGCGCTGATTGCCGGCGCCAAATATCGCGGCGAGTTCGAGGAGCGGCTGAAGGCCGTGCTCTCCGAAGTCACCTCGGCCAGCGGCAACATCATCCTGTTCATCGACGAGATGCACACGCTGGTCGGCGCCGGCAAGGCGGATGGCGCCATGGATGCGTCCAACCTGCTGAAGCCGGCGCTGGCGCGCGGCGAGCTGCACTGCGTCGGCGCCACCACGCTCGACGAGTATCGCAAGCATGTCGAGAAGGATGCAGCCCTTGCCCGGCGCTTCCAGCCGGTTTTCGTCGACGAGCCGACGGTGGAAGACACCGTTTCGATCCTGCGCGGCCTGAAGGAGAAATACGAGCAGCACCACAAGGTGCGCATTTCGGATTCAGCGCTGGTGGCGGCGGCGACGCTGTCCAACCGCTACATCGCCGATCGCTTCCTGCCGGACAAGGCGATCGACCTGGTCGACGAAGCCGCATCGCGGCTGCGCATGCAGGTCGATTCCAAGCCCGAGGCGCTGGACGAGATCGATCGCCGCATCATGCAGCTCAAGATCGAGCGCGAGGCGCTGAAGGTCGAGACGGACGATGCTTCGAAGGACCGGCTCGCCCGCCTGGAAAAGGAACTCGTCGGCCTTGAGGAGGAATCGACCGAGATCACCGCCAAGTGGCAGGCCGAGAAGCAGAAGCTCGGGCTCGCCGCCGACCTGAAGAAGCAGCTCGACGAGGCGCGCAACGACCTTGCCATTGCCCAGCGCAAGGGTGAATTCCAGCGCGCCGGCGAGCTTGCCTATGGCAAGATTCCGGAACTGGAAAAGAAGCTGAAGGAGGCCGAGGCCCAGGACGGCAAAGCCGGCATGGTCGAAGAGGTGGTTACCCCCGACCACGTCGCCCATATCGTCTCGCGCTGGACCGGCATTCCTGTCGACAAGATGCTGCAGGGCGAGCGCGACAAGCTGCTGCGCATGGAAGACGAGATCGGCAAGCGCGTCGTTGGCCAGGGCGAGGCGGTGCAAGCTGTGTCGAAAGCGGTGCGCCGCGCCCGCGCGGGCCTGCAGGATCCGAACCGGCCGATCGGCTCGTTCATGTTCCTCGGACCGACGGGTGTCGGCAAGACCGAGTTGACCAAGGCGCTGGCGAGCTTCCTGTTCGACGACGAGAGCGCCATGGTGCGCATCGATATGTCGGAGTTCATGGAAAAGCACTCGGTCGCCCGGCTGATCGGCGCGCCTCCCGGCTATGTCGGCTATGAGGAAGGCGGCGCGCTGACCGAAGCGGTGCGGCGCCGGCCCTATCAGGTCGTGCTGTTCGACGAGATCGAGAAGGCGCATCCGGATGTGTTCAACGTGCTTTTGCAGGTGCTCGACGACGGCCGCCTGACCGACGGCCAGGGCCGCACGGTCGACTTCCGCAACACGCTGATCATCATGACGTCGAACCTCGGCGCCGAATATCTCGTCAACCTCACCGAGGACCAGGATGTCGATCTGGTGCGCGACGAGGTGATGAACGTCGTCAGGGCATCGTTCCGGCCGGAGTTCCTCAACCGCGTCGATGAGGTGATCCTGTTCCACCGGCTGCGCCGGCAGGATATGGGCCGCATCGTCGAGATCCAGCTCAAGCGGCTCGAGAGCCTGCTTGTCGACCGCAAGATCACGCTATCGCTGGACCAGGAGGCGGTGGATTGGCTGGCGGCCAAGGGCTACGACCCGGCCTATGGCGCGCGGCCGCTGAAGCGGGTGATGCAGAAGGAATTGCAGGACCCACTGGCGGAGAAGATCCTGCTCGGCGACATCCTCGACGGCTCGACCGTCAAGGTGACAGCCGGTTCCGACCGGCTGAATTTCCGCTCCAAACCGACGATCGTCGCGGCGGAAGCGGCAGCCTGATCCTGCGCCGCGCGTCCTTCCTGGACGCGCGGCGTTTTCATATAAAACGTGGGGCGGGGATGACACTGGACGACTACAACAGCTTCTGCGACTCGCTGCCTTCGACGACCTATGTCGTCCAGTGGGGTGGCGCCCATGTCTGGAAGGTGGGGGCCAAGGTCTTCGCGATCGGCGGCTGGGACGATGGCCAGCAGCTCTTCGTCACCTTCAAATGTTCCGATATCGCCTATGATGTGCTCAAGGAACAGCCGGGGCTACGGCCTGCACCCTATCTTGCCTCGCGCGGCATGACATGGATCCAGCGTCGGACAAGCCAGAGCATGGATGATGCCGCGCTGAAGGACTATCTGCGCGAGAGCCATCGCCTTGTCGCCCTGAAGCTTACCAGGCAGGCGCGCAAGGAATTGGGACTTGCCGAAAGCTAGCCTATATTCCTTGAGGCGCCGGAAAACCGCCATCTTCATGCCCGGTTCATGTTGGAACCATAGGATGGTGTAACTGGTTTGCTGGCGAAGGGGTTCGCCAGAAGACAATGCCGGCGGCGGCAAATTTACGGACCGGAGAATTTGGCCACCATGTTCCGCACGATCTTTGCCCTCTCGGCGCTAGCCGCCGGGCTTGTGTCTTCCGGGGCGTTCGCCGCGCCGACGACGGACAATGCGCCAAGGGTTGTCCGCGCCGCCGATACCGGGGGCATCCTTGTCGCCCAGGACGGCAATCTCGACATCTACTACGACGCCAGGGGCAACCGCGTGATCGTCGATGCCGATACCGGCAAGGTCATCGCCATCCAGCCGCCGCAGACCCGGCTCGACCGCCGCGCCTTGCGCCGCGAGACACGACTGCGCGAACTGGGCCGCGCCCCCGAAGGCGACGACCGCTACTATCTCGACGATCCGGAAGACATGGCGCGGTTCCGGCGCAAGCAGTTGGAAGAGGAAGGCCGCGTTATCCCGCCGCCGGCGGATGAGTACGATCCCTATGGGGACAATTCCGCCGAAGCCTACCCGCCGGCGCCGCAGGACGATGGCAATTACGACGACAATTATCCCGACGCGCCGCAGCCGGCTAAGCCGGGTACCATCAAGCGCCAGCCGCTGAACGAGGCCGCGATAGACCCTGCCCAGCCGACGACACCCGCCGATCAGGCGGCTCTGCCGCCAAAGGCCGGCGACAAGACCACCGTTGCCCCGGCACTTTCGCTGGGAGCGCGCCAGGATGTCGCCGCCCTTCAGGTGCTGCTAGACCGGGGTGGCGCTTCGCCTGGCGTCATCGACGGGCGTTTCGGTTCGAATGTCGACAAGGCGCTCGCCGCCTACAACCAGATCACCGGCGCCAATCTGCGATCGACCGACGCGGTCGCCATCCAGGCGGCACTTGCGCAATCCGGCGGCGATGCCTTCGCCAACTACACGATCACAGCGGAGGACGCGGCCGGTCCCTATGTCGCGTCGATCCCGGAAGACTACAGCCAGAAGGCGCAACTCGACCGCATGGGTTATACGTCGGTGACCGAGGCGCTCGCGGAGCGCTTTCACATGGACGAGAATTATCTCAAGGCGCTCAACCCGGAGGTCGATTTCAATCGTCCCGGCACGATCATCAAGGTCGCCAATTTCGGCAGGCTGGTTTCGACGCCGGTGGCGCGTATCGTCGCCGACAAGGACAAGAAAGAGGTTTTCGCCTATGACGCCGGCGGCAAACTGGTCGCGGCCTATCCCGCAACCATCGGCTCGTCGGATACGCCGTCACCGTCCGGCATACACACGGTGTCGCGCGTGGCGCTCGATCCGAACTACACCTACAATCCCAGCATCAATTTCAAGCAGGGTCAAAATGACAAGGTCCTGACCATTCCGCCGGGCCCGAACGGTCCCGTCGGTTCGGTCTGGATCGCCCTGGATAAGCCGACCTACGGCATCCACGGCACGCCCGATCCGTCGAAGATCGGCAAGACCGAGAGCCATGGCTGCGTACGCCTGACCAACTGGGATGCGCGGGAGCTGGCCAAATTGGTTTCGCCGGGCGTGACGGTGGAGTTTGTCGGCGGGCCCTCAGCCGATAACCTTGCGCAGCAGTGAACCGCGAAGCGCGGCGGCATAGACCAACTGCACGACCAGGATGAAGCCGACGCCGAGCAAGGGACTGACAAGCGAGAGTGCGGCGCCGACCGCCCACAGGATCTGTGCCTTGATGATGCGCAGATAGACCGTGCGTTTGGTTTCCGCATCGACATCCTCTGCTACGAAGCCGCTTTTCTCCGCATAACGCCAGCTCGCGAACAGCGTGACGCCGAGCGCCAGCAGATTGAGCCAGTAGACCAGCACCGCGGTTCTGAACTCGAGGAAGTCGGCCAGAAGATCGGTCGAGAAGGGCAGCAAGGCGATGAAGGCGAGAAAGCAAAGGTTCAGCGTGGCAAGCCGTCGATCGGATTTGGCGATCAGACCATGCTGCGCCTGCTGGCCAAACCAGAAGATGGTCAGCGTCAGGAAGCTCAAGGCGTAGGTCAGGAAACGCGGCGCCAGAGCGGCGATCGCGGCGAGCAGCTCGCGTTCGGAATGGATCGCCTCGTGCGCCGGCACCCTGATTTCGAGAACGATCAGGGTGAGCGCGATGGCGAATACGCCGTCGGTGATCCCGACGATACGGCCGCGTCCCTCAGCCGATGCTTCAAGTGGCCGCTTCATCGATGTTTCCCCATCGGCACCTTCCGGAAACCTAGCATGGTTGCCGCCATTTGCATCCGACAGGGTGCGACCCTGGCCAAACGGCTGGTTTCAGCGACAGCAAGCCACTGGCTGGTTGTTGCCGGTGCGCTGGGGGTTTAAGCAAGGTTTCATGCATTCGCCAAGTGAAGCCGCCGCCGTCCCGCTGACCAATCCGGTCACGAATGGAACGTTTTGTCCGCAGTCGCGGCGACGATTTGTGCTGGTCGCGGCAATTCTGGCCTCGGCGCTTGGCTTCATAGACGGCTCCATCCTGGCCATCGCTACACCAGCGATCCGCGTCAATCTCGGCGCAAGCCTTGCCGAGGCGCAGTGGATTTCCAATGCCTATGCGTTGACGCTGTCGGCGCTGATTTTGGCCGGGGGCGCTGCCGGCGACCGATTCGGTCTGCGCCGCGCCTTCGTGGCCGGCATTGCGCTGTTCATCCTCGCTTCGCTTGCCTGTGCGCTGGCGCCGAATGCAATTGTGCTGATCGCATTTCGCGCGTTGCAGGGCATCGGTGCGGCAATCATGGTGCCTGGCAGCCTCGCCATCATCGCCAAGGCCTACCCGAAGAAAGAACGCGGCCGTGCTATCGGCATCTGGGCGGCGGCTTCGGCGCTGACCACGGCACTTGGCCCGGTGTTCGGCGGCTTCGTGCTGTCGGCCTTCGGTGACGGCATCTGGCGGGCGATCTTCGCCATCAACCTGCCGCTGGGCTTGATTTCGATCTGGCTTCTGCTGGCCAAGGTTCCGGCCGATGCGCCGACGGAGAAACGCAGCCTGGATCTCGGCGGTGCAGCGCTCGCGACATTGGCTTTCGGTGCGCTTGCCTATGGGCTGACCTCGATGAGCGCCAGCGGCGAGGGCCTCATGGCAGGGCCGAGCATTGCCGCCGGCGTCGTATTGCTGGCTGTCTTCATCGTCTTCGAGCTTCGGCAGCGCGAGCCGATGATCGACCTCAGCCTGTTTCGCGTCGGTGCTTTCGCCGGCGCCAATGTGGCGACGTTCTTCCTCTATTTTGCGCTGTCGGCCAACCTTTTCTATCTGCCAATGCTGCTGATCGCCGGCTGGGGCCTGAGCACGGCCGAGGTCGGCTTCATCTTCCTGCCCTTGTCGGCATCGATCGCGCTTTTGTCGGGACCTGTCGGCAAGCTGTCGGACCGGATCGGACCGCGTTTTCCGATCGCCTGCGGCAGCCTGGTCGTGGCTTTTGCGTTTGCCGGGCTGGCCTTGCTCACCTACGCCGGCATCCACAATTTCTGGACCGGAACATTCCCGCTGATGGGGCTGATGGGGCTCGGCATGGCTCTGGTCGTGTCGCCCTTGTCGACCGCGATCATGACGGCGGTGGAGGACAAGGACACGGGGGCGGCCTCCGGCATCAACAATGCCGTCTCACGCATCGGCGGTCTGATCGCGGTGGCGGCGATGGGCTCGCTTGCCGCGTGGGTCTACGCGAATGCACTGGACGCGAGCGCAACGTCCGGCATCCCGGGATTTGGTGAACCGGCGCCAGCCGGGCTTGCCCCGGCCATCGATGCGACAAGGCTCGCCGCCAGCGACGCCGCGTTTGCCGCGGTTTCTTCGGTGACCGCGCTGCTTTGCCTGCTTGCGGCTGTTATCGCCTGGACGACCATTCCCGGTGATCGATTGCCATGGCCGCGAAAGGCCGAAGATACGCCAGGCTGAAGCCGATCAACCGTCGATCTTGGCGCTCGCAACCTTCAGCGAATCGCTGTCTTCCTGCTTCAACAGTTCGTCGATGCGTTCGCGTTCGCGCTTGAAGGCGACGAGGTCATCGCCCTTCAGCACCTTGCCGACCGGCAGGCGGACACGCATCGGATCGACCTTGGTGCCGTTGACGATCAGCTCGTAGTGAAGATGCGGGCCGGTGGCGAGGCCGGTTTGGCCGAGGAAGCCGATGGTCTGGCCCTGGCGGACGTGCACGCCCGGTTCGATGCCTTTGGCAAAGGCGCTCTGGTGATTGTATGAGGTTTCGTAGCCATTGGCGTGGCGGATGATGATCTGCTTGCCGTAACCGCCGGCCCAGCCGACCTTCTCGACCGTGCCGTTGCCGGCGGCGATGATCGGCGTGCCGATGGGGGCTGCCCAGTCGACGCCGGTGTGCATGCGGACATAGCCGAGGATCGGATGCCTGCGGGCGCCGAACCCGGAGCGGAATTTCCCGGCGGGCAGGGGATTGCGCAACAGGAACTGCTCGGCGCTCGAACCGTCCTCATCGAAATAGTCGGTGCCGCCGTCCTGCATCTGGAAGCGGTAGAAGTTGCGGGTCTGGCCGCCGAACGTCGCCGAGACGTAGAGAAGCTCGGAGCTGTCCGAGGTCTGATCGTCGCCGTCGGGCTGCGAAAACAGGACTTCGATGCGGTCGGCGGGGCTGAGGCGAGACTGGAAGTCGACATCGGACGCCAGCAGCTTGATCAACCGCTGCGTCATCGCCTTGGACATGCCGTAGGAGTAGGCGGCGCGGTAGATGCCGTCATAGACGTTGGGCAGGTTGCCGCGCACCACCACCGGCGCCGACGAATCATCGAAGGCCGTCAGCAATTCGGGGTTCGGATCCGGTTCCTGCGCCGGCACATACTGGCCGCGATCGTTGAGCGCGATGGTGACGATGTGCTGGGTCCGGTCGTAGACGCTGGTGCGCACGACCTTGGCGGCATCGCCGTGAACCTCGAGGCCGACGCGCAGCACGGTTCCAGCCTTGAGCGCCGTCGCATTGAGCAACTTGGCGATGGCTTCGGCCATTCCGGTGGCGTCTTCCCCTGTGTAGCCCGAATCAGCAAAAGCCTCGGTGACGTCGAGATCCTTGGTGAAGGGGATGATTTCCTCGGCGAAAGCCGGCGCCTGGTCGTCCACGGTGGCTCGCGGCGCCACCGAGACGTTTTCCGGCACGATCTTGACATCGTAGGAGCCGGCCATGCTCTCGGCAAAGGCTTCGCCGAATCGCTGCGGATCGACATAGTGGAGCGAAGCGACCTGCACGGCGCCGTCGCTGAGGTCGGTGCCGGCCTCGCGCACCACTTTTTCCACCTCGTCGGCGGAGAGGTCGCTCTTTTCGTCGAAGGAAGCCGTGTCGATCGGAAAATCGACGGTCTTCAGACTCATCTCGCTTTCGACCTTGGCGCCGTAGATCTGGCCGGAAGCGGCCGTCGCCGGCTGGGCATTGTCGTCGCCGTCGTCGCCGAACACTTGCATCGGGTCGAAGGGGGGGTAGGCGCGGCTGGTGGTGTGGCCGGCGGCAAGGGCCATCTTGATCTGCACGAAAGGCATGGTGTGGATGACGTCGCGGTCGCCGACCTTGGTGACCATCGACACTTCCATGCGGCGGCGGTCCTTGGCCTTTGCGATCTGACGCGGCGCCACCAGCCTGGTCGTCTTGGCGACTTCGCCGGAATCTCCGTTGCCGGCAAGGCTGATCAACTCGGCGATCTCGGGTGGGGTGGCCAGCTGCTGGCGGCCGTCAAGAGCGGCGAACAGCGCCACGCCCATCAACACGCTCGAGGTCACGCCAGTGAGAAATGTTCCCGACAGCCAGCGTGCAGAAACCTCGCGCCGGTCGGGCGGGCCGCTGCGGCCATCCGCGATCAGCGGCGGCTCATTGCCGAGTTCGGCTATGACATCTTCCGTGTCTGGCATCCAGAAAGGCTGCTTCTTCCCCGGGCGGAACGGCTTGTCGCTTTTGTTGTGGCCGTGACATTTGCCTGTCATGGCAGGTGAAGTCAACGAAGCGCCAGGCTCCGACCGAATTGCCCCCAGGCACTTCTCCTATAGAGCACTCTACCAGGCGGGGCGGTGTACCTTCTCCGCAAGGCCCATCGCACACTCCTATATAGGAGGGCTCCTAAGAGAGGCGCTGCTCGATCGGCGGCGCCCACATTCGATGGCTTTGGTGTCGAACGGCAATGCG
>NZ_JAIUGP010000005.1:282500-287500 GCF_020164655.1 Mesorhizobium sp. AD1-1
GTAGAGATGAGGTGTCAGAAAAAAGTCATTCGTAAAAAAGGTTTGTGGTGAGCTTCTGGCTTGCCGCTTGTTCTGTTTGACATTGTAAAGAGAAGATTTGTTCGAACTTCATGGCAGTAATGCCGTGATTTGTCGCGGGAGACGCTCAATCTCCTGCATATGATGGGCTTGCCTAACCGCACCCTCGAACCGATCTCGAGAAGCTGGTCTTTTTGTGCCAATGACATCGAAGTTTGATCCCGCACAGGATCTGCTTCAGGCGACAATTCCTTTGGAATTGCGTGGATGCCAACTCCGTAAGGGGAAGGCTGAAGCGACAATCCGTTCGGGATTGCGCGGATGGGCATTGGCAATGAGAACGATCAAGTGTCTTAAGGGCAATTGGTGGATGCCTTGGCATGCACAGGCGATGAAGGACGTGATACGCTGCGATAAGCTACGGGGAGGTGCGAATACCCTTTGATCCGTAGATTTCCGAATGGGGAAACCCACCTAAGGTACTTGGAAAATCAGAGCAGCCAGAAGGTCGCAAGGCCGGATTGCTGCTGTGGTTTCCAAGTATCGATAATAGGTAACTTACCCTGAATACATAGGGGTAAAGTGGCGAACGCGGGGAACTGAAACATCTAAGTACCCGTAGGAAAGGACATCAACCGAGACTCCGGAAGTAGTGGCGAGCGAACCCGGACCAGGCCAGTGGCGATTGAGAGACAAGCGGAACCTTCTGGAAAGTAGGGCCATAGTGGGTGACAGCCCCGTACGCGTAATGCAATCAATCGTCCTCGAGTAAGGCGGGACACGTGAAATCCTGTCTGAAATTGGGGGGACCACCCTCCAAGCCTAAGTACTCGTGCATGACCGATAGCGAACTAGTACCGTGAGGGAAAGGTGAAAAGCACCCCGACAAGGGGAGTGAAAGAGTACCTGAAACCGATTGCCTACAAACAGTGGAAGCCCAAGGTTCGTCCTGGGTGACCACGTACCTTTTGTATAATGGGTCAGCGACTTAGTGTGACGAGCAAGCTTAAACCGCTAGGTGTAGGCGCAGCGAAAGCGAGTCTGAACAGGGCGTTCAGTTCGTCGCATTAGACCCGAAACCGAGTGATCTAGCCATGAGCAGGTTGAAGGTAAGGTAACACTTACTGGAGGACCGAACCCATAACTGTTGCAATAGTTCGGGATGACTTGTGGCTAGGGGTGAAAGGCCAATCAAACTCGGAAATAGCTGGTTCTCCGCGAAATCTATTTAGGTAGAGCGTCGACCGAATACCCCAGGGGGTAGAGCACTGGATGGGCTAGGGGTCCTCACCGGATTACCAAACCTAACCAAACTCCGAATACCTGGGAGTACTAGTCGGCAGACACACGGCGGGTGCTAACGTCCGTCGTGAAAAGGGAAACAACCCTGACCTACAGCTAAGGTCCCCAAGTTATGGCTAAGTGGGAAAGGATGTGAGGATCCCAAAACAACCAGGATGTTGGCTTAGAAGCAGCCATCATTTAAAGAAAGCGTAACAGCTCACTGGTCTAAATAAGGGTCTTTGCGCCGAAAATGTAACGGGGCTAAAGCCATACACCGAAGCTTAGGGTTTGGTCCGCAAGGGCCAAGCGGTAGCGGAGCGTTCTGTAAGCTGATGAAGCCATACCCGTGAGGGGTGGTGGAGGTATCAGAAGTGCGAATGCTGACATGAGTAACGTAAGGGGAGTGAGAGACTCCCCCGCCGAAAGACCAAGGGTTCCTGCTTAAAGCTAATCTGAGCAGGGTTAGCCGGCCCCTAAGACGAGGCGGAAACGCGTAGTCGATGGGAACCACGTTAATATTCGTGGGCTTGGAGGTAGTGACGGATCATTGAGGTAGTCCAATCTTATCGGATTGAACGGGCTGCTGCGTGGTTCCAGGAAATAGCTCCTCCTTATAAACCGTACCCGAAACCGACACTGGTGGTCTGGTAGAGTATACCAAGGCGCTTGAGAGAACTATGCTGAAGGAACTCGGCAAATTGCACGCGTAACTTCGGAAGAAGCGTGACCCTTTTCCACGCAAGTGGAGGAGGGTGGCACAGACCAGGGGGTAGCGACTGTTTATCAAAAACACAGGGCTCTGCGAAGTCGCAAGACGACGTATAGGGTCTGACGCCTGCCCGGTGCTGGAAGGTTAAGAGGAGGGGTGCAAGCTCTGAATCGAAGCCCCAGTAAACGGCGGCCGTAACTATAACGGTCCTAAGGTAGCGAAATTCCTTGTCGGGTAAGTTCCGACCTGCACGAATGGCGTAACGACTTCCCCGCTGTCTCCAGCATAGACTCAGTGAAATTGAATTCCCCGTGAAGATGCGGGGTTCCTGCGGTTAGACGGAAAGACCCCGTGCACCTTTACTATAGCTTTACATTGGCATTCGTAGTGGCATGTGTAGGATAGGTGGTAGGCTTTGAAACCTGGGCGCCAGCTCAGGTGGAGCCACCCTTGAAATACCACCCTTATTACTATGGATGTCTAACCGCGGCCCGTTATCCGGGTCCGGGACAATGTATGGTGGGTAGTTTGACTGGGGCGGTCGCCTCCTAAAGAGTAACGGAGGCGCGCGATGGTGGGCTCAGAACGGTCGGAAATCGTTCGCTGAGTGCAATGGCATAAGCCTGCCTGACTGCGAGACTGACAAGTCGAGCAGAGACGAAAGTCGGTCATAGTGATCCGGTGGTCCCGCGTGGAAGGGCCATCGCTCAACGGATAAAAGGTACGCCGGGGATAACAGGCTGATGACCCCCAAGAGTCCATATCGACGGGGTTGTTTGGCACCTCGATGTCGACTCATCGCATCCTGGGGCTGGAGCAGGTCCCAAGGGTATGGCTGTTCGCCATTTAAAGCGGTACGTGAGTTGGGTTCAGAACGTCGTGAGACAGTTCGGTCCCTATCTGCCGTGGGTGTAGGAATATTGAAAGGATCTGTCCCTAGTACGAGAGGACCGGGATGGACGGATCTCTGGTGGACCTGTTGTGGCGCCAGCCGCATAGCAGGGTAGCTATATCCGGACGGGATAACCGCTGAAGGCATCTAAGCGGGAAACCCACCTTAAAACGAGTATTCCCTGAGAACCGTGGAAGACGACCACGTTGATAGGCCGGGTGTGGAAGAGCGGCAACGCTTGAAGCTTACCGGTACTAATAGTTCGATCGGCTTGATCGTTCTCATTCCTTATGCCCATCTGACAAAGTCAGATGGTCTGTTCTTACTCACGCTTGTTCCGCCCTGCGGGCGGCGCTACGTGAGTGCGGCGCATCAGCGCCGACGGTCGACCTTGCGAAGCTTCGCTTCGAAAGGCGCCAGACCAAGAACCGTAAAGGCACACAAAGACCAGCGAACAGCCCCGAGAGGCACCCGACAGCTCCGCTGCCGATGTCTCTTTGTGCGCCTTCGCTCAAAAGCTTCTCGAACAACGTGCGTTTTGCCGACCTGGTGGTTATGGCGGAGCGGCTGCACCCGATCCCATTCCGAACTCGGCCGTGAAACGCTCCAGCGCTGATGGTACTTCGTCTCAAGACGCGGGAGAGTAGGTCGCTGCCAGGTCTGCCAAACGCACGTTGATCTCACATCCAAATCGGATGGAGAGAAATCTTCTCTTTATGAAATGGCCCGCCAAGGGATCACGGGCCGCGTAAGCGGCCCTTTCATTTGGTCAGCCATATACCTATCTGTAGGCCTCGGCTTACACAAAAATTGACGCGGGGTGGAGCAGCCCGGTAGCTCGTCAGGCTCATAACCTGAAGGTCACAGGTTCAAATCCTGTCCCCGCAACCAAATTCAAAAAAGCCCGCCATCGTGCGGGCTCTTTTGTATTGTGCCGTGGCGCCGGCGATCTAACCTGTCATCAGGCGCCCGCAACCAGCCAAGCCAAGCCGCCAGACAGAAAACAAATCCTCTCCCCAAAACCAAACTTCAAAAACAGCCCGCCAGCCACAAATGCCCGCGCGCCGTTTTGATATGGGGGACTGCCGAAGCTTCTCGGAATACGCCGGATGGTCCGAAAGCGAAGCCGAAGCTGCGGGACAAAAGAACCAAATCCCGTCCCGCAAACCAAACTTCACTAAGCAACAGCCCGCCTGGCATCAGCCGGCGGGCTGTTCGCGTTCAAGGGACAATGGTGCCCGCAAGCGGCAGTCCTCGGCGCACAAAGAGGACTCAGCCGACAAGGTACGACAACAAAACAAAGCCTCAACAAAACAGCCCGCGGGCCGTTTGCGTTTGGGGGACCGGCAAGTGAAGCGCCAGGCCGCCGCCATGGCCGGATCAACCGAATCGGAGACGGAAAAGACAAAGCCATCCGATCCTCGTGCCAGGCATCGGTGATGCCGGTGATGATTTGCAATCAAATACGAAATGAATTTGGTCGGGGTGGTGTTCGATTCAGCCGGCTTTTGTGGCCACCCTCGACCATGACAATGACTGATGACCGCGAATATCGACCTGCATGTGAATCCTCGATCGCGCCGGCGGCCGGTGTGTCACGCCGCAATAGCCGCAAGTGCCGTTGGTCGAGCGGCCTGGGGGCGTTGAAGCGATGCCTCGATCATGCCGAATCAAAGCGAAGGGTGATTCTCTGCGGATGAGTCACGCGAGGTAAGGCATGGCCGAATCGGCGCCAGATTCGGAATCGCTCCCCGCAGGAGGTTGCAAATGCCAAATTACGCTTTGAATGACCACTACGAGAGCTTCATCAGGAAGCAGCTCGAATCAGGCCTCTACAACAATGCCAGCGAGGTTGTCCGCGCGGACCTGCGCATGCTCGAGGATTTCGAGGCGGAGCGGGAGAAATGGCTGCGCGAGGAGATACCAGGGCGCCTGGCTGAACTCCGGCAGGATCCGATGAAGGGCATCCCTGCCGACACGGTCTTCTGCCGGCTGGAGGCGCGTCATCGCTCCAAGCAGGCGAAAGCCAAGTAGGGGATGGAGTATCGGATTGTCTTCCACTCCAAGGCGGAGTCGGAGCTGGAGCAACTCTACGAT